>JAHDCF010000006.1 GCA_020630015.1 Planktomarina sp. | reverse complement strand
ACGAGCATGACGAGCATGACGAGCATGACGAGCATGACGAGCATGACGAGCATGGTGACCATCACGCAAGTGATGAAATTCACCTTTGGACATCGGTTTCAGAGGCGTCACATGCGGCGGAATTGATTGCGGACATGTTGATCAAGTTACACCCAACCTCAAAAGCCACTTTGCAGGAAAATCTGAAATCCACACTATTAAAAATCAAATCCGAAGGAGCGGCGTTTCAAGATTTCATGTCCACATTTGGCAAGACGGAAGTTGTCTTTTCACATGATGCTTGGGCTTTGGTCGAAACAGACTTCGGATTAAACGGCGTTGGGTCAGTCACAGATACGCACGATGCTGCGCCAAGTGCTGCGCATCTTCGTGCCCTGAAATCTGCCGCGCAAAACACCAAGTGCTTTGTGAAAGCCCCCAGCGAAAGTGAAGATCTGTTCACGGCGCTTGATTTGGCAAGCGATGCAACAATCGTGGACGCCAGCCCCGTGATCTTAGGGCCCAATGACGCAACAGTTTTGCCGCAACTTCAGGCGGCTTTGTCAAACTGCGTTGCCGATTAACGGTCTGGGTTGTTTTTCCAAAGATAGACAAACAACCCAAGCCACGCCACCAAATCCGCACCAAATATGCCCAGATAGAGCCATCGTGGCAAAGGCGCAGGCGCGAATGACGTATACAAAGAAACGGCCATTCCAACGATCAAGATCAGGAACATGACGTACCCCAACCAACGCCATCCGCGCAGCAACCCCAAAGCGCCCAAAAGATAGACAATACCCACGAAAAATAATTGCAAGGTTTGCGATACAATCCCACCAAAAATGGGGGCGATCAGGTGAAAGGCTGCACTGACAATCAGGGCAATGGCGGCCAAACGCAAAGCGGATGAATTGGTCATATCAAAGGATCCTTATTCGTCGTTTTCACAGGGCATGCCTGCCACACCCCAGGCCAGAACATCGTTTACATGTTCTTGCAAACTGTATGGTGCGGGTTCGCGCCCACCGCCCGGCGTCCAGGCCCAGTGCAAAATCAAATCGTGATCCAAATGACCCGCGATATCCAAATAGGTGCGATCCCCGTTACGTTCGGGATCACGCAATTGGTTGCAAATCTCTGCGCTGGATTTGCCGAACCACGCGGCCTCAACCGGGGCCAATTGCCAGTTCATTGCCACTTGTGGTGCCATATGGGGGGCATCATTTCCGCCCTCTTCGCGCCACGCATGACAGGTGGCACATGGCACATATTCCGCCCCAATCCGGCTTTCACCGGCATTGATGTTCATGCCGTGCCGGCGCGCCTTGCCATACGATGGCCCCGACCACATGGGAAAATTATCTTCACCCACATGGCAGTTCGAACACCGAGGATGGCTTGTCACTTCATATATCCGGGCCCATGCCAACAAGCCGTCTTCGCGGCTGACACTGCCTTCGGCGGGGGGATCGATCGTCACGGTTTCGCCTTCGGCCCCAAATCCAATCGCGGGAAGGACGGCCATCGCTGCGGCCAAAACAAGCTTTTTCATATTCGCCCCCATTATGCGAAATCGATGTGTTTGTTGAACGGCATTTCGCGAATGCGTTGGCCGGTTGCGGCAAAGATCGCATTTCCAAGGGCCGGTGCCGCCGGTGGAATGGGGGGTTCCCCAAACCCGCGCACCTTTGGCATGTTTTCCAAAGCCTTGAAATGGATCGGCGGGCATTGCCACATGCGCATCGCCTCGTGCTGATGATAATTGGTTTGTTCTGCAACCCCATCCTTATACGTGATTTCGCAGTTCATCGCGTGACCAAGCCCGAACACGGTTCCACCGGTTGCCAGATTATCCAGGTTGCTGGGGTCCACAACTGTTCCCACATCGGCGGCCACCCAAACCTCGTCCAATTTAATACCTTGATCGGTGTTCGTGACCTGAACAACGGTGGCGACAGGCACCCCAAAGCTAAAGCCATAAGCGACGCCGCGTCCTGTGTTTGGCCCGACCTTATGACCCGACCAGTTGCACATCTCAGCAACGGTTTCCAACACCTGAACCGATTGTTCGTGCCCCATCAACCGGATGCGTTCCGCCATTGGATCAGCCCCGGCGGCATGGATCACCTCATCCAGCATGGTGTCATAAATAAAGACATTGGGTGCAGCCCCAACCGACCGCCACGATGACACCGGTGCAAGGTGTTTCACCTTATAAGATCGCACCCGGTTATTTGGCAGGTTCAGCATCGGATAATCCCAAGCACCTTCTTGCAACTGGGTGTCTGGCATATCCAAATTCAGCCCCATGCGCCCCATTTGAGACGCCATGACAGATTGCGCTGATATCATCACGTCCATTGACGTGACTTTGCCATCTTTGTGCTTGGCGATGCCGCGGCCCATGGTGATGTGACGCGGGAAATCGTGAATGAAATCTTCTTCCCGGGAATAGGTCATTTTGACCGGCGTGCCCTTCATATGCAGGGCGATTTCGGCCGCTTGCTTGATGAAATCAAACTCCAGCCTGTGTCCGAAACTGCCGCCCATATACATATTGTGCAAATGCACGTTTTCGGTGTCGTGCCCGGTGATACCCGCCACCATTTGTTCCGTCATCATCTGGATTTGGTGACCGGCCCAGATATCAACCCGGTCGTCGGTGACAAGGATCGTGGCGTTCAAAGGTTCAAGCGGGGCATGGGCCACATAGGGTGATTTGTATTCGGCAATCACGGCCTCGCCCTCGGCGCCGTCGACATCGCCCACAACGCGGGCTTCTGCGTTTAGATTTTCTTCCTGTCCGAAAGCATCTTCCAATGCCGCCCAATGATCGGCCTGTTGCATCGGATAGCTGGGTGCGGCCCAATCGAATTCAATCGCATTTGCCGCCTGAATGGCCCGCCACGTGTTATCGGCCACCACGGCCACGCCACCCGTGATCTCGAAAATTTCTTTGACGCCACGCATATCTTTCGCCGCGCTGGCATCAAAACTGTTCATGACAGCGCCTTGATTGGGGTTCACCCGGACCGTTGCGTGCAGCATATCTTCCGCTTTGAAATCAATGCCATAGTCCAGCGTTCCGGTTGACTTTGCCAGAATATCAACACGTTTTTGCGGTTTACCGATGATCCGCCATTCAGATGGCTCTCGCAATGTGATTGTGGCCGGATCCACCGTTTCAACCTGTGCCGCAGCGGCGGCCAGTTCGGTATAAGCCTTGCTGGATCCATCGGGGAACATCACCATCCCGCCTTGGGTTTTCAACTGATCCACCGGCACACCAGAAACGTTGGATGCCGCGACCTTCAATGTTTCCCGCGCAACCGCACCCGCAACCCGCAGTTTGTCAAAGACATCCGGCATGGCAGACGAACCACCCGTTGCCATCATGGGCAGGGCCGCCCGCATAGCGCCGGCCACAAATCCGCGCATCCGTTCGGTTTGTTGATTGTATTCATAGAGCGGGAAACCTGCAAAAGCATCGCCCATTCCGCCGTTGAAATAAGCCTTATCAGGTTTACCGAAACTGGTGTCCACTTGATCAAGCTCAACATCAAGCTCTTCTGCGATCAAGGCAATCTGCGCAGACATGACACCCTGCCCTTTGTCGGCATGGGACCCGATCAAGGTGATCTTTTCGCTGTTGATAATCACCCAAGGATTAAAACTGGCCTCCCCCTCGGCAAGGGTTGCTGCATTGGGGTTTTCGAATGGAACACCGGCGCGATAAGCGCCAAACATAACCCCACCCCCAATGGCGGCGGAACCAATCAAAAAGCTGCGGCGGGTAATGGTTTTGAGACGTCCCATAATCACCCCTCCAACTTTTGTGCGGCGGCTTTTACGGCGGCACGGATGCGCGGGAATGTTCCGCATCGACACAAATTACCCGACATGACAAAATCGATGTCTTCATCACTGGGGCTTGGGTTCACATCCAAAAGGCTTGCGGCCTGCATGATCTGGCCCGATTGGCAATACCCGCATTGAGCAACCTGATGTTCCACCCATGCCTCTTGCACGGCATGCAACGTTTCTGGCGTTCCCAACCCTTCGATGGTGATTACATCCCCCTGCACATCGCCAATCGACACTTGGCAAGATCGAACGGCAACGCCATCGATATGCACGGTGCATGCGCCGCATTGCGCAATGCCACATCCGTATTTTGTCCCGGTTAATCCGATTTCATCCCGCAAAACCCACAACAGGGGCATATCATCTTCCACATCAACGGTGTGGGATGTTCCATTCACTGACAGCTGTTTCATGTGATCCTCGTCCCTGTTGCACACGCCACAGACTATGGCTTGCGCCGATGTGCGCAAGACTCAATTCACGCCAAATTTGGACCCATCCTTCGAATGCAGGCGACAAGCCCTACAATATTTTGGCAAACTGCGCCTATGACATCACCTGCCTTGAAATACCCCGCAAAGCCGAACCTGCTGAAAATTGCGCAGCTGTTTGAGGTGGATGCCCGAACAGTCTGCGAAACGGCGGGGGTCAGCCCGGGATTTCTAACAACCAATACAAATGTGGATGCTTCTGAATTTTATGCTTTGTTGGGCGCGCTATTGACCATGTCAAAGATGCAACCCGCCGAAATGGCGCTGGTAAAGGCCACACGAGATATTCATTTCAACAGTCAGCATTTGGCACTGTCATGTGCCCCAAATGTGCGAATTGGCCTTGACCGTTTATCCCAAATCAAGCCCCTGTTGGCGCCCTTTGCGCTCAGCCTATTGGAAACTTCGAACGGCCTGCAGGTGACCGTGGCACCCGCCCATCCCGATCACCCGATGCCAGCCGCCTTACATCGGCTTGAGCTGTGCTTTTTGATCGATATGATCCGGCGTGGAACGGGTGTGAAAATCGTTCCCACAAAGGCAAGTGCAGCCAATGGTGGGCCGGCATGGCTGAACGATTTCGTTGGCGTTGATGTTGCAAACGGCCCCTTGCCAAGTTTTGTGATATCCCATGATCAGGCCAACCTGCCGATGGCCGATCAAGACCCGCAGGGATGGCAATGGTTGCAACAAGATTATCGGCAACAACTTAAACACCTGACACAGGCCCAAGCGATCACAGATCGGGTGCAAACCGCCCTTGTGCATTTGTTAATTCGCGGGCAACCCACCCTGAGGGATGCGGCCAAACACTTGGGGCTGTCAGGGCGAACGTTGCAGCGAAGACTGGAAGAGGCAAACTCCAGCTTTCAAAACGAACTCACCAAGGCGCGTCAAAGTTTGGCGCAATCTTATGTTGCCATTCCAGACGTTAATCTGGAAGAAATCGCCTTCCTTTTGGGGTACAGGCGACGCAACAGTTTTGTGCGCGCGTATGAGGCATGGTTTGGTGAAACACCGGCCGTTACACGCCACAGCTTGGCCCCATAATGCCGTGGATTTGTCACAAATAAGCCCGAATTTGGGGGGATTTTCGCCCCATCTGATTTCGCTTTGCGCAGGGTTTCATTGTGACCGAACTTCATCCTGATCTGGAAAATGTGTTGGACAGCGGCCACCACGTCGATACGTCTGGTGGTGCGGTCATCAACGTTTATCTGGCCGGTGATGGGGAAACATGGGTTGACCAAGAAGGCGGCGACCACACGTCAAATGGGTGGAGCGCATACGAGGCGCAACAAGCGCAAGCTGCCTTGCAAGAGATTTCAAATTCAGTCGATATTCAGTTCAACTTCGTAACGGATATCAACCAAGCCGATTTCATATTGGGCACAGAGGCCCTGCCAAACGGCGAGGCGGCTTTGTTTTTCTTGCCCGGAACCGGGCCACAAACGGGCATATTCAACACTGGCACCTTCCGGTTTTCAGGATCCGCATTGGAACAAGGCGGCATCGGCTTTGAGACGTTTCTACACGAATTCGGCCATGGCTTGGGATTGATGCACCCCCATGATGGTGGCGCGATTGGGCAAGGCCTGACCTTTCCGGGGGTAACGCCATTTTACATCGGCGGCGTTTTCGTTCGGTATGGTTTCGGCGAAGGTGATCTGAACCAAGCCATCTTCACGGTGATGAGCTATAATTCAGGGTGGTCAACCGGGCCCAGCGGGCAAACACCCTCATTTTCATATGGCGCCATGGGCACCTTAGGGGCGCTGGATATTGCCGCCCTGCAAAGCATTTATGGTGCGAATGAAACCTATGCGATGGGCGATGATGTCTATGAAATTGCCCAATTCAACGGCGTAGGAACATATTACTCCGCAATTTGGGATACCGGTGGAACAGACACGATTTCTTACGGCGGAACGCTGAACGCCACCATCAACCTGCTGCCAGCAAACTTGCAAGTGGCTTACGGTGGGGGTGGGTATGTATCCTATGCGGCGGGGGTTCACGGCGGTTACACCATCGCCGCCGGTGTTGTGATCGAAAACGCATCGGGCGGATCAGGCAATGATCTGATTATTGGGAATTCTGGCGAAAACAATCTGTCCGGCAATGCAGGGCAAGACACCATTATTGATGTGGTGGGATCATCTGATTTGTTTGGCGGATTTGGAAGTGACACATTGTCGGTTGGGTTGGATGACAGCCAGCTGGACGGTGGGTCTGGATTTGATGTGCTGACAGGGGGGATCGGTCACGACACCCTGACAGGTGGAACAGGGAATGATACAATCATGGGCGATCCTTTTGCAACTTTCTTAGCTGGCTCTGACCGTATCGAAGGTGGGTTCGGCAATGACATCTTAATGGGCGGTGGCGGCGCCGATACATTCGTGTTTCACCCCAACGAAGGGCAAAACTCAATCGCCACATTGACCGAAGCGATGGCCGTGGACCCAACCACCCCGGACTTCGTTGCGGGCATTGATACGGTGGAATTATCTGGCTTCAATTCTGTCACAGAAAATAATGTTGAGGATTTCCTGACCGTTTCAGATGGCAACACCATCTTTTCAGCCGAAGGCACGACGATCATTTTCATGAATGTCACTGGGATCACTTCTGATGATTTCATCTTTATCTAAAGCATCGCTTTGCGGCGGTATTTGCCTGGCCCTGATGGCCTGCGGCGGCGGTTCAACCAGTGGCGGTTCAGCCGGGGGTGGTTCGAACGGTGGCGGGGCGAACACTGGCCCTGTTATTGGCGCGGCTGGTTATGAATACAAAGGTTTGGACACAACTCAAAATGCTACCCTGCCCCTTGGTGGTTCTGCCATCCGCAATGGGCCCACCGGGTTGGATACCACAACCGTTTCGGGCAGCATGGATCGGCCCACAGGGCAATTGGTGATTTCCGATCCGAACCATCAATTGACCGACATGGATGGTGTGAACACCCAAGGTGTGGCCACCGGAACCGACGGAACCACCTTCACAACCCGCAACGACACCGCCTTAGGGGGCTATGAATATCTGACCGTTGGAAATCTGGACTATGTGACTGCCAATGGATCAACTTCCGCTGTGGTTGTGATCGGCGCTGTGACACAGCCGGTTGATATGCCCATCACAGGGCAAGCAACCTATCAAGGCAGCGCCGTGGTGGATGAATTTTCCCCCAATTGCCAATGTCGCCACGTGGGATCATCCACCGTTGTGGCCGATTTCGGCACAGGCATCGTTAACGTGACCATGGGTGATTTCACTTCAACCTCTGGCACAACCGCCCTGCCGGTGACACAGAATTTTGACACCATCATCCTTGCCGACATGTCGATCAACGGCACAGGCTTCAGCGGGAACACAGTCATCACCCAACTGAATGGGACAACCGTCACCCTTTATGGATCCGGCGCAACAAGCAGCGTGAACGGCACATTCTATGGCTTGGATCACGCGGGCAACCCAGACGAAGTCGGTGGTGTGTTCCTGGTGGATGGAAACGGTGCCGTCATGGGTGTGTTTGTGGCGGATTAATTAGCCTAACTTCGACCATTGCGTGCAAAGCGAAACAAAAAGTTTCGTAAAAAGCGTTGGAATGAAAGCCTTGCCCCAGATATCCTTCCTTGGAATCACGTTTTGGAAGGTGTGCCATGGGTTTGAGTTTGCTTTTTCTGGCGTTGCTGCCATTTCTGCTTTTGTCCGGCGCAGGGGGCGATGATACGGCAACCTCCCCTGCGGATGATCCCAATCCAATCGATCCTGATGAAAACGGAAATGTCAGCTTGAACGCAGGCGATATTTTTATTGATGACACGGCAACCCAAGACTTGAACGTTACAGGCAGCCCCGGTGGTGAAGGCGCTTGGACAGGCAGCGGCAATGACACCATCAATCTGGGTGCGGGCGATGACGCCGCGATCGGTGGCCCAGGCGATGATCAGATCTATCTCGGGGCGGGGGATGATTCCGCCGACGGTGATTTGGGCGCAGACACCATCAATGGCGGGGCGGGCTTTGATGTGATTTATGGGCTTGATGGATCTGACAAACTATCAGGGGGATCAGAGGCGGATACCACCTATGGCGGCGGCGGATTTGACACCATCTTTGGAAATGATGGCGCCGATTTCTTGAACGGCGAAGACGGCAAAGACCTAATCTTTGGCGGTGAAGGCCCCGATTTGGCCTTTGGTGGCGGTTGGGACGACACCCTTTATGGGTATGCCGATGAGGATCAGCTTTACGGCGACGCCGGACGTGATCTGATTTACGGTGGGTCATCCCATGACGCCCTATATGGGAATTCAGGCAACGACACATTGTACGGCGATCAAGGCAATGACACCCTTGAAGGGGCCGAAGGCAATGATCTTTTTTACGGGGGTACTGGCAAAGACTTAATGGCCGGGGCGGCAGGCAACGATCAGCTATTTGGAGGGGCAGACGCAGACACACTTGACGCATCTGGTGGCGGGTCCGATACGCTATTTGGTGGCGATGGAAATGATCGGTTTGTCGACATAGATGGGAACGATATCATTTATGGCGGCGGCGGACGCGATGAAATCGATCAAGATCATAATGAAAATCTGACCTTTTACGCGGGTGCGGGTGACGAGGATCTTAACCTCATACTATATGAAGGTGGCACGCTGAATTCTGGCTCTGGCGATGATCAGCTTTCCATCACAAACTATCAAGATTTGAATGCAGATTTGGGTGTCGGCGATGATACCATTTACGCCGATAACTTTTACAACGACGCGGCCGTGAAGATATCTATCAACGGAGCAAGCGGTGATGATCGGATCACATCTTCTCATGATTCCTTTGATCATACCGACACCGTCGAAATCGACGCGGGCCATGGGAACGACTATGTCTCAACGGGCCACAAGGTTGCCGGACTGGTAAGTTTGGGCGATGGAAATGACACGTTTACTGGATCCGTCGAAAATGTGTTTGGTGGCCAAGGCGATGATTTTGCCGAAAATATCGAAGCTGATTTCATTGAAATGGGCAGCGGCGATGACACCGTTACCCTCGAAGATGCTTGGCAAACCGAAACGACATCTGATGTAAAACTTCAAGGTGGCCATGGCGATGATCGTCTAAGCATTTCAAAATTCAGCGGGTTAGACGATCACACCTTTGAAATTTATGGTGGTCAGGGTGCCGATACGCTTTCCTCATCCGGGTTCATTGATGGCGGCGCAACCCTTTATGGTGGCGATGGCAATGATGTTTTGACTTCTGACTTTCAAGAAAACACAGCGCTTTTCGGTGGCCAAGGGGATGATACCATTCTGACCTATTCAGAAGGCGAAGATGTGGACGCGGGGTCAGGTGATGATCTGATTTCAATTTCTGGCCCTTATGTGAAAGATTTTGAAATAGCTATGGGCGAAGGAAGCGACACACTCCAACTATATTTGGATGCGTTCGACCTCAGCGGTGATCCCATGATCTTGTCGGATTTTGAACCAGGTGTTGATGCCTTGGACATCCAAATTAATTCCGCCCAAACCGGTGCGTCCCTGACCCAAGTCGCCACAACAGATGGTGTCGATTTGGTATTGGATGGTCAAAAAATCCTGACGGTATTGGGTGTTTCAAACATCGCACCCTCTGACATTGTAATCAGCATTAACTGAACCTGATCGGTAAAAACAAATAGGTTGGCATGACCGGCCAACCTTCCAAATTTTTCTCAGTTTGGATGGCCCCTAAAGCTGGGCCATCACTTCATCTGACGCTTCAAAATTGGCGGTGACGCGTTGCACGTCATCATCATCTTCCAATGTGTCGATCAGCTTCATCAACTTTTGCATACCTTCCAGATCCAACTCTGTCGTGGTTTGCGGGATCCAGACCAGCTTTGTTGATTCAGCCTCGCCCAAGGCTTTTTCAAGGGCGGTGGATACATCGTTAAGGTCGGTATCCCCTGTGGTGATGATGTGGCCATCTTCGCTGCTTTCGCAATCTTCAGCACCGGCGTCGATCGCGGCTTCCATGACCGCATCTTCGTCCCCGGCCTCAGCCGGATACAAAATCTGACCTTTGCGATCGAACATAAAACCAACCGACCCGGTTTCACCCAAATTCCCACCGCATTTGGTGAATGTGGATCGCACGGTGGATGCAGTTCGGTTTTTGTTGTCTGTCATCGTTTCCACGATCACGGCAACGCCACCGGGGCCGTATCCCTCATACCGAATTTCATCATAATTTTCCGCATCCCCACCTTGGGATTTCTTGATCGCACGTTCGATCACGTCCTTTGGCACGGATTGGGATTTTGCCTCTTTTACGGCAAGGCGCAGGCGTGGGTTTTTATCGGGATCTGGATCGCCCATTTTGGCGGCAACGGTGATTTCCTTGGCCAACTTCGAAAACAGTTTTGACCGCAACTTGTCTTGCCGACCTTTGCGATGCTGAATATTTGCCCATTTACTGTGTCCGGCCATGGTGCCCTCCGAAATTCCACGTGCGGTACCGTCCTAACGGGCGCGCGTTCACAGTTCAACCGGGCGCAGGGATGCAATTTTGTCAAAATTCCCCAAATTGCCCTTCTGCGGCCTGTGTGTCATGGTTTGAAAAAGAACAAACCAACGGGGCAAATTCGTGACCACAGATCAAATCATGTTGTTCAGCCTGTTTGGGCTGGTGTTCATCCTTCTGATTTGGGGGCGATTTCGGTATGATCTCGTGGCTTTTACCGCCTTAATGGTGGCGGTTGTTTTGGGCCTTGTAGACACCAAAAACGCCTTTGATGGATTTGGGCACCCGGCCACTTTGGTGGTGGCCTTGGTTTTGGTGGTCAGCGCGGGATTGGTCCGATCCGGTGCGGTGTATTTGATCACGCGTACCTTGGTGGATTCCACGCGTAAATTAGGAAGCCACATCGCTTTGATGGGGGCCATCGGCGGTATTCTATCGGCCTTTATGAACAATGTTGCCGCTTTGGCCTTGTTGATGCCCGTTGATATTCAAACCGCCCGCAAGGCACAGCGGGCCGTGGGTCTGTCTTTGATGCCTCTCAGCTTTGCCACCATATTGGGCGGCATGGTAACATTGATCGGCACGCCGCCAAACATCATCATTGCCTCCATTCGTGAAGACGCCCTCGGTGAACCGTTCAAAATGTTTGATTTCGCCCCGGTGGGCGGCGTGGCCGCATTGGCCGGTCTGGCCTTTGTGGCGCTGATCGGATGGCGATTGATCCCGCAACGCGACAACACATCTGCCAGCAATTTGGATGATCTGGGTCAATATTTGGCAGAATTAACCGTCCCAGACGACAGCAAACAAATCGGCCGCCGCGTGGCCGATCTTTATGAAGAGGCGGAAAAAAACGATGTGGCCATCATTGGCCTGATCCGGGACGGCAAGAAATTATACGGCACCGCAAAAAACACATTGATCGCGGCGGGGGATGCCCTGCGGATTGAGGCAACCCCAGATGCGCTGGATGAATTTCGCACAAGCCTGAAACTCAATTTCGCCGATGAAGGCCGCGAAGCCCACTTGAAAGCCGACGGCGATGGCTTGGCCATGGTGGAATGTGTTGTTACGGATACATCGCGCCTGAACGGCCGTACCGCGCAATCGGTTGGCCTGTCGTGGCGGCAACGCACGGTGTTGATGGGCATTTCCCGCGAGGGAAAACGCATTACACAACAATTGCGCAAAACCGTGCTGCGCCCCGGTGATATTTTGCTTCTGCTCACCCCACAAGACGCCAGTGATGATGTGGTCAGCTGGCTGGGCTGTTTGCCACTGGCGGATCGTGGCCTGCAAGTCACCGCCGACAGCAAGGTTTGGTTGGCGATTGCTTTGTTCGTGGGCGCGGTTGTGGCCGCCAGTGTTGGATTAATTTACCTGCCCATCGCCTTGGGAATTGTGGTTGTGGCCTACGTCCTGACAGGGATAATCCCGTTGCACCAAATTTATAATCATATCGAATGGCCCGTGGTGGTCTTGCTGGGGTCTATGATCCCTCTCGGCGCCGCATTAGAGGCCAGCGGAGGCACCGAATTGATCGCCGGTGGATTGGTAAACCTGACCCAAGGCATGCCCCCATGGGCGATCCTAACTATCCTGATGATTGTGACCATGACCCTGTCTGATGTATTAAACAATACCGCCACCACGATTGTGGCGGCCCCCATCGGCATACAAATGGCGCAAACATTGGGCGTGAACCCCGACCCGTTTTTGATGGCTGTGGCAATTTCCGCGTCAGCCGCGTTCCTCACACCCATCGGGCATAAGAATAATACTCTGATCCTTGGCCCCGGCGGATATTCGTTTGGCGATTACTGGCGCATGGGATTGCCCTTGGAAATCCTCGTTGTTGCGGTGTCCATCCCAGCAATTCTAATCTTCTGGCCATTGTAAAACCACATCATCCTTTTGCCCAAAATACTCCTGCCGGAGGCACACCGATACCCCGGATGGGGTATCGCAGTTTCAGGCGCAGGCCAAAGGCCTGCACATTGCGGTTACAACGGCCAAATGAAGGGGATGATGGCGGATGCCAACGCCCCAATACTTAGATTCAAAGGGATCCCCACGCGCAGGTAATCTGCAAACTTATATCCGCCGGGGCCAAACACCAAAGTGTTGGTTTGATATCCAATGGGCGTGGCAAAACTGGCGCTGGCGGCCACCATGACGGCAACCACCAAGGGGCGTGGATCGATGCCAAGGGTCTGTGCAATACCAATGGCGATGGGGGTAACCACGACGGCCACCGCATTGTTAGACACCAGTTCCGTCAAAATCGATGTCAGCAAATATATGGCCCAGACAATCAAAAATGGCGGCAGCTGGGCCAAAAAGGGCGCCACCCCATTTGCAATCAAAGCGACGGCCCCCGTGGCCTGTAACGCCGCCCCAATGCCCAGCATGGAAAAGATCAGCACAAGCAAACGCCCATCGACAAAACCAAATGCCTCTTCCCCATCGATACAGCGTGTGGCGAAAACAAGGGCCACAGCAAGGATCGCCAACAGCAAAATCGGCGCAACATTAAACGCCGCCAACCCCACAAGGGCAATGAGGGCAAAAATGGCGATCAAGCTGCGATCACGGCGAAAGGCACGTTCGCTTGGGGCATTCACTTCCACCATATTCATCTCAGATGCCATGCGCCCAATGGCGTCGGGCGCCCCTTCCAACAACAGCGTATCACCAACCTTAACCACCACATCATCCATCTGTCCTGACAGGTTTTGATTGCGACGGTGGATGGCCAATGGATAGACCCCGAACCGGCGGCGCAGTCGCAAACTGGCCATGGTGCGCCCGATCATCCGACAGCCGGGGGTGATCAATGCCTCAACCGTTGTGGTCTCAACGGCAGACACCTGATCCACGCGTTTGAGGGATTTGTTGCGTTGCAAACTAAGAAGTTCTGTCATTTCCGTGCGCAAAATGACCCTGTCGCCCACCGCCAGTTCAACACCTTTCAGGCGGCGGCGAAGGGATGTGTCCCCGCGCACAACATCAATCAAACGCACGCCCGGGCGTTTAAACAATTGCACCCCAGTCACCTCGCGCCCGATCAGGTTTGAATCCGGGGGGATGACGGCCTCTGTGAAAAATTTCATCTTTGACCGGTCGCCGAGCAAACTGGCCAAGCTGGATCGATCCGGCAACAGCCTTGGTGCCACAAACCGAAGGTAAATCATGCCCCAGATCACCAAGATAACACCCAAGGGGGTGACCTCAAAAATCGAAAATCCAGTCAGGCCCTGGGACCGCGCCACCCCATCCACCAACAAATTGGTCGAGGTCCCAATCAGGGTTAAGGTGCCCCCCAATATGGCCGCATAACTCAGCGGGATCAGAAGTTTAGAGGCAGACACCCCCATGGTTTTTGCCAATTGCACAAAAACCGGGATCATCACAACAACCACTGGTGTGTTCGATACAAAGGCCGAGGCAATCACCACAAAGCTCATTAACATCACAATGGCCAATGCCGGCCGGGTTTGGGCATGTCGATCCGCAAGTTTTGTAAAGGCGTCCAAGGCCCCGGTTCGCACCAAGGCCCCCATAACGATGAACATTGCGGCGATGGTCCATGGGGCCGGGTTCGACAGAACCGCCAAGGCATCGGCATAAGGCAAAAGCCCGGTTGCCAACAAAAGCGACACCCCGATAAGGGCCACCACCTCAACCGGGAACACCTCGCGCAGGAACATCACAAACATGATACCCACAACGCCCAAGGTTGCGAATGCGGCTTGCGTTTCAGTTAGGGGAAGCAGGTTTTCCATCGTCCTCAACCGGTCTGGGGCTTACAAGGTATATTCCCGCAAACATAAGGGCCAAGGCAACCCATATGGGCCCGGAATAGCTTTCCCCTAAGATAAGCATGGCCCATCCCACCCCAAAAACGGTGACCAAATACCCAACTTGTTGGGAAAACACCGCACCGTATCTGCGGATCAGTGTCACAAACAGGGTGTAAACAATGGCATGAATAACCGATGATGCCACCAGCGCCCATTCCGGCGGGCCCCAGGGCACCCAAAGCGAAACGAACTGACCGGTTGCCAACGCCAAAGGCAAGGCCAGGAAACAGCCAATCACAGATGCCCCCAGCAGCAATTGCAAAGGACCTGCCCCACCCGTTCCCCATTTGGCAACGAAATTGCCTTCAAACGCGTACATCAACGGCGCCACCAAGGCCAACGGAACAAAGATCAGCATGGCCGCACTGGGCAATGCATCAGGCACCCATACGATCAGCAGAACCGCCGTCAAACCAAGTGACAGGCCAAAAAGCCGCTTGAAGCTGAACCTGTCTGTGCCCAGCGCCAGGGCAATGGGGAATGAAAACATCGGTACAAGTGAAATGAAGATCGACATCAATCCCGATGGCAGCACCGCAATCGCCACATAACTGAATGAGTTCGGGATCAACGTGCCGGTTAAAGTGATCACCAGATAAAACCAGATCAAAGGATGGGCAAAACTGATGGAACGTCGTCGGGCCAATTGAACCGCACCCAGCACCAGCACGCTGATGGCCAGTTGCCAGAAAATCAGCCCCATCACCCCATGACCGCCACTGACGGCAATCTTGGTCAGGGGCTGGGTCACACCCCACCCGGCCCCAAGGGCAACAAGCCACGCATAGGGGGCAAATCCCTTCATGGGGTGGCCTGTAAAACGCCACCGTCACGGAACATGGATACTGATTTGGCCGCCCCAGTCATATCATCTGTTTCCACCAGCAGACCGCATAATGTGGCCTCTCCCTTTGCGGGTTCAAAGCGGTTTTTGGGCATGCCCGTTACAAAACGGCGCAGGGGTTCATCCTTTTGCATGCCAATGACGGAATTATAATCCCCGCACATTCCCGCATCGGATTGAAAGGCGGTATTGCCCGGCAGGATCATTGCATCGGCCGTGGGTACATGGGTGTGACTGCCCACAACCATGGATGCGCGGCCATCGCAAAAATGCCCCATCGCCATCTTTTCGGACGTGGCTTCGCAATGGATATCCACCAAAGAGGCATTCACCTGCCCACCGCGGGGATGACGCGATAACACCTGATCCATGTTGTGAAACGGATCCTCAAACGGGCGTTTCATAAAGACTTGCCCCAAAACCTGTGTCACCAAAACTTTGCGGCCCCGTGTTGCCTCAAACACGGCCGCGCCCCGGCCCGGGGCCGATTTAGAAAAATTTATGGGGCGGATGATGCGCGGTTCGGTTTCAATAAAGCTGAGCATGTCTTTTTGATCAAAGGCATGATCGCCCAAGGTGATAACATCGGCTCCGGCGTCCAAAATCGTTTTGGCATGCGCGCCTGATAACCCCATGCCAGAGGTGGCATTTTCACCATTTACCACCACAAAATCCAACTTCAGGTGATCCCTGAGTCCCGGCAATCGATCCGAAATCGCCGCGCGCCCTGCCCGGCCGACCACATCCCCCAAGTACAGAATTTTCATTTGGCAACCTCTATCACGCGGGTTTCTGTGATAATCAAATCCAAGGGCTGGTCTGTCTTTTCTAATGGCAGATCGCTGGCCTCTTGTGCGTCAAAGGCAAACCCCATGGCCAAAACCGGGCCACGGGCACGCAAACCTTCGAGGGTACGATCATAAAATCCGCCCCCATACCCCAAGCGCTCGCCGTGTATGTCAAACGCCACCAAGGGCACGATCACAACCTCGGGCACCATCCATTGCAAATCCGCGGGGATCTGGGCCTTGAACGCCCCTTCCACCATGGGGGCGTCTGGGGCCCATATCGCAAAATCCAAGGGCGTGGCTGCGGCCTTGATCACAGGCACACCCACCGGGCCGTGGGCCGATGCCTCTGCCATGGCGGGCCTTGGATCAATCTCTGTGTTGATGGGCATAAAGCCAGCCACAGGGACACCGCGATATCCGGCCAACACCTCTGACAATTTGGCGGATGCACCGGGGCGACGTTCTGCAAAGGCCACTTTGCGGCGGGCAAATGCGGCGGCCCTCGCTGCTTTTTTCTGATCATCTAAGGTCATAACAATAACACCGCTGCCAGGCCCAGAAAGGCAAAGAAACCCACAACATCCGTCACCGTTGTCACAAAGGCGCCGGATGCCAGTGCCGGATCAATCTTCAATTTGTCCAAAATCACGGGGATCACAGTCCCCGCAAGCCCAGCAACAACCATGTTGATGATCATCGCCAAGAACAACACCACGCCCAGCATCGGCATCCCAAACCAAATAACACCAACAATGCCCATAACGATGGCAAAGATCACGCCATTCACCAAGCCCACCAAAACCTCACGTCGGATCACGCGCCACACGTTTGAGGCGGTCAAATCCTTGGTCGCCATGGCCCGTACGGCAACGGTCAGGGATTGTGTTCCGGCATTCCCCCCCATGGAGGCAACGATGGGCATTAACACGGCCAAGGCCACAATGGTGGCGATCGTATTCTCAAACTGGGCGATCACAATCGACGCCAAGATAGAGGTGACAAGGTTCACAGCCAACCACGGAAAACGGCGTTTGGTGGTTTCCACCACCCGGTCCGTCAAAGAACCTTCGCCCACACCGGCAAGGCGCAAAATATCTTCTTCGTGTTCTTCATCCAACACGGCCATGGCATCATCGATTGTGATCACCCCAACCAAACGATCGTCGCTGTCCACAACGGGGGCTGAAATCAGATGGTATTGATTGAACGCATAAGCGACTTCTTCTTCGTCATCTTCGGCCCGAATGGTGCGAAAACTGGGTTCTAGAATATCGGCCAAAGCCACCTTTCGCTTGCTCGACAACAGGCGGCCCAAGGTCACATAGCCGGTGGGTTTCAAACGTGGATCCACCAAGATCATGTGATAAAATTGTTCAGGCAAATCATCGCGCGATCTTAAATGATCAATCGCCTGCCCAACGGTCCAATGATCCGGGGCCATGGCCACTTCGCGTTGCATCAAACGGCCGGCTGAATCCTCAGGAAAGCTAAGCGATTGTTCAACAACCGCCCTGTCTGCATCATCCAGCGCATCCAAAACCGCTTCGGCCTGTGGGGCCTCAAGATCTTCGATAAGGTCGACAACATCGTCGGATTCAAGTTCGCGAACCGCCTCGGCCAGATCTTGGGGTTCCATTGCATCGATGATGTCATCACGGATGCCCTCATCCAGCTCTGATAGAACCTCACCGTCGATCCCCCCTTTCCAAAGGGCCATCAGATCGGCCCGTTGGGCATCGCTGATCTGTTCCATCATGTCGGCGATGTCGGCGGGGTGCAAAGGATCCAACAGATCCTGCAAGGTGGTTGTGTCTTGCGCCTCAAGCGCGGCCAAAACATCATTCACGCGCTGACCATCCAGCACGGTTTCGATTTCAAGCGGGGATGTTGGCTGCGTCTGTGACATAACTGCCTTTACGACCTGCGCCAGACCATGACAAGGTTGACCGACAAGTTGAAACGCACAGGCACAATAAATGAAAACGCTGCTATTGGGACAAACCCTTGGGTTCACCGGAAACCCGATGCGTCAGGATTGGCAAGACGTCACCCATCACAACAGGCATGGGGCCGTTTTGGTGGAAGATGGAAAAATCCAAGCCGTTGGCCCGGCCCAAGACCTGCGCCAGGCGCACCCCATCGCCAACTGCGTGGATTATGGGGAAAAATTGATCGTTTCTGGATTTGTGGATGCCCATGTGCATTATCCCCAAACCGCCATCATCGCCAGTTGGGGCAAACGTCTGATTGATTGGCTCAATACCTATACCTTCCCCGAAGAAACGCGTTTGGCCGATGCCGATTACGCCAAGGCGGTGGCAGAAACATTTTTCGATATTATGCCGAAATTCGGCACCACCACCGTGGCCAGTTATTGCACATCTTCGCCCGTGTCGGTGGATGCGTTTTTCACGGCCGCCTCTGCACGCAACATGCGGGTGGCTGGCGGTAAAACCTGCATGGATCGTAACGCGCCCGATGGCCTGAGCGATACCGCCCAGCGCGCCTATGACGAAAGCAAGGCCCTGATCGAACGTTGGCACGGGGTCGGGCGAAATATCTATGCGATCACCCCACGATTTTCCCCCACATCCACACCAGACCAATTGCAGGTCTTGGGCGATCTGTGGGCCGAAAACCCCAGCTGTTTGATGCAAACCCATATCAGTGAACAGGTCGAAGAAATCGCATGGGTGCGCGATCTGTTTCCCGACGCGCGCGATTATCTTGATACCTATGAACGTTTTGGCCTGTTGGGCGCGCGGGGCGTCTATGGCCACGCCATCCACCTTGAACCGCGAGAGGTGGATCAACTGGCCGATGTGGGTGCAGCGGTTGTGCATTGCCCCACGTCGAACACCTTTATCGGATCGGGCCTGTTTGACATGGGCCTGTCCCAACGCCTGAATGTGGGTTTGGCCACCGATATTGGCGGCGGGTCGTCATTTTCGATGCTGCGCACCATGGCAGCGGCCTATGAAGTTGGCCAATTGCGCGGCAATCCACTGCATCCGGCGCAACTGATGTGGCTGGCCACCGAAGGATCAGCACAATCCCTGCATTTGGGTGGTGTGGTGGGGCACCTTGGCCAAGGGGCCGAGGCTGATATCTGTGTTCTTGATCTTGCCTCCACCCCCGCCATCGCCCAACGCAACGCCCAGGCCAATGACATATGGGAGGCGCTTTTCCCGACAATCATGATGGGTGATGATCGCGCGATTGCGGATGTTTGGGTGGCCGGTGAAAGGTTATCGCAGGATTAAACCCGATCCATCAACGCCTTCAGGTTCCGGTTTTGCCGCGCGGCAAGGGCCCGTTCATCCACCGTGGTTAACCGGCCATCTTCGACCACCTTGCGGCCGTTTACAAAAACATCGCGCGCCAGATCAGGCCCGGCAAGTGCAAGGGCGGCGGGATCCCATGATCCCGCGCTGTCCACGCCAGAGACATCCCAAATCACCACATCAGCGCATTTGCCAACTTCGATCGTGCCACAATCGGGCCGCCCAAGGACCTGTGCCCCACCGTGTGTGGCCAGCATCAATGCCTCATCCGCCGCAAAGGCCCCCGGCCCCGACTGCACCCGTTGCAACAACATTGCCTGACGCGCCTCCGCCATCAGATTACCGCGATCGTTGCTGGCAGACCCATCCACGCCCAACCCCACCGGCACGCCTGCGTCGCGCATGGCACGCACCGGGGCAATGCCACTGGCCAGACGGCAATTGGAACATGGGCAATGGGCGACGCCGGTGCGGGTGTGGGCAAACAAATCAATCTCTTGCCCGTCCAATTTCACGCAGTGGGCGTGCCACACATCAGACCCAACCCAACCCAAATCTTCGGCATATTGGCCGGGGCGACAGCCAAACTTTTCAAGGCTATAGGCGATGTCTTCGTCATTTTCCGCCAAATGGGTGTGCATCATCACGCCCTTATCACGGGCCAAAATGGCCGCATCGCGCATCAAATCGCGGCTGACGGAAAACGGGCTGCAGGGGGCAACGCCGACACGCGTCATCGCGCCTGCGCTGTCATCGTGAAACCCATCAATGACGCGGATCATATCCTCAAGAATTGCGTTTTCTTGTTCCACCAAACTGTCGGGGGGCAATCCGCCATCGGATTCCCCAATGCTCATGGCGCCGCGTGTGGCGTGAAAGCGAATGCCGATATCGTGGGCCACATGAATGGTATCTTCCAGTCGCGTTCCATTGGGAAACAGATACAAATGATCAGATGTCATCGTGCACCCCGATAACAAAAGCTCCGCCATGCCCACCTGACTGGCGGTTGCGATGTCCTCGGGCGTCATCTGTTCCCAAATCGGATACAGGGTTTGTAACCATCCAAACAGGGCCGCATCTTGGGCCGCTGGCACCGCACGTGTCAGGGTTTGATACAAGTGGTGGTGGGTGTTCACCAATCCGGGCGTCACAACGCACCCATCCGCATGGGTGACATTGGCCCCCGCCGGATCAAGGTTTTCGCCGATCTGGGTGATCCGTCCGCCATCCATGCGAATATCCACCCCGCGCAGGCGTTCCCCAAGCGATGTCATGGGAAGGATGACATCCGCCCCTTTGATGATTTGACTATCCATCTGCGTATGGTTCCAACAGCTTCAGCGCCTTTGCGTGCAATTGGGGCGTGGCGGCGCAAATAATTTGCCCCCCTTGTGCGGCACTGCCGCCCGACCAATTGGTCGCCACCCCACCGGCGGCTTGCACCAACGCGATGGGCCCTTGCACATCATAGGGGGCCAAGCCCGCCTCGATCA
The DNA here is from genome assembly GCA_020630015.1 of Planktomarina sp. Taxonomy (GTDB): domain Bacteria; phylum Pseudomonadota; class Alphaproteobacteria; order Rhodobacterales; family Rhodobacteraceae; genus Planktomarina. The sequence goes on along the minus strand of JAHDCF010000006.1, from coordinate 84,781 downwards.
CCAGATCAATCTGACCTGCCGCCAACAGGGCATAGGCATAACAATCCATGCCGTAACGCACCATTTTGCATTCATCAGCAACACGCACAAAACCCGCCCGATCTTGGTCGCGCCCAACCTCTGGAAAGGTTGTGAATATGGTGGCGTCCTCGAAATTGCGAACATCGCGCACTGAAATCGGTTGATCCGCCCCCCCGCGTCGCAAAACAGCCCCGTTCGGTGTGCCGATAAACCGTTCCCCGATATAGGGTTGATCCACAATGCCAATGCGTGGGCCTTGCGCATCGCCAACCGCGATCAATGTGCCCCATGTGGGGGTGCCGCTGATAAACCCGCGGGTTCCATCAATCGGGTCAATCACCCACACAACACCTGATGATCCATCAATGTTGGCATCTTCTTCGCCAACGATGCTGTCATCTGGGCGCGCGGCCAAAACGACCTTGCGAATGGCGGCTTCCGCCGCTTTGTCAGCGGCGGTTACCGGATCAAACGCCCCGGCCAATTTATTGTCAGCCACCAAACCCGCCGTGCGAAACAACGGCAACGTTTCACGCGCCGCAGCATCCGCCGCTTGACAAGCAAGATCGGTTAGGTGGTTCAATTCAGATAAAGGGAAAGCCATGGGCGGTTCCTATCTAGGCTGCACCACCCAACTAATTGTCGTTCGCCACTTTGGTCAAGCGGCGCGCGTCGTGTTTATGCCGCGTCGCTTAATACGCGGGCCAATTCGAACAAGCGTTTGCGCTGGTTTTCTGGCATCGCATAATACGAACGCACCAGATCAAGCGCTTCTTTGTCAGCAAACAAATCTTTTGTTGTTGCTTCGTCTTGTCCTTCAACCGCATTCAACCCTTCAAAGAAGAAGCTGACAGGCACAGTTAAAACCTCTGCGATATCCCAAAGACGAGACGCGCTGACACGGTTCATACCTGTTTCATATTTTTGGATCTGCTGAAACTTGATCCCGACACGTTCAGCCAGTTGTTGCTGTGTCATGCCAACCAACCACCGGCGGTGCCGGATACGTTTACCCACATGTACATCGACTGGATGCTTCATAGTAACTTCACTCCTTTAACCGGGTGCCACTCACACCCGTCAGACAAGATGACCTTGCCCGACTTTGGTTTACTTCGAAGGGGGCAATCGCTCAACTCAAAGTATTGTCAGGGATTTTGATAACCAAAGTGATTCACAACAGATTTCGAAGTCCGCTTTTAGAAAATCCCCGATTGCCTTTCTGGAAATTCGAAAAACCCCGTTCACATTTTTATCTTTTATTTTCAATATTTTACAATCTTTATACCGACTCCAAATTCACAAAAAACTTCCTCTTACCTTTTGCAGGAAGAACGTTCATACTGAATTCAGGAAGAGAAATTTGAAGGCGAACTGCGAACAATGCGTGCATTTGTAGTACACAACCATGGGGATACACCTGTACTTTTAGACATGTCCGTTCAGACTCTTGAACCCGGGACGGTGCGTATCAAAATCAAAAGTTGCGCTTTGAACTTCGCTGATTTGCTTATGATTCGTGGAACCTATCAGGATACACCTGACCTTCCCCTCACACCCGGCATGGAAATGTGTGGCGAGGTAACGGAGGTCGGCAAAGGTGTAAAAAACTTGAACGTTGGGGATCGTGTCGCCGTCTTTGCAGGGTCTGGCGGAATGGCCACCGAAGGCGTGTTCCCGGCACATCGATGCGTTCAAGTGCCAGATGCCTTATCTGATGAACAGGCCGCTGGTTTATTGATCGCCTATGGCACATCCCATTTGGCGCTCACCGATCGGGCCCAGCTGCGGCGGGGTGAAACACTGGTGGTGACAGGGGCTGCTGGTGGGGTTGGTTTGACAGCCGTGGAATTGGGGGCGGCCCTTGGTGCCCGCGTTGTGGCCATTGCACGCGGTGCAGAAAAGTTGAAAGTGGCGCAACAAGCCGGGGCCCAGATTTTAATCGACAGCCAAGACGAAGCCCTGTCCGATAAGCTTAAGGAACTGGGTGGGGTGAATGTTGTCTATGATGCCGTTGGGGGGGATTTGTTCAAACCCTGCTTGCGATCATGCGCGCCCGAGGCACGATATCTTGCCATCGGTTTTGCCAGTGGCAGCGTGCCAAAAATCCCAGCCAATATTTTATTGGTAAAAAACGTCACTGTGCAGGGATTTTATTGGGGCGGAGTATTGGATTACGCCCCCGACAAAGTGTTCGACAGCTTAAAAGACGTGTTCGCCATGGTCGAAAGCGGTGAAATCAGCCCCAAGATCAACCATGTCTTTCCTTTTGAACAGGCGAACGAGGCGCTGGCATTGTTAAAGGCACGCAAATCAACCGGTAAGGTTGTCTTAACCATGGCCTAAAAATCAGGCCGCGCGCACCGATCTTTGACCAAGGGCCGCGATCTCGGCTTTTAACATCTCTATTAACGCAGTGGCCGTTGGGCTGCCACAATCAGGGCCTGCGTAAAGGTTGATCTTTTGCATGCCCAGATCGGGTAAGGCCCCCCCATGGCGCACCTCTTGCAAATCCCCGCGCATCGTCCCGGCAATCATTGCATGAACCGCCAAATCGGCACTGACGGTGGCTTCAACCGTGCGGGTGTTTTTGGATGTGACGGCCATTTCCCACGGCACATCTACCGCATCCAAGGCCGCTTGCACCCCGGGCCTGAACAAGCACCGGTTTTCAAACGCCAATCGCAACGGGCGATTGCGCCAGGCCGTGCCATCAGGGGCACCAACAAACACCAAGGGCAGTTCAATAATTGTCTCCCCGCCCGGGCGAACAACCTGTTCCGTGGTCAAAATGATATCGCATTCGCCTGCGGCAAAGGATTCGTGCAACGCCGACGTGTAAGAGGAAACAAGGTTCAGCTTCAGCCGCGGAAATGTTGCCGCCGCCGACCGCAACACCCGCGGGATGGATGGATAAACGATGTCATGGGGCACACCCAAAGTGATTTCGCCTTCGAATTCCGCATCCGTCAGGCGAAACACCGCGGCATCGTTCAAGTCCAATATACGCCGGGCATACGACAACAACTGTTCCCCAGCGGACGTCAGGCTCAACGTTCGGTTATGACGTTCAAAAACCTTTAGGTTCAATTGATCTTCCAACCGCTTGATCTGCATCGACACCGCAGATTGCGTCAAATGCACCATGGCGGCGGCCCGGGTGACCCCGCCTTGCTCTGCAACCGCCACAAAACTGCGCAATGTCGCCATATCCAGATTTCTAAACATTTCAATTTCCGTGATGTATTTCACAACAAACATTCATTTTTATTATGCAAATAACCCGCCTATCTATCAAGTCGAAACATGAATCACCGCTTATTGATCAGGATTGGAAATGATTATGGCACATATCACAGCCCCCACCTTTGCCACATATTCGGCCCCGCGCCGGTCTTTCTGGGTACGTTTCTTGGAAATGCGCCAAATCCGGGCCGAACGGTTGGCCTTGGCCAACCTATCGTCCAGCCAACTGGTGGATTGCGGATTAACCCATGATGATGTGGTCGCCGAATCGCAGCGTACACCTTGGGATATCCCTGCAGCACGGCTGCCAAACAGCTTTCGCTAAAACCTTCTTGGTTTTCGTGTGAATGTAACCCCATTGATGGGTTGAATTATTGGTCAATTGCGCCAATATTCCATTCAAAGACAACACCCACGCGAAAACCAAAATTTGGAGGTTTTAATGGCTGACTATAATACAATGACTGCGCAGACCGGTGCACGGTCTGCCGAAATTGATCAGGGCCTTCGGTCCCATATGAACAAAGTGTACGGCACCATGTCCATCGGCATGGTGATCACCGCTTTGGCGGCCTGGGCCTTTGCAGGCTTGGCAACAACAACAAACCCTGCAGAAGCGGCTGTGCAGCTCAGCAACGGCACATTGCTGACCTCCTTTGGGCAGGCGATTTACCTGTCGCCCCTGCGCTGGGTGATCATGTTTGCACCTCTGGCCATTCTGTTCTTTGGCTTCGGCGTTGTGATGCGCCGCGCATCCGCCGCAATGACACAAGTATTCTTTTACGGTTTTGCGGCCCTGATCGGTCTCTCGCTCAGCTCCATCTTCATCCGCTACACCGGATATTCGATCACACAAACCTTCTTGGTGACCGCGATCGCATTCGCCGGCCTATCTTTGTGGGGATACACCACGAAGAAAGACATCTCAGGCTGGGGCAGCTTCTTGATCATGGGTGTTATCGGCCTGTTGGTTGCGATGATCGTTAACATCTTCTTGGCGTCTGCGGCATTGATGTTTGCCATCTCTGCGATCGGCGTTCTGATCTTCGCAGGTCTGACAGCCTATGACACACAAAACATCAAGAATATGTATCTGGCCCACGCCCACTATGGCGATCAAGAATGGTTGGATAAATCAGCCATCCATGGTGCGCTGAACCTGTATCTGGATTTCTTGAACATGTTCCAGTTCTTGCTGATGTTCATGGGCAACAGCGAATAAACCGCGCTTCATTACGCATTCAAAGGCCGGGCAATGTCCCGGCCTTTTTCTTTGGGGGTTTCACACCCCCAAACCCCCGTGGAGTATTTCTTGCAAAAGGATGTTCATAACGCTTCGTGAACACCCGATCGACCAAATGACAAAACCCTTGGTAACCTCACTTTAACCCATTTGCCGGACCCTAAATCCACGGTACAGGCTGGAGAGCCGATGACCGTGCAATGGGATGCCCCGGGGACAATACCCCCGGGGTAAACCAATCCCAATATCCTTTTGCCCAATATACTCTCGCCGAAGGCAATGGGACGGCGGGCGGGGCGCATTTGGGGCATGGCCCCAAACAGCGCCGCACCGACAGTCCCAAACGAAAAAGCCGCCCATAAGGCGGCCTTAACATCAAATCTTTTAAACAAGGCTTACTTGATTTTGCCTTCTTTGTATTCCACGTGCTTGCGTGCAACCGGGTCATACTTCCGCACAACCATCTTTTCAGTCATGGTGCGTGCGTTTTTCTTTGTCACGTAAAAATGGCCGGTGTCCGCGGTCGAATTCAGGCGGATTTTGATTGTGGTTGGCTTCGCCATGGGTTTTCTCCTACGGGCGGCCAAATTTGGCCGATGCAATCTGAAGTCTGCCTTTTACTCAGGCTGTGGCCCCTGTCAACCGATTCACCCAAAATGGGTGGCTGTTTTCTGCACAGCCCCCTATGGAAGTCACACGAACGTGCAATCTGGGGTCCCAAAGCATGCCATTAACATTGCGACCCGCCACAAAAGCGGATGCCACACCCATGTGTGCGTTGATCAATCCCATCATCGCAAAAGGGGGCACGACGGCCTATACAGCGCCCTACAGCCCCGAAGGCATGATTTCCAAGCACATCGAAAACCCCAAAGGCGTTTCCTGCCAACTGGCCTTTGAGGGGGCCCGCCTTTTAGGATTTCAATCCCTGTTTTGGGGCACAAAAGATGCATTACCCTATCTGCCGGATGCGGATGATTGGGCCATCATTGCCACATTTGCCGATATTCAGGCCCAAGGCAAAGGGGTGGGTAAAGCGCTTTTCGCCATGACGCGCGCCAAGGCCATTGCCGCGGGGGTGGTAGGGATTGACGCAACGATCCGTGCCGACAACACCGGGGGTCTGGCCTATTACAGCCGCCTTGGGTTTCAAGATTTTCACACAACCCCAAACACAACCCTGGCCGATGGCACCGTGGTGGACCGCGTCCATAAGATTTTAAAATTAGAGAACTAAATGCGCGGGGGGCCTATAAGCCGGATTTTGTCCAAGGGGCACAGGCCCCTTTGGGCGATCATTCCTCTGGGCGGGCTGTTACCAACCGCGCTCTAGCTGCCAACCCGGACCTGCAGGGCGTGAAACGCGCCACGGTGCGGCCCCTATTTGGCATTGCTCCGGGTGGGGCTTGCCGTGCCGGTAATGTTGCCATCCCCGCGGTGGGCTTTTACCCCACCGTTTCACCTGTGCCATGCATGCATGGCAGTCTGTTCTCTGTGGCGCTTTCCCTGGGGTTTCCCCCGCCGGGCATTACCCGGCACCCTTGTTTCAGGGAGTCCGGACTTTCCTCGACACTGACATGCCGCGACCGCCCAGCCCCCCGCGCATATCAGGGCTTACGCTGCGCCTGTTTCACCGTCAACCGGCCAGGTTTGCGCAAGGTCGGATAAAATGCGGATGTCTTTTTCATCCAATGGCCCCTCAGCGCTGGGTCGAAATCTTTGGCGAAAGGCTTCAAGAATGATATCACTGGCCCGTTTGTCATCTGGGATCGCGTATCCAAATTTTTCAGCCGCCTGAAGAAACCCAAGATCCGGTCCCACAGGGCGGCCCCGGTGCACCGCCTGCCCCGCCATGGACAGTTCATCCCATGGAAAAAGGCGCCCCGGATCTTGTTTGCGCGCAGGTGCCATATCAGAATGCCCGATCACCCGATGGGCGGGTATGGACCAACGCGTGCGAATATCATCAATCAAAGCAATCAGCGCTTTGATCTGCACCACTGCAAAGGCGTGATCACCGCGATTACAAAGCTCTATCCCGATGGATGCGGAATTCACGTCCCTGATCGCCCCCCAAGCGCCCGCACCCGCATGCCACGCCCGATCTACCTCGCGCACCATGTGAATAACGGTGCCGTCTTGGCCAATCAAATAATGGGCCGAAACTTCGAATTCGGGATCACACAACCGATCACGGGCAGCATCCACCCCATCCATTGCGGTGTAATGCACCACAATCAAAGAAGGCGTCAGCCCCCCTTTGCGGGGGCCAAAATTGGGGCTGGGATGCCAGATCAGTTTTGCAACGCTAGGCGGAAGGGGGTTGGATCCCACGCGCAGGCAAAGCCGTCACCATCCGGGTCAAGCCCCTTGCGATCGCGCACTGGGCCACCGGCGGCAAGAAAGGCCTGTTGCGCCAAATCGGATGTCGCATATTTCGAACACGCCCGGATCGCGCGGTTTTCGCGGTTAAACCCAATCCGGCGATACAATTGCACGCCAACCGGATTGTTGGTGGTCACGGCATATTCAACAATGTTGGGGCCTGTGCCACGGCGCGACGGCAAATCCGTAGGTTGGATTACGGTGTATTGCGCCCGGTTCTGTTCCAACCGTTCTGCGTCACTTTCGATGGAACGGCGGCTGTCCACCGCGCCGAAATCTTGTTCGTCGGAGATCGCGCCATTGTCGATTTCGGTTTGAACCACGATCTGTGGCTGCGCGTTTGTGGGGGATGCTTCCACGCGAACGTCTGTATTCGATGGCAATTGGGCCGCGTTCGCGGGCTCCAATGGGGCCCCTTGGGGCGCCGGGGCCGCAGGTGGACGAATGGGTTCTCCTGTTTCCAATGCACGATCGCGACGCGCGCTGGCGGAATCATTTGGGGCAACTGTGATACACCCGGTCATCATCAATGCCGCACAAAAAAGGGCCGTATATTTCATGGTACTCGCTCTAAGCTGCCTTGTTTTGCGGTTTTATAGGGCATTTGAAAGGTTGATGCCAGAAATCAGAACATCAAACCTTTCAAACTTGTAACACGTGGCGAAATTACGCCCACCAATGTGTTGGTTTGGCGTCAAATCCAATTGCCGTTTCAAGGGCAAAGGCGGTGTTCAACAGATCGCCCTCTTCCCATGGCTTGCCAATCAATTGCAGCCCAAGCGGCAGGCCCTTGCTGTCCAGCCCCGCGGGAACTGAAATCCCGGGTAGACCTGCCAAGTTAACGGTGACTGTGAACACATCGTTGAGGTACATTTCAACGGGATCGGCCACTTCTTTGCCCAATTCAAACGCCGATGATGGGGTTGCAGGTGTCAAAATCGCATCAACACCGGTTGCAAAGACATCGTCGAAATCTTTCTTGATCAAAGCACGCACCCGGCGGGCGCGGTTATAATAGGCATCATAAAACCCAGCCGACAAAACATAGGTGCCCACCATCACGCGGCGCTGGACCTCGGCCCCGAACCCTTCGGCGCGGGTCTTTTCATACATCTCGGTGATGCCGTCACCTGCCTCAAGCTTGGCCCGGTGGCCGAAGCGAACGCCATCATATCGCGCAAGGTTCGATGATGCCTCGGCGGGGGCAATCACGTAATAGGCAGGCAGCGCATATTTTGTGTGGGGCAAACTGATATCGACAATCTTGGCGCCCGCATCTTTGAGCATGGCCGTGCCATCGGCCCACAGCTTTTCAATCTCATCTGCCATGCCATCCATGCGGTATTCTTTTGGAATGCCGATGGTTTTGCCTTTGATGTCGCCCGTCAGCGCTGCTTCAAAATTTGGCACGGGGATATCTGCGGATGTGCTGTCCTTGGGGTCATAGCCGCACATGGCCTCAAGCATAATGGCCGCGTCGCGGACATCTTTTGTCATGGGCCCCGCTTGATCAAGGGAACTGGCAAAGGCCACAATGCCCCAGCGCGAACACCGGCCATAGGTGGGCTTAATGCCCGTGATGCCGGTAAAGGCCGCCGGTTGGCGGATTGATCCGCCCGTATCTGTACCTGTGGCCGCAAGACAGGTGTTTGCCGCAACCGCAGCGGCAGAGCCGCCGGAAGATCCACCCGGCGTTAAATCCTGATCATCAACTTTCCAGGGGTTGATGACATTGCCATAGGTGGATGTCTCATTCGACGATCCCATCGCAAATTCATCCATATTCAACTTGCCCACCATGACGGCGCCATTGTCGAACAATTTTTGGCTGACGGTGGATTCATATTCCGGCTTGAACCCATCCAATATCGCCGAAGCCGCTTGGGAATTGACACCCTTGGTGCAAAACAAATCCTTCATGCCGATGGGAATGCCGCACATATCAGGCGCATCCCCGGCCTTGATGCGGGCATCGGCTGCTTTGGCCTGATTCATGGCGATATCGCTTGTATCATGGACAAAGGCGTTCAGGGGTTTTGACGCCGTAACCGCCGCCAAAGACGCCTCAGCCAATTCAACGGCACTGAAATCCCCTTTGCGCAACGCATCGCGGGCTTGGGCAATCGTCATGTTCATTTTGTCAGACATCACTCAACCACCTTTGGAACTGCAAAAAATCCTTCGCGGCTGTCGGGTGCGTTTTTCAACACCGCCTCGGCCTGATTGCCATCTGTCACCACATCTTCGCGGCGTGGCAGGCGCATGGGTGTGACGGATGTCATCGGTTCCACCCCTTCCACGTCCACTTCGTTCAGCTGTTCAATGAACCCAAGGATTGCTGAAAATTCATCCGCCAAAGCGGGCAACTGGTCTTCTTCAACTTTGATCCGGGCAAGTTTTGCGACCCGCGCGGCGGTGGTTGTATCAATGGCCATCACTGACTCCGTCTGCTTTGGCCCGGATTTAGACTGAAGCGGCTGGATTGCCAAGCATATGTCTGTGGGAAACGTCGATCTTTCATACGGCTCACCTTGGCGGCTGCGCCGCAGTAACGCCACGTTACTGTTTGAGGGGGTCCCGCCGCTTTGATAAACACAAACCGAAACTTGGGGGATGGTTATGAAACGCATTTTGAAACTGGTTGGTCTGGCGTTCATCGGGCTGCTGTGCATCATCGGCTTTAACACCGTCAGATACAAACCCAACAATACCCAGCGCGTGGATATCACGGTTCCCGATGTGAATGCAGAAATCGTGGCACAAAAGCTGAGCACAGCCATTCAGTTCAAGACCATATCCCACCCCTTTGGTGAACCCGGCAGGCCTGCGGCCTATCAAGAATTTATTGATTGGCTTGAGATCGCTTTTCCAAACGCAAGCCGTGCGATGGACCAAACAATCGTTGGCGGCTTCACACCCCTTTACCATTGGAAAGGAACCGACAGCACCCAATCCCCGATCCTGATCAGTGGGCATTATGATGTTGTCCCAATCGAAGGGGACTGGTCGCGCGATCCTTGGGCCGGTGAAATCTCTGACGGGTATGTTTGGGGGCGTGGGGCACTGGATATGAAGGGCAGCGTCGTTTCATATATGCACGCGATTGACCTTCTTGTCGCATCCGGGTTTCAGCCGCAGCGCGATATTTATGTGGCCATCACACAAGACGAAGAAATCGGCGGCGCGGGGGGCGCAGCCGCGGTCATTTCATATTTCCAAGACAACCAAATCGAAATTGATTGGAGCCTTGACGAAGGATCATTTGTCTTAAGCGATATCATTTCTTCCATTGATGCCGACATTGCATCCATCAACGTTGCCGAAAAAGGATATATGACCGTGCGGATCACAGCGCGCGGTCAAGGGGGGCACAGTTCATTGCCCCACCGTGACACAGCGGTGTCCAATTTGGCCAAGGCAATTGTGCAGTTACAAGAAGAACCGGTCGCGGGCGGATTAACAGATGTCAGCGCCAGCTTTTTTGACACCCTCGGCCCCCATATGGGATTGGCCGAACGGGTTTTGTTTGCCAATACTTGGCTTTTCAAACCGATCTTGGAACGGGTGCTGTCGGCGCAAAACACAACCGACGCCATGTTGCGCACAACCAAAGCGCCAACCATGCTGGAAGGGTCAGAAGCGGAAAATGTTTTACCGCAAGAGGCCAGCGTTTTCGTAAACTTCCGCCTGCATCCGCGCGACAACGAACAAACGGTTTTGAACCACATCAAAAGCCAAATCCATCAAGATCACATCGACATAGAGGTTTTGGATGTCTCTGGCGCCAGTTCGGTGTCAGCCCACACCAACGATGCCTTCGAACGCCTGTCCGCATCGGCGCAAGCGGTGTTTGGCGATGTGGTCGTTGTGCCGGGCCTGACAATCGGCGGCACCGATTCCGGGCGTTACAGCAAATATGCCAAGAACAGTTACCGCTTTATGCCCATCGTTTTCAAAGCCGACGATATTGCATTGCTGCACGGCAAAGATGAACGCATCTCAATCGAAAACCTGCGCAAGGCCGTCCAATATTACATGGTCCTTCTGCGTGGGCTTTGAAGTAGACGTCTGGGGAATAAATATTGGCATGCACCTGATCGGATAAAATAGATCAATCAGCACATCACAATAAGTCTTCGTTGGGGCAGAAGGGTTTGTTGGAAATGTTGTCGTCCAATCCAAATTGTATGGTTGGTTTTGCCAAAAGATAGATACTGCAACCATTGGTGTATTTTGGTGAGTCCTGCCACGGACGTGAACAATAGGATCAGCGATTTAATCAAATGCCCTTACGACCGCGTATCTTCGACCTTCACAACCAAGCGATGCACAGAACCAAAACAACCCGGGCCAACATTGATTTGCAAGGCTTCTTTGCAAAAAGAGTAGCTCAGGTTTAGAAGAAATTTGGTTGAGAAGTCGTTTACATTTGGAAAAGTAAAAAACACACTTAGAGATATTCTACACCATGCAAGAACGGAAACATCTTTTCATATGGGGCTGTGCACGAAGCGGCACAACGGCGATGTTGCGCGCGCTCAACCTGCGCAAGGAAGTGGCCATCGGAGCAGAACGATATCTGATAGAATTTGAAAAAAACAAAACCCTGTCAACGGAACATTTTACTCCCGAAAGGTTTCTTAACCCGCAACCTGATGAATGTTACCCCCATTGCATTGCTGGTCATTTGGAGTCCAAACATGACTTTGCGGCAGAATACCCAAAAGCGACGTGGGTTGGTGACAAATACCCTTCAATTTTTGAAGGCTGGGAGAATTTGGCAAACCTGCCTGGCGCAAGTTTCATAATATTGGTTCGTGAACCATTATCTGTTGCACTTTCCTACCAAGAACGAATGGATAATAATTGGGGCGACTGGGCACCTGATTGGGATCACAAGATGGCCATTTCACACTGGAATGAAAGCTTTGTGCATTTTGAAAAGATGCTTGAATTCGGGGCCCGAACCCTTCCTTTGTTTTATGAAGATTTATATTACAGTGGTCGTGGTTGGAATGCTTTGTCGAAATTCTTGGAGATTGAGAAGTTTGATCAGAACTGGATAGACAACCAAAAAAAGATTGCACAAAATCTGGGTCCGAGGCAACGGCGACCAGAGGTCGAGTTGGCTGTTGCGCTTAATGCTGATTATGCGGCGTACCGAAACTTTCGCGACAAAACCTTATATCTGTCTGCCGATCCTGATTAATGCTTCAGTTATCCTCCGCTGCAGCTGCCTCGTTCTCTTGTTCCTAATTCACGCCAGTATTTTTGCGATAGCCCCCAGATTCACACCTTATTAACCCGCCCGTTAACACTTCTCACGAAAATTGCGCGTTTTCGCGTGGTGTACGGGGTGTGTACAGGTTGTGTACGGGGTGTGACCAAGGATATCAGGCCAATCCGCTTTGAATTATTTCAAACCTTACCGCGGCGCTTGGCGGGCACAAGATGCTTGTCCCCACCTGGTATTGTTGGCACGTGCCCCTTTCGCATCAGTGCAACTCGCCTGTTCATCCAATGTCGAACAACCAGACGATAAGCCAGCCCCCGAAACCCCTTAAGCTGCTGATGTTTTGCGTAAAAAGCATCCGGGCTATCAAAAACTCCGAAATCCCAATTGATGCCAGTTTTTTGAATATAAGTGCTTTGACCAGTCCAAGAGACGTTAGGCGCTTGCAGGTAATCTGTACCTGCCCCGTAAGCGCAAAGCGATGAGCGTTCCGGAAATGCGGCTTGAAGCGCCGACAAAACGTCTTGATCCAGAATGAAACCCTCTAACTCTAACCATTCTCCGCGATACTGGAGTTCAACCCAAGAATGGATAATGTCGCGCGGTGCAATCGGATAAACCAGCTCTGGGACCACACCTCGTTGCAACCCTTTATCGATGGTGAAGCCGTGAAATCGGCATGCGACGCCCAAGGCACGCAGCAACGCCATGAAAAGCGTACCCTTGGTATTGCACTGACCGTATCCATCAGCCAGCACCTTGGAGGCGGGTATGGCATCGTCAGAATTATAGCCGAACAAAATTTCGTTTCGGACAAAGTCATATGCTGCGCCGATACGTTCGCCTTCGGACAGATTTTCCCATCCGCGTTGTGCGATCAGCTTTTGAATAGAGTCTGCCTTATAATCGAGAAGTGGTGTTACAGATAAATAAACGTGGGACATTTTTAAACTCTTCTATTGTCATCCCGACTCATGTACGATCTCTAGTGACTAGAGGTTCAAGGGTTTTCTTTATGTTATCAATCGGCGAGTTATCGAAACGTACAAACGTCAAGGTTCCGACCATCCGATACTACGAAGAGATGGGGCTTTTGCCGGAGGCAGAACGCACATCTGGCAACCAACGGCGATATGACAAAGCAGGATTAGAGCGGCTGAGTTTCGTTAGACACGCGCGCGATCTTGGATTTTCCATTGAAGCGATCTCATCATTGATCGAACTGCAAGAGCATCCTGATCGCTCATGCGAGGCAGCAGCAAATATAGCGGCATCACAGCTTGCGAGTGTGCGATCCAAGATCAAACGGCTCAAGGCACTTGAAAGAGAACTCAATAGGATATCAAAGGGCTGCAACGGGGAAGGGTTGTCAGAAGATTGCTACGTCTTGGCATCATTAGCCGACCATTATTTGTGCGACGGTGAACACCAAAAACCTTAAAGTCGAACACCGGACTGTCTTCATCGGACGGCAACCTCGTTCCACAAGCCCAAAACATCCCCTAGATTCACACCTCATTAACCCGCCCGTTAACACTTCTCACGGAAATTGCGCGTTTTCGCGTGGTGTACGGGGTGTGTACAGGTTGTGTACGGGGTGTGATCAGAGATTTCAGGTCAATCCGCTTTGAATTGTTTCAAACCTTACCGCGGCGTTTGGCGGCGAAGAAATTTTTTAACAATTCTGCGGCGCGCCCTGCCCCATCCCCCGCGATGATGTCGGGTTTATGGTGGCTTTGGGGGTGATCAAACACGCATGCGCCATGGGCCGTGCCCCCCGATTTTGGATCGTGCGCCCCAAAGACAACCTTGGCCAAACGGGCGTGGGCGATGGCACCTGCACACATGGCACAGGGTTCCAAAGTCACGAACAAACTGCATCCCACAAGGCGGTGGTTGCCGATGGTTTTGGCGGCCTCTCTGATCGCCACCACCTCTGCGTGGGCGGTGGGATCTTGGGTCGTGCGCGTCAGGTTATACCCTTGCCCGATCACCGTGCCGTTCGCATCCACAATCACCGCGCCCACCGGCACTTCGTCGTGTTGGGCGGCGGTTTCGGCCAATTGCAAGGCGTGCTGCATATGTTGCGAAACAGTCATTCCCTGTCCTTGCCGCTTGGCAAGCGTCTGTGCAAGACATAAGGCAGGGATCAAAGCACAAACGGAAACGCAAATCATGGCCGACACCCCCCCCAAAGGCGACCGCATTGCCAAAGTTTTGGCCCGCGCCGGCGTGGCCAGCCGCCGTGATTGTGAAAAGATTATCGCGGCGGGCCGGGTGAAAGTGAACGGAAAAACCCTGCAATCCCCGGCGCTTAACGTAACAGACCGGGATGTGATTTTGCTGGATGGGGAACCGATCAAAGCCCCAGACACCCCCCGATTGTGGCTGTATCACAAACCACCGGGCCTTGTGACAACCGAACGCGACGAAAAGGGGCGTGACACGGTTTTTGACAATCTGCCTGACACCCTGCCCCGTGTGATGTCGGTGGGGCGGCTTGATCTGAATTCCGAAGGGTTGTTGTTGTTGACCAACGATGGGGGCGTGAAACGGCATTTGGAATTGCCCAGCACAGGATGGACCCGCAGATATCGTGTGCGCATCAATGGCCGCCCAACCGAACAAGATCTTGCCCCCCTGACCAAAGGCATGGTTGTGGACGGTGAACGGTTTCAGCCAATGCAGGTTCAGTTGGATCGCCAACAAGGCGCGAATGCCTGGCTGACCCTTGGTTTGAAAGAGGGCAAAAATCGTGAAATTCGCCGCGCCATGGCCGAGGTGGGATTCACCGTGAACCGTTTGATCCGTATCTCCTATGGGCCCTTTCAAATGCGCGATTTGAAGCCCGGTGAGGTGGAAGAAGTGAAACAGCGTGTGTTGAAGGATCAGATGGGCTGGTCACAAAAACCGAAACTTTCCCCGCGCAAAGGGCGTAAAAAACCCGCTAATACCCGTTGATTATAAAGCAACCCTTGGTAAATCTTGCGCAAACTTCATTGAGGAAACCTACATATGGCCGATCTTCTAACTTTTGAAAACCTAGGCAACCTTCTGATGCTTTGCTTTTTGCAAGCGGTTCTGGGGTTCGACAACTTGCTTTATATCTCCATTGAAAGCCAACGTGCGCCAGTTGCGCAACAACGGTCCGTTCGGTTTTGGGGCATCATCATCGCCGTCGCTTTGCGAGTGGTTTTGTTGTTTGCAATGATCCGCGCCATCGGGGCGTTGTCTGAACCGTTCTTTATTTTGGATCACCCGTGGCTTTCAGGCGGCGTGAACTTTGCGACCTGTGTCTTCTTATTGGGTGGTATTTTCATCATGTACACGGCGGTAAAAGAAATCGCTCACATGTTGTCAGTTCATGACCTGCACAATGATGTTGAACACAAAAGTGGAAAATCAGCGGTTCGGGTTGTTTTGCTGATTGTCATGATGAACCTGATCTTCAGCTTCGATTCCGTTTTGTCGGCCTTGGCCATCACAGATGTGTTCCCGATTTTGGCAACTGCGATTTTGCTGTCTGGTGTGGCCATGTTGGTTCTTGCCGATGGTGTGACAAAGTTTTTGGAAAAGAACCGCATGTACGAGGTCTTGGGTCTGTTTATCTTGTTAATCGTTGGTGTCGTTTTGATTGGTGAGGCCGGCGTGACCGCGGCCCATGCAGCCCATAACGATGATCTTGCAATCAAAATCTTTGGGTATCCTTTGATCCCAATGTCAAAAACAACCTTCTATTTCGCGGTAATCGTCTTGTTTGCCGTCGAAATTCTGCAATCTGGTTACAGCCGGAAATTGGCGATGCAACGCCAATCCGAGCAGCACCATTCATAAAAACCTAGTAATCTAGGCACAGTGCCCCCATGTTTGGGGCACTGTTACCGACCAAGGGGGATACAATGTCGGGCACTGCCATTCAAAAAATCGCGTATGTGATTTTGCTGATCCTAATTGTGACGATGTCATTGTTCGGGGGGCTGTAAGTCATGGCAAAACGATATGGCGGAAAATACAGCCCCGAAGACACCGAAGTGCAATATCATGAAAAGAACCCATATGCTGGCGCGCGCCGCAGTGGCACTGGTTTGCGCACAAATCTGTTGTTTCTTGCCCCACTCCCTCTGATCTTTACGATGTTTGTGGGCGCGGATGGCAATGCGTTTGGATTTCGTTTGGCGGCGCTTGCCGCACTTCTTTTGGCGGCATGGCTTACCCGTGAGGGGGTTGAGGCCCACGAGGCGTATGACGCCCGCAAAGTCGCCCGAAAACCGGCCTTTCCGCGCAAAATTGTTGCATCTGTTCTGACCGGGCTTGGACTGATGTTGGCCGGATACCCTGAAATGAATTTGGGTGCGCTTGTGCCAGGCATTGCTGGGTTTGGCTTGCATCTTTTTGCCTTTGGCCCAGATCCCTTGCGCAACAAAGGGTTTGATGGCGTTGATCAATTCCAGCAAGATCGCGTTGCCAAAGTTGTCGAAGGTGCCGAAAGCACGCTTGGTATCATGACAGCGACCGTGGCCAATCTTGGGGATCGCACTGTGATTGCACGGGTTGAAGATTTTCAAACATCCGCCCGCACCCTTTTTCGCCGCGTCGAAGAAGATCCAAGTGATTTGACCGCTGCGCGAAAATACCTGTCGGTGTATTTAACCGGTGCTAAGGATGCGACGCAAAAATTTGCGGATCTTTATGCAAAGAAAAGAGACCCGAAAACGCGCCAAGATTTCTTGGCCTTTTTGGACGACTTAGAAGACAATTTCACCGCCAAAACGGATACGTTGTTGGCCAATAACAAAACAGATCTAGAGATCGAAATGAAAGTCCTGCGCGACCGCCTGTCGCGCGAAGGGCTGACGACACACTGAACGAAAGGGACACACATATGTCTGAAGAAATTCGTAAACAGGCCGAAGCCGCACTGGCCGAAGTTGAAAAAGTCACCTCGATGACTTTGCCCGAGCCATCAACAGCGTTGATCGTTTTGGAAGATGCACCGCGTGCAACTGGCACCGAGATTCGCAAGCGGATCAAAGAATTGGATATGAACGACACCCAATCGATCATTTCCTTTGGATCTGCTGCCCAATCTGAATTGCAGACAATTTCGCAGTCCATGTTGGCCGGTGTGCGCAACAAAGACGTCGGCCCCGCCGGTGATAGTTTGCGTAACATGGTAACAACCATCCGCGGGTTTTCCGTCAGTGAACTTGATGTGCGCCGTAAGCGCAGCTGGTGGGAAAGATTGTTGGGGCGTGCCGCGCCCATGGCCAAATTTGTTGCGCGCTTTGAAACCGTCCAGGGCCAAATCGACAAAATCACTGGCGAATTGTTGGATCATGAGCACACGCTTTTGAAAGACATCGAAAGCCTTGATGTTTTGTATGAAAAGACGCTGGAATTTTACGATGAACTGGCGCTCTACATTTCAGCCGGTGAAGAAAAGCTGAAGCTGGTGGATGAAAAAGATATCCCCAAAGCGGAAGCCGCCGTTGAACGGGCCGCCGAGAAAAACAAAGTCATGAAAGCGCAAGAATTGCGTGACCTACGCGCTGCGCGTGATGATTTGGAACGCCGGGTGCATGATTTAAAACTGACACGCCAAGTGACAATGCAATCCTTGCCATCCATCCGGTTGGTTCAGGAAAACGACAAATCTTTGGTAACCAAAATCAATTCGACCTTGGTGAATACGGTTCCATTGTGGGAAACGCAATTGGCCCAAGCGGTGACCATTCAACGGTCTAAAGAAGCGGCCGAGGCCATCCGCGATGCCAATGATTTGACCAATGAATTGCTAACGGCCAACGCGGACAATCTTCGTGAAAGCAACAAAATCGTTCGCGAAGAAATGGAACGCGGTGTGTTTGATATCGAAGCCATCAAAAAGGCCAATGCCCAATTGATCGGCACCATCGAAGACAGCCTGCAAATCGCTGATGAAGGTAAGCGCAAGCGCGCCGAAGCGGAAGTCGCGTTGAAAGAAATGGAAGCAGAGCTACGTGATAAGTTGGCCGCAGCCAAAGCCAGCGCAACGGCCGCAGGTTACAACGTCGGTACATCCGTCAACAGCTAAGACAATTTGACATGGCCCAAATGTTTTGGGCCATGTTCCCCACTATTACGAAGACCGGAGGGAACCATGGGTATTCTTGATTTTTTGACAGGTGAATTCATCGACGTGATCCATTGGACCGATGATACACGTGACACCATGGTTTGGCGTTTTGAGCGTGAAAACCATGAAATTAAATATGGTGCAAAACTGACTGTACGCGAAGGCCAGGCGGCCGTTTTCGTGCACGAAGGCCAGTTGGCCGATGTTTTTACACCTGGATTGTACATGCTTGAAACCAACAACATGCCAATCCTGACCACCCTTAATCATTGGGATCATGGGTTCCGATCACCGTTTAAGTCAGAGATTTATTACGTGAATACCACCCGTTTCAGCGATCTGAAGTGGGGGACAAAAAACCCGATTATGTGTCGCGATCCTGAATTTGGCCCGGTGCGTTTGCGCGCCTATGGCACCTATTCGGTGAAGGTCAGTGACCCCGCCCGTTTCCTTGTAGAAGTGGTCGGCACCGACGGTGAATTCACCATGGATGAGATCAGCTATCAGATCCGCAATATTATTGTGCAGGAATTTTCACGTTTGATCGCGGGATCGGGCATTCCGGTTTTGGACATGGCGGCCAATACGCGCGATCTGGGTAAGATGTTGGCCGAAGCCATCAGCGAAAACATTGCCGAATATGGTTTGATGCTGCCTGAGCTTTATATTGAAAACATCTCTTTGCCGGCATCGGTTGAAGCTGCGTTGGATAAACGCACATCTGTTGGTATCGCAGGTGATCTTAATCGTTTCACGCAATATTCAACGGCCGAGGCGATGACATCAGCCGCATCCAATCCAAATGGTGGCGGTGGCATGGGTGCAGGTCTTGGTGCGGGTTTGGGCATGGCTATGGCCGGGCAAATGGCCCGGGGCCCTTGGGGCGCGGCCCCGATTGAACCGGTTGCACCACCTGTTGAACACATCTGGCACATCGCCAAAGGCAAAGTTGTGTCAGGGCCATATTCAAAGGCAGACCTTGGGCGCATGGTCACTGAAGGAACCTTGAAGCGTGACACTTATCTTTGGACCGCTGGTCAAGATGGGTGGAAAGTTGCAGAAGAAATTCAAGAACTGGCGCAATTGTTCACTGTATTGCCACCACCACCCCCGGGTGCATGATCTGAAACCATCCTAAACTTGGAACCCAGCTGCACCCATGGCTGACATCGAAGAACATCGTTTTCCCTGTGGAACCTGCGGATCAGACTTTCGGTATGATCCCAAGGCCGCTGCGTTGACTTGTGATCATTGCGGGAATGTCGATCCAATTGGAAATTCGTCTGATCCCATTCGGGAATTGGATTTCAGACGGGCAATCGAAGAAAAACTGCCCGCCGAAGAAATCGAAGAAACCCGGGTTGCCGGATGCCCCAATTGCGGTGCCCAGATCGAATTTGATGCCGACACCCATTCGACGGAATGCCCATTTTGTGCAACACCTGTTGTCACGGACACCGGGAACCATCGCCATCTAAAGCCAAAGGGATTGCTGCCATTTGGGCTTGATGAAGGCGCGGCGCGGGGTGCCATGACCAACTGGTTGGGCAGCTTATGGTTTGCGCCAAATGGGTTGAAGGCTTATGCGCGCAAGGGCCGTAAGATGAACGGGATCTATGTTCCTTATTGGACCTTCGATGCCGACACAGCCTCGCGTTATTCGGGGCAGCGGGGCACGCACTATTACGAAACCCGCACCGTCATACGCGACGGCAAGCGCCAACAAATCCGGGTGCGCAAAACAAGATGGCGGCGTGTACGCGGCCGCGTCGCCCGTTGGTTTGATGATGTATTGGTTTTGGCCTCAAGATCCCTGCCCAAACGATTTACCGATGCTTTGGAGCCATGGGATTTATCAGAATTACGTCCCTATAACCCTGAATACTTGGCCGGGTTTCGTGCCGAAGGTTATACGGTTGAGCTGATTGATGGATATCAAGAAGCACGCGATTACATGCATCAAGTCATCTTGCGCGACATTCGCTTTGATATTGGTGGGGACGAACAACGCATCGACGATGTGGATACATCCGTCAAAGACGTCACCTTCAAACACATTCTGTTACCCGTCTGGTTGGCGGCTTATAAGTATCGCGGCAAAACATTTCGCTTTGTTGTGAATGGACGCACCGGTCGGGTGCAGGGTGAACGCCCCTATTCGTTTTGGAAGATCTTTTTTGCGGTTCTGTTTGGCCTGATTTTGGCCGGCTGCATTGGATACTTGATCGCCTTGAACCAAGGGCAAGTTCAGTTTCCATCCCAGTTTTGATCCCGCCTAAACCTGCGTGCCAAAACCTCTGACGCCCAGATGGCCAAAAGGGAAATGCCAAAAGATACGCAAATCAGGCGAAACACCCCCGCATCCGATCCCGGAACTTGCAACATTGCGTAAATGGCCGAAGCAATAGTTTGGGTTTGTCCAGGAATGTTTGAGACGAAGGTGATCGTTGCACCAAATTCACCCAACGCTTTGGCAAAGCCCAACACTACGCCAGCCAAAATTGCAGGCAAGCACATTGGCAAGGTGATCCGCCAAAACACCATCCGGGGGTGCGCCCCAAGAAGGCTGGCGGCACGTTCAGAATTTCGATCAATCGCTTCAAAACCCAGACGAATGGCACGCACCATCAAAGGGAAAGCCATCACCCCCGCCGCCAAGGCAGCGCCAGTCGATGTAAACGCAACCGACAGGCCCAATGGTTCCAAATACCGGCCGATGATCCCATTGCGCCCCAAAAGGACAAGCAGCAAGTACCCTGTCACCACGGGTGGCAAAACAAGGGGCACATGGATGATTGCATCCAACAGCCCCCGCCCCCAAAACCGATATCGATCCAAAACATACGCCATCGCGATGGCAAACGGCAACATGATCACCACCGCCAAAACCGCAACGCGCAGCGACAATAAGATCGCCTGAATTTCGGCTGGGGTGAACGGCCCGATCATTGGGGGCGAAACCCATGATCGCGCAGCACCATCTGCCCAACAGGTGACCGCAAAAATTCGGCGAACTTTTCGCCAGTGGGTGCTAGGGTCATCGCCTCATATTTGATTGGGCTGTGCGACTGGGGGGGAATCTTGGCCAATACCTTAAGGCCATCTTGTTCCCGGACATCGCTTTCATAAAGTACGGCCATGGGTACTTCGCCCAGTTCCAAAAGTTTTCGTGTGGTCAGGGCATTGTCCGTTTCCGCCAGTTTCCCTTGCACCGTGACCCAAAGGTTCAGGTCTTCCAATGCTTCTTTCGCGTATATTCCCAACGGAACAGAGGCGATCATCGGAACACCCAATCGCCCCCGCCCCAGTGCATTCGTCAAGCCATCAGATGTCAACGGCAATGGATCCGCAGAGGCGTTCCCAGCAATCACCAAACGATTGCTTGAAAACTGCGTCACAGACACGGGAACCGTTTGAAACTGTGCGACGTATTCAATCCAATCAGGATGTGCGGATAAAAACAAATCAGCCGGAGCCCCAAATTCGATTTGCCGTGCAAGGGTGGATGTCGCGGCATAAGAAATCGTAACGCGATCACCCGATTGAGCTTCATATTCTGCCGCAATTTCATCAAGCGGGGCTTTCAAACTGGCCGCGGAAAACACCAATATGTTATCCGCCAAGGCAAATGGGGCCATTGCGTAGAAGATTAACAAAAGCGGTGTAAACAAACGCATGTTATCTTCTGTCCCCTAACTGTGGTCAGCTGCAACTCCATTGACCAAGAAATGGCGCTGAAAACTGTGGATTTTTGCAATTCAGGCCGGTTTGTAATAACTTGAATAAAAAGAACAATAAACAGAGGCATTCACAAATGGGGGCAGCCCAACCCATCCAACTTCCACTTTCCATTCCATTAGGATCGAAAAGAGAGTCTCGGTCGCAATTTGCGGCCTTGTGTTTTCGTATCAACAAGAACGGTAAAATTCGCATTATGTTGGTCACAAGTCGCCGAACCGGCAGATGGATTTTGCCAAAAGGATGGCCCGAAGATGGGCTGACCCCGGCGCAATGCGCCGCGAAAGAAGCCTTTGAAGAGGCTGGCGTCACAGGAAAAGCATTTGAAAGATGCATTGGGATCTATTCATACGAAAAATACGTGACCCAAGACGACAGCATTCCCTGCGTCGCAATGATTTACCCCGTAAAGGTGAAGAAAACGAACAAAGAATACAAAGAGGTTGATCAACGCCGCCGCAAATGGATGACCCGCAAAGAAGCCGCGCAAAGGGTGGAAGAACCAGAGTTGAAAAAACTAATCCGAACTTTCGACCCAAAACTCTTGAAATAAGGGGCAGGTCTGACCTAGATGCAGATGGCCTTTGTGGGGAATGGGCATGATAAAGTTTACGCTGAAATGTGACCAAGACCACCAGTTCGAAAGCTGGTTTGGATCATCTGACGATTTCGAAAAAGTGAAATCGGCTGGACATGTGTCTTGCCCAAATTGCGGCAGCGAAGCTGTTGAAAAAACCTTGATGGCCCCCCCCGTTCGCACGGCCCGCAAGGCCAAGCAATCAGCTGAATTGCAAAAGGCAAAAACAGAGGCAGAAAAGGCAATTGCCGCCATGCGAAAAGAAGTCGAAACAAATTCAGAATACGTCGGCATGAACTTTGCGAAAGAAGCACGTTCCATGCACGACGGTGAAACAGAAGCCCGTTCGATCTATGGCGAAGCAAAGTTGGAAGATGCAAAAGCATTGATCGATGAAGGTGTTCCGGTGGCCCCTCTGCCTTTTGTTCCCAAACGGAAAACAAATTGATGAACGTTCTGATTACCGGTGGCACCCGTGGTATCGGCGCGGCACTGGCGGATCGGTTTCGCGCGAATGGTGACGATGTATTGGCCCCGGGCAGCCGCGAATTACCAATGCAGGATCCAAAGGCGATCACAACCTTTTGCAAAGATATCTCAAACCTTAATATTTTGGTTTGCAATGCAGGGGTCTATCCCGATCACGGACAAACGTTGGAAACAGGATATTCCCCTGACGATTGGGCCAATACCTTTGCGATTAACGTGACCGGGGTCTTCTTAACCATTCAGGCATGTCTGCCTGCCTTGCGCGCCGCACAGAATGCGAAAATCGTGATCATTTCTTCGCAAATGGCGTCGGATACGCGCGCGCCTGGAGGCAGCTATATTTATCGGGCCAGCAAAGCCGCAGTGTTGAACCTTGGTCGCAACTTATCATCTGATTTGAAACCGGATGGCATCCCTGTGGGCATTTATCATCCCGGATATGTAAGAACGGAAATGGGTGGATCGAATGCCGATATTTCCGTGGCTGAATCCGCTGATGGCATGATGGAGCGCATTAATGCCTTGTCTTTAGGCACCACCGGTGAATTTCTGACTTGGGATGGCCGTATCCACCCCTATTGACGTGTTGGCGGTTGCACTGCCCCGATTATCAGACTAACCCGCGCGTGGGATAATTAAGGGACAGGGATCAATGCCACGTCTTGTAATGAAATTTGGCGGCACATCCGTTGCCAACATCGACAGGATCAGACGCGCGGCCAAGCGTGTGGGGGCCGAAGTTGCCAAAGGATATGATGTTATTGTGATCGTGTCTGCGATGTCAGGCAAAACCAACGAAATGGTCGGTTGGGTCAAAGAAACATCAAAATTGTATGATCCGGCCGAATATGACGCCGTCGTCAGTTCAGGTGAAAATGTAACTGCCGGCCTGATGGCCCTGACGTTGCAAGAAATGGATATCCCTGCGCGCAGTTGGCAAGGCTGGCAAGTGCCCGTTAAAACAACCGGTGCAAATTCGCGCGCCCGGATTGAAGAAATTCCAAATGAAAATCTGGATGCATCGTTTGCCGAAGGCAAGAAAGTGGCCGTTGTTGCGGGCTTTCAGGGATTGGGCCCAAATGGGCGCATCACGACATTAGGTCGCGGTGGATCAGACACAACTGCGGTGGCTTTTGCCGCGGCTTTCGATGCTGAAAGATGCGACATCTATACGGATGTGGATGGCGTTTACACCACCGATCCACGGGTCTGCGATAAGGCCCGCAAACTGGACAAGATTGCCTTTGAAGAAATGTTGGAACTGGCAAGTCTTGGGGCAAAGGTTTTGCAAACACGGTCCGTCGAGTTGGCCATGCGATATAAAGTAAAGCTGAGGGTTCTCAGCTCTTTCGAAGAAATGTCAGATGAGGCCGGAACTCTGGTCTGCGATGAGGAGGAAATCATGGAAAGCAACGTAGTCGCCGGGGTAGCGTTCAGCAAAGACGAAGCCAAAATGACCTTGATTTCGGTTGCAGATCGCCCGGGTATCGCCGCGGCAATTTTTACGCCATTGTCAGACGCTGGTGTGAACGTGGACATGATCGTTCAAAACATATCAGAAGAAGGCCGCACCGACATGACTTTCTCTTGCCCAGCTGACCAAGTGTTGATCGCGGAAAATGCGATGAAGGCTGCCAAAGAACGGGGCGAGATTAATTTTCATGACATCGTCGCAGACGAAGCGGTTGCCAAGGTATCCGTCGTGGGGATTGGCATGCGATCTGCAGCGGGTGTTGCAGCAAAAATGTTTGAAACGCTTGCGGCCAACGGCATTAACATCAAGATCATCACAACGTCTGAGATCAAGATTTCTGTTCTTATCGAACGTAAATACATGGATCTTGCGGTGCAGGCTTTGCATGACACATTTGGATTGGACAAAGCCGCTTAACCCAGCGGCACCAATCAACCGGCATTGGTTCCCCTTATCCAAATCCTGCGATAAGGTGTCTTAACACCAATTCGGAGCAATCATTTGGCCCAAGCCACGGAAAGTGAAAGTCGCAAACTGCTGGTGGCCTTGCGTGATGCAATGGCAGAAGACGCCGCAGGCCAAGCACGGCTTGATAAAATCGTGGAACTGACCGCCAGTTCCATGGGAACCGAAGTGTGTTCGGTTTATCTTTTCCGTGATGCGGACACTTTGGAATTATGTGCGACCGAAGGTTTGAACCCAGAAGCCGTTCACCAAACACGCATGCGTATTGGGGAAGGTTTGGTGGGGCGTGTCGCCCGAAAGAACCAAATCATCAACACCGCCGATGCCCCCAACGCAAAAGGGTTCCGGTTTATGCCCGAGACGGGCGAGGAAATTTATTCCTCTTTCCTTGGGGTGCCAATCCAAAGATTGGGACAGGCCCTAGGCGTTCTGGTTGTTCAGTCAAAAGAAGCCCGTGAATTTAGCGGGGATGAGGTTTATGCCCTCGAAGTTGTGGCAATGGTTTTGGCTGAAATGACGGAACTTGGGGCGTTTGTCGGTGAAGGTGCCGCCCTTTCCGCATTGCACCAAAACCCCGTGACGATCCCAGGATCAACCGCGCAAGAAGGTGTGGCCAAAGGTCATGTGTGGCTTCACGAGCCGCGGGTGGTGGTTACCAACCCGGTTGGAGATGACCCCGAAGTAGAACTGACACGCCTTGATGAAGCACTGGAACAAATGCGTGTCTCGGTTGATCAGATGCTGTCGGATGCCCGCACCGGGGATGCGGAACAGGTGGAAGTGTTAGAAGCTTATCGCATGTTCGCCAATTCCAAAGGTTGGCGGCGACGTATGGAACAAGACATTGCCCGCGGCATGTCAGCAGAAGCCGCAGTGGAAAAAGAACAATCGGCTGCGCGCGTGCGTATGGAACAAGTAGGCGACGCATATTTGCGTGAACGGCTGCATGATTTGGATGATCTGTCCAACAAATTGCTGCGCAATCTTACGGGCCAAGGCCGCGATACAGGGGCTGAAATGCCAGCTGATCCCATTTTGATCGCCCGCAACATCGGCCCTGGTGAGTTGCTGGATTATGGCCGGTCACTGAAAGGGATTGTTCTTGAAGAAGGATCGGTCGGGTCCCACGCAGCCATCGTGGCACGCGCATTGGCCATTCCGTTGATCATTAATGCGGCTGGCATCACGAACGAAGCCCTGAACGGTGATTTGATCATGGTCGATGGGGATCAAGCGATCGTCCATCTGCGCCCAGATGAAAATGTTCAAACCGCATTTTCCGATAAAATGCTGATGCAAAAACAAGCTGCCACACGGTATGCCGATCTGCGCGACAAACCGGCGCAGGGGCTGTGTGGAACGGTTATTGATTTGCACATGAACGCAGGGCTGATGGCCGATCTTCCATCGTTGGAAGGATCAGGTGCCCAAGGCGTGGGTTTGTTTCGAACAGAGCTTCAGTTTTTGGTTGCAAATTCCATGCCCAAACGCGGTGAATTGTCGGCACAATACGAGCGCGTTTTGAATGCCGCCAGCGGCAAACGCGTTGTGTTTCGCACGTTAGATATCGGTTCCGATAAAGTGCTGCCTTATATGAAGCCCGAAGATGAACCCAATCCCGCAATGGGGTGGCGTGCCATTCGCGTTGGTTTGGACAAGCCCGGCATTCTTCGCATGCAACTGCAGGCGCTGTTGCGCGCGGCAAATGGGCGGCCATTGTCAGTGATGTTCCCATTCATCGCCCAGTTGGAAGAATTCAAAGCCGCCAAATCTGAATTGGATAAGGCGATTGCGCGTGAAACGCGGCTTGGGCATCCTTTGCCATCATCCCTTGAGGTGGGGGCGATGCTTGAAACACCCTCCATTGCCTTTGCACCACAACAGTTTTTTGATGACGTCGATTTTCTGTCAATTGGGGGTAATGATCTGAAGCAGTTTTTCTTTGCCGCGGATCGGGAAAATGAACGGGTCCGCAAAAGATACGACACGCTGAACACCAGCTTTTTGAATTTCCTTGAAATGATCGTGAACAAATGCGCCCAAAGTGGGACGTTACTGTCGTTTTGCGGGGAAGACGCGGGGCGACCATTAGAGGCCGCTTGTTTTGCCGCCCTTGGATTGCACAGCTTATCCATGAGGCCTGCCTCAATCGGGCCGGTCAAACACATGATCCGACGGTTGGATTTGCAAAAACTGAAAACCGTGATTGATGAGGCACGGGCCTCTGGTGCGCAAAGTATCAGACCCGCAGCAACCGCATGGATCCGTGAAAACAGCGATTGATCTTTAGGTTCGAAACTTTCCCACTGATCCTGTCACACCTTCCCAGGCCCCTGGTTGCAAAGAAATACCCAAAACGCGATCGGGATTGGTGGGGGGCGGCATGATAACATCAGGCAGCTTTGAAAACCCAAATCGTTGATAATAGGGTGCATCCCCAACCAATATCACGCGTTGCCACCCCAATTCTTTGGCGTGGTGCAATGTCTTATCAACCAAGGCCGCGCCCAAGCCATCCCCTTGGCGCGTGGGGTGAACGGCAATCGGCCCCAAAAGCAACGCATGTTCATGCCCCACCATCACCGGCCAATACCGAATGGCCCCGACGACCAAACCCATTTCATCACGCACGAACAGGCAAAGATCCCAAATCGGTTCCACATCATCACGCAAACGATACGATGAAAGCGATGTCCTGCCGGGGGAAAAGCAAAGATCATACAAGGCATCGATATCCGCCCGGTCATCGCTTGTTTCCCGGGTAAGATGAAACACCGGCCTTGTCCTTGCATTTGGTTCTTGATGCTTGGACTATCACGCAAGATACAACCACGCAATTGACGGTGCGCTTATGTTTTATGAACCCAAAAACGGCCATGGGATGAACCATGATCCCTTTAACGCCCTCGTGACCCCGCGGCCCATTGGTTGGATTTCAACGCGCGGGACCGATGGATCTGAAAACTTGGCACCTTATTCTTTCTTTAACGCCGTGGCTTACACCCCACCCCAAGTGATGTTTTCATCTGTGGGCGCAAAACCCGATCAAATCGGAACCAAAGACAGTGTTGCCAATATTCGCGAGACAGGTGTTTTCTGCGCCAACGTGGTGGAAAGTGAAGCCCGCGACACCATGAATATAACCAGCGGGCCGTGGCCAAAGACCCAAGATGAATTTGAACTGGCCCAATTGGAACGGGCCGAATGCCAAACCATCCCGTGCAGCCGCGTTGCCAACGCGCCAGCCAATCTTGAATGTCAGGTAACGCAAATTGTGCCGCTGAAAGGAAACAACAACTTCCTAATCATAGGTGAGGTCACCGGCATTCACATGCGCGATGATTGCATCAAAGACGGGCAGTTTGATGTGCTTAGCTTTAAACCATTGGCCCGTTTGGGATATCGGGATTATGCCATTGTCGACAATGTATTTTCCCTCAAACGCCCAAACGAATAACGATCAATGCCCGCCAGATAAGATGCCCGTGCGCACGCCGTAATCCACCGCGATTTCGTAATCAGGGTCATCATCACTGTCGACCATCAGTTGACCGGCTTTGGACAGAAGTTGATGACAATCGCGCGACAAATGCCGCAACATGACCCGTTTGCCCGCGGCTTCGTATTTTTCGGCCAGAGCTTCTAACGCAGTGAGGGCCGATTGATCCACCACACGGCTGGCTTGGAAATCAACGATGACGGTGTCTGGATCGTTTTCAACATCAAACAATTCAGAAAACCCATCGGTGGATCCAAAAAACAAGGGACCTTGAATTTCATATACCTTGGCGCCTTCTTCGGTGAAGGATGGGCGTTCAATGGCATGAATGCGCGTGGCGTTCTGCCATGCATAGGCCAAGGCGGACACGATCACACCCACAACCACCGCAATGGCAAGGTCTGTCATGACTGTGACAACCGTCACCAAGACAATCACAAAGGCATCCGTCAGGGGCACTTTGCGCATGATCTTAAAACTGTTCCAGGCAAAGGTGCCGATCACCACCATGAACATCACACCAACCAGCGCAGCCAAAGGAATTTGTTCAATCAAAGGCGATGCAACCACGATGAACAACAACAAAAACAACGCTGCTGTAATGCCCGCAATCCGTGTACGCCCGCCCGATTTCACATTGATCATGGATTGGCCGATCATGGCACAACCACCCATACCACCAAAAAATCCGGTAACTGTGTTTGCCACACCTTGCGCAATACTTTCTTGGCTGGCGCCACCCCGTTCGCCGGTGATGTCCCCCACAAGGTTTAATGTTAGCAAACTTTCAATCAGGCCGATTGCCGCCAGAATGCAGGCATAGGGCAAAATAATTTGCAAAGTTTCGAAATTCACAGGCACCATCGGGATATGAAACGCGGGCAATCCCCCTTCGATGCTGGCCAAATCGCCAACACGAGGCACATCAAGGCCCAAACCGATCACAATCAACGCAACAATGCCAATACCGGCCAAAGGGGCAGGCACAACTTTGGTTACACGCGGAACCAGCCAAATGATGACCATCGTCAATGCCACCAAGCCCAGCATCAAAATCAGCGGCATACCAGACAGCCATTCCCCGCCCGACATACCATGACCTGTGTTCACAACCGTGCCGGGCACTTTGAATTGCGTCATTTGGGCCAAGAAAATCACAATCGCCAACCCGTTCACAAACCCCAGCATCACGGGGTGCGGCACCAAACGGATAAATTTACCCCATCGCATCACACCGACAACGATCTGGATCAGCCCCATCAAAACAACTGTGGCGAACAAATATTCAACGCCATGTTGGGCCACGAGTGACACCATCACAACAGCCAAAGCCCCCGTCGCCCCTGAAATCATCCCAGGCCGTCCACCGATCAAAGCGGTGATCAAGCCCACGATAAATGCGGCATAAAGCCCAACCAAAGGGTGAACCCCGGCAACAAAGGCAAAGGCAACTGCCTCTGGCACAAGGGCAAGTGCAACTGTTAGGCCTGCTAACACCTCGATGCGCAGACGCGATGGTGTTAACTTTGGTCCCCCTACAAGGTTCACATCAGAAAAAGAGGAACGTGCCGCCAAAGCAGCCTGTAAAATTCGCGTCATGTGGAATCCTTGCTCGATCGGATTTATGTCTCTGGGCCGCCTGTAACAAAGCCCCTGCCCGGTGTCACGGTATTCTTACAACATGGGTCTTGGGGGCGACTGGTCGGCGGTTATTTGCTGTGTCATACATCCAAAAGAGGGCAAAATGATGGAAAGGATCTGAACCATGACACAGACTATGATTGGAATTATTGGCGGGTCCGGACTTTATGAAATTGAAGGTTTGCAGGATGCCAAATGGCAATCTGTTGAAACCCCTTGGGGTGCCCCTTCAGATGAAATTCTCACAGGCACGTTGGATGGTGTTACGATGGCGTTTCTGCCCCGTCATGGGCGCGGACATGTTCATTCACCGACCACGGTTCCCTATCGCGCAAACATCGATGCATTAAAGCGATTGGGGGTCACAGACATTTTCAGCGTCAGCGCCTGTGGGTCGTTCCAAGATCACATGGCGCCCGGTCATTTCGTGATTGTTGATCAATTCATTGATCGTACATTTGCCCGGGAAAAATCATTCTTTGGCACGGGCTGCGTGGCCCATGTCAGCGTTGCGCATCCCACTTGCCCGCGCCTGTCAGATGCCGCTGAAACCGCGGCACGTGATCAGGGCATCACGGTGCACCGGGGTGGCACGTATCTTGCAATGGAAGGGCCCCAATTCAGCACATTGGCCGAATCCAAGCTGTACAAAAACGTTTGGGGATGTGACGTGATCGGCATGACCAATATGCCAGAGGCGAAATTGGCCCGCGAGGCTGAAATTTGTTACGCATCCGTGGCAATGATCACTGATTACGACAGTTGGCATCCAGATCATGGTGAAGTGGACGTTACAGAAATCATCAAAACCCTGATGGGGAACGCTGACAATGCCCGGGGCATGGTCGCCAGACTGCCCAAACTTTTGGGGGCGGATCGCAAGGATTGTCCACATGGATGCGACAAGGCACTTGAATTTGCAATTCTGACAGCACCAGATGCCCGCGATCCCGAAGTGGTTGCCAAGTTGGATGCTGTTGCAGGCCGCATGCTGTGACCCTTGATCTTCTTTTGTTGTTTGTGGTCGCGGTGGCCACATTTGCCTTTGTGCCCGGCCCGGCCATCGTTTACGTAGTGGCCCGCACATTGACCGGTGGCCGCCAAGGTGGTTTTGCCGCCGCCGCTGGCCTTCACGTGGGCGGGTATGTGCACGTTGTTGCCGCGGCACTTGGCTTGGCTGTTTTGCTTGAAACCATTCCAATTGCCTTTGGTGCGTTGAAAATGTTGGGAGCTGCCTATCTTTGTTATCTTGGCCTGAAGATGATTTTGACGCGCGCAGCTGATTTCGAAATCCCGAAAGGGCGCATTAAATCATCCTTTTGGCAAAGCGTAATGGTTGAAGTTCTTAACCCCAAAGCGGCCCTGTTCTTTTTGGCGTTTTTGCCGCAATTCGTCGTTGCGGATTCAAATCTTTCCGTCTCTGTTCAGTTCCTATTGCTCGGCACATTGGTGAACCTCGCATTTTCAGTTGCAGATGTGATCTATATATTGGCGGCAGACGGCGTTCAGCGCAGGATATTAAATTCACCACGCGCAGCGATCTTAGGGCAAAGGCTGGGTGGAATATTGTTGATTGGGTTGGGTATCAAATTGGCCATCACCCGCACCACGTAAGGAAACTGAAATGAAAACCGTGAAAGAGTATATCCGCACAATTCCTGATTTTCCCCACGAAGGGATTATGTTTCGGGATGTCACCACACTTTTTGCCGATCCCCGCGGATTTCGGATGGCTATAGACCAAATGCTGCATCCTTGGGCCGGGCATAAGATTGATAAAATTGTCGGGTTGGAAGCACGTGGTTTCATACTGGGCGGTGCGATCGCACATCAATTGACCACCGGGTTTGTTCCGATCCGGAAAAAGGGAAAATTACCCGGCGAAACCTATGAACAGGATTATGCTTTAGAATACGGGGAAGCCACGGTCGAAGTGCATGTCGATGCAATCGAACCCGGTGAACGCGTATTGGTTGTGGATGATCTGCTGGCAACCGGTGGAACCGCCGTTGCCGGGCTAAAGCTTTTGGAAAAACTGGGGGCCGATGTCATCGGGTGTGGGTTTATAATTGATTTGCCCGAACTGGGGGGACGTAAGCTTTTGAAAGAAATGGGAGTGAAAACCCATGTCTTGTGCGAATTTGACGGGCTTTGACTAATCCGATCCGGCTTCTGTTTTTCCGCGGCGATCGTGGCGCAACATGGCATAAAGAACATGGGTGCGCCAACGACCGTTTATCTGAAGATAACTTTGGGCCACCCCTTCATATTTGAAGCCTGAGGATTCCAGCAATCCCCGAGATGCATTGTTTTCGGGCAAGCAAGCCGCCTCTATGCGGCTGAGGTCCAAGGCGTGAAACGCATGATCCACGACGGTGCCAATCGCCTCGCTCATGATGCCTTGGCGTGTGTGTTCTTGGCCCATCCAATATCCCAAAGTGCCCGTTTGCATTGGCCCATATCGAATATTGTCTAAGGTGACTGCACCAACCAAAGTATTGGTTTCGGCCCAAAACACAAACAGGGGTAAGGCCGTTCCTGTGGTGATCGCACGGTTCGACCAATAAACACGATTGGTGAAACTTTTGCGGGTCAAATGATCCTTGGACCACACGGGATCCCACGGCGTTAGAAAATCACGATTGTCAGAGCGCAATTTAACCCATGCGCGAAAATCGCTATGCACCGGCGCACGCAACAATAATCGGTCGGTGGTAAGTTTCAGTTTTCGCCGTCGAAACACCATCAGGCCGCAAGACGTGCCTGTAAATCAGACACAGAGATATCATTTTCCACAGGACCATAGATTGCCATGGCCATTTCGGCGCGATCAACAAGGTTACCTGCAAATCGGCGAACCATTTCAGTATCAACCGCATCCACATGGGTGATAACTTCGTCCAGATCAGGCACCCTGCCCCAAATCGCGATCATACGGGCAAGGCGTTCTGCGCGTGATGCGGGGCTTTCCAACCCCATCAGCAATCCCGCCTTCATCTGCGCGCGAGCGCGGGCGACCTCTTCCTCTGACATATCATCGGAGGCACGTTTCATTTCATCCATGGTGATGTCGGCCAGTCCGCGAACCTGATCACCAGATGTTCCAGCATAGATCGTCAAAGTGCCGGTATCAGAGTAAGCCCCAGCCGAACAAAAAATCGTGTAACACAGCCCACGTTTTTCACGCACCTCTTGGAACAATCGCGACGACATCCCCCCACCAAACGCGGTGGAAAAGATTTGCGCGGTGTAAATGTCGCGGTTGCGGTAATCGGGGGCCTCAAACGCAAGGGCAAAATGCGCTTGCTCCAGTGGTTTGGCCTCAATCAATTGTCCGCCAGAAAACGTTGCAGGAACAAATTCTTTTTGCGACCGGGCTGCAATGGCACCGAACACCTCTTCGGCTTGTCGCACGATGGCATCGTGATCAACCGCACCAGCCGCCGATAAAACCATCTGATCGGGACCATAATTTTCTTTTACAAATCCGGCCAAATCATCACGGGTAAAACTGCTGACGCGTTCCGCAGGGCCCAATATCGTGCGCCCCAAGGGTTGATTGGGATAAGCCACTTCTTGCAACCAATCGAAAATAATGTCGTCAGGTGTATCTAAGGCCTGCCCAATCTCTTGAAGGATGACACCCCGTTCGGTCTCAATCTCTGTGGGATCAAAAATGGGGTTCAAAATGATGTCTGAAATCACATCAACGGCCAAGGCCACGTCATTTTCCAAGACACGCGCGAAATAAGCGGTCATTTCGCGGCTGGTATAGGCATTGATGTATCCGCCAACATCTTCGACAGCTTCTGCGATCTGCAAGGCTGAACGCCGCTTCGTTCCTTTGAACGCCATATGTTCAAGGAAATGGGCAATCCCATTTTGTTCCAGCCGTTCATGGCGTCCGCCTGCATTCACCCAAATACCAACCGATGCGGATTTCATGCCCGGCATATTTTCGGTAACAATCCGAAAACCGTTTTTCAGGGTATGTGTTTGCACGCTCACGCTTGGATCCGTTCTTTGACAAGGGTTTGCAGCCTTGCCAAATCGTTTTCGACTTCGGTCAAACGTTCGGTACGATCAAACAGGTCTGCCATGCGGGCGGGCAATGCAGGGCGAATGCCCGTCGCCTTTTCCACCGCATCAGGGAATTTCGCGGGATGGGCCGTTGCCAGTGTGACCATGGGGCTGGTGCCCAGATTTTGATTTGCCACAGAAACACCAATCGCGGAATGGGGGCACAAAACTTCACCCGTTTCTGCCAAAGCTTGCGCAATCGCAGCAGAGGTTTCGTCTTCCCCACATCGGCCGCTGTCAAAATGTTCGGCCAGTGTTTCACGGGCCCCTTGGCTGATTGAAAATCCACCATCGGATTTCAATTCATCCATAAGTTGGGCCACCGCCGCGCCATCGCGATCATAGGCATCAAACAATGCACGTTCGAAATTGGATGACACTTGAATATCCATCGACGGGGATATGCTGGGTAATACTTTGCCGGTTTCATAACGGCCCGTGCGCATCGCCCGATCCAGAATATCATTGTGGTTGGTCGCAATCACCAAACGATCAATCGGCAGCCCCATCTTTTTGGCGATATAGCCCGCAAAGATATCCCCGAAATTCCCGGTCGGAACCGTGAAACTGATACGACGGTGGGGGGCACCCAAACTGGTGGCTGCTGAGAAGTAATAGACAACCTGCGCCAAAACCCGGGCCCAGTTAATCGAATTCACACCGGCAAGGCGCACCCCATCGCGGAATTCAAGATCATTAAACATGTCTTTCAGCAGGCCCTGACAGGTATCGAAACTGCCCTCGACGGCCACCGCATGAACATTGCTTTCGGATGGTGTTGTCATCTGACGGCGCTGCACTTCGCTAACACGCCCATTTGGAAACAAGATGAACACATCAACCGCGTTCAGACCTTTGAATGCCTCGATCGCGGCAGACCCAGTATCACCTGAAGTGGCCCCAACAATCGTCACCCGATCACCCCGACGCTTCAGCGCCACCTGAAACATTTGACCAATCAATTGCATGGCAAAATCTTTGAACGCCAGCGTTGGACCATGAAACAGTTCCAATAAATGGTGATTTGGACCCATCTGTTTCAACGGCGCACGGGCCGCATGCCCAAACCCTGCATAAGATTTTTCGATGATTTCGCCAAATTCGGAGTCACCAAAGGTTTCGCCGATGAACGGACGCATCACACGAAAGGCAATTTCTTCATAAGGTAGCCCGGCCATCGCCGCGATATCAGCGTGGTTCAGGGTTGGAACCTCTGCGGGGACATACAATCCACCATCACGGGCCAGGCCAGTCAACATCGCGTCTTCGAAGCTAAGTTCTGGCGCCTGTCCACGTGTAGAAATATATTTCATAACCATTCTTCCTTAGCTGGCTATTTTGCGCATGCGGTAAACGAAATACCCCATCATTCCAAGCCAAATCGCCGCCAACGAAAACCACGTGATGGCATATTGCAAGTGATCATTTGGAATGCCCTCAACCCCAACGGGCAAGGGTTGCATTTCATCATCACCTTCCACCTTTCGCGCCACGATCAAAATGCCCTCCGTCCGCAGGTGTTGGGCCAATGTGGGGACATCCCTTGAAAACCAAATGTTGGCGGCAATGTCGTTATCCGGGGTGAAGCGATCAATCTCTTGCGGCCAATGAAGGTTGCCATCCACACGCACGGTGCCTGCAGGCACTGGTGGCATTTGTGTTGCATTCACCGTGACAAAACCACGATCCACCAAAATGCGGCGGCCATCTGTGGTGATGATCGCATTAATCAAACGATACCCTGCCCCATAAATTTTTTGGGAAACAAGCACCCGGATTGTATCTGTTTCAAACTGGCCTGATACCGTCACCGGCAGGTACAAATCCACGCTGGCATCGAGGGACGTGGGAATGGTTTGCACATCAGCGGAAATTCGATTTTCGATATCGGCCAAAACCCCTTGTTTCCATGCAAGGCGCTGAACCTGCCAAATGCCAAGCCCCATCAAGATGGCAAAGCCCAAAACCCCGATCAAGATCATGCCCCAGAATTTCATGCCTGTCCCTTTCATGAAAAAAGGCAGCTCCGCATGAGCTGCCTTTTGTGATCGTATCTGACGCTGGCAACAGCCCCATGTTCATGTGGTCGGACAGACGGCCCAACCACAATCAGATCAGTATCCACCACCCCAAAGGTATACGGCGGCAAACAGGAACAACCAAACAACGTCAACGAAGTGCCAATACCATGCGGCGGCCTCGAAACCGATGTGATCGTCAGATTTGAAGTGGTTCTTTAGAACGCGCAACAAACAGATCGTCAAAAAGATCGTACCCACAACAACGTGGAACCCGTGGAAACCCGTTGCCATAAAGAAGTTCGCAAAATCGATCTCACCAGAGAATGTCCAACCATCCACAACCAAAAGTTCACGATATTCGTAAACTTGGAACGCTGTGAAGATCGCGCCCAAAACGATGGCGATGATCAAACCATTGCGCAGGTCCAAACGATTATTGCCATGCACCAAAGCGTGGTGCGCCCAAGTGGCCGCACAGCCTGACATCAACAAAAGCAATGTGTTGATCAAAGGCAATTCAAAGGCGTTGATCAGGTGGTATTCTGGCTTCACGTAAGTTGTGCCGAAATACTCTGACATTGGATACAGCTCGTGTTTGAAGAACGACCAGAACCAAGCAGAGAAGAACATCACCTCAGACATGATGAACAAAATGAACCCATACCGAAGGCCCAAACGCACCACCGGTGTGTGATCGCCGATTTGGTTTTCTTCTACTGTTTCTGACCACCAGCCGAACATGACATACAAAACGCCCACAAGGCCGATCAGAAACAGCCAAGGACCACTTATGGTGATGCTTTCGAAGAAGATGGTCATTGTACCATCGCTCATCCAACCCACGGCACCAAAGAGCATTGCAAAAGCAGCAAATGCCCCCACAAACGGCCAGATAGAGGGGTTTAGAATGTGATAGTCGTGATTTTTTTCGTGTGCCATTTGGGGCCTCGTCGGACTTAGTTTACTGTCGTTTCTGTTTGATCCGTCAGGGATGCAATATCCTCGGGCAGATCGATTTCATAAAAAGTATAGCTTAGCGTGATTGTGTGAATGTATTTTCCTTCTCTGTCATCCACAATTTCTGGATCGACAAAGAAAGTGACAGGCATTTGCACACGTTCGCCGGGTTGTAAGATTTGTTCTTCAAAGCAAAAACAGTCAATTTTGCTGAAAAAGCCACCGGCCTGATATGGGGCAACATTGTAACTGGCGGATCCTGCGACCGGACGATCGGTTGGGTTATATGCCTCGTAAAAGGCCAGACCCGTTTCACCAATCTTAAGCGTCATTGTGCGTTCGACGGGGGTAAAGGTCCATGGCATTCCACGTTCCAAACCCGCGTCAAACCGGATTGTGATTTCTTTGTTAAGAACCACATCGCTTTCGGCTTCAGCGACACCGGTAATTCCCGAAAACCCCGTGACACGGCAAAACCAGTCATAAAACGGGACGGACGCCCAAGCCAAAGCACCCATCACCAGAACAAGCCCAATCGTTTGGGCAAGGGTTTTTTGAACTGATGTCATTCAGAAACACCTTCCAAAGCTGGGCGCACCACGTGATCAAACCCTTCGGTCGCCCCGGATGTGCGTAATTTTGTCAGGCTCAGGGCGACCAAAAGCGCCATGAATGCCACAAGGCATAATGCCACCATTTTATTGCGGCCATCGCGGCGGCGATGCAATTCGCTTTGTTTGGTCAGGCTCATGTCCAGCCCCCCAAACCCCATTGGGCTGTCAATGCACCGATCAAAATCGCCATGAACAATGCAAACAAGTACCAAAGGGAAAATTTAAAGAATGATTTTTCCACGGCGTAATTGTCAGCTTCGGCTGCATCATCATCGCGGCGCATGATTTTCAATGCATCGCGCATTAAGATGAAACTGCAAACCAGTGCCACCGCCAAATACAAGGGCCCGCCAATCGCCGTGAAACCTGCTGCAATGGCCAAAACCGTCAACAAGATTGAATAGACAAAAATATGCTTGCGCGCGGACGGGCGACCATGCGTAACGGTCAGCATCGGCACTTTCGCATCATCGTAATCCATGCGCGTAAACAGGGCCAATGCCCAGAAATGAGGCGGCGTCCACATAAAGATGATCGCAAACATCAAAACAGCTTCAACCGAAATCGATCCCGTTGCGGCAACCCATCCAACCAAAGGCGGGAATGCGCCGGCGGCACCGCCAATCACGATGTTTTGCGGTGTGCTGCGTTTCAGCCACATGGAATAAATCACAACGTAAAAGAAGATCGTAAACGCCAACCAACCCGCTGCATGCCAGTTCGTAGCAAGGCCCAGCATCACAACGCTAAGCCCTGACAAGGCCGTTCCAATGGATAAGGCCGCATCTGGCGTCACGCGGCCAGATGGGATTGGCCGGCCGACAGTGCGTTTCATAACTGCATCAATGTCAGCGTCCCACCACATGTTCAGCGCACCAGAGGCCCCTGCCCCAATCGCAATGAACAACACGGCTGAAAACGCTTCAACTGGATGCAGGGAAGATGGCGCCGCCAAAAGCCCAACCAAAGCCGTGAACACAACCAAAGACATGACACGCGGCTTTAGCAAAGCGAAATAATCGCCAAAGCTTGCGTCATATTCGGTTGGATCAATGCTCACGTTGCTCATCGCTTTTACGGCTTTCTCACGTCAGATCAGTTAGACGCCAAAACGATTGGGTCAACCGGTGCGTCGACGGCGGCGAATTCTTCTTTCGCGCGGACCATCCATGCATCGTACTGTTCTTGGCTTACGACCTTTACTGTGATCGGCATATAGGCGTGATCTTTTCCGCACAGTTCAGAACACTGTCCAAAGAAGACGCCCTCTTTTTCAGCGGCAAACCACAATTCAGCGATCCGGCCAGGCACACCATCTTGTTTCACGCCAAAGGCGGGAATGGTCCAAGCATGGATCACGTCAGCACCAGTAATTTGCATCACGATCGTTTTGCCAACAGGCACAACTACGGAGGTGTCGGTCGCCAACAAATATTCATCAGGTGCATATCCGAAATCGGCCAGCTCTTCTTTTTTCAACATGATGCTGTCGAAAGCCACGCCCTCATCCACATATTCATAGCCCCAGTACCACTGATACCCGGTCGCTTTGATGGTGATGTCTGCCTCTGGGATTTCTTGCTGTTTGAACAAAACCGGCAATGAAAACGCGCCAATAAAGACCAAAATCAAAACGGGGACCACGGTCCAAGTCACCTCAATCACCGAGTTATGGGTAAAGCTTGCAGGGTTTGCATTGCGCGATTGCGCAAACCGCCAGCAGGCATAAGCCAAAAGCGCGGTCACAAACAAAGAGATGATGGTGATAATCACCAACAACAAATTGTCCAAAAAGATGATGTCACGCATCAATTCGGTTGCAGGTGCCTGAAACCCGATGCCGCGTGGTTCGGGCTTGCCCAATGAGGCCAAACCTTCAATGCCATCTTGGGCAACAGCGGCCCCGGCCATCAGCGTGAATGCGGCGGAAGACAAAGATGTCAAAAAACGCATAGTAGTCTCTTTCCCAGTTGCGCGGGTGCGCGTCACGGGGCCGTCTGATGGACGGCCGGTTTGCTTTTCTGAGTTGCATGAACCATATCACAGCCAAACACGCAATCTCTGAGGCCGCGTCAAAGGGACGCCGCCCCTCAAAAAGTTACCTTTGTTGGGAACAAGAATCATGGCTGACACGTCTTTTCGCCCGTTTGAAACCCACCTCGACCTTGAGGCGACCCAAAAGATCGTAAAATCCGCCTTGGCAGGGGCCGAAGACGGAGAGCTGTTTTTGGAAAGAAAACACAGCGAAGTGGTGTCCTTTGACGATGGGCGCGTGCGAAATGCCAGCTTTGATGCGACCGAAGGTTTTGGGTTGCGCGCGGTCAAAGGCGAACAAGTTGCCTATTCCCACGCATCAGAAATATCCGAAGCCGCCATTCAACGGGCAACAGGCACTGTGCGTTTGGCCATCAACGATGGCAAAGGCGTGATGTCCGCGGCGCCCCAGAAGACGAATCAACGTCTGTATTCCGACCAAAGCCCACTTGAGGATGCCGAATTCCCGGCCAAAATCGAACTTTTGCAGGAAATCGATGCCTATGCACGGGCGGCAGATCCAAGGGTGGTTCAAGTCAGTGTTGCTTTGGCAGCCTCTCATCAGGAAATCAGCATCCTGCGCGCCGATGGTTACGGCGTCAGCGACATCCGACCGATGGCACGTTTGAACGTCAGCGTGATCGTTGATCAGGATGGTCGCCGCGAAACCGGATATGTGGGCGGCGGCGGTCGGCATGGGTTGGTCGGTTTGATGGACCCTGCCCATTGGAAACCAGTCGTGGACGAGGCGTTGCGCATTGCCGTGCTTAACCTGTCAGCCATCCCTGCCCCCGCGGGCGTGATGGATGTGGCGCTTGGCCCGGGTTGGCCTGGCATCTTGCTGCACGAGGCTGTCGGGCATGGTCTTGAAGGCGATTACAATCGCCGCGGTACGTCCGCCTTTTCAGGCTTGATTGGCAAACAAGTGGCCGCCAAAGGCGTTACGGTTTTGGATGATGGAACGATCCCCGATCGCCGCGGATCCCTGACCATTGATGACGAAGGAACCCCTTCGGCCAAAAACACCCTTATCGAAGACGGTGTCTTGGTTGGATATATGCAGGATCGCCAAAACGCCCGTTTGATGGGTGTGGCCCCCACCGGAAATGGACGGCGGGAAAGCCATGCCCACGCCCCGATGCCGCGTATGACAAATACCTATATGTTGAACGGGGACGCCACGCCCGATGATTTGGTGAAAGATATCAAAAATGGCATTTACGCCATCGGGTTTGGCGGTGGTCAGGTTGATATCACAAGCGGAAAATTCGTTTTCAGTTGCACCGAAGCCTACCAAGTA
Source organism: Planktomarina sp. (assembly GCA_020630015.1). GTDB lineage: Bacteria > Pseudomonadota > Alphaproteobacteria > Rhodobacterales > Rhodobacteraceae > Planktomarina. Next base: position 43,649 of record JAHDCF010000006.1, on the reverse strand, counting down.
AAAGACGGTGTCAAAGGGGCCCCAATCAAAGGGGCGACCTTGATTGGGGATGGCGCAACAGCCCTGAAACATATTCGCGGGATCGGAAATGACATGGCGCTTGACGCGGGGCTGGGCAATTGCGGCAAGCAAGGTCAATGGGTGCCCGTTGGGGTCGGACAGCCATCTTTGCTGATTGGAAACCTGACGGTGGGCGGATCAGCAACTTAGGGTGCTGACAACCGTGCTGTCGAAAAATTAATTTGATTTTGCATCACATTGTTTAACTTTCGTTAACCTTTTCAACTTTACCGTGCGAAGGCAAGACGGCGAGGTTGCACATGGACGGTTGGAAACCTTCTTCCGGTCACCCCCCACTCCCACCCACTTCGGAAGACGAACTGATTTGGCGACTTCGCCTCTTGCGATCGCGGCGTGTTGGGCCCGCCACGTTTCACAGGCTTTTGAAAGATTATGGATCTGCGCGCGCGGCGGTGGGGGCGTTACCCCAGATCGCGCGTGATCGAGGGTTAAAATCCTATGCCCCGTGTTCGTGGGATCAGGCCGAAGGTGAATACAGGGCGGGATTGGCCCTCGGTGCGCAACTGATCCCACACGATCATCCAGATTTTCCAAGCCCCCTTGCCGTTGTGTCAGATGCGCCTCCAGTGATTTGGACATTAGGGCACGTGGAAATCCTGCAAAAACCATGTGTGGCCATCGTTGGTGCCCGCAACGCATCGTCAAACGGCACCCGCATGGCCCGCAAATTGGCCTATGATTTGGCACAGGCAGGTGTGACTGTGGTCTCTGGCCTTGCGCGTGGGGTGGATACCGCCACCCATATCGGATCCTTGGAACAAGGAACGGCGGCGGTTTTGGCCGGGGGTGTTGATCGCGTCTATCCAGAAGAAAATGCCCAACTTGGCCGCCAAATTTTATCCGCAGGTGTGCGTATCTCAGAACAACCCATTGGCCTACAGGCCCAAGCGCGCCATTTCCCGCGCCGCAACCGGATCATATCAGGCCTGTCCAAGGCGGTGGTGGTGGTGGAAGCAGCCGCAAAATCCGGCACTTTGATCACGGCAAAGCAAGCTTTGGATCAAGGCCGCGATGTTCTTGCGGTTCCGGGCCATCCGGTTGATGGGCGTGCGGCGGGTTGCAATATGTTGATCCGTGATGGGGCAACCTTGGTCAGAACCGCCCAAGATGTTTTGGATATTTTGCAAAACACAGCCGTTCCCATACCTTTGCCGACACCCGTACAAAAACCAACGAAAGTTGCTGAGGACGCAACCCCATTTACACATCAACCCCTGCGCAAAATTGCGGCTTTGCACCAGAAAATTCTGTCCCGCCTTGGGCCCGCGCCAACCCTGGAAGATCAGCTGGGGCGCGACTTGAAATTGCCTGCCTCAGACCTGAGCAGTGCATTGATCGAATTGGAAATCCAAGGGGAAGTTGAACGACAGTCGGGGGGTATGATTGTCAAAATTCCCCGCAACTAATTCACGAAAACCTGACGAGGTTGCATTGACAATTTCGCAGCCTCCTCCATTTTGACGCTTCAAACAGGCGATAGAAATTGGAATAAATTATGGCAGTTGTTGTTGTTGAATCGCCGGCTAAGGCTAAGACAATAAACAAATATTTGGGATCAGAGTATACGGTATTGGCCAGTTACGGCCATGTTCGAGACCTGCCCCCAAAAGACGGATCGGTTGATCCTGAAAATGATTTCGACATGCTTTGGGAGGTCGCAAGCGACAGCAAAAAGCATGTAAAGGCCATCGCAGATGCCTTGAAAAACGACAATGAACTGATCCTTGCAACAGACCCCGATCGCGAGGGAGAGGCAATCAGTTGGCACCTTGAAGAAGCCCTGCGCAAACGCAAGGCGATCAAAAAGGATACGCCCGTCAGCCGCGTTGTCTTTAACGCCATCACCAAGACAGCTGTAACCGAGGCGATGAAAAACCCACGCCAAGTGGATGAGCCATTGGTGAATGCCTATTTGGCGCGCCGCGCATTGGATTATTTGGTGGGTTTCAAATTATCCCCTGTCTTATGGCGCCGTCTGCCGGGTGCGAAATCCGCGGGGCGCGTTCAATCGGTGTGTTTGCGCCTGATCGTCGAACGCGAAATGGAGATCGAGGCATTCAATGCGCGTGAATATTGGTCGGTTAAATCCGTCCTTGCCACACCGCGCGGCCAAGAATTCGAAGCCCGCCTGACCGTGTTGGGTGGCAAAAAGCTGGATAAATTCGACATCGCAAACGCGACCGAGGCAGAATTGGCCGTTCAGGCCATCACCTCGCGTGATTTAAGCGTCACATCGGTTGAAGCCAAACCGGCCAGCCGCAACCCAGCCCCACCATTTATGACGTCGACCCTCCAACAAGAGGCCAGCCGAAAATTCGGATTTGGCGCGCGACAAACCATGAGCTGTGCTCAAAGATTGTATGAGGCCGGACACATCACATACATGCGGACAGACGGGATCGACATGGCACCAGAAGCCGTGGCCCAAGCCCGCGATGCCATCGGGGCACGTTACGGCGCAGATTACGTGCCGTCATCCGCCCGCGTTTACAAAAACAAAGCGAAAAACGCGCAAGAGGCGCACGAATGTATCCGCCCCACAGATATGTCACAGGCGGCAGAGGATCTGAAAATCACAGATGCCGATCAACGCAAGCTGTATGATTTGATCTGGAAACGGACGTTGGCCAGCCAAATGGAAGGCGCCCGATTGGAACGCACCACGGTTGAAGTGGGCAGTGCAGATGGCCAAGTGGGGCTGCGCGCCTCTGGCCAAGTGGTGTTGTTTGACGGATTTTTACGGGTGTATGAAGAAGGCCGCGACGATGCCGTGGTGGATGACGATGACAAGCGTCTTCCACAAATTCTGCAAGGGGATGCAACGCAAAAGCAATCTGTCACCCCTGAACAGCACTTCACCCAACCCCCACCCCGCTATACCGAGGCCAGCCTTGTAAAACGGATGGAGGAATTGGGGATCGGCCGTCCATCCACATACGCAAGCATTGTCACAACGATTCAAGATCGTGAATATGTTCGCAAAGACAAAAATCGCCTTATTCCAGAGGATAAGGGGCGGTTGGTGACTGCGTTTTTATCCAATTTCTTCAAACGTTATGTGGAATATGAATTCACAGCAAATCTGGAAGATCAGTTGGATGATGTTTCTGCAGGCGATCGTGAATATAAACGGGTTCTCGAAGGGTTTTGGCAGGATTTCAAAATTGCCATCGATGAAGCAATGGATCGATCCATCACAGAAGTGTTGGAAAAGATTAACGAAGTTTTGGAACCCCATGTCTTTCCCATAGAGGAACCGGGCGTTGATCCGCGACAGTGTAAGAACTGCGGCAATGGGCGGCTTTCGATCCGAACAGCCCGTTCAGGTGGTGCCTTCATCGGGTGTTCGAATTATCCAGAGTGTCGCTTTACGCGGCCTTTCGGCCCGCCGGGTGCAGAACCCGAAGGCGGCGACATCCCACCGGATGGCAAGTTGTTGGGGGAAGACGCCGGGGATGAAATCCGTGTCTTCAAAGGCCGTTTTGGGCCATATGTGCAACGTGGTGCCGTCACCGAAGAGGTTAAAAAGCCACCTCGGCAATCTGTACCCAAGGATTGGAACCCGGCGGAAGTTGATTTGGAACAAGCCGTTAAACTTCTGACGTTGCCGCGCTTGATTGGCCCGCACCCGGAAGATGGGGTAAATGTCTGGGCCAACATCGGACGATATGGACCTTACATCAAATACGCCGAGAGCACATCAGACCGTGGCGGCGTAAACGCCAACCTTGAAAGCATCGAAGAGGTGTTCACCGTGGGCATGAACCGCGCGGTTCAATTGATTGCCGAAAAGGTTGCAAGCCGCGGTGGCCGTGGCCGGGCCGCGAAACCCATCCATGAACTTGGGGATCATCCCGATGCGGGTGGGCCAGTAGCCGTTTATGACGGCAAATACGGGCCCTACGTAAAGTGGGAAAAGATCAATGCCACCATTCCGGAAACGATCGCCCCCGCCGATCTGACGCTCAGCCAAGCGGTTGAACTGATCGCCGAGCGTGCCGCCAAATCGGGTAAAAAGGTGACCAAGAAAAAGGCCACCGCGAAGAAAAAAGCATAATCGAAATGTGCGGGCTTTGCCCGCGCTTGATGAATTCGAAAGGGGGCTGTTGGCCCCCTTTTTGCCCCTACGGGGCATTCAATCCCCCAAGAGTATTTCTGGACAAAAAAAGAAGCTGGTCTTTCGCTTGGTGCGATCACGGTATAGATTGCGCCAAACATGTTTTGGGGGACCGATGAAAAAGATTTATGGTTCAGCAGCCGAAGCCTTGGATGGCTTGCTGTTTGATGGGATGTTTATCGCCGCCGGAGGCTTTGGCCTGTGCGGCATTCCAGAGTTGAGCTTGCAAGCGATCAAAGAAGCAGGCACCAAAGATTTGACCTTCGCCTCAAACAACGCTGGCGTGGATGATTTTGGTATTGGGATTTTGTTGCAGACTCGGCAAGTGAAAAAGATGATCTCATCTTATGTTGGTGAAAATGACACCTTCATGCAGCAATATTTGTCAGGTGAGTTGGAATTAGAGTTTAACCCACAAGGCACTTTGGCCGAACGCATGCGGGCCGCGGGCCATGGGATCCCTGGATTTTATACAAAAACCGGTGTTGGCACCGTGATCGCCGAAGGCAAAGAACACAAAGAATTCCCAACCGGCAAAGACGGGGCAATGGAAACCTATATAATGGAGGAAGGCATGTTCGCCGACCTGTCCATCGTAAAGGCGTGGAAGGCCGACGAAACCGGCAATGCAATTTTCCGCAAAACAGCGCGGAACTTTAACCCGCCTGCGGCTATGTGTGGCAAGACCTGCATCATGGAGGTTGAAGAAATCGTACCAACCGGATCGTTGGATCCTGATAGCATCCACCTGCCCGGTATTTATGTGCATCGCTTGGTGCAAGGCACACATGAAAAGCGCATTGAACAGCGCACTGTTCAGGGGGGCTGAGGACATGTGGGATCGCAATCAAATGGCTGCGCGCGCGGCACAAGAACTGGAAGACGGCACATATGTGAACCTTGGGATCGGGATTCCCACGTTGGTGGCGAACTATATCCCGGATGGGGTTGAAGTGACCTTGCAATCGGAAAACGGTATGCTGGGCATGGGGCCTTTCCCCACCGAAGAAACCATTGATCCAGACCTGATCAATGCGGGCAAACAAACAATTACAGAATTGCCACAAACCGCCTATTTCGATTCTGCCACATCCTTTGGAATGATCCGGGGCGGCAAAATTGCCATGGCGATTTTGGGGGCCATGGAAGTGGCCGAAAATGGGGATTTGGCCAATTGGATGATCCCCGGCAAGCTGGTTAAAGGCATGGGCGGCGCAATGGATTTGGTTGCCGGTGTTGGCCGTGTGGTTGTGGTGATGGATCACACCAACAAAAAGGGTGAAAGCAAATTGCTGAAATCCTGTACCCTGCCTTTAACCGGTCAGGGCGTAGTGGATCGTATAATCACAAATCTTGGGGTTTTGGATGTGGTCGACGGCGGTCTGAGGATTGTTGAAACCGCACAGGGCGTAAGCGAAGATGAACTGCGCGCGGCAACCGAAGCCACAATCGTTTAAGATCTGAAAACGCACCCATCGGTGACCGCGGCCGGTGGTGTCACGCACAAGGTTTTGGCCACTGTCCATGCGGCCATTACCTTGGGCACATAATCACGAGTTTCGCGAAACGGTGGAATGCCATCATAACTGATCACGGCATTTTCACCCGCGTTATATCCTGCCAAAGCCAACAGGGGGTCTTGGCGAAATAACGTCAACAAAACAAATAAATATTCCGCACCACCACGAATGCTGTCTTTTGGATCAAACCGATCTTTGACCTGAAACCGATCTGCCGTTCCCGGCATCAATTGCATCAATCCCCCTGCCCCGGCACTGCTGATTGCCTTGGGATTGCCGGCGGATTCAGCCCAAATCAAAGAAATAAGGTAAGCCGGGCTGACGTCATATTTCAGATATGCATCCTGCAAAGCGGCGTTATGATCTTTGGCAATACGTGACAACGTACTGGCAGAGGGTTTTGAAATTGCTTTGGCACCGGCCGGAGGATTGGCAATAACTGCTTCTACTTTGGCCAAACGTGCGGGGTTGGCGGCATCGTATTCGCGCGAAACCTTATCCCAAAACCAAGTATATTGTTCTTGGTAAGGCACTTGTGGTGCTGATGGGTTTGCGGGCGTTGGGGCGGGTGCTGGGGCCACCACGGCCTGCGGAACACGCACTGGGCGGCGGGGTGTTGAACGACTTGGGCTTGTGTTGCGCGGAACACCCGGCGTCGGCGGGGCCAACTGTACCTGATGAACCATCGGGGACATCTCTTGTTGCCGAACCTCAAGCGGGGCCAATCCCAGTAAAACAGCAGCACTCAACACGGTGAACGACATATCTAACCAACCTCAGTCATTTTTGACGCATGCATAGCAGGCAAATTTCATTCCGTCACCTTTTGTCGTGTTCTTGGCGGATTGGGGCCCAATGACACCGATTTGTCCCAGAATTTGTCAGAACCCGCCGCATTCTTGCCCCAAATCCATGGCGAATGGGCGGGGTGAAACGCAAAAGGACGTCAATGTCATGAAACAGACATCTTTCTGGAAAGACCAAACAGGGGCAGTGACCTTGGATTGGTTGGTATTGACGATCGCCATCGTTGGCATCGCGGTTGTTGTGCTGTCGAATGTGTCTGCATCACTTTATGAGCCAAGCTTGCAGCCCAAAACCGCGACATCAGAAATGAACTAACGAAAATCTCTATAAAAATAGGGCCTTTCGGCACTTTTTTCACAAATTTATCTAAATTCGTCTCATTCTTGCCTTTTTGTGGTGCAATTCCTGACACCAACAATAATTGGTCACAGGCGGTGAGAGGCCTGCAAGACCTCAAATCAGGCAGGATATTCCTATGGACGCTCGACTGACCACCGAAGTGACCCAACCGCAAGTATGCCTTGCGGCCCGTGATCTTAGCGCATTTTCGCTTTTGGTAGAGGATCTTCATACCGAACTTGGTGAAAACTGGGGCGAATTGACCTTGGTTGAGACAAATTCATTTCTGGGCACCGCGGATGCCTGCGATATGAAACTTTTGATTGTTGCCGCCGATGAAGACGACCGGTCAGACATGGCACAGGTGGAACAGGTTATCGCCAAGGCACAACGCATTGGCCTGCCCACCCTTCTGGTGGCAGAAGACCTGACTGATCTAGAAATATACCAGCTGACCCACTGTGGCGCGACACCGCATATGGAATACCCCCTGCAAGAAGGTGATTTGGCGATTTCCTTGGCTGAAATCGCACCCGATCTTGCCCAACCCTTGGGGCGTACCGCCCAAAAAGGTGACGTATTTGCCGTTCAGGGTATTGCCGGTGGTGCCGGTTCATCCACTTTGGCGGTGAACCTTGCCCGCGAACTTTCCGCCCTTAACACAGGCACTGTTTGCTTGATTGATCTTGATGTTCAATTTGGCAGCATCGGCATGGAACTTGGCCTGCACCCCAGTGAAGCCGTGTTGGATTTGCTGTTTGACGCAGAAATCGTTGATCAAGATTGGATGACAGGCATTTTGCAATCTGTCGGTCCAAACTTGTCGGTTTTAACCGCCCCTGCCGATGTCATCCCGCTGGATTCCATCAGCCCACACGGTTTGATCCGCCTTTTGGCCATGGCCCAAACGCAATTTGATTACGTTGTGGTTGATATGCCGAAGTCATTCTCTGAATGGACACATGTTGTATTTGACTGGGCCGACACGATTTATTGCCCCGTCATTCCCAGCAAAAAGGCATCCGCCCTTGTGGATCGCTTCCGCCAAACTTGCTTGGGGGAAGGTTTGCCGTTGGAAAAAATGCGCTTTATCGCGAATCGCGCGTCAAAAACCGCTGTCGCAGATATTGAACGGTTAAGCATCGCCGCGGGACAGCCTGTATCATTGGTTTTGCCCGATGGTGGCGCACAAGTGGGTTCCAGCGAAAGTTTTGCCCCAATGTCGGCAATTGAACCGCGTAACGCCCTGGGACAAGAGATTTGCAAATTGGCACAATCGCTGTCCGAACGTCGGGTGATGGCAGCTTAGGACAGACATGATCCACTTTGGTTCATTTTCTGACTATTTCGTTCAAAAACTGGCGATTGCATACAGCCATCTGATTTCAAATGGTTTCACCACAGTTTTGGGATTTTTTGCCTAACGCGTTCCATTCCCCACGGGCACCATCGTTCCTTGCAACAACGCAACCTGCGTTTGCCCGTCAAAAACCTCTGCCTGAACGACGACCAAGCGTTTACCAGGTTTTATCACGCGCCCTACGGCCCGTAATGGCCCTTTGGCCGCGGGGGATAACAAGTTAATCTTCATCTCTGCCGTTAAAACCTCTTGGTCTGGGGCCATCGTGGTAAGGGCGGCATACCCCGCCGCGCTGTCCCCAATGGCAAAGGTCAAGGCCGCATGCCCATACCCGTGCTGTTGTTGTGAAGACGGTAAAATCGGTGCATGAATTTCAACATGGCCATCGGCAATTTTGCCCAAAGTTGCCCCAAGCGTTGTCATCATGGATTGCCGATCAAAGCTGTCGTGAATGCGTTTCATTTTTCACCCTTGGCATTGGGACCATACGACTGGTCTTCCCTGTCAGAATGGCGTGGGCATCCGCTTTCATCAAGCCCTGCAACACGGGATCGGTGCATCGCAAACCGCCGGTATAGGCCCCAAAAGCCGGCAATATTATCCGTGTCTGATCCACCAAAAAGGATGGCCTGCTGATATGACGGCCCCGCACCGGCACCTGAACCTTGGGATGATAATGACCCGAAATTTCACCAGTGATCGTTGGATCCGCAATATGGCGAAACACCAATCCTTCGATGTTCAGCATTTCCAAATGATCGCCGCCAAATTCAACGGGGCCGGGATCATGATTACCTTCGATCCAAACCCAACGCCGCCCGGCCTGAAGCCGCGCCAACGTCAGGCGATGCCCGACATCCAAACTGTCGGCGGCGGCTAAATCATCAAAACTATCCCCCAGACAAATCACAGTTTGCGGTTCAAGTTGATCAATCAAGGTCGCCAGTTTGTCCAAAGTTTCTGTGGTTTCATAGGGGGGCAACATGGCACCTGTTCGCCGCGCAATCCGATCGGACTTCCCCAAATGCAGGTCAGAAACACACAATACCTGCACGTCCGGCCACCACAGGCCGCCGCTGGGCAAGGCCCAAAGGGGGATCGCGCAAAAATCAAACTGCAAACCATTGTTCATGTTTCGTTCATCGCGCAGAAATGCCCAAGCGGCAAGCACAAAGCAGGTTAATACGGCACACGCCAAGTTTGCTTTGCTTCGACCTGATCCAACCCCGAAGTGGACATCAGACGTTCTGTTTCTTCCGCAAGAAGGCGTTCTTCGGCGGCCCCCTTCACGGGAATACGCCCTGCCTCTAAGAACAGTGGCGCGGCAAGAGGGGTGACACGATCCAAAACTTGGTGATCGACACGACCTTCGACGCGGGCCAGCATTTCTTCGATACGGCCAAAATCCACCAGCCCCCGCATCGCCTCTTCCCGGGTGATCTGCATCAAAACGTGATCCGGATCGTATTTCAAAAGCGTATCATACAAAATATCGGATGAAACCGTGGCTTGGCGCCCGGTTTTCCTGTTGGATGGCAGGTTTCGTTCGATCAGGCCTGCGATGGTCGCACTGGCCTTAAAGGTTCGTTTCATCACCGCATTTCCGGCCAGCCAAACCTCTAATCCCGATCTAAGGCGATCTGCATCGAACAACACCGATGGGTTCGAAACGGGATCAAGGCTCCAGACCAAAACGGCATAATCTGTGGCAACAAACCCAAGCGGCCCTAACCCCATGGCTTCCATTTCTTTGGTCAACAAAAGACCCAAAGTTTGCATCGCGTTTCGCCCGGCAAACCCGTAAAACACCGTCTGCGCGCGCCCATCATGGGGGAAACTTTCAACCAACAAACGATCAGGCCTCGGCAAAATCGAAACCGCGCGTTGCAAATGCAACCATTGCCGCGTGTGGTCGGGCAATTCGGGCCAATCGCTTTGCTGAAACATGTCCAATATGCGTGCGCTCAACTGGGTTGAGGTGGCAAATTTTGTGCCCATGAAGGTGGCGATCTTGGGCTTTTTATCCGCACGACGCGTGACCTGAACCGTCATTTCACGCAGGCCTTCATACCGCACAATCTGACCTCCGATCAAAAATGTGTCCCCTTGTGTCAGGGTCGCGGCAAAGCCTTCTTCGACTTCGCCCAGGGGTTTGCCGCCTGCCCTGTTTTTCAGGCGCACTTTCAAAGTATCTGTGTCTTGAATGGTGCCAATGTTCATACGAATACGTTGGGCCGCACGTGGATCACGCAATTGCCATTGGCCATCCGCACGCTGCAGCAACCGTTGCCATCGGTCATAGGCGCGTAAGGCATATCCCCCCGTTGCGCAAAACTCCAAACAATCGTCAAACTCGGGGCGCGTCAGATCATGAAACGCGCCTGAGGTTACAAACATCTGATACAGTTCATCAGCCTGAAACGGCCCCGCACATGCCCGGATTAAAATGTGCTGGCACAAAACATCCCGCGGCCCCCGTCCCCGTGTTTCCCCATCCAGATCATGGGCCTTCACGGCCTGTAACGCGGCGATACATTCAACCACCTCGAACCGATTTGCAGGAACCAGCAATGCCTTGGACGGCGCGTTATATCGGTGATTGGCACGCCCGATCCGTTGAACCAATCGTTTTACATTTTTGGGTGCGCCGATTTGGATCACCAAATCCACATCCCCCCAATCAATGCCCAAATCCAAACTGCCCGTGCAAACAATTGCGCGCAAAGTGCCATTCACCATGGCCGCCTCAACCTTTAGACGCTGTTCCTTAGACAAGGATCCATGGTGAATGCCAATGGGCAGGCTGTCTTCGTTGGCCAACCAAAGATTGTGAAAAAACAGCTCTGCTTGGGCGCGGGTATTGTGAAAAATCAGCGTGGTTTTATGTTTCTTCACTTCCTCCAATACGGCGGGGATTGCGTATTTTGCCCCGCCACCAGACCACGGTGGCGCCTCCTGCGTTTGCAGCATCTGAATATCGGGGTCTGGGCCAGGATCGGCATGTATAATGTTACAAGGATCAGGATGGCGGGCCAACAACTGCGCGATGGCATCCGGGTCTTCTACCGTGGCTGACAACCCCACCCGCCGCATATCGGGGCGCAGATCCTGCAGTTGCGCCAAGGCAAGCATCAGCTGATCCCCCCTTTTGCTTTCGGCAAGGGCGTGAATTTCATCGATGACAATCCGCTTTAATCCCCGAAACATGCGCGGCGCATCTTCGTAAGAAATCAAAAGCGCAAGGCTTTCAGGTGTGGTCAAAAGTATGTGGGGCGGGTCGGCCCTTTGTCGTTTCTTTTGGGTGGCACTTGTGTCGCCGGTGCGATCTTCGATACGGATATCCAGACCTATTTCATCCACTGGGGTCCGCAAGTTGCGTTTGATATCAGCGGCAAGCGCCTTCAACGGTGACACATAAAGCGTGTGCAAACCATCATGGGGGGCCTGCGCAAGATCCACCAATGTTGGCAAAAACCCAGCAAGGGTTTTGCCCCCGCCGGTTGGCGCGATCAAAAGGGTCGCTGGATCATCCGCACGATCAACCATGGCCTGTTGGTGCGCATGCACCGACCACCCTTTTGACGAAAACCATTTTTGGATGTTTGGGGCTATGTCCATGTATTGGACATAGCATGTTCTTTTAGCGGCAAAAGCCCCCGATCAGGCGGTCAACCCTTCTGGTTCTTCCAAACCATGGGCACGGCATGTGGCCGTCAACGTGTTGGCCAACAAGCAGGCGATGGTCATCGGGCCAACGCCACCGGGCACGGGTGTGATGGCACCAGCCACCTCAGACGCAGATGCGAAATCAACATCGCCCAATAGTTTGGTTTTGCCAGGCTTTTCGGGATGCGGAATGCGGGTGATGCCCACATCGATGACTGTTGCACCCGGTTTGACCCAATCGCCCTTCACCATTTCGGCACGGCCGACAGCCGCCACCAGAATGTCTGCGCGTTTGCACACCTCAGCCAAATCTTGGGTTCGGCTGTGGGCGATGGTGACAGTGCAGCTTTCTTTTAACAACAACTGACCCATCGGTTTTCCAAACAGGTTCGACCGGCCGATAACAACGGCCTCTTTCCCGGACATATTGCCCAGCTGATCACGCAACAACATCAAGCAGCCCAAGGGTGTGCACGACACCAAACCCTTTTCGCCGGATGCCAACAGACCCGCATTCACCACCGACAAACCGTCCACATCTTTGGCCGGGTCAATGCGCGCCACAACGCGACGTTCGTTCAAATGATCAGGTACCGGGAATTGGCACAGAATACCGTGAACCGTTTCATCAGCATTCAATTGATCGATCAAAGCGAACAGATCTTCTTCGGACACATCTGCGGGCAACCTGTGTTCGAATGATGCCATGCCAACTTCAACCGTCTGACGGTGTTTGGCGGCCACATATACTTCACTGGCGGGGTCCTCACCCACCAAAATCACGGCCAACCCTGCGGTGATGCCGTGATCCTTTTTCAACCGTTCCACATGTTCGGCAACTTGGGCCCGGACGCGCCCGGCGAATTCTTTACCGTCAATGACTTTTGCGGTCATGGTATCTCTCCTCAAGCGGGCATTGATCCGCCCTTTGTTTCGTTCCCTAAGGTCCCGTCAAAACGCAGACGCGGTGCCGCGGTTCAACCCGCCGCACCGCATTCGTTTCTCTTAGAACAAACCTTCGATTTCACCATCCGCGTTCAGCATGATGCTTTCTGCGGCTGGTTTACGAGGCAAGCCCGGCATTGTCATGATTTCACCACACACGGCGACGATAAATCCTGCACCCGCGCTCAGGCGTACTTCGCGAACAGGCACGGAATGCCCAACGGGGGCCCCACGCAAATTCGGATCGGTTGAGAAGGAATACTGGGTTTTCGCCATACATACTGGCAGATTTCCATATCCTTGCTCTTCCCACTTGTGCAGTTGATCCCGGATCTTTTTATCCATCAATGCCTCATCCGCGCGGTAAATCCGCTTACAGATGGTTTGGATCTTGTCGGCCAAAGACATCTCATCTGGATAAATCGGGGCAAACGCGGATACGCCGCTGTCGGCAACTTCGGCCACGCGACGTGCCAGATCCTCTGCGCCTTTGCCGCCAAATTCCCAATGCTGTGAAACAATCGCTTCAGAGCCTTGGGTTTCCACATAATCTTTAACCGCTTGTACCTCAGCGTCTGTGTCAGTGACAAAATGGTTGATCGCCACAATCACCGGAACGCCAAATGACTTCAGGTTTTCAATGTGGCGGCCAAGGTTTGCACAACCCTCTTTCACCGCATCCACATTTTCTGGGCCAAGGTCGGCCTTTGCCACACCACCGTTCATTTTCATGGCACGGATTGTGGCAACCAAGACCACCGCAGATGGGCTCAGACCCGCCTTACGGCACTTGATGTTCAAGAATTTCTCAGCACCCAGATCGGCCCCAAAGCCAGCTTCGGTGACAACATAATCAGTCAGTTTCAAAGCCGTTGTTGTCGCAATGACAGAGTTACAGCCATGGGCGATGTTGGCAAACGGACCGCCATGCACAAAGGCAGGGTTGTTTTCCAACGTCTGTACCAAGTTTGGCTGCATCGCATCTTTCAACAGAACGGTCATGGCGCCGTCTGCTTTGATATCGCGCGCGAAAACGGGGCTGCGATCGCGGCGATAAGCAACGATCATATCGCCAAGGCGTTTTTGCAGGTCTTCCAGGTCTTTGGCCAAGCACAAGATCGCCATAACCTCGGATGCCACGGTAATATCAAAACCCGCTTCCCGTGGGAAACCGTTGGAAACACCACCCAAGCTGGCTGTGATCTGACGCAATGCACGATCGTTCATATCCACAACGCGGCGCCAAACAACACGGCGTGTGTCGATCTCAAGTTCGTTGCCCCAGTAAATGTGGTTGTCGATCATGGCCGACAGCAAGCTGTGGGCCGATGTGATGGCATGGAAGTCACCTGTGAAATGCAGGTTCATTTCTTCCATTGGAACAACTTGGGCATATCCACCACCGGCGGCGCCACCCTTCATCCCAAAGTTTGGCCCCAGCGACGCTTCGCGGATACAAACCATGGCGTTTTTGCCAATCCGGTTCAAACCATCGCCCAACCCAACGGTTGTGGTGGTTTTGCCTTCACCGGCGGGGGTTGGGTTGATGGCTGTAACCAAGATCAACTTACCGTCTTCACGATCTTGAACAGAGTTGATGAATTTTTGGCTGACCTTCGCTTTGTCGTGGCCATACGGCAGCAAATCATCGCTGCTGATCCCAATTTTTTCACCAATTTCTTGAATCGGGCGTTTCTGCGCCTCGCGGGCGATTTCGATATCGGATTTATAAGCCATCTGCGTGGGTCCCCCTAAAATCTGTGACCAATCTATGCCCCGCTTACAGTTTTCGCACAGATCGAAGTGCAGCGAATCCGACATCATCGTGGTATACAGCGGCGCACAAGGGCCCCCAAAGTACCCGATCGGAAACCCTTGTTCCCCAAAATGGCCATATCTGCGCCCGGATTTATGCGCGAATCTGCCAAACCGGGCCGTTAAGCCCGCGACAGGATGTCAGTTAAAGGAAGACAGCAATGAAAAAGACGGTCAGCGGTATCATTTTCGTCATGCATTTGAACGCGATTGCGGCAGGTGCCTATGTCGTGATGTGGGCGACCTAAGCCTGCCACCCGCGCTGCGAAGGAATGTGCAGCGCCAAACGATCGCCCAAGGCCAAACGCCCTGGGCGTTCGACCCACGCGGTCACGCCGCGTTTGCCTTTCGCAACCTCTTTGAACTTTTTGCCCTGCCCTGGCCGATCCAATTCGATTGTTTTGCCGATCTGGTGGCAGGGAAAGTTTTGCATATCCACGATCAGTGTTGTTTTATTGTCCGCTTGCAACCGCGAGGACGGCGGCACATGCGAAAAATCAGGCAAGCCCTTCACCACAATCGTGGCCCCCAACCAAGCGGGATCAAAATCATCAATGCCCAAATCAGCCGCGATTTGATCAACCTCTTCTTGGCTGACCAATGATACCTGACGCACATTTGATATTGGGGTGTCACGATCATGTTGGGCCAATACGCGGCTGTCGGACAATCGCGTGCGCCCCGAATGCGCCGCCCCCACAGGCCCATCCCAATCAAGATCCAATGCATCCCGCGGCTGGGTTTCCACCGTAATGGCACGGCGATGTGTGATGGCACCCAGCCAAGTTATTTCACAAAAATATTCAGTGGGAATTAACGCAGGCATTTTGGAGGTGTCCTTCAAATTTGTTGGGCCAGTCTGCCAAGTGAAATCCAAAAGGCCAAGATCAAAAGGAAACCCCGGCACGTTGGCCGGGGTTTTCAAATTAGGTTGGTTCAGGTTTCATGCCCTGATCTTTGGGTTTGGCCTTTGTTTTTGGAATGGCCGTCAATGACGGGGTTCCCCCCTTATCATCTTTTTCGGGCTCATCATCATCGGGATCGGCTGGGGGTTCCCCTTTCATGACCCGTTTGATGTCTTCGCCCGTCAGGGTTTCATATTCCAACAGACCTTGGGCCAAACGTTCGAATTCTGTTTTGTGCTTTTTGATCAATTTCAACGCGGTGTCATACCCCGTTTGAATCAGATCACGCACTTCTGCTTCGATCAACTCTTTCGTGGCAGCCGACACCGAAAACCCGCTTGTGCGCCCGGCATAACCACCGGCGGCCTCGGAATAATCGATATTGCCGACCTTGTCTGACATGCCCCAATTCATCACCATGGCCCGGGCCAATGCGGATGCTTGTTGGATATCGCCCGACGGCCCGCTTGAAACACGATCTTCACCGTATTTGAAAATCTCAGCCGCCTTGCCCGCCATTGTCATGGCCAGATCATCAACGCATTTGTCGCGATACATCTGCATTTGATCCATTTCAGGCAGGCTCATGACCATACCACCGGCATTTCCGCGCGCGATGATCGTGGCCTTATAGACCGGATCACAATTGGGCAGTTTAATCCCAACAAGGGCATGCCCGGCCTCATGATAGGCAACTTTTTCAAGCTGTTCTTTCGTGCGCACCAAACTACGCCGCTCTGCACCCATCAGGATTTTGTCTTTGGCTTTTTCGAACTCTTCCATTGTTAAGAAGCGATTTCCGACACGGGCTGCCATCAAGGCCGCTTCGTTCACAAGGTTGGCCAAATCCGCACCCGAAAATCCCGGTGTTCCCCGCGCAATGATACGCAAATCCACATCAGGGCCCAAAGGAGATTTCCGAGCGTGAACACCCAAAATCTTTTCCCGGCCACGCACATCAGGCGTTGGAACGGTGACCTGACGGTCAAAACGTCCGGGGCGCAGAAGCGCAGGATCCAACACATCTTTGCGGTTTGTCGCCGCAACAATGATGATCCCTTCGTTGGCTTCAAAGCCATCCATTTCGACCAACAACTGGTTCAATGTTTGCTCACGCTCATCATTGCCGCCGCCGTAACCGGCCCCACGGGCACGACCCACAGCGTCGATTTCATCGATGAACAAAATACATGGCGCATTCTTTTTGGCCTGTTCGAACATATCGCGCACACGTGATGCACCCACACCCACGAACATTTCCACAAAGTCTGAACCTGAGATTGAAAAGAAAGGCACACCAGCCTCGCCCGCGATGGCACGCGCCAACAGGGTTTTACCCGTACCCGGAGGGCCCTCAAGCAACGCCCCTTTAGGGATCTTTCCGCCAAGGCGGCTGAACTTCTGCGGGTTGCGCAGGAATTCAACGATTTCTTCCAATTCTTCTTTGGCTTCATCGATGCCAGCCACATCATCAAATGTGACTTTGCCATGTTTTTCCGTCAAAAGCTTTGCCCGCGACTTGCCAAAACCCATGGCGCCGCCTTTGCCGCCGCCTTGCATGCGGTTCATGAAATAAATCCAGACACCGATCAAAAGAAGGATCGGAAGCAACGACACAAAGATCGCTTGCAGCCCAGACCGTTCTTGGGCGCGCGCAGTGACCTGCACATTCTTATCGATCAAGAGGCCCGTCACCTCTGCATCTTTGGGCACGATCGCCACATAAGACTGACCATTAACGGTGTATTGAACTTGTTCGCCATCAATCACGGCGTTCGACACCGAGCCTGCATTCACTGATTCCACAAACTCAGAGTAGCTGCGGGCGGTGCTTTGGGTTGCCCCATCCCCCGAAAACAATCTGAAAAGTGCCATCATCAACAGCACGAGAACAAGCCAAAAGGCGATGTTGCGCATATTACCCAAGGAAATCTCCTATCCGATTTGGAAACTGAGGAACGCCTCAGGTCCACTGTGCCGGTTCTTAGTTAAAATAGAGATGTCAGCGGCGACTTCAATGACCAAACCCCCATCAAAATGGTAAGTGGGTTAATCTGGCGCAGTCCGGACCGGCCAAAATGGCGCCATTATGCCAAATACACGGCACTGACAGCCGCGCCCCAAGGGGCAACCCCCCCGGTAAATCCCGCATTTGACTTTGCCCTGATTCCCCGGCAACGGCGACAAACGCCCCATCCGGCCAATCCCCATCACAACGCCATCGCCCATCCCAGACCTGATCCGGCGGGCCCGACTGATCTTTGATCGCATTATGTTCGCGAAACAGCCAAAAACCATCTTTGGATTGCGCCGTCTGCACCCCGCATAGGGTTTGCCCACGTTCCCCCGACCACAGGGTTTGCACACTTTGCAAACGCGGCGGATAATCTTGTGCGCCGATCCAACGAACCACCCCGGCCACCAGACGGGTCTGAATATCTTCGGGAAATTGGTCCAGCCTGTCTTGATCAATCAAAACACAGCCATGCCGCAGATCACAGCTGGCTTCAAACGCGTGCTGTGTGATCCAATCCAAGGCATCCCGCGCGCGGGACATGGCATCGGCGGTATCGACCAATCGATCCACATCTAAACCCAAGTCAGACAAATCCGGCAACGCCCGTCGAATGCGCACCCGATCAAATTTTGGGTCATCATTGCTGGGATCTTCGACCCATTGGATGTGATGATCCGTCAAATAGACCCGCAATTCCTGTCGTGATATTTTCAACAACGGGCGCAAAAAAATCACCCCGTTTTTCACGCTGACATCATCCATCGCGGATAATCCAGCAACCCCTGACCCACGTGCCAAACGCAAAAGAAATGTTTCGGCCACATCATCTTTCGTATGGCCCAACACAACGCATCCGATATCATTTCGATTTGCCCAATCAACCAGGGCATCATATCGCGCGTTGCGCGCCCGCGCCTGCAGGTTTGATCCATCCGTTAAATCAAGTGGCACAATCGTGTGGGGCACCCCCACCTCTTTACAGAAATCTGCCACAGTTTGCGCCTCTTGCGGCGCTTCTGGCCTTAACCCGTGATCCACAGTGACAGCATGTAAAGTGCGATCCAAACCGGCGTTCACCAAAAGATGTAACATCGCCATGGAATCGCCACCACCGGAAACGGCGACACCGATATGACCGGCCGGGGCATTTTCTTGAATCCACTGACGCAGAAACGAACCGTCGATCATGTGCATCCAAGATCTGACATGGCGCTTAACGCGGCCGAGGCAGCGGCACTGCTTGGAAATCTGATTTCAACTTCTGACAATGTCACGCATGCCTCACGCGTGCGGCCCAGTTTTTCAAAAGACAAGCTCAGCTGAAACAAGGCATCAGCCGCAAGAACACTGCTTGGATCGGTGGAATAAGCGCTTAGAAATGCACGGGCCGCCTGTTTGTGGTTGTCCAGTTCTGTTTCCGCTTGTCCCAACAAATAGAATGCCTGCTGCGTAATTGGCCCCCCCGGATAGGTTGATGCAAATTCACGCAACATGGCCGCCGCGGTGGCGGGATCGCCATTGTCCAAAACCTCGCGGGCTTGGTCAAACTCGCGCTGTTCTGTCACCGTCATAATAACGCCAGATGGAATTGCATTGGGACCTGCACCATTTGTGTTTTGTTGATCCAATGGAATGGCCGTTCCCACCGAAGCGGGATCGCATCCAGCTTCCATTGCGCAGATGCGCCGTTCCAGCGCTGTTAATTTTTGCCCGCCGGTTTCAACAAGCTGTGCGATGCGAAATTCTAGGTTTTCCACATTCGCCGTCATGCGTTGCAAAGCGGATTCAATCGTGGAAACGCGATCAATTAACGCCCCATCGGGCAAATTGGTCGCCATGCGTGTTGTGCGCAATTCTGCGGCAATATCTTGGATTTCGGCACGCAACGCACCTAAATCTGCGCGAACATCGGCAAGCGTATCTGCCGATGAAAGGGACGCCCACCCGGCAATCAGAAAAACTGTCGCAAGAAGGCGTCCCATTTATCTTAGCTGATCCCACCTGCCAAAACAGTCACAGCGCGACGGTTTTTGGCATAACAAGATTCTTGGCTGCAAATTTCAAGCGGCCGTTCTTTACCAAGGCTCAGGGTGCGAATACGCGAAGGCGAAACACCATTCGCCACCATGTAATCCCGCACGGATTGGGCCCGGCGCGCACCCAGCGCCAAGTTGTATTCGCGTGTTCCTTGTTCATCGGCGTGGCCTTCAATGACAACCATGTAACCAGGATTGTCTTTCAACCACCGAATTTGGCCGTCCAAAATGGATTTACCACCGGCATTCAATGTGTACGCATCCACATCAAACAAAACCCGATCACCCACCGATTTCTTGAAATACTCTGGTGATGTCGGGCTGAGGGTGTTTTGCGTAATTTGTGTTGGTTTTGTATTTGAATTTGACGTCGCCGAGGTATCAACACCCAAATCAGATGGACGTTGTGCAGGGACTTCCACATATTCCGGCGCAAACGGAGAGGTCTTCTTTGTGCAGCCCGCGACCGCAACCAAAAGCACCATTGCCAAAACTGAATACTTCATAAAACCCACTCCTTCATGCGGATATAACATATTTTTTCGGTCTCGCCCATGGGGATTGTCCAATCTCATTGAACTGGCCCCCATGCCGGATCAGAGGCCGGTGATTTCAAAGGTATTTTGCGTAAATTTCGCCCGGTGATATCAACCGAATACAATGCCGGTGCGCCGCTGGCGCCTTGGGTTTCACGGGTGAACATGATCACACGACCATTGGGTGACCATGTCGGCCCTTCATCCAAAAAGGATGCCGACAAAAGGCGTTCTTCGGATCCATCGACACGCATAACGCCAATTCCAAAACGACCTTTGGTTTGTTTGGTGAACGCAATCAGATCACCCCGTGGTGACCAAACGGGTGACCCATAACGCCCCTGACCAAAGGAAATCCTGCGCGGCTCGCCCCCTGAAATGGGCATAATATACAGCTGTTGGGTGCCACTGCGATCGCTTTCAAAAACGATCTGGCGTCCATCTGGGGAAAAGCTGGGTGCCGTTTCGATAGAGGGGGAATTGGTCAAACGTGCAGATCGCGCTGATGCCACATCCATCAAATACACATCCGTATTTCCCCCAACCTCATAGGAATAGACAACTCGTTCGCCGTTTGGGGAAAACCGAGGGGAAAATGCCATGCCGCCTGTTGGTGTTGGCAACGCGCGGCGTTGAACATTGGCCAAGTTCATTTGATAAATCTGCGGTGATCCAGATTCGTAACTGGTGTACAGCACCTGCCGCCCATCTTTGGACATGCGAGGTTTCAAAACAATGGCGCGGCTATCAGTCAAAAACTGAACATTCGCACCATCATAATCCATAATGGCCAACCGTTTCCGACGATTGTCCTTGGGCCCGGTTTCAG
Source organism: Planktomarina sp. (assembly GCA_020630015.1). Lineage (GTDB taxonomy): Bacteria > Pseudomonadota > Alphaproteobacteria > Rhodobacterales > Rhodobacteraceae > Planktomarina. Next base: position 22,676 of record JAHDCF010000006.1, on the reverse strand, counting down.
ACACAAACACAACCTTACTGTCGAAATATGGCCCCTCTCCGGTGATGCGCGAATACACCTGATCGGCCACTTTATGTGCCATGCGCCGGACCCCATTCACAGATCCGGCCAGTTGCAACCCTTTGCCCAGCTCTTTGCCAGAAAAGATATCAAAAACGCGGAACTTGACGGTCAAACGGCCACCACCATCCACCGCAACCGCACCGGTGATCAACGCTTGGGTGTTGATGGCGCGCCAATCGGGATACCGCACCGGTTCTGCAAAAGTTTTGCGTTGCGCAATAAATGTACTGGCGGGAAGTTCGCGAAACAGGCCACTTCCCGTCAAATCACTTGCGATCACCCGGGTTAATTGTTCGGCCACAGGACCCGCCGCAAGTGTTTCTGCTTCGAAATTTGGGATTGCATAACTCAGAGGTTCAATCACCCCATCATTAATCTCAATCCGCAGGGGCTTTGATTGCGCCGCGGCCATTGTAGCCAGACACAGACTGGTCAACCATATTGCAAAAATTCGTATCATTTTGCCCTCATGCTTTCTGGGTTAAAGACAAGTTCAAGGCTGCGCCAGAATTCGAACTTCTCGTCGGGAAGATCAAACCCATCAATGCCGCATTCCAAAATGCCACGACGGGCTGCCTCGAACGCTTGATCGGCACCTGCTTGGGTGCCCTCTAGGGTTTCAATAAGTTTTATGCTGCTGGGAACTGGCCGCGCGTCGCGGGTTAATTCCACCGCAACAACAATTTTAGACGCCAACGCATCCGTGGACAAAGACCCCACATTCCAACAATGCATCTGCAACTGCAAACCACGCAATTCATCCGCCGTCAGGGGTTGCACCTCTGCCACATCTGGGGTGCCCAATGCCTCTTCCAAGGCGGCGGCAAGGGCCGTTTGATCCACACCTGCCTCAGGGGCCGATTGGGTTTCCAACGACTGTGGCCGGGTTTGGGGCCGGCCAGAGGTCGCCGGCGCAGAACTGCTTGCCACCTCCACGTCTTGGGTCGGGGTCGGGGTCGGCTCCGGTTCGGTGGTGGGTTCTGGGTCAGGCGTTGGGGCCTCAACCACCTCTGTCGGGGTTGGGCGGGCCAAGGGGCGCATTGCGGTGCTGGGTGCAGCACTGGCAGGGGTTTCCGCTTCGGTCACAATTTCCGACGCAGTTTCAACGGGGGCTGTGGTTTCTTCCACCGTTGGGGTTGGTTCCTCTGTTGGCGCCTCTGCGGTTTCTTGCTGTACCTCCGGCCCTTCTTGCGCAGGGGTATCGGGGGCCTCGATCGTTTCTTGTGCAACCCGATCCGCCGGACGCGGCACCGGGCGAATGCTTTGGGTCAAGGCCGTTACAACCTCTGCCACGGGGGCGGGTTGCGGTTCCGCCACGGGCTGTGGCTCAGGCTCGGGCTCGGGCGTAGCCGGTTCAGGCTCAGGCTCAGGCTCAGGTGCGGCCGGGGGTTGCGGCGCTTCGTCCACACTGGGGGTCTGCGGCGTTTCCTGCTGCGACTGTTGGGGGGTTTCCTCTTGCACCGATTGAGGCGGTTGCGGGGTCTCTTCCACCGATACCTCAGGCGTTGGTGTTTCAACCTCTTGGGTTGGAGACGGCTGAGGGGATGCATTCAACGTATCAAATGCAGCCGTGGTCACAATCGTAACAGGCGTGATCTCAGGCACATCTTCGCGTGGTGTAAAGCCCGTCCCAAACAGCATCCACCCCACCAACCCAACATGGCCAATGACAGATATATATGTACCAGCCGACATCGGGTGTTACCCCCCGTCTGCCCCAAAGGAAGGGCCGCCAACATCTGTGACAAGACCAATATCGGTAAACCCAGCACCATTCAGGGCGCCCATCACCTCCATCACGCGGGTATATGGAATGGCACCATCGGCCCGCAGGTACACACGTTTGTCTTCGCGTGCCTCAGAAATGCCGCGCAGGCGGGTCAGAAATTCTTCCTCCGCAACTTCGGTGGTTTGGATCAGCAAAGATCCATCAACCCCAACCGTCACCGTCAAAGGTTCTTCCGTATCCGCAGGCAGTGCTGATGCCGCCGTTTTGGGCAATTCGACCGGAACACCCACCGTTAACAATGGGGCGGCCACCATAAACACAACAAGCAAAACCAACATGACATCCACAAATGGCGTCACGTTGATCTCTGACATTGGCCGGGTCCGGCTGCGTCGGCGGGTGCGACGTCCGGCAGGTGAATGAAGTTGACCAGCCATGGGTTAACTGCCCAACTGGCGACTAAGGATCGTCGAAAACTCGTCTGTGAAGGCTTCGAACCGGGCGATCAAACGATCGCTGTCCGCGCTCAGCTTGTTGTAAAAGATCACAGCCGGGATCGCCGCCAACAATCCCAGACCTGTGGCCAACAGGGCCTCGGCGATGCCGGGGGCCACAACGGCCAAACTGGTGTTTTGTTGTTCTGCAATCTCAACAAAGGCGTTCATGATGCCCCAAACGGTTCCGAACAAACCAATGAATGGCGTTACCGACCCAATGGTTGCTAAAACCCCAAGACCGGATTGCAAATTGTCGGCCTCTTTCGTCAGGGCCACATCCATGGAACGTTCGATACGCGACTGGGCACCGGGGATCAAAGCACCGTCTTCGCGATGGGACCGGCGCCATTCCGTCATCCCAGCCGAAAAGATTATTTCCGAGGCGCCGTTGGGTGTTCCACCGATTTGATCAAAGAGCCCATCCAAAGGCTCACCAGACCAAAAGGCCGTATCAAAATTTTTGGCCTTACGCCGTGCACGCCCATAGGCCAGCCATTTGTTGATGGTGATGGCCCACGCCCAAACCGATGCCAAAATAAGAATAATCATCACCAGTTTGACCGGCAAAGTTGCACGATCAAACAAGGCCCAGATCGAAAAATCGAGTCCTGCTTCCATTGGTCCGCCTCTGTCTTCGCGACTTATCTGCCGCGTTATCGACTATATTATAGGCGGTTTTGCGCAAAATAACCAAGAATTAACGGGGATTGTTTCGATTAATTGATCATTTTTCGCAATTCAGGCGGCAAACGCACGGGATTTCCCGCCTCTGACACAGCCACAATTGTTACAAGTGCCGTGAACAACAGGTCGCCAGAGCGTAAAACATCCTGTTTGACGATCCATCTGGCGGGGGTTGCGGCCTCAACAGATGTGACCACCTCCAACTCATCCCCCATCTTGGCCGGAGCCAAATAATCCGCCTCAACCCGACGCACTGCAAAGATGGTGCCATCATCCTTCATGGCCAATTGATCCACCCCAAGTTCCGCCACCCAAGTGGACCGCGCCCGTTCAATGAACTTCAGGTAATTGGCATAATAGACAATGCCGCCCATGTCGGTGTCTTCATAGTATACTGTGAGGGGGAAGCGGTGGGTCATGTAGCATCCTGCAGAATGAGCATCAGTGTAATGGAAAAAATAAGGAGGCTCCATCCAGCAGCATACCAGCGTAAAACTTTGGAACCTTCAAAACTTTCCCAACTTTTAATCATGCAAACGGCAAAAAGCCAAATGCCCAAACCACTCACCACAATGTCCATTTGAATTGCGACTGACACTTGCCACCAATCGCTTTTGAAGATGAAGAATCCCAAAATGAAAAGTGGCACGCAATACAGGAGAATTCTGAAACAAAGAAGAAATGAATAAATAAACATCTGGATGAACTTGCCAGAGAAAAACATTGCAAAACCATAAATTTGGAAAACTCCGACCGAAGCACACAAAACCGCAAATCCAAGTGGTGCAAAGTACATCAGTTTAGCTGTCCCATCCGTGCTGCCAATCGTAAGGCGTGACTGGCATCACTTGCGGCCCCCGGCATCACCGGGTCATAGGCGGCACGCAGCAGGGTCGAAATTTCTGGCTTCAAAATTGTTTTGTCGCCGACCACCGCCAAGGCCGAACTGTCTTGAAACGCCGTGTCGGACCACAGCACCATTGATTGCACCACTTGGGACAGGACCAGCACATCAGCAGAAACAGCCGACAGATGTTCATCCATCCGCAAGAATACGAAGCAAGCTTTGATCGCGCCGTCTTCGTCAAACCTGAAGATGCGATATTGATTGGCATCCGCCGCCTTCAGGCGTTCCACCAAAGGCACAAGATCGGGGATCATACGATCAAGGTCTTTCACCGCAGGCAGTTCATCCCAATCCCGAAAGAAAAAGACCATGAAGTTGCTGCCCAACTCTGGGTCGGTTTCGGCCATGTGGTGCCCGGCAGCCAGACACACGGCCTCAAGCCCGCCTTTGATGATGGTAAGGGTTTCTTCCTCAACCCCAAAGGCAATCGGTGCAATGGGCCTGCCCCACCGGGCAAAGGCATATGATCCATCCGCACGGGTGAAAAGTTTTTCGATCTGGGTCGTGTCCATGGTCTTATCCAAATAAATCACTTTGCGGCTTTGGGGCAGTCAATCCCAAATGATCCCACGCCTTTTGGGCCAACATCCGCCCGCGCGGGGTGCGCTGAATCAGGCCCATCTGCAACAGATAAGGTTCAATCACCTCTTCCAACGCATCGCGGCTTTCTGACAATGCCGCTGACATCGTCTCAACCCCCACTGGGCCGCCGGCATAATTTTCAGCGATCAAACGCAAATAACGCCTGTCGGCCCCATCAAGGCCAAGACCATCAACCCCCAACTGTGTCAGGGCATGATCGGCCAAGGCGCGGGTGATCTTTCCATCCCCTTGGACAATCGCAAAATCCACCACCCGGCGCAAAAGACGCCCGGCAATCCGTGGTGTTCCCCGCGCCCGTTTTGCAATCTCTCGCGCCCCATCATCATCGGCAGGCGCACCCAACAGCCGCGCATTGCGTGTGACAATCTCAAACAATTCATCGGCGGTGTAATATTGCAAACGCGTTGGAATGCCGAACCGATCCCGCAGGGGGGTGGTCAAAAGACCCAACCGCGTGGTCGCCCCAACCAATGTGAAGGGTTGCAATTCAATCCGCACGGTCCGCGCCGCCGGCCCTTCCCCGATCACGAGGTCCAGTTCAAAATCTTCTAGGGCGGGGTATAACACCTCCTCCACCACAGGGTTCAGGCGGTGGATTTCGTCGATAAACAAAACATCGCGCGCTTCAAGATTTGTCAAAATCGCTGCCAAATCCCCCGCTTTGGCCAAAACGGGGCCAGAAGTCATACGGAAATTCACGCCCAATTCACGCGCCATGATCTGCGCCAAAGTGGTTTTTCCCAAACCCGGCGGGCCGTGAAACAGGGTATGGTCCATTGCCTCACCCCTTTGTTTTGCCGATTGCAAAAACACCTTCAGGTTTGCGCGCGCCTCGGCCTGACCGATGAATTCATCCAACACCTGCGGTCGCAAAGCACGATCATTGTCGTCTGCCTGTTCATCAGGCCTAAGGGTCGGGTCGGGGCTTGTCATAAAATGGGCCTATCCCTTTGGGGCCAGAAGACGCAAGGCCATGCGGATCAATTCCCCTTCTGTGGCGTCTGGGGTTTCGCCCAATGCCTCGGCCACGGCGCTTGCCGCCTCGCCCGGCGCATAGCCCAAATTCCCAAGGGCAGACAGAGCATCCGCCTGCGCCGATGAGGTTTGAATCTGGATTGGCGCAATGGGTTCGATCACATCTTGATCTGGCACATCACTGGCCACCGCAGGCCCACCCGACATGGCCATAACACTGGGCGCTTTGTCTTTAAGTTCATTCACAACCCGTTGTGCGGACTTTGGCCCAACCCCCTTGGCCGATTTCAGGGCATTCCAATCCCCAAGGGCAATCGCCCGGCTGACACCATCAGGGCCCAGCGTTCCCAAAATCGCCATCGATGCTTTGGCCCCGATCCCTTGCACCGACATCAACAGCCTGTGCCATTCCTTTTCAACCATCGTAGGAAAGCCAAACAATTGTAAAAGATCTTCGCGCACCAAAAGATCGGTATAAAGGGCGGTTGCCTCCCCCACCGGGGGTAAGGTGGCAAGGGTGCGACTGGAACAATACACCAAATATCCCACACCCCGAACGTCCAATAAGATGTGATCTTCGCCCTTAAATTCCACCCGGCCTGACAGTTTGCCAATCATTGATCCGCCCTCGCCAACGCTGCGTTCAGTTGGCCCTTCGATTGCAAGTGATGGGCATGGCAAATCGCAATTGCCAAAGCATCCGCCGCATCAGGGCCCGCCAATTGCACACCCGGCAGCTGAAGCTTAACCATATGGCTGACTTGATTTTTATCTGCATGCCCAACACCAACAACGGCCTTTTTCACCGCATTGGGGGCATATTCACCGATCACAAGCCCCGCCTGCGCGGGCACCAACATGGCGATACCCCGCGCCTGCCCCAATTTAAGGGTGCCGGCCCCATCCCGGTTTACAAAGGTTTGTTCAACGGCTGCGTCGGTTGGGCCAAAGGTACCAACAATATGGGACAATTGATCAAACAAAGAACACAAACGTTCGGCCAAAGGACCAGACTGGGTCTGACATTGGCCATTCGCCACATGCCGCAACTTGGAACCAGAGACATCGATGATTCCCCATCCCATCGATCTTAACCCCGGATCAACGCCCAATACTCGCATCATTTGCCCCTGTTTATCGCTCTTTTTCCCTGCGTTAGCACGAAACATGAACATCTGAAAAGAACTTCTCATCGCGCCAATTTCGCAAGGCCCCACTTTCAAAAGGTGTTTTTCGCCATAAAAAAGAAGAATTGCGACATCGAATAAGCGGATTTTTGCTTAAACTTCAATGAATTACGACAAAATTGAGGCATGTCAAAAAAGCATAGCGGTTATGCAATAATGTTGTCTTGTTGGTTGGGGAATCCGCCCCTAAATCAGCCGCATCACTGGAACGGGAATGGTCCCACCACGTTTAAAAGGTTTACGCCAATGGCACTGATTGACACGATCCGCGTCACCCCGATCAAAGCTCCTTTCGCTTGGGTCGCTTCGGCACATGCAAAGGTTTCCGCATGGAATGATGCACGCATCACCCGTGCTGCTCTGTCACAACTTACCACACGTGAGCTTGATGACATCGGCTTGATCCCAGGTGATATCGACCGGATTTCTCGCTCGTAAAATCCCTCCCTATTTTCCGAGCAAAAGAAACGCCGCGCTGCCTCTCCCTCAGCGCGGCGTTTTCTTGTTTAGACTTTGGTCAAAGTCAACGCAGTCCATTCCCCAATATCTTCGCGATGATCCAAGGTGAAACTGGCCCCCTGATATACCGCAATCACCTCATCCGCTTGCGCCACCAATATCCCAGATAAGATCACAGTTCCGCCAGTGACGGTGTTGGCGGCCATATCTGGCGCCAACTCAATCAAAGGGCCTTTCAAGATATTGGCAAAGATCAAATCAAACGGTGCAGCTTGGGCCAGCGTTTGGTTTTCAAATCCCACTGCCTCGATACAGTTCACTTTTCCTGCCAAATCATTTGCCAACACATTTGCCTGCGCCACATCCACGGCAACCGGATCAATATCACTGGCCAATGCAACATCTGGAAATACCTTTGCCGCGGCCATCGCCAATACGGCGGTGCCACATCCCAGATCCAAAACATTTTTGAACGCGACCCCCTGCCCCAACAAACGATCAAAGGCGCGCAAGCACCCCAATGTGGTGCCGTGATGCCCGGTGCCAAAGGCCATGGCCGCCTCGATCAACAACGCAATGGCACCTTGGGGCACCTTATCCGCATCATGGGATCCATAAACAAAGAAGCGCCCCGCCTCCACCGGTGTTAATTCCCGGCGTACTTTGGCAACCCAATCTTGATCGGGAATCTCAGAAACAACAAAATCTTTCGCCCCAAACGCCACGGCCAAAACCGCCAAGGCAACTTCATCAGGCGCCTCAAGGAAATAGCCCCCCACTTCCCATGTGCCTGACCCATCTTCAATTTCGAACACCCCCACACCGGTGGGCTCTGGGTCCATATTCTCTAAGGCATCGCCAAGCGCTTGCGCCTCAGCTTTTCCGGGCAATGTGGTCAGGGCGGTGAATGTTGTCATGAAAAGAATCCCTCAGATTTCTTTGTCCCCATACACTCCCGCCGGAGGCACGCAAACCCCGGATGGGGTTTGCCATTGTCTTGCGCCACCTGAAAGGTGGCCCCGTCAGGTTTGGGCGACTCCAATTGGACAGGTCACACCTGTGCCACCGATCCCGCAATATCCGTTTGGGTTCTTTTCCAAATACTGCTGATGATAATCTTCCGCGTAATAAAACGTTGGGGCATCCAAGATCTCGGTTGTGATGGCCCCATATCCAGCGGTGCGCAATTTGGGTGCAAACGCATCACGGCTGGCCAATGCGGCCTCCTTTTGCGCGGGTGAGGTGACATATATTCCAGACCGATATTGCGTGCCCCGGTCATTGCCTTGGCGCATCCCCTGCGTTGGATCATGGTTTTCCCAAAACACCTTCAAAAGATCATCAAAGCTGATTTTTGACGGATCAAAGATAACGCGCACCACTTCGTTGTGGCCGGTTTTCCCGGTGCAAACCTCTTCGTATGTCGCATTGGGGGTAAAACCACCTGCATATCCAACCATTGTTAACCACACACCCGGCGTGTTCCAAAAGATGCGTTCGACCCCCCAAAAACAGCCCATGCCAAATTGCACGTCTTCCATGCCTTCTGGCACATCAGATTTAAGATCACGGCCGTTTATAAAATGTGTTTGTGCGGTTGGAATTGCGAAATCACGGCCTGGTAACGCGGCCTCTGGCGCAACCATTTCAGATTTTGATGTCAGGAATGACAACATGGTCTTCTCCTCTGAACTGTCTTGAAAAGAACATAGGGCGCTCAGCCCGCGGTGCCAACGGATTGAAATATGGTTTCACGACCTTGTTGGGGATGACGCGGGATCAAAAGTGACAGCATCAGTGAAATCAAAGCCATTGCGGCGGCAAGCCCAAACACCGCCGCCGGTGACGTCAACCACAAAAGACCCAGCACAACCGGAAGGGCCACGGCCGCAATATGATTGATGGTAAAGGCCACAGCAGCGGTTGGTGCAATATCGGCGGGGTCCGCGATCTTTTGGAAATAAGTTTTTAATGCCAAGGCCAGCGCGAAAAAGATATTGTCAATGATATACAAGGCGGCCGCCAAAACGACGCCCCACCCAAAATAGTAAAGCCCCCCATAGGCCAAGAAGACACATGTCAAACCAATGTATTCAAATGTAAGGGTATTTCGTTCCCCAAAGATTTGAACGATCTTTCCCAAGATCGGCCCCAAAATCATGTTCAAGGTCAACGTGATCAACAAAAGCCACGTCAGTTCATCCACCTTAAACCCAAATTTTTCGACCATCATAAACCCGGCAAACACCAAAAATATTTGACGGCGGGCACCTGACATAAAGATCAGGGCATAATAAAGCCAATATCTTTTGCGCAGCACAAGTTGCTGTCGCTGTGGCGTGTCGGTGATAAAACGGGGATAGGCGATCAAACAAAATGCGGCGATCGCCGCTGTTATCCCACCCGAGATCAGATAGACTTGCATATAAGTCAGGTTCAGCGACTTCCACGTCAGGATAATCGCCACATAAGCCAAAATTGAAGACGCCGCCCCCACCGACACCATCCAGCCCAACATCACCGGCGCCCGATCTTTGCTGATCCATTGCAGTTGCAGACTTTGTTTGACCGTTTCGTAATAGTGAAAACCCACCGACGAAACGAACGTCACCATCAATATCCCGCCCAGACTTGGGAAAAACGCCGTCACAGCCGTGGATACACCCAGCAACAGCAAAGAAATCCCCAATAAGATTTGTTCGCGCACAATCAAAAGGATGAACACAACCGCAAACGATAGAAACCCCGGGATTTCTCGGATGGTGTGCAACAACCCGATGTCCGATCCATCAAACTTTCCAACCTCAATGACATAGTTGTTCAAAAGCGCGAACCAAACCTCAAAACACAGGGGCATCGCCGCGGACATCAAAAACAACATCGTCAACGGGCGCCGCCAAACGGGCAACATATGAATATCAGAGATCCGAACAGGGGCCATGCCCCGCCCTATGGGATCGATCCCCACATGGAAAGTCGAAACTTGCAGTCAGCTGCGCATATTGGTAATCTTTCCTTACCAATTCATGAAAGTCCTGCCATGCCTGTCATCACAACCATCCAAGACCTGAAAGAAATTTATGCCCGGCGTGTGCCGCAAATGTTTTATGATTACTGTGAATCGGGCAGTTGGACGGAACAAACCTTCCGCGAAAATATCACCGATTTTGAAAAATTGCGCCTGCGCCAAAAGGTGGCTGTCGATATGTCAAATCGAACAACGGCCACCCAAATGGTTGGCCAAGATGTGGCCATGCCGGTGGCCTTGGCGCCTGTTGGCCTGACGGGAATGCAATCCGCCGATGGTGAAATCAAAGCGGCCAAAGCGGCAGAGGCATTCGGCGTGCCCTATTGTTTGTCGACGATGTCCATTTGTTCCATCGAAGACGTGGCCGAAAACACGGAAAAGCCATTTTGGCTGCAACTTTACACCCTGCTGGATGATGATTTCACAGATCGCCTGATCCAGCGCGCCAAAGATGCAAAATGTTCCGCGCTGGTGATCACCCTTGATTTGCAAATCTTGGGCCAACGGCACAAAGATTTGAAAAACGGGTTGTCTGCCCCCCCAAAGTTTACCGTGAAAACCATGGCCAATCTGGCCACCAAATGGGCCTGGGGATTGGAAATGCTGGGCACCAAACGCCGCTTCTTTGGCAATATCGTGGGGCATGCACCCGGCGTCAGCGATCCGTCATCCCTGGGCGCGTGGACGGCCGAACAATTTGACCCGACATTGGATTGGACCAAGGTTAAAAAGCTGATTGCGAAATGGGATGGCAAAGTCATCTTAAAAGGCATCTTGGATGTCGAAGACGCGAAAATGGCCGCCAATGTGGGGGCAGATGCAATTGTTGTGTCGAACCATGGTGGGCGACAGTTGGATGGGGCTTTGTCGTCCATTCGTATGTTGCCTTCGATTGTGGATGCCGTGGGGGACAAAATCGAAGTATGGGTCGATGGTGGCATCAGAACCGGTCAAGATATATTGAAAGCACGCGCCCTTGGCGCCAAAGGCACGATGATCGGCCGCGCTTATGTGTATGGGCTTGGGGCACAAGGTCAGGCCGGGGTGACACGCGCGCTTGAGGTGCTGCACAAAGAACTGGATATGACGATGGCTTTGTGTGGCCGACGCGACATCAACGATGTGGATCGCGATATCCTTTATATTCCCGAAGATTTTGAAGGGCGATGGGTGGGCAACTAAGGCCGGCCCAACCATCCCAATCTATTGCTGCCAGCGCCGTGTGGCCCAAATTAATGGCAACAGGATAAGAACCAATCCTGTGACGGTCAGATAGGCCACCCGCAGATCAAAGGCTTGGGAAATCATTCCCATAATGCCGGGGGCGACAAAAAAGGCTGAGAACCCGATCACTGCCGCCGCAGAAATGGCCCGCGATCGTAGATGCTTGGGAACAAACCGCCCAACCATACCAAGGCCAATCGGGCCAATCACCGCGACCCCAAGCCCAATAATGCCGAACCCAACATAAGCCACGGTTGGCGTTTGGGCCAATGCAGCCATGACACATCCCACGGCCGCAAGCGCCGTTGATATCAACAAAATCTTTATCTCACTCAACCGTCTTGAAAGGGCTTGCCCGGAAAACCGGCCCAGCGCCATGGTGATCCCCAACATGGCGGGGCCAAGGGCACCTTCGGCCGCATTGCCGTGTAACGTGCGTTCGATATGCAGGGCCGACCACGCCTCGACCGTGGATTCCGTCATGAACGCGATCAACACGATGGACCCACACACCAAAATCACCATGCGATGCGCCCAAACCCCGCCGGCCCCTTCAGGCGTTGGTTCAATGTCGGGATCCATTGCCATCCAACACACCATCGCCAAAACGATCAACGCGATGATGACAAAGTGCCATTGCAACGACCAATCGTTTGACCGGGTCACACCCATCATGATCGCCGCTGCCGCATACGCCACCGAAAACATCCCATGATTGGCATTCATCAATGACTGATCATGCCGGGATTCCAGTTCACTGACCCTTGTATTGATCAAAATATCAACCTGCCCCGCGGCAAAACCTGAAAATACCACGATGCACACAAACGAAGTGACAGACCAAGATGCAATCAAAAACGGAAGGATGCAGGCAAAGGCCGCCATCGAAATTTGCAAACTTCGTCGGCCCAATAACGCGTCAATGCGCGGGGCCAAAAACATCGCGCTGACAACACCCAATGCATTGGCCATCAAGGCCCATCCAAACACCTCATCACTTGCGCCGATGTTTTCTTTGATCTGTGGCACCGCGGCAGAGAAGCTGCCCCAAAACAGGCCAATGGCCACAAAGCCTGTGACCGGCACGTAAGAAATGCGAAGGGCGGACAACAAATGCATCCGCCACAGGTGACATGGGTTGAAATTCGAAGCAACGCCAAAGCGCATTGCACACGGCGACGGCAAGCCGAAGTCACATTTCACATTCAATTGGTTTTTGGGCCTGACGTATGCCACCGTGCGGGCGAAAATCAGATTCAATAGATGGCGCGCAGATTTTTTTTCTGATGTTTTTTCAGCCGCGTTAACAATTCGAATCACAAAATACGCCGTTTCCGCGCGGTGTACGGGTTGTGTACGGGGTGTGTACGCATTGTGCTGTCTCTTTTTGGCGTAAAAACCCCATGGTTAACGCAGCGTACGTAGATACCCCCTTCCCATTCAGGGGCACCTGCCCTATACGCGCCCGGTCGGGTCTTACACCCTTGGAGGATGTCCGACGTAACTTTGAAAAAGGAATATGACTATGGCTGGATCAATACCAGATCTTCACGCCTCGGTTCGGACGGGGACAGGCAAGGGGGCCGCCCGTCAAGCTCGCCGTGATGGCAACGTACCGGGTATCGTTTTCGGGGGCGACGCAGATCCGCTTCCAATCAACATCCCCTTCAACAAATTGTTGACCATGCTGCGCGCTGGCCAATTCAAATCAACCTTGTTTAACCTAAAGGTTGATGGCCACGAAGACGTTCGCGTGATTTGCCGCGACGTTCAGCGTGATGTTGTCAAAGATTTGCCAACACATTTGGATCTGATGCGCCTGCGCCGCACATCCAAAATCAACCTGTTCATTCCGGTGGAATTCTTGAACGAAGACACATGCCCCGGTTTGAAAAAAGGTGGCACCCTGACGATTGTCCGTCCAGAGGTTGAATTGGTTGTAACTGCCGGTGACATCCCTGAAAAAATCGAAGTCGATTTGGGCGAAATGGAATTCGGTGAAAGCATCACTGCATCCACTTTGAACCTGCCAGCAGGGACAAAAGCCACAATCGATCGTGACTTCGTGGTTGCCACAATCGCTGCACCATCAGGCATCAAAGCATCAGACGAAGATGCAGCAGAAGGCGGGGAAGAAGCCGCCGATGCACCAGCTGAAGAAGCAGCATCAGAAGAATAAGCCGTCTGTGACAGACGCATACGAAGGGCCGGTTTACCGGCCCTTTTCTTTTGCCTGTTGACCCGGCCTTGAATGTGATATTCCTAACAAAGACAGGACACTTCAACGTTGGAACCGCCATGTCGTCTTTTTTCAGCACCTCCTATTTTTCTGATGTTTTGACATCCCTTTTTGAACGCAGAAGCGGCGAAGACGCCCCAGTGACGGATGCTGCCTTTGCGGATTTGATTGCGGATCTGAATGCAGCGCAAAGCGAGGCACAGCAAAACAGGATCAGCGGTACCATTTTGTTGAAATACCATGGCGCAGACACCCAAACGCGCTTGGATTTCTTTCGGTTGTTGGCCAATGAATTTGATGTTGATCCAACGGCAATCTCGGATGCCGCTGCGGCCTATGCCGCAGCCCCAAGTGCGCAAACCTATGCCGCCTTGTCCAAGGCCAGTGACCCCGAACGCATTAAGTTATTTCGCAAATTGGCCAATGTTCGGGGTGGGGCCAAATGTCTTGTCAAAATTCGCGAACACGTTCGGACGGCCCTGAAATCGGATGCCAGTTTGGCACCGCTTGATCTTGATCTTAAACGCATGTTGGTGGCTTGGTTTAACCGCGGATTCTTGGTTTTGCGCCCGATCACATGGCAAACACCAGCCAATATATTGGAAAAGATCATCGCGTATGAAGCCGTGCATCAGATCCATGATTGGGATGATCTGCGGCGCAGGCTGCATCCCCATGACCGCCGATGTTACGCCTTTTTCCACCCACGCATGCCCGATGATCCCATTATCTTTGTGGAGGTGGCTTTAACCACATCTGTTCCCGGATCAATCGATGCGGTGTTGGCCGAAGATCGCGATACGCCCCATTTGGAAGATGTAAAAACAGCCACGTTTTATTCCATCTCAAATTGCCATGCTGGGTTGGCTGGTATTTCATTTGGAAATGCTTTGATCAAACAAGTTGCGCGCGATCTGTCAGCAGAGCTGCCGCAACTGGAAACATTTGTGACATTGTCCCCCATCCCCACCATGGCAAAACATATGACCCAGCAACCCGAAGATGCAGAGCACCTGAAACGCGCGGCTGCCAGCTTTTTGGCGGAAACAAAGCGCGGTGATGGTACGCCCGCCGATCCCGTTGCGCGGTTTCACTTAGGCAACGGGGCAATCATCCATGATGTGCACGCGGGCGCGAATTTGTCATCAGAGGGTCAATCACAATCATATGGTGCTATGGTGAACTATCTTTATGATCTTTCCAAAGTGGAAGATCGCGTTGAACAATTTGCAGAAACCAAGGTCGCACCTGTTTCACCCCAAATTCAAAGCCTTTTGAAACCGCCGCGGCGCAACCGCCGAAAAGATCTGGGAACAGCGGCATGAAATTGTTCGTCGGTTTGGGCAATCCCGGCGCAAAATATGCGCGCAACCGCCACAACATTGGCTTTATGGCATTGGATCAAATTGCCTCCGATCATGGGTTTGGCCCTTGGCGGTCAAAATTTCAGGGGGTCATCAGCGAAGGTCGTCTTGGGGCTGAAAAGGTGCTTTTGCTGAAACCCGAAACATTCATGAACAAGTCAGGCCAATCAGTGGGTGAGGCATGCAGGTTCCACAAAATAGATCCCGTCGACATAACCGTATTTCACGATGAACTGGATCTCGCGCCGGGCAAATGCCGGGCCAAACACGGCGGAGGTCACGCCGGGCACAATGGCCTTCGGTCAATTCATGCCCATATTGGTGCAGACTACGGTCGCATTCGTTTAGGCATCGGGCATCCCGGGCACAAAGATGCCGTGGCCGGGTACGTGTTAAGAGATTTTCCCAAGGCTGATCAAAGTTGGCTTGATCCATTGTTGTACGGGATCAGTGACGGGGCACCCGATTTGGCGGCCGGCGATACAGGGCGGTTCATGAACGCCGTGTCCCTGCGGGTTGCACCCCCGCGTTCGTCAAAAACAAAACCCAAACCAACCCAAGATAAGCCCGACGCGAAAACCCCGCCCCCCAATGATGATCGCAGCCCCATGCAAAAGCTTTTGGATAAGTTCCGCTAAGTCCGGCTGGAAATTCCTTCGCCTTGCCCCTAGGCTGATTGAAACATTTGGGGGGTCTTATGCGACGCGCACTTAAATGGATCATTTGGGGTGTTCTGGCCCTTATTGTGGTGGTGGCTCTTATCGCACTTTGGAAACGAGAAGAGCTGGCGCGGTTAATGGCGGTAAACAGCTTGTTCCACGAAGACAAAATCGTGAACAATTTCTCGAATATGAATGTGGCGTTTCTATCGGCTGTTATGGACAAAGGCCCATCCGACCCTTCCCCTTTGCCGGGCGGTGCGCCGCTGACGTTATCTGAGGCGGCAGAGGATTGGATCAAAGATCATGCCATTACGGCCTTGGTCGTTTTGAAGGATGGCGAACTGCGCTTTGAACAATATTACCAAGGCACTGAAGCAACAGATCGCCGGGTCAGTTGGTCTGTGGCCAAATCATTTTTGTCGGCCTTGATCGGAACCGCCCTTGAAAAAGGGGAAATCGAAAACATCGACGTGCCCGTCACAAAATATGCCCCCAATTTGATTGGCACGGCCTATGACGGTGTCAGCTTGCGAAATGTTCTTCAAATGTCATCGGGTGTGACCTTCGATGAAGATTATTTGGATTATGATAGCGACATCAATAAGATGGGGCGCACCCTTGCCCTTGGTGGTTCGATGGATGAATTCGCCGCGGGGTTAAATGACCGTTTTGTCGAACCCGGTACAAAATTCCAATATGTTTCGATTGATACCCATGTGTTGGGTATGGTTTTGCGTGGTGCGACCGGGCAAAGCGTGATCGACCTTTTGCAAGAACGCATCATCGCACCCTTGGGCCTTGAAGAAGATCCATATTACCTGACTGACGGGTTTGGCGTTGCCTTTGTTTTGGGGGGATTAAACCTGCGAACGCGCGACTATGCCCGATTTGGGCAAATGATCGCCCAAGGCGGACAATGGCAAGGCAAACAAGTCGTGCCACAACAATGGATCACAGACAGCATCGCACCATCCGCAAACACGGCATCGGATGAAATGGGATACGGATACCAATGGTGGATCCCGCAAGAATTTGAAGCAGGCGAAGTCCTCGCACGGGGTGTTTACGATCAATTCATCTATATCAATCAGTCTGAGAACATCGTCATTGCCATAAACGGCGCAAACAAAAAATTTCGGGAAGAAGGCGCAAAACAACGAAACGTGGAAATGATCAAACATATTGCGGATTTGGTGTTGCAATGATTGAGAAAGCCCCGTCGATAAATGTGTTGGGCACTGAACTGAAAACCTGTTCAACAGATCCGATGACTGGTTTTTTCCGAAACGGGGCTTGTGATACCTGCGCCCAAGATACAGGCAGTCACACCGTTTGCGCTGTGATGACAGCAGAATTTCTGGCCTATTCTAAATATGTTGGAAATGACCTGAGCACACCTCGACCTGAATTCGGATTTGAAGGTCTGAAGCCCGGGGATGCTTGGTGCCTTTGTGCTTCGCGCTTTTTGCAAGCGCATGACGAAGGATGCGCCCCCAAGGTCAACTTGCATGCGACGCACGAAAGAGCGTTGGAAATTGTACCGCTTTCGGTTTTGAAAGAAAATGAATTGTTAGATTAACTTCGTAATGCAGTAAGCGCACCCACAGCCAAGCCGACGCCTCCGGACACTTGGAACGATTGGTTCAAAAGTTCTGCACCAACAAAACCTGCGATTAGGCCAGCAACAAGTGTCACAAAAACCTTACCCATAAACTCTGGGCCATTCTGCCATATGAATTTTGTTGCCAGCCAAAAACCTTTCGCTGCGATCCATGCAACAAATCCTGCAATGACCACGGCAAAAATCGCCCCAAGCAAAAGTAGAATCTCTTCCATACCCAACCCCTTTAGATTGTATCTTTAATAGGATGAGAAATTTTGGTTCGCAACCAAAAGCTAGACTGTGGGTCAGGGTTATTCCCCGGTGTTCATTTTCACGCCCAATGCCGCTGCGACAGTGAAAATATCCTTATCTCCGCGGCCACACATGTTCATACAAATGATGTGATCTTTGGGCAGGTCCGGGGCAATTTTCATCACATGTGCCAAGGCATGGCTGGGCTCCAACGCTGGAATAATACCTTCTTGCTCGCAACAGAATTTGAACGCCTCAAGAGCTTCGGTATCGGTTATCGACACATATTGCGCACGCCCGATTTCATGAAGCCACGAATGTTCAGGACCAATCCCTGGATAATCCAATCCTGCTGAAATGCTAAAGCCTTCAAGGATTTGCCCATCATCATCCTGCAAAAGATATGTTCGGTTGCCGTGCAAAACTCCGGGGCGTCCCCCTGTCAGGGATGCGCAATGTTCCATCTTGGCGTTCACGCCTTTGCCACCGGCCTCTACGCCGATGATGTTCACACTTTTGTCGTCCAAAAATGGAAAGAACAAACCCATTGCGTTTGACCCACCACCGATTGCGGCAATAATGGTATCAGGCAAACGACCTTCTGCAGCTTGCATTTGTTCCTTGGCTTCTTTGCCAATAATCGCTTGGAAATCACGTACCATTGCCGGGTATGGGTGCGGGCCAGCCACCGTACCGATACAATAGAAAGTTTCATTTACATTGGTCACCCAATCGCGCAGGGCATCATTCATGGCATCTTTCAAAGTGCCGCGACCACTGGTGACGGGCACAACTTCGGCACCCAACAATTTCATACGAAATACATTTGGTGCCTGACGTTCAACATCATGTGCACCCATATAAACAACGCATTTCAATCCAAACTTCGCGCAAACGGTTGCGGTTGCAACACCGTGCTGCCCTGCCCCGGTTTCAGCGATAATGCGTGTTTTTCCCATCCGGCGGGCAAGAATAATCTGACCCAAAACATTGTTAATCTTATGAGCCCCAGTGTGGTTCAATTCATCGCGCTTTAAATAAATCTTAGCCCCGCCCAATGCATCTGTCATGCGTTCGGCGAAATACAAAGGCGATGGCCTGCCAACATAGTGGGTCCAAAGGTCATGCATTTCGGCCCAGAACTCTGGATCCGTTTTGGCATGTTCATACCGTTGTTCCAGATCAAGGATTAGAGGCATCAGGGTTTCAGAAACAAAGCGTCCACCGAAATCACCGAAACGTCCATTTTCATCTGGACCAGTCATGAAAGAATTGATGCCATCATCAGCCATTTTGGCCCCCTTGGTTTCTCTGATCTTTACCTAGTCAAGCAAGCGCAGAGGGGCAAGTTGAATTGGTGAAATGCGGCGAACCGCATCACTCCGTCTGGGCCGCAGATACAAAGGCTTCCATCTTGGCTAGGTCTTTTTGCCCAGGGCTGCTTTCAATGCCCGAAGACACATCAACCTGTTGGGCACCGGTCAAAGCAACGGCTTGTGCAACATTGTCGGGCGTCAGCCCACCCGCCAACATCCAAGGCATATACCAACGCACACCTGCCAATAGTTTCCAATCGAAACTTAGCCCATTCCCACCGGGCAATTCATCGGGACTTGGTTTCGCATCCAAAAGCAATTGATCCGCCGCACCTGCATAGGTGCGTGCAATGGCAATATCATCTGGTGTGGCGATGCCAATGGCCTTCATAACCGGCAACCCCGTACGCAGGCGCACCTCCGCCACGCGTTCGGGTGTTTCCTTTCCATGAAGTTGGATCATATCCAATGGCACTTGATCGGTAAGTGCATCCAAATCCGCGTCCGTGGGGTTTACCACCAAGGCAACCTTGGCCAACCCAGCGGGGCTCGCTTTGGCAACCTGCGCAGCCTGAGAATATGAAATATTGCGCGGCGATTTAGGGAAGAAAACAAAACCGACATAGGCGGCACCAATCCGCGCCGCCGTTTCGATTTCTTGGCTGGTTTTTAATCCACAAAGTTTGACACGGATTTTGTGATCAGCTTGCATCATCCAGCAATGCCAATACGTCGTCTTTGCCTTCGTTCTTTTCAGACTTTAGACGCGCGACCTCTCGTTCAAGCCGCACAACTTGTTTGTGCTCCTTGCGAACGGCCGACCGATGCTTCCATTCGCGGATCCATTCCCAAATAAAGCCAAGCAAAAGTCCCACACCAATGCTTACAAAAATCACCACAAATAAAGGCAGGCTGATTGACCCCCCGAAAGGAACGAAATTTGCAAAAGATTCTGGAACAACATTCAGCGTAACTGCCGCCCGATTTGCCAAAGCAACAAAAACCAAAACAACCGCTACAGCGGCCAAAAACAGATACTTAATGAAGCGCATTTTTATTTCCCGTTCAAACGTTCGCGTAACAATTTGCCGGTCTTAAAGAACGGCACATGTTTTTCTTCCACTGGCACGGCCTCGCCGGTGCGTGGGTTTCGCCCCGTCCGGGCATCGCGCTTTTTCACTGAAAAAGCCCCAAACCCGCGCAGTTCAACCCGATCCCCGGATGCCATCGCCTCGATAATTTCATCAAAGATGGTATTCACAATCTTTTCCACATCTCGTTGATAGAGATGCGGATTTTCGTCCACGAGCTTTTCGACTAACTCAGAACGGATCATGATTTCCCCCTTGATGATGCCAACGTTGTTTCGCTTGCACGCCTCAGAAACAATAGGGAAAAAGAAGCAATTAGGAACCGTTGAATTCAACCAAACTTCGCGAATTAGGTTAAAAAACGCGAACACTTGCAAAAAAGCCTCGCTTTTCAAGCGTTAGGGGTATTTTGCCACCCGGTTTTTTACAAAAAATGTTAGCGCCCGAATCGAAAACCCCGGACGTAAGGCCCGGGGTTTTGAGATTTTGTTTTATTCAGATGCGTTTATTCATCTGTTTTAAGGGCCGCACCCAGAATATCACCCAAAGATGCACCAGAATCGGATGAACCGTACTGTTGAACTGCTTCTTTTTCTTCGGCGATTTCACGCGCTTTGATTGAAAGACCCAAACGACGTGTCTTGGCATCAACATTCGTGACACGAACATCAACTTTGTCACCAACGCCAAAGCGATCTGGACGTTGTTCCGCACGATCACGAGACAGATCAGAACGACGGATGAAGGATTTCATACCTTCATAGGTCACTTCGATACCGCCATCTTCGACTGCAGTCACTTCAACAGTGATGATGGAACCGCGCTTCACGCCACCGACGGCCTCAGCAAATTTGTCACCACCAAGGGCCTTCACAGACAGGCTGATACGTTCTTTTTCGACGTCAACTTCGGAAACAACGGCCTGAACCATGTCACCTTTGCGATAATCACCGATTACATCTTCGCCACGGCCTTCCCATGTCAGATCTGACAGGTGAACCATACCATCGATGTCGCCTTCCAAACCAATGAACAGACCGAATTCAGTGATGTTCTTCACCTCACCCTCAACTTCTGTCCCTTCTGGGTTTTGTTCTGCGAACACTTCCCAGGGGTTGCGCTGAGTTTGCTTGAGACCAAGGGAAACACGACGCTTTTCACCGTCGATTTCCAGAACCATGACTTCAACTTCTTGGCTGGTGGAAACGATCTTACCAGGATGAACGTTCTTTTTAGTCCAAGACATCTCAGATACGTGGACCAATCCTTCAACACCGGCTTCCAGCTCAACAAAGGCACCATAGTCGGTGATGTTGGTTACGACACCATGATGCGTTGAACCCAGTGGGTACTTCGCACCAACGATATCCCATGGATCTTCCTGCAGCTGCTTCATGCCAAGGCTGATGCGATGGGTGTCTTTATTGATTTTGACAACTTGAACTTTGACAGTTTCACCAATTGTCAGAATCTCAGACGGGTGGTTTACGCGCTTCCACGCCATGTCTGTAACGTGCAGCAGGCCGTCAACACCGCCCAGATCAACGAATGCACCGTACTCGGTGATGTTTTTAACAACACCATCAACCGTGTCACCTTCAGCCAACTTGCCAATAACTTCAGCACGCTGTTCGGCACGAGATTCTTCCAAGATCGCACGACGGGACACAACGATGTTGCCACGGCGACGATCCATTTTAAGGATTTGGAATGGCTGCTTCAGACCCATCAACGGGCCAGCGTCGCGCACCGGACGCACATCAACTTGAGAGCCGGGCAAGAACGCAACCGCACCACCAAGATCCACTGTGAAACCACCTTTGACACGACCAAAGATCGCACCATCGACGCGTGCGTCATCGGCGTATGCTTTTTCCAAACGATCCCAAGCTTCTTCGCGACGCGCCATTTCACGGCTGATAACAGCCTCGCCTTTGGCGTTTTCTGCGGCACGCAAGTAAACTTCGACCTCTTGGCCGACTTCTACGTTTGGTGCTTCACCTGGTTCTGCGAATTCTTTAAGTTCGACGCGGCCTTCCATTTTGTAGCCTACGTCGATGATGGCTTGGCCCGCTTCAATTGCGATGACTTTGCCTTTGACAACTGTCCCTTCGTCGGGTGTGTCTACTTCGAAGCTTTCGTTAAGGAGGGCTTCGAATTCCTCCATCGTTGCTGATGCCATTTGGCGTTTTTTCCTTTGTTCAGTCATTTATCTGGCCGGGTGGTTGTCTCCACCGGTCTTTGGGTTGGTCTGCATTGGGACGGGCTCAAAACAAAAGGGGCCGGTGAATGCCGACCCTGCTTCGATAATGATCCCCGGCTGTTCCCGCCGCTTGGACAGGTGGCGTATAGGGCTATGTTAGGGGTAAATCAAGCCCACCTTGAAATTGGGTGAAAGACACTCGAAATCACTTCACCTTACGCATACATGCAACCTTGTTCACCTGTCCCATTCCCAGCCTGAGGAAATCAAAATGTTTGTTGTCACCGTCGACTTTGAAATCAAACCGGATTTTGAACATCAATTCTTAGAAGCCATGCTGAAAAACGCGCGTGCCTCACTGACCAAGGAGGAAGGATGCCTTCAGTTTGATGTGTGCCACCAAAAGGATGATCCTTCACGGATATTCTTGTACGAGGTGTACGTATCAGAGGCAGCATTTAAAACGCACATGACAACAAACCACTTTGCGGTGGTCAATTCGGAGACCGATGGAATGGTTGCAAACAAAGTGATCAAAACGTTCGACACTGTTATCAATAGATAAAAGGAAAAACGTGGTGCGGTCGGCG
>JAHDCF010000066.1:1335-4472 GCA_020630015.1 Planktomarina sp. | reverse complement strand
GGAATAATCGGCGAATATGCGCAAAACGCACCTTTGGTTACCATTCATTAACCAACTGTTAACCAAATCGAGTCGAGGTGATTTCGTGTCTAAAAGCTGGATCTTGGATGTTTTGACAGATCTAAAGCGATTTGCCTCTAAAAATGATCTTCCGATCATGGCAGCACAGATTGATGATCTGTTGCTTGTGGCAATGGCTGAAATTGCATCCTGTCAAAATCCCAGTGAAGCGATCACGAGGGACAAACGGTATGAAAAAGCCGCTGGAACGATTTCAAGAACAGCTGGAAACAGCAGAAGATCTTCAAGATCTCCAAAACAGCAGTGAACACCTCACGCAGCTGTTGAAGGTTGATCATGTTGTGTACCATTGGGTGTCGACCAAAGGTCAGCAATATGGGTGTGGAACTTACAGCGATGCTTGGGTTCAGCGGTATATTGACATGGATTATTTGCGTGTCGATCCTGTTATTTTAGGATGCTACCAACGCTTTCATCCGGTCGATTGGAAGCGACTTGATTGGAGCAGTAAATCCGCCCGTGCTTTTCGAAAAGACGCGGCTCAATATGGTGTTGGAAACCAAGGATTTTCGGTTCCGGTTCGCGGTCCAAAAGGACAGTTTGCTCTTTTTACCGTCAGTCACAATACTGATGATGACACTTGGGTGAAATTCACAAATACGTATCGTCGGGATCTGATCTTAATCGCCTACGGCTTTAATCAAAAAGCCTTGGAATTTGAGGGGGCTGCGCAAAAAGGCCCTGGGCAAGGTCTTTCCCCGCGTGAGGTGGATGCAATGACACTGTTGGCGGTGGGATATAGCCGGGCCCAAGTCGCGCAAAGCTTATCGATCTCAGAACACACCTTGCGTGTTTATATCGAAAGTGCCCGATTCAAACTTGGTGCAATGAACACAACCCATGCTGTCGCCCGCGCGATGAGTCAGGGTTTTATCGTGGTTTGACCAGCGAGCGCTGGACTTGATTTTCGTTAACAATTTAAGCGCAGCTTGGTTCCCGGATGTGAAAGGGACCGCGCAAATGCTTCATTTTGTTTATGGCAGTGATTTGGAAAATTTTCCCATTTTGAGGGATGGGATGTTTCAAGACAGGGCATTTAATTTCGGAGAACGGTTGAAATGGTCGGTCGGGATTGATGACCGCGGATGGGAACGGGATCAATACGATGATTTAAATCCGCTTTATGTGATTGCTTCAAAGGGATCCCGTCATGTGGGATCACTGCGGGTTTTGTCGACCACCGGTCCAACCATGATCAACGATCATTTCAGTCACCTGTTGAATGGTACACAGTTGTACAGCGCTTTGATTTGGGAATGCACGCGGTTTTGCGTTTCAGACGACGCAGCACGTGAGGTCGCGGCTGCTTTGCTGTTGGGCGGTGCTGAATTGATGGAACAGTTCGATGTCAAACACTTTGCAGGGGTTTTCGACGAAAGCATGCGTCGTGTGTATCGTATGATTGGTGCCGAACCAACAATCATCGGATCGGAGGGGGACATCCATGCAGGTCTGTGGTCTTATGATGCCAAAATGTGCGTAGCGCTTGAAAAAAGATCATTTGTAAGCCGCGAACAGGTGCGTGAAAATTTCTACCAAAGTCTTGCAGAAATGGGACGACAAAAGGTGGCCTAAAGGCACTGGCCCATAAGCGCCGAAGCGCATAGGAAGAATTTATGAAAAATCCTTCCTTTGAACTTTCTGATGATCAGGCAGAAGCTTTTGATACCATCACATCAGTTTTGCAAAGTGTGGGTGTAAACTTATCAGATGATGTTCTCACACCCCCGCGCACAGATGCCGCACAGGTATTAGCCGTCGTGGGGAAAGCAGGATCAGGCAAAACCCTGTTGTTGGCAGAACTGTATGAGGCATTGAAAGACGCCGGGCTTTCCATCGTTTCGGGGGATTATGAGGGCAGGCGCAAAAAAGATGCACGCACTCTTTCGATTTTGGCGCCCACCAACAAAGCGGCCAGCGTTTTGCGAAACCGCGGCGTTCCCGCGACCACCATTCACAGAATTTTATACACGCCCGTTTATGATCCTGATTACGAACGCATCGCAGAATGGTTAACCGGACAAGGGGATAGGCCGGAAATAGAGGGCATAACCGATCAAGCCTTGGATCGGGCGCTGGCGTTTTATGCAGCAAACCCATCGGTGCCGGGGGCGTTGGCCGCCGCTGGGTTGCGCGGATCCGATTTCATCACGGGTTGGAAACGCAGGGAAGATCCATTGGACATCGGTTTCGTCGATGAAAGTTCGATGTTGGACGACAAGCAATTTGAAGATTTAAAAGAAATCTTTCCAACCCTCGTTCTGTTTGGCGATCCCGCGCAATTGGCGCCTGTGAACCAATCAAGTGGGATGGTTTTTGAGTCTTTGCCTGAAAAGCGTCGATTGGTTTTGAATCGGGTCCACAGGCAAACTCAAGACAATCCGATTTTGGATCTTGCCCATGCCTTGGCGGATCCGGACCTTCAATTCAGCGATTTTGAAACCATGGTGGCTGACGCTGCAAAAAGCGATGATCGTGTTGTTCTGGCCCAACGGGTTGAATCAGACCTCATGGCACGGTCCCCAGTGTTGGTCTGGCGCAACGCCACGCGCATCCGTTTGATCCGCGCTTTTCGTAACGCCTTTGACGCGCCCGAGGATGATCTGTTGGAAGGTGAGCCGTTGATATGTGACGGCATCGAATTGCCTGTTAAGCACCGAAAAAAACGGCTTGATCTAGAGGCGCGGGGCCTGATCAAAGGGGCGCAGGTGGTATACCTTGGCCCCGGGCGCAAGCCCGGTTTTTCGCGCCTGCATGTGGTGGGGGCGGAAGATCCGCAAGTCAGTGCCGCCAGCATTGTAAAAATCGAAAAGCCGGATGAGGAAGACCCGTTCATTCCTTTTGCCGCCCGTATGGGGGCAAGTTTTCTGCATGGGGCGGCGGTGACCATTCACAAGGCGCAAGGGTCGCAATGGGAAAACGTGCAGGTCTTTGCACCTGATATTTTTGTGGCCGCGCGAATGAACCGGACAGAGGCGGGTACCCAACTGTGGAAACGGCTGGCCTATGTGGCGATTACACGCGCCGAAAAAAGATTGTTTTGGGTGGTGCGCAAC
>JAHDCF010000066.1:0-1235 GCA_020630015.1 Planktomarina sp. | reverse complement strand
TTTCGCCAGATGCGCGCGCAATCCCCGCAAGGCGGGCGGATTATCAACAACGGGTCGATCTCTGCCCATTCCCCCCGTGAAGGGTCCATCGCCTATACCACCACCAAACATGCCATCACGGGTCTGACCAAAACCCTGTCTTTGGATGGGCGTGACTTTGACATCGCCTGCGGGCAAATCGACATCGGCAATGCGCGAACCGAAATGGTGCTGGGGTTGGAGGAAACCCGCAAAGCCCAAGGCCTGCCCCCACTGCCCGCAATGGATGCTTCCAACGCCGCCAAAGCTGTGCTGCATATGGCGGACCTGCCTTTGGAGGCGAACGTTCAGTTTATGACTGTTATGGCGACAAAGATGCCCTTTGTGGGGCGGGGGTGATTGCTTGAAAACCAGGTGACAGTGAATACATCAAAAAAATGAACGTCCCAAACAACACCGAAACCCACTTCACCAACCAACGGGTGCCTTTGGATCAGACCCAGAAAGCTGTCACGGTAGTTTTGTGCCTCGGGTTTTTGGGCGCTTGGGCATTGGCTTTCTTTACGTCGATGACTGTTTTTACGTCTTTTGCCGTGTCTGTTCCAAGTGTTGCCATCGTTGCGGCAATAGTCATCATCCGCAGTAAAATCCGTCGAAATCGGATCGAGAAGCAATTGCGGCATGAACAGCTTCGAGAACTGCGAACCAAATAGGCTTGATCCTGTTGATCCTACTCAACCGTCTATTTCCGCTCCGGATGATTCAAAAGAAAATTGCTCCAAACAAAGCCAGTAAGCCCAATATCAGAATTCGAAACTGAAATTTTGACAATTTGAGATAAAGTCTTTGCATTTCTGTGTCTTTTTCGCATTGTGCGGCAAAATAGAGGTAACTTGGGTTTGAAAGCCGCTCCCCTCGTTTCTTTAGCGGATCGAACTCAGGTCGGGTGCAGATCCAGATTGAGGCGAACAAAAGTATAAGCCAAACACTGAGAAGAAACCCTATAGCCATACCCATCAAACCCTCCCCTCAATCGCCTCCCACATTAGCGCGGCGGCGTTGGTCCCATCAAATCGCTCAAGTTCTTGAATGCCGGTGGGGGATGTCACGTTGATCTCGGTCAGGTAATCGCCAATCACGTCGATGCCGACGAAGATTTGACCTTTTTCGCGCAGCAGTGGCCCGATGGCGGCACAGATTTCCAAATCACGCTCGGTCAGGCCCACTTTCTCTGGCCGGCCACCCACGTGCATGTT
>JAHDCF010000005.1 GCA_020630015.1 Planktomarina sp. | reverse complement strand
GCGCGTCCGTCTGGGGGACGGAAGGTCGCAGGTTCAAGTCCTGCTAGCCCGACCAAACAAACCACCGTCCTACGCAATTGCGTGGACGGTGATGTTTTTTGGGGAAACGGATAAATGGGTGTTCTGCCAAGTCAAACAATTGCACGTATGCTGCAAGACGGATCAATTCATGTGTCCGATCCAATCGTAGATGGTCAAATCCAACCGGCCTCGCTTGATCTGAGGCTTGGGAATACGGCCCATCGAATTCGCGCCTCTTTTTTGTGTGGAAATGACAAATCGGTCTCTGATCGCTTGCTCGATTTTGGCATGCATGAGATCGACCTGACCAATGGCGCGGTATTGGAAAAAGGCTGTGTCTATCTTGTGCCATTAAAAGAGGGTTTGCGCCTTCCCAAAGACGTACAGGCCGTTGCAAATGCAAAGTCATCAACCGGTCGGCTGGATCTTTTGACACGCGTTATCACCGATCAAGGCACCGAATTTGATCGTGTGCCCGCCGGATATGATGGCCCCCTTTACGCAGAGATTTGTCCAAGGTCATTTTCAGTTTTGGTGGAACCAAATCTGCGATTAAACCAAATTCGATTTCGCAAAGGTCAATCCATTTTGTCAGATGCCGAACTGGCAGAACTGCACAAATCCACCCCATTGGTTTCAACAACACCTGTTATTGAAAATGGCTTAGGGTTTTCGGTTGATTTGGACGGATCACAAAACGATTTGGTCGGGTATCGTGCAAAACCGCACACCGGTGTGATTGATCTTACTAAACTGAACCACTACGACCCCCGCGATTTTTGGGAAGAAGTTCGGACATCAAATGGAAAAATTATTCTGGATCCGGGCGCGTTTTATATCCTTGTCAGCCGCGAAGCAGTGACCATCCCGCCTGAATACGCGGCTGAGATGGCCCCGTTTCTTGCGATGGTTGGGGAATTTCGCGTTCATTATGCGGGGTTCTTTGATCCGGGGTTTGGCCATGCGTCCGCAGGTGGCGCCGGCAGTCGCGGTGTCTTGGAGGTGCGATGTCACGAATCCCCATTTGTGTTGGAACACGGGCAAGTCGTTGGCCGGCTGGTGTACGAACGCATGGAAGAAACGCCCGATCAATTATATGGGGCGGGCATTTCTTCTAATTACCAAGGACAAGGCCTCAAACTTTCAAAGCACTTTAAAAGCGCCCCATCCGATTAGTCATGCGTGTCTGTTGACGCATCTTTTTGTCAACATTTTGTGGGCGGCCGCGTGGATCAATATCATCTTCATATTCATCGGGTTTACCGCGTCGCGACATGCTGTTCGCGGCCATGTTAATTCCTTTTTGCATGACCATCCGCATCGCCATGCGCATGAACATATTCAAAATACCATTCATTCTTCGCTCTCCTCTTGCGGGTCTTCGTCTTCAAACAATTCATCCTGATCGGGATCACCAGGATCTCTTTCTTCTTCTTTCGTGCCCGGTGGCGGCCTATTCTCCAAAAGGCCAGCGGCTCTCAATTCTTTCAGGCCGGGCAAGTCCCGTGCGCTTTCTAGTCCAAAATGATCTAGGAAGTGTTCCGTCACAATAAAAGTGACCGGCCGTCCAGGAGTTTGCCTTCGGCGCCCCAAACGGATCCAATCCAGCTCAAGCAACTGGTCAATTGTCCCGCGGCTTACAGCAACACCCCGAATTTCTTCGATCTCTGCCCGCGTGGCGGGTTGGTGGTATGCCACAATCGCAAGTGTTTCGATGGCCGCACGTGACAGTTTTCGGGTTTCAACCGTTTCCCGGCGCATCAAAAACGCCAAATCCGCGGCCGTGCGGAAGGCATATGCCTGACCGATCTTGGCAACCTGAACACCCCGGCCTTCATATCGCTTTTGCAGCAGGACCATTGCCTCTGACGGGGATGAACCATGGGGCATTCGTCCCGCAAGTTCAGCCAATGAAACAGGTTCTGCAGAAGCAAATAAAATCGCCTCAAGCATGCGCTCTTGTTCGGCAAGCGGCGGCGCTTCGAATAAGCTGTCTTCTTTGTTTTCAGACATCAGGCTGCCTTTTTCTTATTTCAATCTTTGAAAACGTATCGTCTTGTCGCAATTCGATGCGTCCTTCTTTCGCCAATTCCAATGTTGCGGCAAAAGTGGCGGCGGTGGCCGACCTTCGTTTTTTGGGGTCGGCGGACCATCCGTCTGGCAAATATGAGATCAAATCAGTCCAATCACCAGCAAAGCCAATCATTCCACGAAGATTGTCCAAAGCCTGTTCCATGGTCAGAACCGCCTCACGGTCCATGACAAATGGTCGAAACTCGTCTTTTGTGCGGATGCGTGCATAACCCTGCATCAAATCCAAAAGCGTGGCGGTGTAGGTAATCACCTTTCGATGGGTCACATCTTGGGTGATGCCGCGCACAAACCGTTCGCGCCCCAATCGATCACGCCCCATCAGACGTGCCGCCACATCCCGCATGGCCTGCAAACGTTCCAACTGAAACGCAAGATGTGCGGCCAGTTCTTCACCTGTGGGCCCCTCTTCCGTTGGATCAGGTGGCAACAGCAACCTTGACTTCAAAAAGGCAAGCCAAGCCGCCATCACAAGATAATCTGCCGCCAGTTCAATCCGCAACTCTTTGGCTTTTTCAACAAACGCAAGATATTGAACCGCCAATTGCAAAACAGATACTTTGCGCAAATCCACCTTTTGTGTGCGCGACAAAGTCAACAAAAGATCAAGCGGCCCTTCGAACCCGTCAACATCAACGATCAGCGTTTCTGCGGCAACCCGTTCTGCCACATCACCTGATACAAAACTGTCGGCATCTTGCATGGATCAACCCCCGGTAAGGGTGTGAAATTCAGCTTTCAAAGCTTCAATGTCAACGTCTTGTACGCCTCGCCGTGCTTGCAAGGCGCGTTCTGCGCGCGCAACTGCAGATTTTGACAACATTGGGGTCGAATTTGCCAAAGAAACCATCTCTGTCATGTCCCCATTGCAATGCAAACCAATATCACAACCCGCGTCCAAAGAGGCGCGGCACCGGGTCACAACATCCCCCTTAAGGGCATTCATCGATAGATCGTCTGTCATCAAAAGGCCATCAAATCCAATTTCAGAACGAATAATATCGATCATGGTTGTTGATTGCGTTGCAGGATATTCATCATCAATTTCAGAATACACAATATGGGCTGTCATTCCCATATGTACGTCTGTCAAACTACGAAATGCGGCAAAGTCTTGCTGAGATAGGATTTCATGCGACTGTGTCACCGTTGGCAATGATTTGTGGCTGTCGACGGTTCCCAAACCATGGCCAGGAATATGCTTAAAAACGGAGGCGACGCCGCCATCGTTTTGCCCATCGATCATCGCCTGCGCATTTGCGCGCACTTGTTCCACAGTTGTCCCGTAACATCGATTTTTCAAAAAGGGATGTGTTTCACTTCGGGCAATATCTGCCAATGGCGCGCAATTTACATCGATGCCAACCCCATTCAAATCATGCGCAATTAGACGACCACGCAACCAAAAACTGCGCGCGTGTTCGTTGCAGCCCGAATGATCCAAGGCGGCAGGATATTCTGGCCAGTTTGGCGCACGCATCCTTTGAACGCGCCCGCCTTCTTGATCAATTAAAACGGGCGCATTCCAACCCACGGCGGAACGCATCTGAGCCGTTAAATTTGAAAGCTGCTCTGGATCCTGAACATTACGGGCAAAAAGAATGAACCCAAGTGGGTTCGCATCCTTAAAGAATGCCACCTCATCTGATGTTAACTTCAGCCCTGCACACCCTAAAATCAGGCTGCGACACTTCGAAAGGTCCATTACCGCATAACAACCGGATAACACGCGAGATTCTTAGAAATCAAAGCCGAGCAGAAGCGACGCGCATCTGATGCATCTGAAAACCCGACAACACGCAAACGATAAAATAACTTACCGTTCTTAGATGCCTCTTGGACAACATGTGTTTTACCAGTGAAAAAATTAGCGTTTTTGCCTGAAATCCGAAGCCACTCTCGTTCTGCCAATGCACGGGATTCATAGGCGCCCAATTGCGCCAATCTTGTGCCCGCCGGAACGGTGTTAACAGGGGTTTGAGCTGCGGCCTCCACCACTTGCGCAGGCGCTGCCGCCGGTGCGGCTTGAGGCGCTGAAGCAGCAACAGACGCACGGACCAAACCTTGCGGTCGCCCGCGCGGCCTTAGATGCGCAACCGGAACGCCCACCTGCGCGACACCGGATGTTGCCTCAAGGTCGGTGGCTTGCAATGCATCCGCAACGGCCGCCTGAACTAGTTGATCTTGGGTTTCATTTGCAAACACGGCTGGACGCGCCTCTGGCCGATCTGCGGCCAACAGCGCACCTGCAACATCCTCTTCCGCCAAAACATCAGGTTGCGGCGCTAATTGCACCGCTGGTGTTTCAGCAACCTCAGAGGTGCCACTTACACGATTAACGGATAATCCCAGATGCGCAGCTTCCACACCCCCCGGATCATCAGGGCGCACGGTCATGGGCCCTTCCATTGCACGCACGGTGGGCACGCCAGATGCGTCTCGCAACATCGTCTTTACCGCCCAACCAGAAATTCCAATAAACACCGCCAACGAAATCGCTGCGCCCACAATATTTGCGTATTGTGCCGGGCCACGAGAATCTTCCCCGCCCGTGTGCGCCCCATAGGTCGCATTTGCCATTTTTGCCTCACTGCCCGGGGGTCTGTATCGCCCACCGGTTTCTTGAAACTGCCTCTTTAGTGCCCTGCTTTTTTATTTTTAGGTACAGGATCAACATCAAGAATACCAAATCCTTCAGAAATAACAACAAAAACAGCACTTAAGATCGCTTGTTTCGCCGGATTTGTGGCAAGATTGTCTTCTTTTTGCATGTTGATAAAGTTCAACCGCCTCCATCCCTGCAACATTCGGTGCGTCAAACGCGCCAATTCCACCAGATACCTCGCCAAGTGACTGACGTCGTATTTCCAGACAGACACACGCAAAACATGGCTGAACGCAAAGGCCTTGGACAAAACCGCCAGCTCTGCCTCTCCCATGCTACTCAAATCAGCACCTTCGATAAAATCGGTCTCTGCATCAGTCAAAGAACGCACCGAAGAAACGTTAAGGATACGTAAAATTTGAGGTCGAAGATCAAAAAGAAATTCGATCTCCTTTGAAACATCTGTCCTGTTGCCAACTGGCTTTGTGTGGGGGCGTAACAGTGCCGCAAACTTGATGGATGCCCAATTCGGATCGCGGTTTTCTTTTGAAGATAATTCAAAATCTGCACGTTCATTTTGAACAATCTTCAAACAATGCTTCTCACCCAAGTAATCTTTACTTTCTGAAGGTATATCAATGGCCTGTTCGCAAAAGGTAATGTTGCTTTCTGGCGAAGCATGCGCATGTATGTCTTCAAATAATCGCCAGACAAGGCCATTGCCACCCCTTTTGAACTGCACATTTGCCCCTTGAGCGTTGAGGATATTGGTCATTGCATGGGCGATCCATTCGGTTCGCAGGGATGAAAATCGTTCAGACTGTTCACAAACAAAGCATGTGACATTTATTGGGGGATGACTTTCGAATTCGTTTTCGCAACCAAATTCCTTGTTGAGCAGCGCAGCTAACCAATGCGCCACACAATCGAATTCAAATCGAATATTGATAAATCCCGGCCCCGCCGAACGGGCATCGTTAATAAGGGGATGTTTGCGAAGCTCTTTTGAAATCTGTTCCCCGACCTGCCGTGCCGGCAAACCCACCTGACGGCCGATCCCAAAAGCCGCATTGGTTGTCACATGGCCAAAGCCAACCTCCCGCGCGGGGGACATGTGCAATTCATCGAAATTAATTCCGTATTTTTCTTGGCAGGTGTCCGTAAAAATGGCGCGTGCCGCAGCCAAAGGTGATGCAAATTGGTTTTTTCGACGCTGCATTCAGATCATTTCAGGCAAAATTGCATGAACTTGCAAGGCAAACCGATCTGTCATTCCCGCGATGTAATCTGTCACATGGCGCGCGACGTTTTCACAATCTTTTGTTGCCGCACCTTGCCACCCTTCCGGCATTCGTTCGGGATGTTTCATAAAGTGTGCAAAAAGATCGCGAACAACCCTTTCCGCATGGGTGCGTTGCGCCACAACACGGGGCGCACGGTACATTTCGGCGAACAAAAAGGCACGAATTTCTTTCAAGTCCGTCCACATTGATGGTGAAAACCTGACCAATGACCGATCGGAATTGCGCACATCTTGCGCCGACGCCACGTTCGAACGGTTTAACAATTGAGATGACGTATGAAGAACATCTTCAACCATGGCACCAAAAACACGACGCAATGCCTCATGACGGCGTCGTTTTCCAGAAAGCCCGACATATTTTTTGTCGACCTCTCTGTATGCCCGGCCCAACTGCGGCAATTCCGCTGCTTGATCATCGGTAAACAATCCGGCCCGCAATCCATCCATTAGATCGTGGTTATTATAGGCAATATCATCCGAAAGCGCGGCCACCTGTGCTTCTGCACTGGCAAACGTATGAAGTTCCAAATCATAGCGTTGGTTGAATTCCAACAATGATGGGGGAACATCCCCGACCACAGGGCCATTGTGCTTTGCAATGCCTTCCAAGGTTTCCCAAGTCAGGTTCAACCCATCAAATTGCGCATAATGCCGTTCCATATGGGTGACAATTCGAAGGGCCTGTGCGTTGTGATCAAACCCGCCATGCCCTTGCATCAAATCGTTTAAGGCATCTTCACCCGTGTGCCCAAATGGCGGATGCCCAAGATCATGTGCCAATGCCACTGCTTCGCTTAATTCTTGGTTCAACCCCAAAGCAACAGCCAATGTGCGCGCGACCTGCGCAACCTCAATGGAATGGGTGAGCCGTGTTCGAAAATAGTCCCCCTCGTGTTCCACGAAGACCTGGGTTTTGTGCTTCAATCGTCGAAACGCACTGCTGTGTATGATCCGATCGCGATCACGTTGAAAACAAGATCTGTGACGGCTTTCCGCCTCGTCATACTGCCGACCCCGGCTCTCGGTGCCTTTTTGTGCAAATGTTGCCTGCATTCATTCGCCTTGTTGACTGCCTGAATGCTTCCTATATCCATAAGACTGAAATGTCATCGGAGCAATTTTGCATGCTTACGCTTCCACCAAAGGTCACAGAACGCGCATTTGAACGTCTTGCCGAAATTGGCGCGTCCGAAAACGGAAAGGTGTTGCGCGTCGCCGTTGAAGGCGGCGGTTGCTCTGGATTTCAGTATGAAATTGATTTGGATGAAGCCAAAGAAGATGATCTAAAGTTGACGGGCGCTGGTGAAACAGTGGTGATCGATTCCGTTTCCCTGCCCTTTTTGGCTGATGCTACGATCGACTTTTCAGAAGAGTTGATTGGCGCCCGATTTGTCATCAACAATCCGAACGCCACAGCATCTTGCGGATGCGGAACATCCTTTTCGATATAAGCAGGCTTACGCCGCAGTATCTTCTTTTTTGTCCTCTGGGGCCGGCAGCGCCAGTGCCTCGTCCGGCATTTGTTCAGGCAATTCCAAATCAATCACGCCCGTGTTCGGGTCGATCACGACTTTGGGCTTATCCGACATTTGTACCAGAATTGAATTCAAATCTGCCAAAAGTGCCTCAACGCTTTCACGTTGCGTTACCTTTGAAATTTTGGAGCGGCCCCCGAAAAGAAACTTCAACATTTTCAACTCCTATTGGTCGGTTTAAGCCAATGTTAGCGCCCGTTGCCGCGCCATACATGGGGGAAAAACATCTTAAAATTGTCCCTCAATACCCGCCCCACATGATCTGGCATCAATTCTGTGAACTGTTCCCTTGCGCAATCCAAAAGATCAGGTCAGGAACATTCTTATGAAAATCGCAAGCTTCAACATTAATGGTATCAAAGCACGTCTTGGGGCCCTAACCGACTGGTTGAACGAGGCCTCACCTGATGTTGTCTTGATGCAAGAAATCAAATCGATGGATGAAATGTTCCCTCGGCAACACTTCGAAGACATGGGATATCGTGTGGAAACCCATGGTCAGAAAAGTTTTAATGGGGTGGCCATTCTTTCCAAACTTCCGTTGGAAGATGTCACATGCGGATTGCCCGGCGACGAGGATGATGATCATGCCCGCTGGATAGAAGCAACGGTAATGGGGGACAAGCACGCAATCCGGGTGTGCGGTCTGTACCTTCCCAATGGGAACCCCTCGCCCGGCCCCAAGTATGATTATAAGCTTGCGTGGATGGATCGCATGTTTTCCCGCGCACAAGAACTTTTGGCGCAGGAAGAGCCATTTTTGATGGCAGGCGATTACAATGTCATTCCGCAAAAGGAAGATGCGGCCAACCCGGATGTCTGGACAGAAGATGCTTTGCATCGGCTTGAAACGCGGCAGGCATTCCGAAAAATCCTGAACCTTGGCTTCACCGAAGCATTTCGGAGCGTTCAGCTAAACCCAGGTCATTATACGTTTTGGGATTATCAAGCCGGTGCATGGAATAAAAACGACGGTATTCGCATCGATCATTTTTTGATGGATCCGCTTTGTGCAGATCTTTTCAAAACATGTGAAATCGATGCATTTGCGCGGGGACGCGAAAAACCATCAGATCACGTCCCAATTTGGGTACAGCTTGACGCCTAGATCAATCGTCGCGGTGAACTTTTTCTTTACGTTCGTGACGTTCCTGCGCCTCAAGACTTAGGGTCGCAATTGGCCGTGCATCAAGACGTTTCAAAGAAATTGGCTCTCCGGTTTCGTCGCAATAGCCATATTCACCTTCATCAATCCGGCGCAGTGCCGCATCGATTTTGGCCACCAATTTTCTTTGACGATCGCGTGTGCGAAGTTCAAGGGCGCGATCTGTTTCTTCGCTCGCCCGATCTGCGATATCGGGGATGGCCCGTGTCCCATCTTGCAAGCCTTCGATCGTTTCGCGAGAATCTGCGGCAAGTTCGGATTTCCAATCAAGCAGCTTGCGCCGGAAATATTCCATCTGGCGATCATTCATAAAAGGCTCATCATCCGCAGGGCGGTAATCTTCTGGAAGGAAAACTTCAGCTTTCATCAGTGGCTCCCTCATTGCAGCTGTGCTGCTATCGCTTGGTTGGGGACCGTCTAACCGGGACAATGGGTATTGTCACGTGCAAATCGGGATTTAGATGCCTGAAATTAAATGGTAAGTGGAGACAACAAATTTAGAGAGTCGATATGCAATTTTCATCAACGGACCAATATGTCGCTACATCCGATCTTTCTGTTGCGGTGAACGCAGCAATCACCTTGGAACGCCCCCTTTTGGTGAAAGGTGAACCCGGCACCGGCAAAACCGAACTGGCCCTTCAAATCGCCAAAAGCCTTGATTTACCGCTTATCGAATGGAACGTGAAATCATCCACGCGTGCCCAACAAGGATTATACGAATACGATGCCGTCAGCCGCTTGCGTGACAGCCAACTGGGTGATGAACGCGTGCACGATGTTTCAAATTACATCCGCAAAGGCAAATTATGGCAGGCCTTCGAGGCCGAAGGTCGCGTCATTCTTCTGATCGATGAAATCGACAAAGCAGATATCGAATTTCCAAATGATCTTCTGCAAGAACTCGATAAGATGGAGTTTCATGTTTACGAAACCGGACAAACAATTAAGGCGGTTAATCGCCCGATTGTGATCATCACCTCCAATAACGAAAAGGAATTGCCAGATGCATTTTTGCGGCGCTGTTTCTTTCACTATATTAAATTCCCGGATGAACAGACCCTGCGTCAAATCATTGAAGTACATCATCCCAACATCAAGAACGACCTGTTAAGCACTGCTTTAACACAGTTTTACGAAGTTCGTGACACGCCTGGGTTAAAGAAAAAACCGTCAACCAGCGAAGTTTTGGATTGGCTGAAGTTGCTGTTGGCAGAGGATCTTTCTGCAGATGACTTAAAAAGAGAGGGTGTAAACGCATTGCCAAAGCTTCACGGTGCCCTGTTGAAAAATGAGCAGGACGTTCACCTTTTTGAACGCTTGGCATTTATGGCAAGATCAGGGCGATAGACCAACACACAATCCCAATGTCGACATTATTCCGCCAAACTTGGGCTTTACCCATGCACTGCTCAGTGTCGTGCATCGTGGTAAGGTCCGGGAAAAGTGAAGCGTCAATTTCAAATTTTGGGCAAAACGGTGGCGTGCACCGCTTTATCGCTTGCCCTGGTGGCGTGCCTTCCCAAAAAAGAGCATACGCCCCAAAAATCAACCATTCCGATGAACACCTTTGGTCAGGTGCCTTATCAACGTGTTTACACAACGAACCCCGATTTGGTGCGTGATTTTCACGATCTGTTTTTCAAAATTGAATCCGGTGCAGAACTTTCTCATTTCTCAAGATTTGAAGGGCCCATTCGCGTGCGTCTGGCGGGAAAAATACCCTCTGTTTCAAATCGTGATCTCGATCTTTTGATGAACAGGCTGCGATCCGAAACCGGAATTCGGATATCCAGATCAGATAATATCGCCTCTGAAATTTCTGTGGTTCCGATGCCACAGGCGACATTAAGCGCTGCGGTTCCAGGGGCCGCGTGTTTTGTGGTGCCAGGTGTTTCCGACTGGTCGGGTTTTCGTTTGGCGCGCGAACGAAATGCAATTTCTTGGACCAAAGTAAAGCAACGCACCAAGGCAGCTGTTTTCTTGCCCGTCGACGCCTCACCGCAAGAAATTCGGGATTGTTTGCACGAAGAAATTGCGCAGGCGCTTGGTCCTTTGAATGATCTTGATCGCCTTCCTAACAGTGTTTTTAACGATAACAACGTCCATTCGATCTTAACCGGATTTGACATGCTGATGCTTCGTGCCGCTTATGATCCTTCTTTGGAAACGGGCATGCCCCGAGAAGAAGTTATGAAACGCATTCCCGCAATTTTTGCGCGTTTGAACCCATCAGGCAAATCACCTCAACAAGCCAGTCAAACAACCAATGATGCGGTTTCAAAAGGGTTGGTTGAAGTCACACGGAAAATTACAGAGTTCGGCGAAGGCGGCCACCTGCCCCATTCTTATAACCAAGATGGTCAAATCGCGGGGTATGCGGAACTGGTAAAAGGGCAAAATCTTATGAGGGTTGAACCAGATGCTGCATGGCAACCTTTGGAAGCCTCAGCATATGTTTTTGCCAAATCACCTGCCATGCGTTTGTCAGAGGCTCATGCATTGCATGCCCTTTCAATTATGGATCTGCGTTCTGGCTTTTTTGAAAGCGCAATTAACCTTGCCAACCAAGTTCAAAGTGCCGCCCATGATGCCCAAGATGCGATGCTTTTGGCAGATTCTCTTTTGGTTCAGTCCACCGCCCTTTCATCCTTGGGGCATTCCACACGATCCAAACGAGCCAAGTCTGAGGCCATACGTTGGGGCAGATATGCCTTTGGTGATCAAACGCGCCTTATTGACTGGCTCGACCAGATGTCGCATTTGCATTAAAAGCGTATATCTTCGAACCGGGGGTGAATGATGACTTTTGTGGGTATTCTTATTGGGGCCGTTTGGGGTGGCTTGTTGGCAAAATCGCGCAAAGGCAATGCCCTTGATATCGCCCAATATGCTGCCGGTTTCGGCATTGCGATTGGGCTTGTCTTTTTCATTGTGAACGTTCTTATTCTTCGTCAAATCTGAGGATTGACGTGTTTCTTCCCTTCTTTGATTGCCTGAAACGCCACAAAGTTCCCGTGAGCGTGCGAGAGTTTTTGAGTTTTCTCGAAGCGTTGAAGAAGGGTTTGGCGCTTTATGACATCACAGAATTTTACCATCTTTCACGTGCAGTATTGGTCAAAGATGAGCGTCATCTGGACAGGTTTGACCAAGCATTTTCAGCCACATTTTCTGGTTTGGAAGAAATCAATCCGCAAGACATGATTGAAACGCTTGATTTGCCAGAGGAATGGCTGCGCAAATTGGCTGAAAAAACGCTGACGGATGCTGAAAAGCAAGAGATTGAAGGCATGGGAAGCTTTGAGGAGTTGATGGAAACCCTCAAAAAGCGATTGGAAGAACAAAAGGGTCGCCACCAAGGCGGTTCCAAATGGGTTGGAACGGCCGGAACATCCCCGTTTGGGGCATATGGATATAACCCCGAGGGAGTACGCATCGGCCAAAACGAAAGCCGTCATCAACGCGCAACCAAAGTTTGGGATAAACGCGAGTTCAAAAACCTTGATGACCGCATCGAACTGGGCACCAGAAACATCAAGGTTGCACTTAAACGATTGCGAAAATGGGCCCGCGACGGCGCCGCTGATGAATTGGATTTAAACAAAACAATTCGAAAAACTGCGGAACACGGATATCTGGACGTCCAAACCCGGCCCGAACGACGAAATGCCGTGCGGGTGTTGTTGTTTTTGGATGTGGGCGGATCGATGGATCCACACATCAGATTGGTGGAAGAATTGTTTTCGGCGGCCAAAGCAGAATTCAAACAGCTTGAAAGCTTTTACTTTCACAACTGTCTTTACGAAGGTGTATGGCGCGACAACAAGCGCCGATGGAATGAACAAATCCCGACATCCGAACTGATCAGAACTTATGGGTCAGATTACAAATGTATTTTTGTGGGCGATGCATCGATGTCCCCTTATGAAATTGCATTTGCAGGGGGTGCCAACGAACATTGGAATCAAGAAAGTGGCGAAACCTGGTTGAACCGTGCGCGGGACCAATGGCCCGACAATCTTTGGATCAATCCCGTTACAGAAAATTACTGGCGCTACACTCAATCCATCGAAATGATCAGAACAATTTTTGAAAAGCGAATGGTGCCTATGACGGTTGAAGGAATTACCCAAGGCATGAAGATGTTAAGCTAAACGTTCTTTAACCATCATCTCAAATTCCACGGCCAGATTTATATTACCTTTAGAGATGCTTTCATAGTTTGCCCCCACAAATAAACGGAGGCACAGCATGCGTTATTTGAATTTTGAGAATTTATCGCAATTTACATCATCCTTTGAGGCCGCCCAAAATCTGGGATGGGCAAACTTTGACAACATCGCCGCACGAATGAACGGCGGCGTTGAAATAGAAAGCAATTCGCCACCGCCGAAGTGGGTCGAGAACAAGTTCAAAAAAGTTATCAAAAAACTTGAGAAGAACGAAAACACCGATGGCGCCGAAAAAGTCATGGATAATCTGATCAAAAAATTCGGCGATGCTTTGGACACCGATTGGCTTGAGACCAAACTCAATACTTGGCTGGACGAGCATGATATCGATTTGAATTGGAGTGTTGAAACGGGCTTCGAAGCACCGGCACAATCCATTTATTCGATGACCTTAAATGGAACAGATTATGTTTTAACATTTAATGACGAATTCGACAGCTTCTCTGCGAATACTGGCCATGGGTCGGGTGGTGTATGGAGCACGTCTTATTCCCCGCATTTGGATGACCAACGTACCATTGAACAAAATGGTGAAGGTCAATTTTATGTCGATCCAGATATGTCTGAATTGCCAAATCCCTTCAGTGTCGAAAATGGTGTTCTAACGATTCACGCCCATGAACTTACCCCCGAACAACAAGTTCTGACAGATGGTCAAACATATGCGTCGGGATTGATGAACACTGAACTGAGCTTCGGTATGGAAGGTGGTTATATTGAAATTCGTGCAAGCGTACCTGACCAACAAGGCTTCTTAAGCGCATTTTGGTTATTGCCCAGCGATGGTGATTGGACTTCCGAAATCGACGTATTTGAAACGTTGGGGCACAACACAACAACCATGAATACAAACGTTTGGAATGATGGATCGCAAAACCAATTGTCGTTCTCCACCGATGATTTATCAGAAGGTTTTCACACATATGGTCTGGAATGGACCGACAGCGAAATCACATGGTATATTGACGGTATCCCTGTTCGCACAGTTCCCAACACAGTGAACGAGGATATGTATCTTGTGCTGTCGCTGGCCGTTGACACAGATTGGACCGGCCCGGTGGATGGAACGACAGATTTTTCAGACGGTTTTCAAGTTGATTACATCCGCGTGTATGAAACACCGTCCGCTGACAGCAATCCACAAGTTCAAGACGGTCAAATCATTGCCGATCCGCTGGTATACGGAAACTCAGACGCGAATGAAACGCTCTATGGCACCCGGTGGGCCGATACGATTGAAGGCGCTGGTGGCGATGATCAAATCTTTGGCCGTGACGGCGATGACCTTTTGTTTGGGGGCGACGGGGAAAATCGTTTGTTCGGGCAAACGGGGAACGACGTTTTGATCGGTGGTGCGGACCGTGACACAATAAACGGCGGGGATGGGGAAGATCGCATCGAAGGTGGCGGCGGCGTTGACCATTTGTGGGGTGGAACTTGGGGCCCCGATCAACAAGCTGATATCTTTGTCTTTGGAACAGGGGATGGAACCGACTACATCCATGATTTTGAATTTGGAAGTGATCAGATCGACCTCAGCAGCTATGCAGTGTCATGGTCTGATCTGTCGAACCACCTGCACGACGAAGGCTGGGCCACGCATTTGGACCTTTCATCAATTGGAGGGAATGCCGGCGATGGAGTTTACATTATCGGTGCCAATGCCGAAGATTGGGGCGCAGATGATTTTATTTTATCATCCCCGATGAGCTAGTTGCAGCAGCACCCCACGCTTTGGCAAAGCGCGGCAGACGCGCTTTCTTAAGAATACCCCGTTCGGTCATATCGGGCAAATCACGCAGGGCGCGATCAATGACGCGTCTTGCGTGTGGCGCAAATGTCTGCGGGGATGTCAAAAACGCATCTTTCAACAAAAGATCTGGTTCAACGCGATCCAAGCCATGCTTTTGCATCACTGACCGCGGGAAATCTTTGCGGTTTAATGTCACGATGCCATCTGCCTGATGATCCAGCGCGATTCCCAAAACATGCAAATCATTTTCATCAGGCAACCAAAGCCCGCTGGGATCCGTTAACGGATCTTTGTTCGCGTTTGGAAATTCATGAACAAGCAAAGCAATTTCAGCTTCCGCTGTCTGAGCTTGATCTGGCAATTGATGTGCGACGGCACGACGCCATTCCTCCAATATGCGCGGCGACCAAAGTGGTTGAAAAACCCCTGCCCGTGCCGCGGCAATAAGTAAGCTGCGCATGATACTTGGATAAAGAACACAAGCGTCCAGCACCAAACGCATCAAGACACCCTAAAAAACAAAGACTTAAGATACCCACCATCTGCCAGGCTTAGGTGCAAAGGATGATCTGGGCCGGCGGTTCCTGAATGGATTAATTGACCTGTTCGATTGGCTTTGCCGATGCCTCGCCGACACGCCCCCCTAAACTTTTCAATCGTCGCCGCGTGTGAGCAAGAGCAAAGCCCCAAAATCCCACCCGGTGCCACCAATTGTGCCGAAAGGCGTGCCGCGCGTTCATAGGCGCGTAATCCCTGCCCCAGGGCCTTGCGCGAGGGGGCAAAGGCCGGCGGATCGCAGATCACAACGTCAAAGGTTTGCCCGGTTTGAACCATCTCTTCCATCGCTTTAAAGGCGTCGCCTTTGACGGTTCGGCAGGTCCCATCCCCTTTTGTTTGTTCGGCCCCTTTTTGAACCAATTGCAAGGCAGCTTCAGACGCATCAATGCAGGTGACATCTAAGGCACCCGCCGCCAGCGAAGCCAATCCAAAACCGCCCACGTGGCTAAAGACATCCAAAACCGATGCACCGCTTGCAAACCGTGCTGCAAAGGCATGATTTGGTCGTTGGTCATAAAATAAACCCGTTTTTTGCCCCTCTGCCAAATCTGCAAAATACACAGCATCGTTCATGTGAACGGGAATTGGGGTTTTGGGCATGGAACCAAAAAGTGCCTCACGGGTCATGGACAACCCCTCATCAGAACGACTGCGGCCCGTTCCATTCAAAATGACGTGTGACACGCCCTTTAAAGAGGCAAGCACCTTGGCAAATTCTTTTTTCCTTTGATCAGCCCAAACAGCGTTGGCTTGTAAAACCATCGTGTCACCAAACCTGTCGATGATGACACCGGGCAAACCATCCCCTTCGGCATGCACCAAGCGGTAAAAAGGTGTTTCGAACAACCGATCTCGAAGTGCGAGTGCAATTTTTATTTTTTGCTCAATCCAATCTTCATCAATCGAAGCATCACATGATCGATCTAAAATACGAGCCGCCAATTTTGAATTTGGGTTGATGGTGGCAAGGCCCAAGGGTTCTGACTGACCCGGTGCCTCCAGAACCGCCAATTGTCCCGGGGTCATTTTGCGGGTGCGACGATCGAGAACCAGTTCGTCGGCATAAACCCATGGGAATCCGAACCGGAATTTCTGGGCGTCCACCTTGGGCTTTAAACGAACACGTGGAAGGGTATTATCCATCGCTGGGAACGCGTGCGGCGCGGCCACCACGCCGTCGTGCTTTGGGGCTGTTGTCCAGCCCTGCCTGCAATGTTTTGGTCATGGGATGGTCTTCATGTCCTTTTCCGTGAAAGGCCAAGGCGGCTTCAATGTGGGATTTGGCTTCTTGACCAACCGGAACTTGAATTGCCCAATCCAGAAAAATCGTGCGGCATTCCGCCTCCGTTATGCCGTCAATGCGATATGATTCACGGATCAATCCTTTGGGGTCAAAATCGATGGATGTCATGGATTAGCTCAAGCTCTTTTGAATGATGGCTGCGGCCCTATTCCGCAGGTTTGATGTCTCATCCTCTAATTGGACTTCGTTGGAAAGATTGCAATGCTTTTCCACGACCTGCCATCCGCCTTTTCCGACAGGCCAATTTTGCCCGCCGTCGGTACACAGTAAAACATGACAGGTTTTGATATCTGACAACGTTTTGTGAATATCAGAAAGGTCACGACTTTCTGTTTCCCCCAAACGTGTCCCTGCGAAAGCGACTTCCATATCACCAAGATGCCGACCAATATTCAGATTGCAGGCTTGTGCAAAAAGTTCGATATCTTGCAATCCGCCGGGTCCGTTTTTCAGATCCCAAATTCCCGCCTGTGTTTTGTTTTCAAAAAGCCGCTCTCTCATCTCTACCAAGCCCTGACAAATCGCGGACCAATCCATTTTGGAAGACAAAATCCCATCGCGAATTGCGTTGAATTGCTGATCAAAGATACTGGTTGAGAATACTGGGTTGGCTTGGGTCAGCGCCAAATGCTCCCACACCCAAGCTTCGTTCATTTGATAATCTTCAAAGGCAGCCAAGCGCGTTGCAACAGGCCCACTTTTTCCCGATGGTCGCAATCGCATATCCACCTCATACATCGTGCCTTTTGCGGTCGGCGCGCTTAGCGATGTGATAATGGTTTGCGTTAAACGGGCAAAGTATTGCCGCGCGAATAAACTGCGCTTGCCATCACTTTGTTCAGACGGATCTGCCGAGAAAATTACCATAAGATCCAGATCCGAATTCGATGTTAAACGCCCTGCCCCCAGCGACCCCATGGCAACAACCGTAAAATCCATATCCGGGATACGTCCGTGTTTTTCCTCGAAAAACCGCAAAGCAAAAGGTGTCAGCCCCGCAACACTTGATTTTGCAAGTTCGGAATAATGCGTCCTCGCTTCTTGAGGTGTGATGGCCCCTTCCAACAGCAAAACCCCAATTTGAAAGTGCTTTTCTTTTTGCCAAACGCGGG
The DNA here is from genome assembly GCA_020630015.1 of Planktomarina sp. Taxonomy (GTDB): domain Bacteria; phylum Pseudomonadota; class Alphaproteobacteria; order Rhodobacterales; family Rhodobacteraceae; genus Planktomarina. Next base: position 99,769 of record JAHDCF010000005.1, on the reverse strand, counting down.
CACGATCCAGCCCGGTTTCGAAATCCGCTGCATCCGCCAATTGTTCACTCAGGTCGGTTTTCAAATTCTGGGACAAAATCCCAGAATCGAAAAAATCCCCCGACAAAACCGCATCCAGAATTCCGGAGTTTCGACCCAAATATCTGGCCAGTGCGGGGGACCGTGCCGAAACTGACGTAATAAGATCAACAAGTTTTTCATTCGCGGCAAACAGCGAAAACAACTGCACGCCGGATGGAAGACCTCGCAGAAATGCATCAAAATCCTTTAATGCTGCGTCCGGATCAGCCGACAGAGATAAACCATTCAATATTCTTGGTCTAAGCTTTTCAAACAAACCTGTTGCGCGTTCAGATCTGAGCGCCGGGTAATGGGGCCAATTGGCGATCAATTCGTCTGCACCCGCACCCCAAGTAAAAGGTGCTTCGCCTTCATCTTGTGAGACTTGCGAAGGTGATGTGAAAAAGCGTTCTGTTTCTTCATGAACTTCTTCCAACGCGGACAGTGTTTTTTCACAAAAGGTTTCCACATCCATCCCCTGCATTGCAGCAATTCTGGCAAGTCCTTCTTGAGAATGCGGTAAACTTTGTGTTTGTGCGTCGCGCACCATTTGCAAGCAATGTTCAGTGTGGCGATGCGCAACATAGTGCCGCTTAAGACGTTGAGCGGTTTCATCTTCCACCCAACCGGCCGCAACCAATTGATCCAACCCCTCAAGGGTTTTTGCAGATCGCAAAGAAGGATCACGACCACCCGAAATTAATTGACGGGTCTGAGTGAAAAATTCAATTTCTCGGATCCCACCGCGACCCAGCTTCATGTCATGTCCGGGTAAAGTGATTTGGGCGGGCAATCCCTTTTTGGTTCTGATTTTCAGGCGAAGATCATGCGCTTCCTCAATGGCGGCAAAATCCAGATGCCGTCGCCATACGAAGGGCTGCAAGGCAGTCAAAAAAGTGTTCCCAGCATCAATATCGCCAGCGCAAACCCGCGCTTTGATAAAGGCCGCACGTTCCCAAGTGCGCCCCAAGCTTTCATAGTAATTCATTGCAGCTGATGTACCAACGCAGACAGGTGTCACCGATGGATCTGGTCGCAAACGAAGATCAGTTCGAAAAACATATCCATCATCGGTCATATCGCTCAGCGTTTTCATGGCCTTTCGAACGACCTTTGACAAAATCTGTCGTCGGTTTCCGATACCTTCTGGATCCAAGTGTGCGTCTTCAAACATCACAATCAGATCGATATCTGATGAATAGTTCAGCTCTTGCGCCCCGAGCTTGCCCATTGCCAGAACAAACAATCCGGGGTTTTGCGGAATTTTCCCCGCTTTGATAAAAGGGGCCAGTGCATCATCCAATGAAACTTGAATAGATCGATCTGCAAAATCTGATAAGATTTCAGTGCATCGGTTTAGGGGCAATGCGCCCGAAAGTTCAGCCAATGCAAGATATCCAGCCACCCGCCGTTTTGCTGATCTGAGGTCATCAACACACAAATCACTTTCAATAAGGGTGGAAACAAGCGTTTCATTTTGCAGCGCTTCGGCGATCCACTCTTTTTCCTTTGTCAAAACCGACAAAAGAAATGGGCTACAGCCCCCGACCCCGCGCAACAAATCCGCTAATCTGCCTGTGGCGTTCCACACATCCACAAGCTCTTGCCCGCGATCAACGTCAATGGGGATTGGAAACTGTGAGATGGATTGCAAAATGTTCATGATGTAAACGTGCCTTTGATATCCATGAAAGGTCAACGGTGGATTTGGGATGAGCAAAAGTTTGAAACGCGTCGAACTTGCTTTGGAACAAGCAGGATATGCAGGTGAAATAGTCGAAACGAAGAATGCAACCACCGCTATGATGGCGGCATCGGAACTTGGCTGTGACGTTGATCAGATTGCCAAAAGTGTCATGTTGCAAGGGCTGGCCTCAACCGACCTTTATTTATTTATCACCGCTGGAAAACGGATGGTCGATATCAAAAAGGCTCAATCAATTGCGGGAGAGGAATTGACGAAGGCTGATGCAAACACCGTTCGAAAGATAACTGGGTTTGCCATTGGTGGTGTCAGCCCCATTGGACATAAAAAGCCCCCCGCAACCTTCATGGACGCACATCTTTTTCAATTTGACATAATTTGGGCTGCGGCCGGCACCCCACGCCATGTGTTTTCCGCTGCGCCAAACCATCTTCTTGAAATCAGTAATGCGGTCAAAACTGACTTTTCAAAATAATGTTAATATTTTTTACATTAAGCCTTGAAAGAGCGAAATAGCCTGCCATATTAAGCAATGTAAACATCATTAACATAAAGGACATGGGCATGACATCCACCGCAACAGTTGAACAAATCCCCCAAACTCGTAAAGAGGGTTGGTTTGCAACCGCAGAAAACTGGCTTGATGAAAAAGGCAAAGGCGCATGGATCGTTGCGATGATCCTTGGCTTTATTCTTTTCTGGCCTGTGGGTCTTGCCATCCTTCTTTATATGATCTGGAGCAAGCGAATGTTTTCTAAATCCTGCAAATCACATCGATCTTTCAAAGCTGGCGTTTCGTCTGGAAACAGTGCTTTTGATGCCTATAAGGCGGAAACGCTGCAACGGCTGGAAGATGAACAGCGCAACTTTGAAGATTTTTTGACCCGCCTTCGCGACGCGAAAGACAAAGCTGAATTTGACGATTTCATGTCGGAACGCGCCAAAGCAGCGAAAGCAGAAAAATCTGAATAACCTATATTGGGCGGGTTAACCCCGCCCTTTTACTTTGAAAGAACATCAGATGAAACGCCTTCCAGATCCTGAAACGCAGTCTGAATTTTACAAGGATGTTCCTGTAAAACGTTTGATCGCTTGGATCATTGACGGTGCAATTACATTCGCAATCACATTAGTGATAACCCTTTTGTCTGCATTCTTGTTCATATTTATTTTTCTGGGTTTATGGGCGTTTATCAGCATCTTGTATCGCACATTGTTTATCAGCAAATGGTCTGCAACACCCGGCATGCGCTTTGTTGGAATTCGCTTTTTGGATGCTGAAGGTCGGCACTTTGATTTCGCCACAACTGCGTTTCACACCGGTGGCACATTCGTTGCGTTTTCAACGGGACTTCAATTCATTTCAATCATTTTGATGCTTGTTACTGCAAGGGGACAAGGATTGGTTGATTTGGTTTTGGGAACAACGGCGGTAAACGATAAAGCCCGTTTCTAAAATGCTTTCAAAAATTGGCTTGGCCATTTGCGTTGGCCCGGGTACCGTGACGTGAAACCAACGGATTGTTTATGCGCCACAGCCTTCCTCTTTCCCCTCAATTCTATGTGACGGCACCACAGCCCTGCCCTTATTTGGAAGGACGCTTGGAACGCAAGCTGTTTACATCCTTACAGGGTGACAACGCCGAACTTTTGAACAATGCGTTATCGAAACAAGGTTTCCGGCGATCACAAAACGTTCTTTATCGACCGTCATGTTTGGATTGCGTGGCTTGCATGTCTGCAAGGGTGCGGGTGGCGGATTTTGAACCCAACCGGTCACAAAGAAAAATCATGAACCGCAACGCCCATCTTAGCCGCAGCGGCAATTCCCCTTGGGCTACGGAAGACCAATTCGAACTTTTTCAAAAATACCTCCAAAGCCGGCATTCCTCTGGCGGAATGGCAGATATGGATATCTTTGAATTTGCAGCCATGGTGGAAGAAACGCCAGTGCGCAGTCGGGTGGTTGAATACGCCGATCACACATCCGCCGACCCGCTTAAAGCCGTTTGTTTGACCGATGTTTTGGAAGATGGCGTTTCCATGGTGTACAGCTTTTTCGACACCCAAGATCCCAGACTTTCGTTGGGAACCTTCATGATTTTGGATCACATCCAAATCGCCAAGGACGCTGGCCTTCCATATGTGTATTTAGGATACTGGGTGCCCGGCAGCAAAAAAATGGCGTATAAGGCCAAATTCTCTGCTGTTGAAATTTTTCACCAAGGCAAGTGGACCGATCTGTCAGAAAGCAGATCGTATAAAGAGGCATTGGATCCCCTTGCCGTACCACCCATTGCCGAACAAGTTGCACAGATATCCCTCCCCGACACGCGGCCGACCCGTTGACTGATCGCATATTATCCGCCGTTACATTGGTGGTTCCGGATTATGATCAGGCCATAGAATTCTATGTTCAGCGCCTTGGGTTTGATCTGATTGAAGATACGCGGATTGGCGCAACTAAACGCTGGGTTCGCGTTCAACCATCGGGTGGCGGATGCTGTCTTTTGTTGGCAAAGGCCGCGGATGCCAACCAGCAAGCCGCGATCGGCAATCAAACCGGTGGGCGCGTGGGATTCTTTTTACAAACAGATGATTTCTTTCGCGATTACGAAGCATTCAACACCTCAGGTGTCACTTTCCTTGAGGCCCCAAGGCAAGAGGATTATGGCATCGTGGCTGTGTTTGCCGATCCGTTTGGCAACACGTGGGATTTGATCGAACACAAACGTTAGGAATGGTGCCCATCTTTCAAGGCACCAATCTTATTTAGTTCCCAATAAGGTTCGGAACGATCGTAACCACCTGTGGGAACATGGTCAAAAGACCAAGCCCCAAAACCTGGATCAACACAAACGGGATGATACCACGGTAAATATGGCCTGTTGTGACTTCCTTTGGGGCAACGCCGCGAAGGTAAAACAAAGCAAAGCCAAATGGTGGCGTAAGGAAGCTGGTTTGCAGGTTAACTGCGATCATAATCGTCACCCACTTGGGATCCAAAGATCCACCATAGATCACGGGCCCCACAATCGGGATTACAATGTAAATGATTTCAAGGAAATCAAGAACAAAGCCCAACACGAAAAGAACCAACATAACGATCAAGAAAACCGTCCATTCGTTATCGAAGCTTTTCAAAAAGCCTTGAATGTAATGTTCCCCACCAAATGAGATGACAACAAGGTTCAGCAATTGAGAGCCGATCAGGATGGTGAACACCATCGATGTCACCTTAGCCGTTTCACGCACCACCGGCGGCAGAACGCGGGCGCGCAATAATACCCAACACGCGTACAACAACCCGAAGATTGCACCGAAATATGCTATGCGGGCGATGCCCCATGCAATCCAGTTTTCCAATGCAACGGTTTCTTGGTTAACGCGAAGATCAAAATTCACACCAACAATGATCATGATCACCATTGCAAACGCCGACATAATTATGATGCGGCCTGATTTTTCTTCATCGCGCAACCGACGATATGCCGCCAACAAAATGGCCCCGCCTGCCCCAAGTGCAGCCGCAGGTGTCGGGTTGGTAATGCCCCCCAAGATAGATCCCAAAACGGCCACAATCAAAACAAGCGGCGGGAACACAACACGCAACAGTTCGTTCTGACCCAACATCTTAACCGCGTGCCAACATCCATACAAAACGATGGCCAACGGAATTGCCAACATCAAAAACGTAACGCCAGGTGTTGTTACCGGGCTGATCAACACGACATCAATTATTAGTCCCAAAACCACACCGCCCAAACCGATCCAAATCGGCTTGGCGTTCCAGCTGGGCGCGATACCTTTGGCAGTTGTCAAGATCAAAGCCAGCAGGACAAAACCAACCGCAACACCCGTACCAATCGGAGCCGCAGCTGAAATCTTTTCAACCAAAAGTGCGGCACGTTCATCCTCGCTCAGCGCACGGGCTTCGGTTACGCCACCACTTGCGTCAATGGCCGCTTGTTCCGCCACAGCCTTTGACCACGCTTCTGCACCATGCAATTCTTGCATTGCGGCTGCGCAGGCCTCTGACACATTTGTTCGAAGCGATGCTGTCTGACCAGCGTCAGAGAAACTATCAACAATTACGGATTGACTGCCGACCAACCCAAATTGGGAAGCGACGATGACACCACCGATCAAAAGAACGGGCGCAATCAAGAACCAATTGAAGGCATCGGACCGCGTAATGATTTCAGTGGAATTGCTGTCAACTTGAACCGCTGGTGCCTTTGATGGGTTCAGCAATGCAAATCCAAAGGCATACATAGCGTAAAGCGCCGCCAGCAATATACCGGGCAACAATGCGGCCTGGAACAACGTCCCTACCGACACCACAGCCGGTTCACCAAGGAAGGTCAAAGCATCCGAACAGCCAACCGCCTGTGCACGGTTTTCTTGGGCGGTGGCATACAAATCGCCCGCCAAAGTTCCCAAAAGAACAATCACGATTGATGGCGGAATAATCTGACCAAGGGTCCCTGACGCCGCGATCACACCTGTTGAAAGTTCGGGTGAATATCCATTGCGCAACATGGTTGGCAAAGAGAGCAAACCCATGGTCACAACCGTCGCACCCACAATCCCGGTGGAGGCGGCCAAGAACGCGCCGACAACAACGACAGACACCGCCAAACCACCCGGCAACGGGCCAAATACTCGGGCCATGGTTGTCAAAAGATCTTCTGCGATCTTGGAACGTTCAAGCGTGATACCCATCAAAACGAACATCGCCACTGCCAACAAAGTTTCGATGGATTGACCGGCCAAAACACGTTCGTTCATGCGATTGGTGATTGCGGAAATGGTCTTCTTCATCGCCGTATCCCAACCTTCGACAAATACAGGTTGGTTTACGGTCGGCAATTCGGGGTATCGGAATATCGATATCGTATCCCGCGCAACCCCTTCGGCCATCAGGGCGGCATATTCCGCGCTGCTTGTGTCAATCGCGGCGTGGATCAAAAGACCCGCATCATTCAAACCTGCAATCAAGGCAAAGGAAATGACCGCAGCACCGCCAATGGCAAACGCCACGGGAAAGCCCGACAAAATCGCACCAAACAGGCACAAGAATACGATAATCAGGCCAACTTCGACGCCGTCTAATCCAAAAATCATTGTCCCGTCCCCTTAATGAGCATCTGCGGCAGCTTCGGCGGTTTCATCGCCCAACCTGTCGCGATCCAAATACTTCCCGTTGCTTACCGGCCCTTCTTTCCATTCCAAGTAGCTGCGATAGAAAAAGGCGATGGATTGCAAGAATACGAGCCCCGCGAACGCCACCAACAAAAACTTGAACAAGAAATATTTGTCATAACCGTTTGGCGAAAATCCGATGGTTTCAATATTCCAACGCACTGCGCGCGCTTTGAGGAGCAATTTATCAAGTTTGTCAGTCGCCGATGGGTTTGGAACAACCAAATGGCGCCACAAGAAATACCAACCATACATCCAAGTTACGATGGCTGCGGGCATCATAAACAGAATGCTGCCGAACATATCGATCATCTTTTTGGTTCTGTGACCAACAGCTGAATACACAAGATCCACACGCACGTGCCCACCTTGGACAAACGTGTAAGACACACACATTGCCACGATCATTGCATTGTGAAGCTTCAACATTTCAGCCCACCAACTGACATCATGGGCCCAAGCATCGATACCGAACAACGAAAATCCGGGAACTGTGAAGATACGCTGCAAAAATACGATAATGATTTGTTGCAAGACCATGGCCAACCCGGCCCAAGCGAAGACACGCCCAACGATATTTGCAAACCCTTCTAAGGTTCGCACAACCGACCACATGAAATTTCGATTGTAAAAACCGTAAGCGGTAATCGCCAGAAACGCCGTGAAGATAACAAAGAAAAATTCGACCGACCCGCCATAATATATGAACTTCATGAGGCTCGTTTTCGCCTCGGTGGTCATTTTGGGATTTTTTTCCGACAAAATCTCGGGAACAATTTGTGGGATCCACCCACCCCAAGATGATGGATTGAAAACAAAAAAATAGAGGTTGTAAAACGCTTCAAAAATATTTCCAAAGAACCATTGGAACACCCCGGATGCCTGAAAAGCATCAACGCAAGATGGGATTTTCTTTTCGACAGCGTGAAAGAAGCCTTGGCAGTTTTCCATCATCCCCCCCTATTTCATCAAAGTTTCACCGATGAATTCATCGGTGGATGCAATGGCCCCCAAGAAACTGTTCTCGGGGGCCAAAGATTTTAGCCGCGAACGCGATCGCGCTGCGCACGGTAGGCGCCGATAGACTGTGTCAACCAGCCAGAGCTGTCAGCCATGGACGCGAAGTAGTTGTCGTTGATTTCTTTGAACAACTCATCGTCCATGAATTCGCCGTAAACGGCTTTAGATGCTTCGAACATTGCGTCCCAAACGCTGTCTGGGAATTCCAGAACTTTCACGCCGCCTGCTTTCAAACGCTGCAGGGCTGCACCGTTGTTGTTCAGGTACTGTGACAAGTTCCAAACGTTGGCGTGACCAGACGCGATTTCGATCATGGCTTGCTGGCTTGGTGTCAGTGATTCAAAGACCTCCAAGTTTACAGCACATGACAGACCAGCGGCAGGCTCGTGCATACCAGCTGTGTAGTAGAACTTAGTGATTTCTTGGAAACCAGCTTTCTCATCTGCCCATGGGCCGATCCACTCTGTTCCGTCGATCGCACCAGATGCCAAAGCTTGGTACACTTCTGAACCAGGCAAGTTCTGAACAGATGCGCCCATTTCACCAAGCACTTTACCGCCAAGACCAGGCATACGGAATTTCAAGCCGTTGAAGTCTTCCGGACCTGTGATTTCTTTGCGGAACCAACCACCCGCTTGTGTGCCTGTGTTACCCGCCAAGAAAGACTTCAGACCGAAGATTTCACCCAGCTTGTGGTGCATGGCCATACCATCACCATGGTAGTACCAGTTGTTCAATTCTGTCGCTGTCATACCGAATGGTACACCAGTGAAGAATGCGAAGCCTGGATGCTGGTTGATGAAATAATAATCAGCAGCGTGGTACATATCAGCCTGACCTGCGGTCACAGCGTCAAATACTTCGAAGGCGCCAACCAATTCACCAGCGGCTTTCACTTCGATTTCAAGGCTGCCGTCTGACATTGCGTTTACGTTGTCGGCAACACGCTGAGCGGCGTCAAAAACACCAGCAAGGCCACGGCCCCACGATGTTACCATTGTCAGTTTACGTGCGTGGCTGCCCGCGATGGCCGGTGCGGCCAATGCAGCAGTTGTTCCACCAAGAGCTGAAGTTTTTAGAAATGAACGACGATCCATTTAGGTTCCTCCCATAAAGTAATGCGTGTTTCGGACACCCCCCAAACACGCAAAGTCGTTTCCAGTGTAAGAAAAAGTAAAGCAACGATTAGAAATGGCAAATACCCACAACTACGTAATTTGCGCCGAAACTTTGGGGTTGTGACGGGGTTTTACGAAGTTTTTGCCTTTTGCCGGCGGCGATGTTTAACAAAGGCATGCGCTTTCGATTCCGCCTTGGTTATGGTCAGAAGCTGTTTTTACTGGCCACATTGCCGCTGATTATAGCGGCCAGTGCCATTGCGCTGGTGGTTTTGAACCAATCCCGCCAATTGGCAGAACGCGAAATTGCAAGCCTTGAGAACCAGTTGCGCGCCGCAAAACGAGAAGAGCTGAAGAATTACCTTTCGATTGCCCGAACGGCGATCGTAAACATTTACGGACGCGCCAAACCAAACGATGAACAAGCCAAGTTAGAGGTCAGCCGTATCTTGTCTTCGATGCTGTATGGGCAAGACGGTTACTTTTTTGTTTTTGATTATGAGGGCAAAAATCTTGTCTCTCCGCGGCAAACATATCTGATCGATAAAAACTGGCGTGGATTGAAAGACCTGAATGGAACCGAAATCACCGATGAACTTATCCGGATCGCCCGCACCGGAAGCGGTTACCACACATTTCAGTGGACCAAACCTTCGACGCGCGAAATTGCCCCCTTTGAAACTTATGTGATTGGGCTGCAAGATTGGAAATGGGCCATCGGAACGGGAATTTTTGTGGATGACGTTGTGGAAAGCGTTGCCGCTGCACAGGCAGATGTGACCAAACGTATTCGCGAAACATTCATATATATTTTGGCCATCACCGGGGTGGCCTTGCTGATCGTTTTCATGACCGGAATGGTAATAACCGTTCGTGAAATGCGTCTGGCCGACCGTAAATTGAAACGCCTGACACAGCGTGTTTTTGATACGCAAGAGGAAGAACGCGGCCGCGTTGCACGTGAACTGCACGACAGTATTAGCCAAATCCTGGTTGGTGTAAGATATGCGTTGGATCTTGCGCGCAGACGTTTGAAATCAGACGACATTGATACCGCCAAAAATCTGGATCGCGGGATCGATAATTTATCCGGTGCCATTCAAGAAGTCAGGCGCATTAGTCGCGACCTCAGGCCCGGCGTTTTGGATGATCTGGGCCTTGGCCCTGCCCTTCGCACCTTGGTGGATGAGTTTGCAGAGCGCACTGGCATCAAAACCAATTTCGAAACCGTCGTGTTTCGTAACCGTTTGGACAACAACAGCAAAATCGCCCTTTATCGCATCGCGCAAGAAGCCCTGACAAATATTGAGCGCCACGCACAAGCAACATTCGTGGATGTTTCATTGGTTGGCACACCTAAAGGCGCGGTAATGCGGATCAGCGATAATGGCCTTGGGCTTCGCAACACGATACGTGGATCCGGATCGCAAGGCCTTGGCACGCGGAATATGCAAGAACGCATTGATCAATTGGACGGCACCTTGACCATCAGCTCCGATAATCAGGGAACCATTGTCGAGGCAATTGTTCCATTGACCCACATGTTGGAACCCGCTTTTGCAACCCCCGAAAAGGACCTGAATTCATGACTCAAACCACACGCGTCCTTATTGTTGATGACCATCCCATGGTGGCGGAAGGCATCCAATCCTTATTGGAAACCTATGACGACATCCAAGTGGTTGGTTGTTTAACCAACGGACAAGAAGCCGTGGATCAAGTTGAAACCATCAGACCCGATGTTGTTTTAATGGATTTGAATATGCCCGGGCTTGGCGGTCTGTCCGCGACCGAGCTTATTTTGGAACGTATCCCGGATTTACGCATTTTGATTTTGTCGATGCACAACACGCCTGAATACATCGCCACCGCGATGCGCCACGGGGCGAAAGGATACGTTTTAAAAGATGTTCCCACCGAAGAAATCAAATTGGCAATTGATAAGGTGATGCAAGGTGAAACATATCTTTGCACTGGCGCCAAAGTTGCGATGAACCCACGCCCCACCGATGACAAGGGTATCCTGACAAGTCGCGAACAAACCATTTTGTTGGAACTTGCACAGGGTAAATCCAATAAAGAAGTCGCCGATATCCTTTCGATTTCTGTTCGCACCGTTGAAACCCATCGCAAAAACATCAAGAATAAGCTGGGAATAACCTCAACTGCAGGTCTTACAAGATACGCTTTGGAACACGGCGTCCTGCAAGGAACAGGTCAAAACATCTGATTTCTTACAAAATACACGCCCATCGCGCAATTTTTGCAAAAAATGCTGCCTAAAATGGTTACTTTTGTCTTTTCGGCTGTTGACGCCACCAAAGTGCCAGAATACGGTCCCCGCAAACGAGGAGCATAGATGTTAGTACGTATCGTGAATGTGGTGCTACGACCAAGGGGTCGAAATTAGACAACGCTGATGTCTGATCGGAACACCCCTTACCCCGCACAAACCAGCGGGTTTTTTTATGCCAAAGCCAAACGGAGAGAATGATGGCACAATCAATGACCGGAGCGAAAATGGTGGTTCAAGCCTTGAAGGACCAAGGCGTGGACACAGTGTTTGGTTACCCGGGTGGTGCCGTGCTTCCGATTTATGACGAAATCTTCCAGCAAAATGATATTCGGCACTTCCTTGTTCGCCATGAACAAGGTGCGGTCCATGCCGCAGAAGGATATGCCCGATCCACCGGAAAACCTGGTGTTGTTTTGGTAACCTCTGGACCCGGTGCAACGAATGCGGTCACCGGTCTGACGGATGCTTTGATGGACAGCATTCCCATCGTCGTTTTGACAGGTCAGGTCCCCACTTTCATGATCGGTTCGGATGCTTTCCAAGAGGCGGATACCGTTGGTATCACGCGCCCGTGCACCAAGCACAACTGGTTGGTAAAAGAGACTGACAAATTGTCCAGCACCCTGCACGAGGCGTTTCACGTGGCCACATCCGGTCGCCCGGGGCCAGTATTGATCGATATCCCAAAGGATGTTCAGTTCGCGTCCGGTGAATATTCCTCACCACGCGCTTTGAAATCGCATTACCAGCCAAAGGTGAAAGGCGACATTGACGCCATCACATCCTTGGTTGAACTTATCGAAACAGCGAAGAAACCAATCTTCTATACCGGTGGTGGTGTGATCAACTCTGGCCCGGCGGCAAGCCAGTTGCTGCGCGAATTGGTTGGGGCAACTGGATTTCCGATCACATCCACCCTTATGGGTCTGGGATCATATCCCGCCAGCGGTGAAAACTGGGTTGGTATGTTGGGCATGCATGGATTGTACGAAGCAAACTTGGCCATGCATGATTGCGACCTTATGATCAACATCGGCGCGCGGTTTGATGATCGGATTACTGGGCGGCTGGATGCCTTCAGCCCAGGAAGCGCCAAAGCACATATCGATATTGATCCATCATCAATCAACAAGGTCATCCATGTGGATATCCCTATCATCGGGGATGTTGGGCATGTACTGGAAGATTTGCTGAAAGTTTGGAAATCGCGTGGGCGCAAAACAGACGCATCCGCCATTAAAGATTGGTGGTCACAAATCAACGAATGGAAAAAAATTCGGTGTTTGGATTACACGCCTTCTCAAAAAACCATCAAGCCGCAACATGCACTGGAACGCTTAGAGGCACTTACCAAAGACCATGATCGTTATATCACCACGGAAGTTGGCCAACACCAAATGTGGGCCGCACAGTATTTGGGATTTGAAGACCCCAATCGGTGGATGACTTCGGGTGGTTTGGGCACCATGGGATATGGTTTCCCCGCCTCTGTCGGTGTTCAGGTTGCCCACCCCGATGCACTGGTCATCAATGTTGCTGGCGAAGCCAGTTGGTTGATGAACATGCAGGAATTGGGAACAGCCGTTCAATATCGCCTGCCTGTTAAACAGTTCATTCTGAACAACGAACGTTTGGGTATGGTGCGCCAGTGGCAAGAGCTTTTGCATGGTGAGCGATATTCCCACAGTTGGTCAGAGGCCTTGCCGGATTTTGTAAAACTGGCCGAAGCATTCGGATGCAAAGGGATTATGGTATCAGATCCGGCGGATCTGGACGACGCAATCATGGAAATGATCAATTATGATGGCCCTGTGCTATTCGATTGTTTGGTCGAAAAGCACGAGAATTGCTTCCCCATGATTCCATCAGGCAAAGCCCACAATGAAATGTTGTTGGGTGAAGCAGAAACACAAGGCGTGATCGACGCCGGTGGTTCAGTTCTGGTTTAAGGAGGGATTGATATGAGCGCACTTAAAATTAAACGAGGCACCTCCTCAAAATCGGCATATAACTTGCGTCCTAACTTTGATCGAACCCATGAACGCCATACATTGGCTGTGTTGGTGGCAAACGAACCGGGGGTTTTGGCCCGTGTGATTGGATTGTTCTCAGGGCGTGGTTACAACATCGAAAGCTTAACAGTGGCCGAGGTTGATCATGAAGGGCACACCAGCCGGATCACCGTTGTCACATCAGGGACTCCGCAAATAATTGAACAAATCAAGGCACAGCTGGGGCGAATTGTCTCTGTTTACGATGTGCATGACCTGACTGTCGAAGGCCCAAGCGTAGAGCGTGAGTTGGCGCTTTTCAAAGTGGAAGGTGATGGTGAAAAACGGGTTGAGGCATTACGCCTTGCGGATGTATTTCGCGCCAATGTGGTGGACAGCACTTTGGACACCTTCACCTTCGAAGTTGTGGGAAGCTCTGAAAAGATTGATGCATTTGCCGATTTGATGCGTCCTCTTGGCCTTTCTGAAATGGTGCGTACCGGCGTGGCCGCCTTGGCCCGCGGTTAGGTCGCAGTGAGAAAACTCTGGTCGCGGTGAGAAAAGTCAACGCGACCAAATTCTGAGAGACTTGCCCATGAAGTGGAGAATCTCTTATGGCGAAAGACCTGTTCCAAACTGATTTAAAGGCCGTAAGGCGCCCTGTCGAAAGTGCAAATGGCCTGCCGAATGCGCATTACATCGACCCAGAAGTTTTCGCACGAGAAAGCGAATTTGTTTTAAAACAGAATTGGGCCGGTTTGGCCGTTGCATCGGATGTTCCTGAACCCGGTGATGCAAAACCAATGGAATTTCTGGGCGTCCCCCTTTTGTTGCTGCGCGACAAGGATGGCGATGTACGCGTTTTTGAAAACATCTGCCGCCATCGCGGTATGAAGCTTGTTACCGAAGCGCGTAAATTCGAAGGCGCGATCCGTTGCCCCTATCATTCTTGGTGTTATTCAACCAAAGGCAAGCTTGTCAGCACCCCGCACGTTGGCGGCCCGGGCCACAACACACACGACAGCATCGACAAAGACACCCTGGGCCTGAATGAAGTGCGAAGCCACATTTGGCGCGACGTTGTGTTCATCGACCTTTCTGGCAAGGCAGCACCGTTCGAAGAGGTTCACTCCAACCTGATTGCCCGTTGGAGCGAGTTTGACAAACCGCTGTTTCACGGTGGTGATGACAGTCGTTTCCAGCTGGATGTAAAGACCAACTACAAATTGGCCGTCGAAAACTATTGCGAAAGCTATCATTTGCCATGGGTGCACCCGGGCCTAAACAGTTATTCCCGACTGGAAGATCACTATAATATTGCTGAATACGGCCAGTATTCAGGGCAAGGCACCTTAGTTTATCGGCAATTTACCGATGCAGATGGCAATGCCGCTTTCCCAGACTTTGATGGGTTGAGCGATAAATGGGATGATGGGGCAGAATATATTGCCGTCTATCCCAATGTATTGCTGGGTGCCCAACGCGATCATGCCTTTGCCATCGTCTTGGAACCCAAGGCGCACAACCAAACCATGGAACACATCCACCTGTATTACGCGTCAAAAGATACAAAGACAGAAAACCGGGAAAAGAATTCCGCCATGTGGAAAGAGGTTTTCGAAGAAGATATCTTTGTGGTGGAAGGGATGCAATCAGGCCGCCATGCCCCAAGTTTTGATGGTGGGCGTTTCAGCCCCGCCATGGATGGGCCCACCCATTGCTTCCACGATTGGATCGCCCGGCAGCTTGAAAATGTCCATGGCCAACACGCCTGACCTTGAGGATCAAATCTTAAGCGCGCACGATCGGCACGATCACGCATCGCTTGTCACGCTTTATTTCGCCGCTGCAGATCGATGCAGTGATATCGATGAAGAATGCTTTTTTCTAACCTACGCTTATATTTATGCGTTGGAACTAAATCATTCCGCTTTGCCGGATTTGCACGATCGATTGTCCAAACACGGGCGCATTTAATCATAAAAATGGGGGGCGCGTGGCCCCCCAAGTTTCGCCGTTCAGGCTCTGATCGTTTACCGCCCAAAACATTTTCTGCCTGCGGCCCGAACGTCGTCACGGGGCAAGCGCACCTGCCCCGGAACTGATTTCTTAACTACACCCAGAGGTTCCCCCACAGGTGTTGCATTTCATGCAGGTTCCATTGCGAACCAATGTGTAATTTCCACATTCGCCGCATGGATCGCCTTCGTATCCTTGCATCTTGGCTTTGGCACGTTCATCCATCGGGGCCACGGTGCCCACGGCGGATGCCCCAGCCGCATCCGCGGCAGTTTCAGGCACCAATGTCGCCAGTGCGGTGACAGGATCAACCCCGCCATCCAATGCAACAGCACCAGATTGCCCACCTTGATACACCACGAATTCTTGTGGAACGCGGTTACGGTGATATCCGGTTGAAACCATTTGCTTCAAAACCTCGATCGATTTTGCCTTCTTAGGCTCATCCGGGGTTTTGACGTTTGAAACGCCTTCGTTTTCGCCGCGACCCAAATCGTCAAAACTTGCGCCTTCAGGCTTCACATGCGCCAAATCGGTGCGATCAAGGTAACTGACAGCCAATTCCCTGAAGATGTAATCAAGGATCGACGTTGCATTCTTGATGCTGTCGTTGCCTTGAACCATCCCTGCTGGTTCAAATTTGGTGAATGTGAAGGCATCAACAAATTCATCCAGTGGCACACCGTATTGCAAGCCAACCGAAACCGCGATGGCAAAGTTGTTCATCATCGCGCGGAAACCGGCACCTTCTTTGTGCATGTCGATGAAGATTTCACCCAAGGATCCGTCTTCGTATTCGCCGGTGCGCAAATAAACCTTGTGGCCACCCACAATCGCCTTTTGTGTGTACCCACGACGGCGCTCTGGCATTTTCTCACGATTGCTTTTGATGACCTCTTTGATCACCACTTTTTCAACAATCTTTTCCGCCAGAACTTTGGCTTTTTCTTGGGTTGATCCGCTTTCCAAAATATCGGCGGCATCTTCATCATCTTCCACCAAGGCAGCGGCCAATGGTTGCGACAGTTTTGATCCATCACGATACAAAGCATTTGCCTTGACGCCCAAAGACCAAGACAGCTCATATGCCTTTTGACAATCTTCGATTGTTGCGTCGTTTGGCATATTGATCGTTTTCGAAATCGCGCCAGAGATGAAAGACTGAGCAGCAGCCATCATATAAATGTGGCTATCAACGCTCAGGTAACGTTCACCTTTCTTGCCGCAAGGGTTGGCGCAATCGAAGACGTTCAGATGTTCGTCTTTCAAGAACGGCGCCCCTTCCAATGTCATCGTTCCACAAACATGATCATTGGCGGCTTCGATATCGGATTTTGAAAAGCCCAGATGCGTCAACAAATCAAAAGTTGGATCATTCAACTTGTCTGCAGGGATCCCCAAAATATCGGTGCAGAAATCTGCACCCAAGGTCCATTGGTTGAATACAAACCGAATATCAAACGCCGATGGAAGCGCCGCTTCGATCTTATCAATCTCAGTCGCACCAAACCCATGGCCGATCAACGTGGTGTGGTTAATTCCCGGGGCGTTGCCCAGTGTGCCGTGACCAACAGCGTATGAAATGATCTCTTCCACTTCGCTGGATTTATATCCAAGTTTTTCCAACGCCGCAGGAACCGAACGGTTGATGATTTTGAAATACCCACCGCCGGCAAGCTTTTTGAATTTCACCAAGGCAAAGTCAGGCTCGATCCCGGTGGTATCACAATCCATCACCAGTCCGATTGTGCCGGTGGGCGCAATCACGGTGGATTGGGCGTTCCGATATCCGTGTTTTTCACCCAATTTCAATGCATTGTCCCAGCTGTCTTGGGCCAGCTTTACCAACGTTTCATCTGGGCAATTGTCCACATCCAACGGAACGGGCTTCACGGAAAGCTTTTCATAACCTTCGGTTTTCCCATAGGCAGCGTTGCGGTGATTTCGCATCACGCGCAGCATATGATCCGCGTTGCGCGCATGCCCCGGGAATGCGCCCTGCTCTTTCGCCATTTCAGCTGAAGTTGCATAGGAAACACCCGTCATTACGGCCGTCAAAGCACCACATAAAGCGCGGCCTTCTACAGAATCATATCCAAGCCCCATGTTCATCAAAAGGCCGCCAATATTGGCGTACCCAAGACCCAAAGTACGATAATCATACGATAGTTGCGCAATCTCTTTGGATGGGAACTGCGCCATCATGACCGAAATTTCCAAAGTCACGGTCCAAAGACGCGTGGCATGCACATAATCTTCGGCTTGGAATTCACCGTTTTCATAAAACGTCAGCAAATTCATAGACGCAAGGTTACAGGCGGTGTCGTCCAAGAACATGTATTCCGAACAAGGATTTGAACCGCGAATCTCGCCGTCTGCTGGGCAGGTGTGCCAGTCATTTACGGTATCGTGGTACTGAATGCCGGGATCCGCACAAGCCCAGGCCGCATGGCCAACTTGATCCCACAAGTCGCGTGCCTTGATGGTTTTAGCCACCTCACCGTTTTTACGGTTGATCAGCTCCCAATCTGCATCCTTTTCAACAGCATACAGAAACGCGTTTGTCACACGGATGGAGTTATTGGAGTTCTGACCAGAGACAGAGCTGTAGGCCTCTGAATCCCAATCTGTATCATAGGTTGGGAATTCGATGCTGGTATGACCTTGCTTGGCGTAATCCAGAACACGTTTTACATAAGTCTCTGGAATCGCGACCTTTTTGGCTGATCGGATCGCCTCTTTCAGTTGTGGATTTTTCTTGGGGTCATAAGCATCTTCTGCAGAACCATCCCATGCTTTGATCGCTGCGAAAAGTTCGTTCAGCTTTTCTTCGTGCATCTTGGAACCAGCAACGATCGACGCAACTTTCTGTTCCTCAATCACTTTCCAATTGATGAAATCTTCGATGTCTGGATGATCTGCATCGCAAATCACCATTTTGGCCGCACGGCGCGTTGTGCCGCCAGATTTAATCGCACCAGCCGCCCGATCACCGATCTTCAAGAACCCCATAAGGCCAGATGATTTACCACCCCCCGAAAGGGCCTCTCCCTCACCCCGCAAGGAGCTGAAATTGGTTCCGGTGCCTGATCCATATTTGAACAATCGCGCTTCACGAACCCAAAGGTCCATGATCCCGCCATCGTTCACCAAATCATCATCGACGGACTGAATGAAGCACGCATGTGGCTGCGGGTGTTCGTAGGATGATGCTGATTTTGTCAATTCACCTGATTTGTAATCAACATAGTAATGCCCTTGCGCAGGCCCATCGATACCATACGCCCAATGTAGGCCGGTGTTGAACCATTGTGGCGAATTGGGCGCGGCGCGCTGTGTGGCAAGCATATAGCGCATTTCGTCGTAATAAGCGCGGGCATCTTCTTCGGTGGAAAAGTAACCACCTTTCCAACCCCAATATGCCCATGCACCCGCCAGACGATCAAAGACTTGCTTTGCAGAATGTTCCCCACCGAACTCTGCGTCCTTCGTGGCCTCACTTCGTTGCAAGAAATCAGGGACACCCTTTTCCTTGACCGGCTTTGATTGCGAGGGAACCCCAGCCTTGCGGAAATATTTCTGGGCAATCACGTCAGACGCAACTTGAGACCAACTTGATGGCACTTCCAAATCGTCGAGTTTGAAAACGATTGTTCCATCCGGATTTCGGATTTCACTGGTTGTGGTGGTAAATTCGATGCTTTCATACGCATCTTCACCGGCTTTCGTAAATCGACGATCAATCTTCATATCATGCCCCGCTTCCCTGCCTTTGCAGGTGTATTCCCAGTTGTGCCTTGGTCGTCTGCGGGTTCGGGCAAATTTTCCATCCCCTTACCGTCAGTCGCCTGCTCTTGACGCGCACACAATATCTAGTTGTATTTCGTTGCGCTCATACTAAGTCGCGTGTTTCAGCACATTGGGTCAACGAAAAAATCATACATAAGTGAAAAGATTTGAGGTTGACTTGGGACTTAGGCAACGATTCCCTCGGGATGTTTGGGATCCGAAAGCGTTTTGTTAACCTTTGGCTGTAATCGAAGGCCAAAATATTGGTTAACAAACCGGGGATTGAGGGCGAATGGATCAATTGATTCTCAAGTCTGAGAAGAATCAGCCTAAACGGCACCAAACCCTGCGATTTTTTAATACTTAGGAAGGATGGTCGGGGCGGCGAGATTCGAACTCACGACCCCCTGTACCCAAAACAGGTGCGCTACCAGACTGCGCCACGCCCCGACACGAGGGGCTGTCTAGTGAATTCCTTTGGGATTGAAAAGACCTATTTGTTACAATCCGTCTCTTCTTTTGGGGGCGCGATAAAATCATGCTCTAATCGCGATCCCGGCCCAACACCCAAAAGAGGTGAAAGACCAGCATTTAACTCTAAGACATACTGCGCGGGTGCGGCACTTGGCAAAGCGGTCAAATCACCGGGCACGGCGTTTAAGGCCTGACTGACAAATCGGCCGTCAGCATCGAAATAAATGATATCGAGGCTGATCAAAGTATTGCGCATCCAAAACGCACGGGGCTCCTCGCCCTCAAACACAAAAAGCATTCCTTGAAAATGGGGCATGTGTTCAACGAACATCAAACCTTTTTCGCGTTCCTGTGGGGTAACGGCCAAATCAACGTTGATTTGTGCTGTTGCTTTAGACGTGATCAAATGAACATGCCCTTGGCCACAATGGGCCAATGCAGACATGTTTCCCCCAAAAATCATAGCACAGCAAAATATCAGTGCGTTCAGCGCGTTAAGCTTTCCCATGCGCTGACACTTACAGCCATTTTACCGCGTTCACCATCCATGACTTTCAATGCGACGGCTTCACCCGGCATCAGGTCTGAAAGACCGGATCGGCGAAGCACCTCAGCATGAATGAAGATATCATCACTTTCACGGAATGTGTTTGCGAACCCGAATCCTTTGACTTTATCAAACCATTTGATCCGGGCAGGAAGATATTCCAATTCGGCTAAATCCTCAGGATCGAGGTTATCGATGTCTTCCAGGCCGGCGGCGGATTCGCCAACCTCTGGCGGATCGATCTGCAAAATCTCAACGGCCTGAACCCCACGGTCTGTCCGTTGAATCACCACTTCGATACCTGCGCCATCCGCAATCGAACTTTGGCCGTAGTTGCGCAAAACATTTGCGTGCAACAAAATATCCTGTGCTTCGTCGTTCGATACAATGAAACCAAACCCCTTAGCGGGATCAAACCATTTTACCGTACCGTAAAGGGTTTCCTCTTCACCCTCGTGATCCTCTGCCATTTTGGCGCTCCATCCTTCCCACTTTGTGCGTTGTTCAGACCCCTCATGTCTGATTAACACACCACCCGATATGTACGGGCGAATACATCCTTTGACTTTACGGATTCAAACGAACCACGTCCCAGCCGTTTTTCGAAGCGTCTGCGGTCCATCGAAAACGGTCGTGAAGTCGAGCAGCCCCATCAGCCCAAAATTCAAATTCAACCGGTTTCAATCGCAGCCCCCCCCAAAAAGGCGGGCGTTCAGACGTTTCCCCTTTTGCGTCCCTAACGTCATCAACCCGCGCCATCAAGGTTTCTCTTGAATCTAGTGGCTTTGATTGATCAGACGCCCAAGCGCCCAAACGTGAAAGTGGGGATCGAGACGCAAAATAAGCATCAGCTTGCGGACCGTCCTCTTTTACAACTGTGCCGCGAACACGGATCTGACGACGCAGAGATTTCCAATGCAAAACGAAAGCTGCTTGACCCGCTTCTAAGGCTTCTTTGGCCTTCACGGATCCATAATTCGTGTAAAAAACGAATGAATCCTCATCTATATCTTTCAGCAGAACAATTCGCACATTTGGCAAGCCGGAACTGTCAACAGTGGCCAATGCAACAGCGTTCGGATCGTTGATTTCCGTGGATTCGGCCTCATCCAACCAGCGTCGTGTGATTTCAAAAGGTGAGTCGCCCTGAAATTTTTTGTCTTCCATGATAGCGTCTTTCCTTGTTTGGCTTGATGGCTAATGCTGCATCGCTTAGACCGAAGGTCAAGTGGCATCAATTAAGAAAGCGATCGTTGTGGGACTAATGACCGGAAAACGCGGCCTCATCATGGGGTTGGCCAATGACAAATCAATCGCTTGGGGCATTGCAGAGGCGCTTCATGCGGAAGGTGCTGAATTAGGTTTCACCTATGTGGGCGAGGCAATGCAAAAACGCGTCGTTCCCTTGGCAGACCAAGTGGGCGCTGACATTTGTATGGACTGCGATGTTGGGGATGCATCCTCTGTCCAAGCTGTCATGGACGCGGTGCGCGAAAAATGGGGTGGCCTTGATTTTTTGGTTCACGCGATTGGGTTTTCAGACAAATCGCAATTGCGCGGCGATTACATCCAAACAACCCGCGACAATTTTTTGATGACGATGGATATATCTGTCTATTCTTTCACGGGTGTCCTTCAGGCAGCACAACCATTGCTGAAACCGGGCGCCTCTTGTTTGACCCTGACATATTATGGCGCAGAAAAAGTCATGCCCAACTACAATGTCATGGGGGTGGCCAAGGCCGCACTGGAGGCATCTGTCAGATATTTGGCAGAAGATTTGGGCCCTGCCAACATGCGTGTAAATGCCATCAGCGCAGGCACAATCAAAACTTTGGCGGCATCTGGCATTGGCGATTTTCGGGCCATTCTGAGATGGAATGAAACAACCAGCCCGCTTCGGCGATCCGTTTCGCAAGCGGAGGTGGGCAAATCTGCACTCTATCTTTTGTCGGATCTCAGTTCAGGTGTGACAGGCGAAGTTTTGCATGTTGATGCCGGGTATCACGCAATTGGCATGCCGAAAGTTGATGCCACAAAAACAGAATAAAAAGGAAAACCTATATGTCAGACCGCCTGCCCCACGAAAAAGGATTTCATATCAGTTGGGATCAAATCCACCGCGATGCCCGGGCGCTTGCTTGGCGGCTGGATGGACATGGACCTGATGATGGTGCGTGGAAGGCAATTGTGGCAATCACGCGGGGTGGAATGGCGCCTGCGATGATCATCGCGCGCGAACTTGATGTACGAACCGTCGACACCATCAGCGTCAAAAGTTATCATCACCAAGAACGCTCAGAGGCGAAAGTGCTGAAAAGCCCATCCGCCGATATTATGGGTGATGGTGAAGGTATCCTGATCATTGATGATTTGGTCGACAGTGGCAAAACATTGGAATTGGTGCGCAACATGTACCCCAAAGCGCATTTTGCAACAGTATATGCAAAACCGCAGGGCCGCCCGATGGTTGACACGTTCATTACCGAAGTCAGCCAAGATACGTGGATCTTTTTCCCATGGGACATGGCTTTGCAATACGTTCAGCCTTATCGCGGTGAGGATTAATTGGGGATGCCCCACAATATCATCATTGATACCGACCCCGGCCAAGATGATGCCGTTGCCATTCTTTTGGCGCTTGCGTCGCCTGAACTGAATGTTTTGGGAATTACGTGTGTTGCCGGTAATGTACCGCTGCACCATATCACCCGAAACGCACGTCAAGTTTGTGAGCTTGCTTCGCGCCCAGACATGAAGGTTTTTGCGGGATGCGATACCCCAATGGAAAAACCGCTGGTGACTGCCGAACATGTCCATGGTGACAGCGGATTGGACGGCACGGATTTGCCCGATCCGAAAATGAAGCTGCAAGATCAACACGCCGTTGATTTCATCATCGAAACGTTGCGCTCAGAACCATCTGGAACTGTCACCTTATGCCCCCTCGGCCCGCTTACCAATATCGGGACGGCATTCAAAAAGGCCCCAGATATTGTTGATCGGGTCAAAGAAATCGTTTTGATGGGCGGGGCGTACTTTGAAGTGGGCAACATTACACCCGCTGCAGAATTCAATATTTATGTCGATCCAGAAGCGGCCGAACTTGTGTTTATGTCTGGGGTGAAACTGACTGTGATGCCCTTGGATGTTACGCATAAGGCGTTAACGTCCCGAACATGGATTGATGAACTAATCGCCATTGGCACCCCTGTCACAAAGGCTGTGGCCGGGTTAACCGACTTTTTCGAAAGATTTGATGTCGCCAAATACGGGGGCACCGGCGCCCCTTTGCATGATCCAACCGTCATCGCATTTTTGATACAGCCAGAGATGTTTGAAGGTCGGTTTGTGAATGTGGAAATTGAAACCCAATCGGAATTGACCCGCGGGATGACAGTTGCCGATTGGTGGTACGTCACCGACCGACCCAAAAATGCAATGTTCATTGGATCTGTGGATCGCGATGCCTATTTCAACCTTTTGACCCAACGATTGAGGCTGCTTTAATGGCTGCGACACTGACCCTTGCTAAACCCGATGACGCGGAACGCCTTTTGCCGATGATCGAGGCATTTCACGCCGAAGAAAATTTACCGACCAGCGCCGAACATCGCAGTAATGCCCTGCAACCCCTGTTGGAAGGAACAGCCCTGGGTGAAGTTTATCTTATTGGCCCCAAAGTTGCGCCAATTGGGTATATTGTCATTACGCATGGATATTCGATTGAATTTGGTGGGCCGGATGCCTTTATCGATGAATTTTATTTGCGTCCGGGTGTTCGCGGTCGCGGCGTCGGCGGTGAGATCATGCAATCCATTTCAGAACATCTGACGAAACTGGGCACCCGCGCATTGCATTTGGAAGTCAGCGAAGACAACACATACGCCCAAAACGTGTATGCCCAACGCGGGTTTTCACAGCGAAGTAAGTATAAACTTATGACACGCGAATTGTTTCGGTGAAGGCAAACTTCGACAACAGTTACGCCGAATTGCCAGACGCATTGTTTCGGCGTCAAAACCCAATTGCCGTCTCTTCGCCCACTGCAATTGCCCGCAACGAAGCCTTGGCCGAAAACCTTGGCATTCAATTTGAAAATGATTGGGTGGATGTGGTGGCGGGAAATGTTCTGCCCAACGGCGCTTCACCGATTACGCAAGCCTATGCCGGGCATCAATTTGGGCATTGGAACCCGCAATTGGGGGATGGGCGCGCGGTTTTGTTGGGCGAAGTGGTAAACGGCCAAGACCGATTTGATCTTCAATTAAAAGGATCCGGCCCAACGCATTGGTCACGCGGGGGGGATGGACGGGCCTGGGTTGGGCCCGTTTTGCGTGAATTTGTCGTGTCAGAGGCGATGCACCATCTTGGTGTGCCCACAACGCGGGCGTTGGCGATGGTTTTCACGGGTGATCCGGTTGTGCGCGAACAAGGCCCCCTGCCCGGTGCGGTTCTGGCGCGGGTTGCGCCCAGCCATATTCGCGTGGGTACATTTCAATATTTCGCGGCGAGACAGGATCATACCTCATTGAACGCTTTGTTTGAACACACCCGAATGCGTCATTTCCCGAACTGCAATACCTCCTCAGAGGTTTTGCAAACTGCTGTTGATCGCCAAGCCAAACTGATCGCACGTTGGATGGGTTTGGGTTTCATACATGGTGTGATGAATACCGATAATGCACATGTTGCGGGTATTACGATTGATTATGGGCCATGCGCGTTTATGGATACCTACCACCCCATGAAGGTTTTCTCATCCATCGATCATCAAGGGCGATATGCATTTGGAAATCAGCCGCAAATTGCCGCTTGGAATATGGCACAATTCGCGACGGCCTTGTTGCCGATGATGGATGACCGCGACGGCGCGATTGCCGATTTCACAAATATTGTAGAAAGCTTTGGAAAAACCTTCGAACAGGCGTATCGCGCTGAATATTGTGCCAAACTGGGGCTGCCGGATGATCCATCGTCAGACATCCTTATTCAACAATTCCTGACGATGATGTTTGAAACCGCCGGCGATTTCACAGAAAGTTTTGCATCTCTTGAAGCTGAGGATGTTCCTGTCTCTTTGAAATCGCACTCAAATTTTGCAGATTGGCATTCAAACTGGACTTCGTCGAAAACCAGGACACCGGAAAACCCTATGTTCATCCCCCGCAATCATCTGGTTCAGCATGCAATTGACGCGGCCGTCACCGGGGATCTTACCCCATTCCATGATTTATGGGATGCTGCGAAAACCCCGTTTGCGCAACCTGATAACGCTTTTTTAACGACCCCACCAAAACCCGAACAGGTTGTGACGCAAACATTCTGCGGCACTTGATCAAGACTTTCCCTTCGAAAAATCTGGGTATAGAAGACGCCCATGACGATACTTCAAATTGCTTCTTCTTTGATTGTTTTGGCCGGTGCATTTGCAGCGATCAACGCGATTTTTCTTCGGCTGCCATCCGCAATTGGTGTGCTGATTGTGGCCTTGGCCGTTTCCCTTGTTCTGCTGGTTTTTGATATTTTCATGCCGGCATTGGGATTAACAGATACGATGCGCGCGGCGGTGACGTCGTTCGAATTTTCTGATGCGCTGCTCGAAGGCATGTTGGGGTTGCTTTTGTTTGCGGGTGCGTTGCACGTAAAAATGTCAGATCTCAAGGCGAATTGGCCCATTGTGTTTTTGATGGCGACGATGGGTGTTGCCCTTTCCACAGTGATCGCAGGGGTTGGCTTCAGCTGGATCACAGGTGCGCCACTTATGATCGCTTTGGTCTTTGGTGCTTTGATTTCGCCAACTGATCCGGTCGCGGTTTTGGGTGTTTTGCGCGATGCAAATCTGGAAAAGTCACTGGAAACCAAGATTGCTGGCGAAAGCCTGTTCAACGACGGTGTCGGATATGTGGTGTTTTTGGTGTTGGTGGGGATCGCTTTCCCAGCCGGTGAACATCACGCAACGGGTTTGACCGGCGCAGCCACCTTGTTCTTTCAAGAGGCCCTGGGCGGTGCGGCACTTGGATTGATTTTGGGATGGTTGACGTATCGTGTAATGATGCGCATCGATGATTATTCTGTCGAAGTGTTGCTGACATTGGCCTTGGCCTTTGGCGGATATCAACTGGCGGTTTGGTTGCATGTCTCAGCGCCAATCATGGCCGTCTGTGCTGGTCTGTTGATCGGGGACGAATTAACAGCCCACGCCATGAGCCAAAAAACAAGAGATTACGTGGATGCCTTTTGGCAATTAATCGACGAAATTTTGAACGCAGTTTTGTTCTTGATGATCGGGCTTGAAGTATTCGCCGTTGCCTTTTCCATGGATGCTTTGGTTGCTGGTATTTTGGCCATTGGTCTGTCGTTGTTGGCGCGTCTTGCAGCGGTATATGTTCCCTTCAGCATCCTGCGCCCGTTTCGTGGATTTTCCAGAGGCGTTGTTCCCATCATGACGTGCGGTGGCATCAAGGGCGGCATTTCAGTTGCCCTCGCGCTCAGCCTTCCGGAAACAGAATGGAAACCCCTTATTTTGACAGTCACATATGTTGTGGTTCTCTTCTCGATCATTGTTCAAGGTTTGACAGTCGCCCCATTGGCCCGTCGGGTTGGGCGCCAACCGGATCTGGTGTAAACATGACAGATACAATCATTGCACGGTGCGAGGCGAAGGGCCTTCGAATGACCGGCCAGCGCAGAATTATCGCAAATGTTTTGGAATCCAGCGATGATCACCCCGATGTGGAAGAACTCTACAATCGGGCCTCTGAACGGGATGCGGGAATTTCGATTGCCACTGTTTATCGCACTGTAAAATTGTTTGAAGAAGCAGGCATTCTGGAAAAACTGGAATTTGGGGATGGTCGGGCCCGGTATGAAGATGCGGATCGCGAACACCATGATCATCTTATAGATATGAACAGCGGCGAAGTGATCGAATTTGTTGATCCCGAAATCGAAGCTCTTCAAGAAAAGATTGCCGCCCGTTTGGGGTACACCCTCAAAGGGCATAAGCTTGAACTTTATGCTGTCCCGGCGAACCGGGGCAAGAATGATTGATGTTTCCCGCAAGGGCAATCTGACCGGGATCGCATTGATGGTATCAGCCATGGCATTTTTCGCCGTGGAAGATGCGATTATCAAATATCTTTCTACAGATCTTCCGGTCGGTGTAATTTTGATATTTTTGGGCATTGGTGGCACCGCCGTCTTTTTGGCCTTGATCAAAATCAACAACGATCGCTTTGAACGTCGCATTGTTCTGCATCCGGCGGTTTTAACGCGCGTTGCGGCCGAACTATTTGGCACGATCTTCTTTGTGACATCTTTGTCTTTGATCCCCATCACACTGGTTTCCGCAATCATTCAGGTGAACCCACTTTTGGTAACGCTGGGGGCCGCCCTCTTCTTGGGGGAGGCCGTTGGCCTGCGCCGTTGGACCGCCATTATCATCGGGTTAATCGGTGTTTTGGTGATTATCCGCCCTGGCGGTGTGGCATTTGAACCGGCCGCCTTGTTTACCGTTTTGGGGGTGGTTGGTCTGTCCATTCGTGACATTGCAACACGACGCTGCCCAGAGGATGCCTCAACCTTCGTGTTGGCCGCGATGGGGTTTGCAGCGGTTATTCCTGCCGGTGTTCTGTTGATCGTATTGGACGGAAATTGGATCAGCCCCAATCCAGTTCATATCTTGTTTTTGTTGGGCGGTGTCGTCATCGGCGTATGCGGTTATTATACAATCACCGCGGCCATGCGCGTGGGCGAAGTTGGGGCCGTTACCCCTTTTCGATATTCGCGCTTAATTTTCGGGGTTGCCTTGGGGCTTATCTTTTTTGGGGAAACCCTTGATCTTTGGACAGTTGTTGGAACCCTGATCGTTGTGTTCTCTGGTCTTTATGTGCTGTGGCGCGAACAATCGCTCAAATGATTTTTCCAAAGGATTGCGGTCTCAATCAGGCTGGTCAGTTTGGATAATCATTGTTAGAGAACGCCAAACCCATTCCACCCGAGGAGTTCCCAAATGTCATCCATTATTGATATCCATGCACGCCAAATTCTTGACAGCCGTGGAAACCCAACCGTCGAAGTGGATGTCACCTTGGAAGATGGCACCATGGGGCGTGCGGCGGTGCCATCGGGTGCATCAACTGGTGCCTATGAAGCGGTGGAAAAGCGCGACGGTGACAAATCAAAATACAAAGGCAAAGGCGTGTTAGAGGCTGTGTCAGCGGTAAACGGTGAAATCACCGAAATGCTGTTGGATGCCGATGCAACAGATCAAGTTGGCATCGACGAAGCCATGATCGAATTGGATGGAACAGACAACAAAGCCCGATTGGGGGCCAACGCCATCTTGGGTGTTTCCATGGCCGTGGCAAAGGCCGCCGCCGATTATTGTGGACAACCCTTGTATCGTTATATCGGTGGCACGTCTGCACGAACCCTGCCCGTTCCGATGATGAACATCATCAATGGTGGCGAACATGCCGACAACCCCATTGATATCCAAGAATTTATGATCATGCCGGTCAGTGCCGATACCATCGCAGATGCGGTGCGGATGGGATCAGAAGTATTTCACACATTGAAGTCAGAGCTGAGTTCAGCAGGCCTTTCCACGGGAATTGGCGATGAAGGCGGGTTTGCACCGAACATCAGCTCTTCTCGCGCGGCTTTGGATTTCATCCTCCAATCCGTTGAAAAAGCGGGATATAAAGCCGGCGAAGACATTTATTTGGCCTTAGATTGCGCCGCCACAGAATATTGCAAAAATGGCGTGTATGAAATGAAGGGCGAAGGCAAATCCCTCAGCTCTGCTGAAAACGTGGCCTATCTTGAAGCGCTGGTGAATGATTATCCCATTATCTCTATCGAAGATGGATGTGATGAGGATGATTGGGATGGTTGGAAATTACTGACCGATACATTGGGCGACCGGGTGCAATTGGTTGGGGATGATCTCTTTGTGACCAACCCAGCACGATTGGCCATGGGAATTGAACGCGGATCGGCGAATTCAATGTTGGTAAAGGTAAACCAAATCGGCACTTTGACCGAAACGTTGAAGGCCGTTGATATGGCGCATCGCGCCAAGTTTACCAATGTCATGAGCCACCGATCAGGCGAAACCGAAGATGCAACCATCGCTGATCTGGCCGTGGCGACCAATTGTGGACAAATCAAAACCGGCAGTCTGGCCCGTTCAGACAGGTTGGCGAAATACAATCAATTGATCCGCATTGAAGAAGCATTGGGCGAAACCGCTGTTTATGCGGGCCGTTCTATTTTGAAGGCATGACCGCCGATCAAATCATTGCGAAACTAAATCTGTCCCCCCACCCAGAGGGGGGATGGTATCGACAAACATGGGTTGCTGAAAACGAAGGTCGGCCCGCGGGCACATCGATCTATTTTCTGTTGAGGGATGGTGAACGCAGCCATTGGCATAAGGTCGATGCGGCTGAGATTTGGCACTATTACGCTGGGGCGCCTTTGATCTTGTATCGATCAGAAACCGACGTTGGGCCGGCTGAACAGGCCGTATTGGGGCCACAGGTTTTGGAAGATGAACATCCACACCTGATTGTGCCGCCACATCATTGGCAATCTGCACAAACCACCGGGGCCTGGACTTTGGTGGGCTGCACAGTCAGCCCGGGGTTTGAATTTTCAGGGTTTGAATTGGCACCAAAGGGATTTGATATCCCGCTTCGATCCAACAACATTACCGGCTGACGATCCCGCCCCCAACAGACATTGGAACACCTGTGGTATTGGGAAACGATGTGGGCAATCCGCGCAAAACGCGCATGGCAAGATGGGCAAATGCTTGGGCTTCCAGCATATCACCATCAAAGCCAAAATCGTCTATCGACAAAACTTCAGCCTGCAAATTACGCGAAAGTGCGGCCATGATGGCTGGATTTTTCCGCCCTCCGCCTGTGATCCAAATCTGATCAATCGCTGCGGGAAAATGTGGAAATGCCTGCGCAACAGAGGCCGCGATGCAATCTGTCAACGTCGCGGCTCCATCCTTATCAGATAGGGGTGCCACCGCTGTGGCAAGATATGAAAATGCGTCCCGATCCAACGATTTCGGGGGCATCTCTTGAAAAAATGGGTGCCCCAGAAACCGATCAATCACATCTCGGTTTGTTTCGCCGGCCGACGCAATTTTACCGCCCTCATCAAATCGATTTCCGGTTCTTTTCAAAATGAAATCATCCAAAGGCGCGTTGGCGGGTCCGGTGTCAAAAGCCAACATGCCCGATGCCGCGTCTTTGGTGGGATCGACATAGGTCACATTCCCCACCCCGCCTAAGTTCAAAACCGCAAAAGGGGCCTTTCGCCCGGCATGTTGACCCAAGGCATAATGATAAATCGGCGCAAGCGGTGCACCCTGCCCCCCAAGTTCCACATCATTGGTTCGAAAGTCCCAGACCACAGGAACACCCAATTCGCGGGCCAATCGCGCCCCATCGCCGGCCTGATGTGTTTTCTTGTTTTGGGGATCATGGGCAAATGTTTGGCCGTGAAACCCGATCACATCGACGGTGTCGAAGGATGACAGAACCTCCAAATGTGCGTTTTCGACGATTTGAATGGCACGGTCTAATCCATCCGCCCCTGGCCACGCCCCCAAAAAGGATCTCAGAACGTCACGTTCGACATCTGAATATGGGCGATATGCCGTTGGGCCAAATTCAAATATTGTTTCGCCATCGGTCAGCAAAACTGCAACATCCACACCATCAAGTGATGTACCTGACATACACCCGGCGGCCCATTGTGGTTTTGGTTTGCGCATTCCTCTTCCCCTTGTCTGTTCAGCATCCTATAGAAACGCCGTGCGCGCGAACAGAGGTGACACGAAAATGACGTACCATCCTAAATCGGAATTTATGGCAACGATGATCGAACGCGGCTTTCTGGCCGATTGTACCGATTATCAATCTTTGGATGAGGCGCTTTTGAAGCCCGGAATGCCTGCATATATCGGATATGATGCCACGGCGAAATCACTTCATGTTGGTCATTTAATGAACATCATGGTGTTACGTTGGCTGCAAAAATGTGGGGGTAAACCGATCACTTTGATGGGTGGGGGGACAACCAAAGTGGGCGATCCTTCTTTTCGTTCCGATGAACGCCCCCTTCTGGATGAAGCAGCCATCGATTCAAATATCGCAGGGATGCAACAAGTTTTCGCCAAGTACCTGAGGTATGGTGATGGCCCCAGCGATGCCATGATGCTTAACAATGCCGAATGGTTGGATGATTTAAATTACCTTAGCTTTTTGCGCGACATCGGCCGGCACTTTAGTGTGAACCGCATGTTGTCATTCGAAAGTGTGAAATCGCGGCTGGATCGTGAACAATCCCTTTCGTTTCTTGAATTCAATTACATGATCCTTCAGGCCTATGACTTTTTGGAACTAAACCGGCGGTATGGTTGTTTGTTGCAGATGGGCGGCAGTGATCAATGGGGCAATATCGTCAACGGGATCGATTTAACGCGACGTGTGTTGGACCATGAAATTTATGGCCTGACCACCCCCCTTTTGACCACATCGGATGGTCGCAAGATGGGCAAAAGCCAAGGTGGGGCGATTTGGCTGAACGGTGAAATGTTGTCATCTTATGAGTTTTGGCAATTTTGGCGCAACACAACGGATGCTGATACCGGTAAATTTTTGAAAATCTTTACGGAGCTTTCAGTCGATGAATGCGATCGTCTGGGCGCTTTGGAAGGGTCCGAAATCAATGAGGCCAAAGTGTTGTTGGCCAATGAAGTTACCGCCCTTTTACATGGTGCGGATGCGGCCAAAGCGGCGGAACAAACCGCGCGAGAGGTCTTTGAAAAAGGTGGAACCGGGGCCGATTTGCCAACGTTAGAGCTGTCACCCTCAGATATCGGTGATGGGATTTCAATTGTTCAATTGCTGGTGAAATCAGGGCTTGCTGGCAGCGGCAAAGAGGCAAAGCGTTTGATCGCGGAAAATGGTGCCAAAATGAACGATGCACCGCTTGAAGCGGCCAGTGTGATCATAACAGCCGATGATCTTGATAAGCCCCTAAAGCTGAGTGCAGGTAAAAAACGTCATGCCTTGGTGCGTCTGGGATGAGCGGTTCAACAACAAAAACATTCGCCCCCCCCGTGATGGAGGCCCGACGTTGGGTTGAAGGCAAGGATTTTTCAAATCGCCCTTTGATAAACGTATCACAAGCGGCACCTGTTGATCCCCCTCCTCAACCGCTGATCGATGTGATGGCCGATGCGCTTCGACAAGATGACACCCATCTTTATGGGCCCGTTTTGGGCAATCCGGACCTTCGCGCCGAAGTAGCCAAGCAATGGTCACAGACCTATGGTGGTGATCTTGGCCCGGACAACATCGGCATAACATCTGGGTGCAACCAAGCGTTTTCCGCCGCGATTGCCGCCCTGTGTGAGGCAGGCGACAATATTATTGTTCCGGTCCCTTTTTATTTTAATCACAAGATGTGGTTGGACATGGCTGGGGTGGACATGCTGGCTTTGCCCTGCGGGAATGGCATGATCCCAGACGCCACGGATGCGGCATCTTTGATCACCCCCCAAACAAAGGCGATCGCCCTGGTAACACCCAACAATCCGTGTGGTGTGGAATACCCCGCAGAGGTGGTGCAAGATTTCTTTGACTTGGCAAAATCACGCGGCATCGCTTTGATCGTTGATGAAACTTACAAAGATTTTCACAGCCAATCCGGCGCACCCCATAATTTGTTTCAGGACAAAAACTGGGCAGATACACTGGTGCAGCTTTATTCTTTTTCGAAATCATTCCGCCTGACGGGGCACCGTGTGGGCGCGATTGTCACCAGCCCCACCCGATTGGCAGAGATTGAAAAATTCCTCGATACCGTTGCCATTTGCCCCAACCAGCTGGGTCAAAAAGCGGCCCTTTGGGGCATGCAAAACCTGTCACAATGGTTGGCAGGAGAGCGCGATGAAATCTTGCGTCGCCGAAAGGCAATCGAAGACAACTTTCACCTTCTGGAAGATGCGGGTTGGTCCCTGTTGGGATGCGGGGCGTATTTCGCTTATGTAACCCACCCGTTTGACCTGTCTTCTGATAAGGTTGCGCAGGCCATGGTCGATCATGCCAGCGCGCTGATGTTGCCCGGCACCATGTTTGTTCCCGATGGGGATGAAAGCGGCGCAAAACAGATGCGGATTGCATTTGCAAATATCGATGCAGGCCAGATCACCGAATTGTTTGAAAGATTGGCAGCGGTCAGGATGTAACTTCGCTTGTTCCCCACACAATCGTAACGTAAACAAAACGCCAGTGAACAAAGGCACCTAATATGGCTGAACGCAAAAGATCAAAAGCATCCACCACCGCCGTCTGGATCATCATCGGCCTTCTTATGTTTGGTATGATTGGATTCGGGGCGGTTGGTCTGTCGGGAACGGCGCGCAGTGTTGGAACCGTCGGGGACAAACCGATTTCCGTGAACCTTTATTACAATGCGTTGAACACCGAACTGAACAATGCCCAGCAACAATTGGGCCGCCGATTGTCCGCGACAGAGATTGAAGCCTTTGGCATCGAAAATAGTGCCTTGGCCCGCGTTGTGCGCCAACGCGCCATGGATCAACAAACCGCTGATCTGGGCATTTCAACGGGCGACGAACGCCTGCGCGCGCAAATTCAAGGCCTGGAAGGATTTTCCAGCCTGACCGGTGGTTTTGATCGCGATGCATACGACCGGTACTTAGATCGAAATAACATCAGCAGCAGTGATTTCGAAACAATGGTGCGTGAAGAAAACGCCCGTGGCATTTTGCAAACTGCGATCCTGACGGGGCTTCAGCCACCCGCCGCATATCAAGACATCATTGTGGGATATCTGCAAGAAACGCGGGATTATTCCTGGGCCAAGGTGGCCGACGAAGGATTTTCAACCGGTGTGCCCGTACCCACCGACGATGACTTGGTAAAGTTCCATGCCGAAAACCCTGAAATCTTTACCCTGCCTGCATCGAAAGACATCGCATATATTTGGCTGACTCCCGACATGGTGTCAGAAACCATTGACGTCAGCGATGATGAGCTGCGCCAGATTTATGAAGATCGGTCATCAGAATTCAATCAACCTGAAACGCGCCTGTTGGATCGATTGGTTTTTCCAGACGAAGCCGCGGCACAAGCCGCCCTTGATAGTCTTTCAAGCGGTAAAACCTTTGAAGATCTGGTGACAGATCGTGGTCTTGAACTTGGTGACGTTTCCATGGGTGACGTGCAACCGGGCACATTGGGTGAAGCCGAAGAGGTTGTTTTTGGCGCCGCAGAGCCGGGTGTTGTGGGACCTGCGCAAACCTCTTTGGGGCCTGCGTTATTTCGCATCAATGCAATCTTGGATGCCCAAGTGCAAAGCTTTGAAGATGTAAAAGCTGATCTTTTGGCGGAGCGTCAAACAAACGAGGCTGCGGAAATTGTAAGCCGGGGTGTCGAAGACATTGAAGACTTGCTCGCCGGTGGCGCCACGATCGAAGATGTTGCCGCAGAAACGGATATGCAGTTGGGCCAGATCAACTGGCACCCCGGCGTTTCAGGTGGAATTGCTGATTATGAGGAATTCCGGTCTGTCGCATTGGGTGTGACCGAAGATGATTTTCCGGAACTTATCAATCTGGCCGATGGTGGCATCTTTGCAATCCGGATGAACCAAGCAAACCCAAGCGCCGTTCAGCCCTTGGAAGATGTGCGGGATGACGCCGTGACAGCTTGGCAAAATGCCGAAGTGGCGAAGGAAACCCGTGCCTTTGCTGAAGATATCCAATCAAGAGTGAATGATGAAAACACATTGGCCTCATTCGGGTTAACCGAGCGCGCGGAAGAAGATGCCGTCAGGACCGAATTCATCGAAGGGGCCCCACCCGCCTTGGTTTCCACAGTTTTTGAAATGACGCCGGGTGAAACCCGTATTGTCGAAGATGCGGATGGTGTGATCCTAGTGCGCCTGCACACAATCCACAAAGCCGACCTTGAAACAGAGGAAAGCCAAGCCCTGAAATCCATTCTGGGTGCGCGCCTGCAACAAGCTTTTCAAGTGGATGTCCTTGGGGCGTTCGGGGCATCGGTTCAAGCTGATACCGATATCAACCTCAATCAAGGTGCGCTTCAATCCGTTAACAGTCAATTCCGTGGGTTGGGTCACTAGTGGCAACCATCGTTCCATCATTCGAAGCCTTTCAAAAGGCATATGAACAAGGCCAAAATCAGCTTGTGTATGCCCGCCTTGCTGCGGATTTAGACACGCCTGTTTCATTGATGTTGAAGCTTTCTGGCGCTCGCAAAGACAGTTTTGTTTTGGAAAGTGTCACCGGCGGAGAGGTGCGAGGGCGCTTTTCCATTGTGGGATTAAAACCGGATTTGATCTGGCGATTCAATGGCACCCAAAGTGAGATCAATCGAAACGCCCGTTTTGATCCAGATGATTTTCACCCCCAAACAGACGGCCCTCTGGAAAACCTTCGATCTTTGATCGAAGAATGTCACATGCAAATGCCGGACGATTTGCCATCGGCGGCGGCGGGGCTGTTTGGGTATTTGGGATATGACACCATTCGTTTGGTTGAACATTTGCCAGATATCAATCCAGACCCTATTGGATTGCCCGATGGGGTGATGATGCGCCCCTCGGTGGTGGCAGTTTTGGATGGGGTGAAAGGTGAAGTAACCCTTGTGTCCCCCGCTTGGGCCAACAGCGGTTTATCCGCCCGCGCGGCATATGCACAGGCGGCAGAACGGGTGCAGGATGCGTTGCGCGATCTGGAACGTCCCATCCCCACACAAACCCTGTTGCCCACCGATCAAGATACGATTTCGGAACCGGTGTCGAACTTCAAAAAGCCAGATTATCTTGCGGCGGTGGAACGCGCCAAAGAATACATCAAGGCCGGTGACATCTTCCAAGTGGTTCCCGCCCAACGATGGACCCAAGATTTCAAAGAACCGCCTTTTTCATTTTATCGGTCTTTACGGCGCACAAACCCATCACCGTTTATGTTCTTTTTCAACTTTGGTGGGTTTCAAATCGTGGGGGCCAGCCCAGAAATCCTTGTTCGGTTAATGGACAACGAAGTAACAATTCGCCCCATCGCGGGCACCCGCAAACGCGGTGCAACGCCGGAAGAAGACCGTGCCTTGGAACAAGATTTATTGGCGGATGAAAAGGAACTGGCAGAACATTTGATGCTGCTGGATTTGGGTCGCAATGACGTGGGCCGGGTTTCAAAAATCGGCACCGTTCGCCCGACCGAAAAATTCACCGTAGAACGCTACAGTCATGTGATGCACATCGTGTCAAACGTGGTCGGGGAATTGGACGATGGTCACGATGCCCTTTCGGCCCTTCTGGCCGGTCTGCCCGCAGGCACGTTATCTGGCGCGCCAAAGGTGCGCGCGATGGAGATCATCGACGAGCTTGAACCAGAAAAACGGGGTGTCTACGGGGGCGGTTGCGGTTATTTTTCCGCCAACGGTGAAATGGATATTTGTATCGCGCTGCGCACAGCTGTGATCAAAGATAACAAGCTTTATTCACAGGCCGGTGGTGGTGTCGTCTATGACAGCGATCCAGAAGCCGAATTTCAAGAAACCGTTAACAAAGCCAAAGCCGTTTGGACGGCCGCGGCCGAAGCGGCGAAATTCAACGACACCAGTAATTCTTAAAAATTGCCAAGCAATGCCGCCGAAAGCGGTGTGATGTTTAAAGTTCGGCTGCGATCTTTTTGCCCCCAAGAAAACAGGGCAAGAATGCTTTCTTCGCGCATACGCAGCATCAATATGACCGGTCCTTGGGTGCGCGCCTTGAATGCGGCTTGATCAATGAACCGACGTATAATTTTCGCGTTTTGACCATCGGCATCCAGATCGCGAAACACATATGCGGCCGGAACCCCTGCTGAACGCGCGCGTCGCAAGTTACTGTCAGCGGACTGTGAAAAGGCAACATATCCATGACCTGTTTCCAAAAAATCGGACCGCAACGTATCAAGCCGTGCTGCAGATCCCCGCAACCCAAGCCCCTGCCCGCCAACAACAGCGACGGCAGTCGGCACCGCATTTACGTAGGCGAAAAACGCATCCGAAGTATTGCCCGTGGATGCCCCTTTGGGCAAATCACCAGTGACAGCCACTTCCAACCCCGCGGCATCCAAAGCGGCGGCACGTTTGGCCGCATCACTTGAACTTGCATTCACAGCCACAGTCACCGGAATTGGCAAGGCTGATAAAACCTCTGTATTCAGGTCCACCTTCGGATCATCCAGCAAAACAAAACTGACGATTGGGTTTTCGGGGTCAAGGGCAACACGTTTTGCAAAGGCATCAATGGCAGGCACAAATTCAAAATTTTGGTCTTGGGGAACCAATTCTGGGATGGTTGCCGCCACTTCCTCCATCGGGCTGGGGGGCGTTTCTGGCGCGTCGGCTTCAGGTTCTACTGTTAAGTCCGCTTCGGCTGGTGGTGAAACAGGCTGCGCCACGGTTGGATTGGGCTCCGCCGCTAAAAACTGCGGCAAAGGCAGACCGTCACGTTTCAACGTGTTCAAAACGGCCACTTCCCGAAATTGCGGTTGTGATGTTGCGTCTGCCAATTGCGGCAGCATCGGCGCGGCAGATGGTTCGGGCATTTCCAATCCCGCAGGCGCGGAAGAAGCCACAGTCCCTGAAAGCAAATTTGGTGCAACCGCGACTTTGTTTTCATCCGGCAAAACGACTGGATCGCCTAAATCCCCAGTGACCTTGGTTTTAGAAACCTGAACGGAGGGCCGTATATCCTGTGTTGGGGTGGCCGCTGTGATCGAGGATGCATCAACCATGGGTTGGGGCATCTCCTGCGGGTTGGTTTGCACCATGGGTGGGGTTTCTGCCGGTGCGAGATCAATAATTGAAATCAACGCCAAAAACGTCAATCCGATCAGTGATCCGCAAATAAGCCCAGTTATGAAGCCGCGACGCATGTTTTCCTCACTTGTGCTGGTCACAGGGCCTTGACCCTGACCGCAATACAAGACCATCTATAACGCGATGAAACATTCAAGTGCGAGCGTTTCTTTTACAATAACGAAGTGAATCGAAAGCTGATCAAATCATGCTGTTGCTGATCGATAATTATGACAGTTTCACCTATAACCTTGTTCACTATTTGGGGGAACTTGGGGCCGATGTGGTTGTCAAAAGAAACGACGCCCTAAACGTGCAAGAGGCAATGGGTATGGGCGCAGATGCGATATTGCTGTCGCCCGGTCCGTGTGATCCCGATCAGGCCGGCATTTGCCTTGCCCTGACAGAAGCCGCCGCCGAAACCAAAACCCCCCTTTTGGGTGTCTGCCTTGGGCATCAAACCATCGGTCAGGCCTTCGGTGGTAAGGTCGTGCGCTGCCATGAGATTGTTCATGGCAAAATGGGCAAAATGAACACAGACGGCAAAGGCATCTTCAAAGATCTGCCCAGCAGCTTTGCCGGAACACGATATCATTCTCTTGTTGTTGACAAAGACACCCTGCCCGATTGCCTTGAGGTTACCGCATGGTTGGATGATGGCACCATTATGGGGCTGCAACACAAAACACTTCCGATACAGGGCGTGCAATTTCACCCCGAAAGTATCGCCTCTGAACATGGGCACAAAATGCTTCAAAACTTTCTTGAAATGACACCGGTGGCGGCATGAGCGATCAAATGAAACCCCTTATTTATGCAGCCAGCGAAGGGCCCCTGTCCCGCGCCCAAGCGGAAGAGGCATTTGAACATCTGTTCAACGGCACGGCAACACCCGCGCAAATGGGCGGATTGTTGATGGCCTTGCGCACACGCGGGGAATCGGTTGCAGAATATGCCGCCGCAGCCGCAGTCATGCGCGCCAAATGTAACGCGGTGAAGGCCCCTTCAGACGCGATGGACATTGTTGGAACCGGCGGCGATGGCATGGGCACATTGAACATATCCACGGCAACGGCCTTTGTTGTTGCAGGTGCCGGTGTTCCAGTGGCCAAGCACGGCAATAAAAACCTCAGTTCCCTGTCAGGCGCAGCAGATGCCTTAAGCCAAATGGGCATCAACGTTATGGTCGGCCCAGATGTTGTGGAAAAAGCCATAAACGAGATTGGGATCGGGTTCATGATGGCCCCGATGCATCACCCCGCGATCAAACATGTGATGCCGGTGCGCCAAGAATTGGGCACAAAAACCATTTTCAATATTCTTGGCCCGCTGACAAATCCCGCGGGTGCCAAGCGACAGCTTACGGGGGCTTTCGCACCCGATTTGATTTTCCCGATGGCGGAAACCCTGATGGAATTGGGATCCGAAAAAGCATGGTTGGTTCATGGCAGCGATGGCACAGATGAAATTACCATCACAGGAACCACGCAGGTCGCCGCGTTGGAAAACGGCAACATCAAATCCAAGGAAGTTCACCCAGAACAAGCTGGCCTTCCCGTTCATCCTTTATCGGCCATTCTTGGCGGGAGTCCCGAAGACAACGGAAAGGCGTTTGCCGCGCTTTTGGATGGTGAAAAGTCAGCCTATCGTGACGCAGTTTTGTTGAATGCCGCCGCGGCCCTTATGATCGCAGACAAATGCGATGACCTGAAAGATGGTGTTGCATTGGCCGAAGCCGCGATCGACAGCGGCGCCGCCAAAGAAAAGGTCACGGCGTTGGCAACTTTGACCAGTGCTGCGGGGTAACGACATGACCGATACAATCCTTGACCGCATCAAAGCCTACAAATTGGAGGAAGTGGCCCAACGCAAAGCCGATGTGGCCTTGGCGGATGTAGAAGCAAAGGCAAGATCAGCCAGCCCCGTGCGGGGATTTGCAGACGCGTTGCGCGGGGCGTCGCGAGATGGATATGGTTTGATTGCAGAAATCAAAAAGGCATCCCCATCCAAGGGCTTGATCCGCGAAGATTTCAATCCCCCCGACCTGGCGCAGGCGTATGAAACCGGGGGCGCGACCTGCCTGTCTGTTTTGACGGATGCCCCATCCTTTCAAGGCGACGACAGCTTTCTTACCGCCGCGCGTGAGGCAACAACCCTGCCCGCTTTGCGCAAAGATTTCATGTACGACACCTATCAAGTGGCCGAAGCGCGCGCCTTGGGCGCCGATTGCATCCTGATCATTCTTGCATCGGTCGAAGATGGCCAAGCCGCAGAATTGGAAGCCGCGGCAATGGATTGGGGCATGGATGTTTTGTTAGAAGTTCATGATGAGGCTGAACTGGAACGGGCACATTTGTTGAAATCCCCTTTGATGGGGATCAACAATCGCAACCTTAAAACCTTTGATGTGACACTTGAAACCACCCGTCGATTGGCACGCATGGTCGAAGCAAACCGCATGATCGTTGGCGAAAGTGGCATATTCGAACCCGAAGATTTGGCCGATTTGGCCCAATATGGTGTCCGCAATTTCCTGATCGGGGAAAGTTTGATGCGTCAAGAAGACGTGGCAACAGCCACCCGTAAATTGCTGAGCAATCCATTGCGGCCAATTGGGGCATAAACCATGGCAAAGCTGACCCACATCAACGCCGCAGGGGAAGCCCACATGGTGGATGTCAGTGAAAAACAAGACACCGCCCGCGAAGCGATTGCCCAATCCACCATTCGAATGTCGGCTGAAACTTTCGCGTTGTTAACCAAAGGGGACACACCCAAAGGGGATGTGATGGCAACCGCGCGCCTTGCCGGGATTATGGGGGCAAAAAAGACGTCAGAGTTAATCCCCCTTTGCCATCCTTTACCCATTTCCAAGGCGACGGTTGATTTGGATCTTGATCCCGACTTACCCGGCGTTACGGTCACGGCCACCGTACGCACGACCGGCAAAACCGGGGTTGAGATGGAGGCCCTGACAGCCGCCTCCATCGCCACATTGACGCTTTATGATATGTTGAAGGCATCTGATAAGGGGATGGAAATCACATCCACCCGCCTTTTGAAGAAAAGTGGTGGTAAGTCAGGCATTTGGCAGGCACAGCTGTGATTTCAGTTCAAGAGGCCCTTGCCGCGCTTTTCGATTTGGTCACCCCCTTACCAACCGAACACATCCCATTGTCCAAGGCCGCAGGCAGGGTCTTGCGTGAACCTGTCAGCGCATCACGAAATCAGCCCCCCTTTGATGCCTCTGCCATGGATGGATATGCGGTGCGCGCAGCTGAAATTCGACCTGATGCCAGATGGACCATCGTTGGCGAATCCGCCGCTGGTCATCGGTTTGAAGGTGATTTGCCACCAAACGCCGCTGTCCGTATTTTTACTGGTGCCCCTTTGCCCGATAGTGCCGATCACGTGATCATCCAGGAAAATGTTTCCGTTGAAGGTTCTACCTTAGTGCTGGTCGATGGTGAAAACACTTCCAGTTTCGTTCGAAAAGCGGGCAATGATTTTTCCATTGGCGATCAAATCAAAGCCCCCCGTCTTTTGAAACCTGCGGATATCGCCCTGTTGGCTTCGATGAACCAAGCCAAGGTTACGGTGTCAGCCGCCCCCAAAGTGGCCATAATTCCAACCGGGGATGAATTGGTACAACCCGGCGAAACACCCGGGGATGACCAGATAATCGCCTCAAACTCCTTCGGATTGGCGGCAATGTTGCAATCCGTGGGCGCTGATGTGCGCCTGTTGCCCATTGCGCGTGATCGTGTGGCATCTTTGAAAATGGCCTTTACCTTGGCCGCCGACGCCGATCTTGTGGTGACAATCGGCGGGGCCTCGGTCGGGGACCACGATTTGGTGGCGTCCGCAGCGGCGGAAATGGGATTGGACCAAAAGTTTTACAAAGTCGCCATGCGCCCGGGAAAACCTTTGATGGCCGGGCATTTGGGACAGGCCATTTTGGTGGGATTGCCGGGCAATCCGGTTTCGGCAATGGTGTGCGGTGAAGTGTTTCTCAAACCCATGATGGTTGCGTTGCAAGGCCTGCCAAGTAAGGCGCGCGAAACATTTGCCGCACCCTTGGCCCATGACCTTTGGTCAAATGGCCCGCGTGAACATTACATGCGCGCCCGACTTGAAGATGGAAAAATAACCGTCTTCGAACGCCAAGACAGTGGCCTTCTCAGCATTTTGAACACCGCCAATGCATTGGTCGTGCGCGCCCCAAAGGCACCCACGGCGACTGCGGGAACCTTGGTGAATTTCATTCCAATCTGATCCAGAGTTGA
The DNA here is from genome assembly GCA_020630015.1 of Planktomarina sp. Lineage (GTDB taxonomy): Bacteria > Pseudomonadota > Alphaproteobacteria > Rhodobacterales > Rhodobacteraceae > Planktomarina. The sequence goes on along the minus strand of JAHDCF010000005.1, from coordinate 57,326 downwards.
CACAAAGTGGGAACAAGGGTAGAACATTAACAAAACATTACCCTGTCCACGGGGAGACTGAGGAGCAGATCATGCTAACACAAAAACAACTTCAGCTTCTGGAATTCATCCACAAAAAGACCCAAGCCAATGGGGTTTCCCCGTCTTTTGATGAAATGAAAGAGGCATTGGACCTTCGATCCAAGTCTGGCATTCACCGTTTGATCACGGCCCTTGAAGAACGCGGTTTTATCCGGCGCTTAGCCCATCGCGCCCGCGCGATTGAGATCGTTAAAATGCCGGAATCCATGGGGGGTGCCCCTGCGACGCGTGGATTTGAACCACGGGTCATCGAAGGATCAAAACCAACCCGGCCTGCGGCGGCAATCCCGCTTGATTCATCCGATATTGGGACGGTCAAAATGATGGGTCGCATCGCGGCGGGTGTTCCGATTTCCGCCATTGCCGATTACAGCCGCGACATCCCGGTGCCGGGCAATATGTTGGGTGGCAAAGGGGAACATTACGCGTTGGAAGTCAAAGGGGATTCGATGATCGACGCGGGAATTAACGATGGCGATGTTGTTGTTATCCGTGAAACCCATGAAGCCGTAAACGGCGATATCGTTGTTGCTGTGGTTGAAAACGAAGAAGCCACTTTGAAGCGTTTCCGCAAGAATGGAAATTCCGTGGCGCTTGAAGCTGCAAACCCTGCATATGAAACCCGGGTTTTCCCCGAAGATCAGGTAGAGGTGCGTGGCAAATTGGTGGGCCTTATCAGAACTTACTGAAGGCGCGCACGACGTATCTTAGCATCATTCCAAAGACGACGGCCCGTAACCTCGCGGGCCGTTTTCCATTTCAAAGTACCATTGGGTTGCAGGTACCCTGCCCGCGCCCCTGATTTGGAAAGGTCCCACAGGGTGATGGTATCGCAACGGGCCATTCGATCCCATGAGGCCACAACAAAAATCGGCCCGTCACAATTTTCAGCGCCCGCCGGCAATGCCTTAGAGATACGAACCCAATCTCCCCCCGACCGGCGCTTTGCCGATTCAGCTTGCGATACATCGTCCCCATCGTTTTCCAACCAACTGTTGGCGACAAACCCGGCCCCCTTTTCACGTGATAACACCCGCCCCTCTGGCCCCAATATCCCCGCCAGATTTGCTGTATCGGCGATCAATACATCCGGGCGTGGTGTGGTTGCCCACCAAAGGGTGGCACACACCAAAAGACCGGCACCCACCGCCCGCAACCACCCCAAAGCCAACAGGCCAACACACATCCCCCCCCCAATCAGGGCCAACGTTCCCGGTTGCGGGGCCTTGATCAGACTGACCGCCCCATCCAACCCTGACACAAACTGGGCGATCTGAAGGATCCAGTTCAATCCAAAATCCATCACGAACACGCCCAAGCCCCCCCCACCCAGCGGGCCAAGGATCGAGGTGGCCAACGCACCCGGCATCACGACAAAAGCCATAATCGGGATGGCAAAGAAATTTGCGATGACACCATAATGTGGCATCAAGTTGAAATGCGCCGCCGCAAAGGGGGCTGTGGCCATTCCCGCAAACGCGGCAGACGCGATGGCGTTCGCAACCCATCGGATCACCCGGTTCATTTTTGCAAGTCGGGTTCTCTGCAAAGCGTCAAACCCGCAGATCAATCCCAAAGTTGCGGCAAATGACATTTGAAACCCAGGCGATATCAACGCCTCGGGCCGCAATAACAAGACAATCCACGCAGCAAGCGCCAAGGCCCGCAAGGTTAAGGCCCGACGTGACAGAATGATTGCCACAAACACAACAGACGCCATAACAAAGGCCCGTTCCGTCGCGATGCTTTGCCCTGACAGCAACAGATAGCCAAACCCAAAGATTAACGCGACCCCCGCCGCGATCTGTTTGACGGGGGCATAAAGGGCGATCCGCATATTCAAAATCAACAAAAACCGGACAACCGCAAACACCAGCGCCGTCATCAAACCCATGTGCAAACCCGATATGGCCAAAAGATGCGCCAAATTCGCCTGACGCAGTGATGCCGTGACATCGTCATCCAACTTGTGGCGCAAACCAACGGTGATGGCGATGGCAATCCCTGCTGTGCGTTCAGGCATCCGTGCCGCCATCCAATCCGCCACTTGAAACCGAAAATCTGACACAACCATTTGCCAAGTCGGGTTTTTGGGTCGATCCCACAACACCGGGGGTGCCCGTGCGTATCCAACCGCCCCAACCCCCAGAAACCAGGCAAATTTTTGGAAATCAAAGCCACCGGGTTCCGCTGGCCCCGGTGGAGGTGACAAATGCGCAGACACCATTACGATGTCTCCAATTTGGGGCGTGTGCCCGATGGTGGACGTCATGGAAACCCGGGCGCGTCCCACCTGACCCGCTTTGGTTTTTGCCGAAAGATATACATCGCGCATCCAAACACGCCTGTGTCCCGCGGCCGATTGATCAATATGATAAACTTCGCCGGTTACGGGCCCGTAATATCGTTGCCAAAGCACCGGTTCGGCCACCATTCGTGCGCGCATTCCCGACCATCCAAAGCCTAGCAAAATTGCGGCGGTAAACATCACTGCGACCCCCATCAATCCACGGATGATGATCGCCCCCCCAACACACAGGCCTGCACCGACCAGCATGGCCCATAATACGATTTGTTCAGGTTCTCTGTGCACCGCAAAATACAAAGAGATTCCAATACCAAAGAAAACGGGGCTCCATAAAAAGCGGCGCGTGGCCTGAAGTTCGATAAACCGAACCAGAGAAGCCCCTCGTTGCACTTGTCCTTATCCCCCGCGCCCCTTAATCAAGCTCAAAACTTGCCCGCCAAGGTTAGCGAAAGGTTAATTTGCATGACGAAAGATGTGGTAACACGCTTTGCCCCTTCCCCAACTGGAACGCTTCATATTGGTGGTGCGCGCACGGCCTTGTTCAATTGGCTGTTCGCGCGGGGCCGCGGTGGCAAATTTCTGCTGCGGATTGAGGATACGGACAAGGAACGTTCAACGCCAGAGGCCACTCAGGCGATCCACGCAGGCCTGAAATGGTTGGGCTTGGATCACGATGGCGAACCGATCAGCCAAGCAAGCCGTGCAGACAGACATGCAGAAGTGGCGCATGCAATGCTGGCCAGTGGCCATGCGTACAAGTGTTTTTCAACACCCGAAGAAATCACCACATTTCGAGAGGCCGCCCGGGCCGAAAAACGGTCAACCCTGTTTCAATCCCCTTGGCGGGATGCCCCCCCAGACAGCTTTCCGGATGCACCTTTTGTTGTGCGCCTAAAGGCACCGCGCGATGGCGCGACAATCATCAAAGACGAAGTTCAGGGCGATGTGACCATTCGCAATGATCAGCTGGATGATATGGTTTTGCTGCGCTCTGATGGCAGCCCGGTTTATATGTTGGCGGTGGTGGTTGATGATCACGATATGGGGGTAACGCATGTTATCCGTGGGGATGATCATTTGAACAATGCCGCGCGACAGATGCAAATCTATGCCGCGATGGATTGGCCCACTCCCATCTACGCCCATATCCCTTTGATCCACGGCCCCGATGGCAAGAAAATGTCGAAACGCCACGGTGCAACCGGCGTAGAAGAATATCAGGCCCTTGGGTATCCCGCGTCAGGAATGCGCAACTATCTGGCCCGTCTGGGTTGGAGCCACGGCGACGACGAATTCTTCACCGACGCGCAGGCAAAAGAATGGTTCAATTTGGGCAGTGTTGGAAAATCACCAGCCCGATTTGATTTCAAAAAACTGGATAATGTGTGTGGTCAACATATCATGGCCACTTCTGACGAAGGTTTGGTGGCCGAGATTGAGGAATTTCTTGCTGCAACTGCGAAATCGCCTTTATCGATGGAAGAAAAGACAGGCCTCACTCAGGCGATGTTCTGCCTGAAAGAAAGATCAAAGAAATATTCTGATCTTATTGATAAGGCAGCATTTATTCTGAATAGCAGGCCGCTTCAGTTGGATGATAAATCCAAAGATGCGTTGACGCCTGAGATGATCGTGATCATGCGAGAATTGACGCCGCACCTGCAAAATGCTAGCTGGGAGCGAGATGATCTTCAGGCCCTCGTCACGTCCGTGGCAGAGCAACATAATTCAAAAATGGGCAAAATGGCTGCCCCCATGCGCGCGGCGCTTGCGGGACGATCCGTCAGCCCTAGTATCTTTGATATGATGCTTGTTTTGGGCCGCGAAGAAACCATCGCAAGAATACTTGAAGTCACGTGATGCATCCATTGTAGACAATGGTATACAAAGATGCGACATACGCGACGCGACCATTGAAGGGGATGATATGACTAAGAAAACTGCAACACTTACGATTGGTGAAAACAGCTACGAGTTGCCGATGATGTCCCCCACCGCGGGTCCAGATGTTGTTGATGTGCGCAAACTCTATTCAGAGGCCAAGGTCTTTACCTATGATCCGGGTTTCACATCCACCGCAGCTTGCGACAGCACGATAACATTTATCGATGGTGGCAAGGGGCAATTGTTGCATCGTGGATATCCCATCGACCAGCTTGCAGAGAAAAGTCATTACCTAGAAGTGTGTTACCTGCTTTTGTACGGTGAACTGCCCAGTGCCAAAGCGCTTGAAGATTTTGAACAGTTGGTCACACATCACACGATGTTGCATGAACAAATGATCAATTTTTTCCGTGGCTTCCGCCGCGATGCTCATCCAATGGCGATTATGACCGGCGTTGTTGGGGCGATGTCAGCGTTTTACCACGACAGCACCGATGTGAACGACGAACATCAACGCGAAGTGGCAACGATCCGGTTGATTGCAAAAATGCCGACGATTGCTGCGATGGCCTATAAATATACGGTCGGTCAGCCGTTTGTTTATCCACGCAACGATCTTGATTATGCGTCAAACTTTTTGCGCATGTGCTTTGCCGTTCCCGCGGAAGATTATGAAGTGAACCCGATTTTGGCTCGCGCCATGGATCGTATTTTTACTTTGCATGCAGATCATGAACAAAACGCATCAACTTCGACTGTACGCTTGGCATCTTCATCGGGGGCAAACCCATTTGCCTGTATCGCCGCGGGGATTGCGTGTCTGTGGGGCCCTGCCCATGGGGGTGCGAACCAGGCTTGTCTTGAAATGCTGCGCGAAATTGGAACAGTTGATCGTATTCCGGAATACATCGAACGTGCCAAAGACAAAAACGATGATTTCCGTCTGATGGGTTTTGGGCATCGGGTTTACAAAAACTTCGATCCGCGCGCGACGGTTATGAAACAATCTGCCGACGAAGTTCTGGATCTATTGGGGATTGAAGATAACCCAGTGTTGCAGGTCGCCAAAGAATTGGAACGTGCCGCATTGGCGGATGATTACTTCGCTGAAAAGAAACTATTCCCGAACGTAGATTTCTATTCCGGTATCATTCTAGAGGCGATGGGCTTCCCCACATCAATGTTCACACCGATTTTCGCGCTGTCGCGGACCGTTGGTTGGATCTCGCAGTGGAAAGAAATGATCTCTGATCCAGCGATGAAAATTGGCCGGCCAAGACAGCTGTATTGCGGCGAAACATTGCGTGATTACGTCAATATCGAAGACCGCTAAGGCAAAAATCGTATCATAGCGTCGATTCGACAAATTCGGCAAAAATGCTTGTTTTCCAATGATTTTTGCCGGATTTGCGCTGTAAAGGCGATGTGAAACTACACCAATGGTTGAATTTATGTGCAAGAATCCGCTCATTCTTCGAAATCTGGCATAGAAGTGTTGAAATCACGGCAAACTCAAGGGTAGTTTCTGCTCAGTGTTTAGTTTGTTAACCAATTGGGGACAGTTCTTTGGAAATGATGCTTATCCTTCCCTGGCTACTAGGGACCGGCGTCACAACGGCAGCCATCGGTGAAGATGAAGCCGATGTTTCTGAAGACGTGTCTAACCAAGAATTGCTTGCAGAGCTTGATAGCGAACTTTCAACCCAAACCGACCTGATTCAAGAATATGTATCTTCTGAAACCGTTGTTGCGGACGCCGCCAGTGGCGATCAAACAACCACAGTTTGGGAAGATGTCGTCGTAAGCTTTGCCAGTGACGAAGAACTGGCTGGTGGTATTACCTCAAACGACGTTTCAAATGATATTTGGGGCCACATCGACGCTGTTATGACGGGTGAAACAACATCCAGCACGGCGTCTGATGAAATCGATTTCTTGTTCCCAGAAATTGAAGAAGAAGAAGTTGTTGCAGTCTCTCATATCTCGGAAAGTGATATTTTTGACGATTTCGTCGTTGCGGCTGCCGCTGAAACATCTGTGGCCCACATAATTACACCGCTGACGGAAACGAAAGCATTCGAAAGCGCGTCTGTCGACAGCGCCGTCGCGGAAGAAGACGACGAAGAAGCGGTTGAAATCGAAGTTGTCGTTGAAGATGTTGAAGCAGCCGTTGAAGAAGACGTTGAAACCGCTTCGGTTGAGGTTTCTGAAGGCCAAGATGTTGCGCCTCTCTACACAACTGAATCTGCTGATCTGACGATTTTTGACACGGCAGACGAAGCAGATGTTAAATCATCCTCTGAATTGGCATCAGAAATCGTAACGAACGCTGCAATGCAGTCTGAAATCGATGCATTGGTTTCCGGTGAGGCTGATCTTGCATCTGCTGACGCTCAAACCATAGAGATTATTCGCGATTTCGTTGCCGGTGAAGACACCCTCTTGATCGAATACGCTGGGTCTTCTAACGCGGCGATTGAGGTCGAAGACGATGGCGAAGGCAATGCGCGCATCATCATTGATGGCCGCCATGTTGCGATTGTTGCTGCTGCGGCGGCCACCATCACACCCAACGACATCCAGCTGCTAAAGCAGGATCCGGAACAAAACGCCTAATTTAAAAAGTTTTATGTGAACTGATGATTACGTGCCGTCGAAATTTGCGGGGCGTTTTTCGACGAATGCTGTGATCCCTTCTTGAAAATCACGCGTCTTTCCACACTGCCCTTGCAAGCTGGCTTCAAGATCCAATTGAGTTTCCAAATCGTTTTCAAACGTCGCACGAATACTGTCTTTGATGCGCTTATAGGCTTGGGTTGGTCCATTGGCCAAAACCCGTGCCCGCGATTGCCAGGTTTGTTCAAACGTGGCGTCGGGCGCCACTTCCCAGATCATCCCCAAACGTTCCGCTTCGGTGGCTGTAATTTTGTCTGCAAACAACGCGGCCCCCATGGATTTTGCCATCCCAATGGAACGGGGTAAAAAATGCGTTCCACCTGCATCTGGAATAAGCCCGATGCGCGAAAAGGCCTGCATGAAAAAGGCACTTTCGGCCGCCACCACAACGTCAGCGGCCAAGGCAATATTGCACCCCGCCCCAGCGGCCGCCCCATTCACAGCGGCGATGGTCGGGATCGGACAACGTGACAAAGCCTCTAATATCGGTTGATATTCATCGCGCAGCAATCGTTCCAAATCAATATCAGCAGCATTGCCTTGGCCACCCAAATCTTGGCCTGAACAAAATGCCCGTCCCGCACCCGTTAAAACAATCACGCGCGCATTGTCCTTTGGGGCCCGTGTCAGCGCATATTGCAGCTCTGCTCGCATTTGGGTGTTCAAAGCATTCAACTGGTCGGGGCGGTTCAACGTGATCCGGGCGATACCTTCATCCAGGCTGTATTGAAGTGTTTCGTATTGCATGTCCCAACCTCGTGTTGATGTGTATGGCAACTAAACCGATTTGATCAGCGATCGTCCAGCAATTCCCTTAGGGCAGCTTCTTCTTCTTCATTCAAAGGGGTCACCTGATCCCCCTCCGCGCCAGAGGATCGCACCCGCACCAAGAAAAGACCGGCAAGGGTGATCAACAACAACGTCGGTCCCGCCAACCATAACACCAGATTGGCACCACGTCCGTTGGGTTGAAGCAACACATATTCGCCATAGCGCGCCACGATGTAATCCACCACTTCGGTATCCGTATCCCCCGCCAACAGGCGCTCGCGAACCAAAAGGCGCAAATCACGGGCAATTTCAGCGTTGGATTGATCAATGGATTCATTGCGGCATTGCAAGCAACGCAATCCCTTTGAAATCGATCTGGCCCGCTTTTCCAAAACAGGATCTTGCAACACCTCTTGTGGTTCCACAGGCATGGCCACAACGGGCACAAGCATCAAAGCCAATATCAATATCAAACGCCGCATCAAAGCCCCGCCCCTGAACGTTGACCTGCGGCGACACGATAACGGCGGTCGGTCAGGCTGATCAATCCGCCAATGGCCATGATGATGGCCCCGGCCCAAATCCAATTCGCAAAGGGCTTCACAAAGCTGCGCACAGCCCATCCCCCAGCATCTTGGGCATCGCCAAGCACCACATATATATCGTTCAAAACACCGTTCAGAATCGCCGCCTCTGTGGTTGGCATCTGTGCCACCGGGTAAAAACGGCGTTCTGCAACGATTTGATCTCTGGCCCCGCTGGGGGTGGTGATGTCAAACGTTGCGGCAACGGATGTGAAGTTCGGCCCAATCACATCTTCGACGCCGCGTAATGTGATTTCTTTTCCGGCGATTTCAAAGCTTTGGCCAATATCCAAAACACGGATATCTTCGACCTCCCATGCGGTCAGGGCTGCAATGCCAAATATTGTGATGCCAAGCCCAGCGTGGGCCAAGGCCTTGCCCCAATCTGAGGCGGGTAAACGTTTTATCCGGCCCACTTGTTTGTTTGCACGCAACCAAACCTCTGACGCTGCCCCCATCACCAACCACACCCCAAGGGCCGCGCCAATTGGGCCAATCAGGCTGCGTCCCGTTTGCATGGCCCAGACCAAACCCAACACAGCCAAAGCAAATATCATCGTTGGCAACAGGGATTTGAACACCCGGCCGATGTTTCCGCGTTTCCACGCAAGGGTGGATCCAACCGGCAGGATCGTCGCCAAAGCCACCATAAACGGGGTGAAGGCGGCATTAAAAAAGGGTGGCCCCACGGATAAGCGCCGATCAAAGAACATCTCCGCCACCAAGGGCCAGAACGTGCCAACAAAAACCACAAAACAGGATATGACCAGTAATATGTTATTGGCCACCAATGCGCTTTCACGGCTGATGAGGGAAAAAACACTTCTGCTTTCTAGCGCGCTGGCGCGCCATGCAAACAACGTCAAAGCACCGCCGACAAAAAACGCCATTATGCCCAAAATCAGGACGCCCCGATCCGGATCATTGGCGAAGGCATGAACCGATGTCAAAACCCCTGACCGCACAATAAATGTGCCGACCAATGAAAATCCAAAGGCCAAAATGGCCAAAAGGATGGTCCACGCCTTTAACACCTCTCGCTTTTCCACCACGATGGCGGAATGCAATAAGGCGGCCGCAATAAGCCAAGGCATGAAGCTGGCATTTTCAACTGGATCCCAAAACCAAAATCCGCCCCACCCCAATTCATAATAGGCCCACCAACTGCCCAAGGCGATGCCGATGGTTAAAAACAGCCACGCGGCAAGGGTCCAAGGGCGCACCCATCGCGCCCAAGCGGCATCAACACGCCCTTCCAAAAGGGCGGCCACCGCAAATGAAAATGTCACCGATAATCCGACATATCCCAAATACAAAAAGGGAGGGTGAAACGCCAAACCCGGATCCTGTAACAAAGGATTAAGCCCCTGCCCGTTAAAGGGCGGATTTGGCACCCGTTCAAAGGGGTTTGATGTCCACAGGATAAAGGCCAAAAAGGCCGCCGTTACACTGCTTTGAACGCCCAAGACACGGGCCTTTAAGGTGCTGGGCAAACCACGCCCAAAAAACGCAACGGCGCTGGCAAATCCAGTTAGGATCAGCACCCATAACAAAAGGGATCCTTCGTGGTTCCCCCAAACGCCGGCCACTTTGTAAAGCATGGGTTTAAGGGTGTGGGAATTCAACAGCACAATGCGCAAAGAAAAGTCAGAGGTGACAAATGCCAAGGTCAGCACAGCAAAAGCCAAGCCAACCAAAATCAGCTGAACATAGGCTGAGACGCGCGCAAAATCCATCATCGCCGCATTGCGTGTCACCGCCCCCATCATTGGCAGAACGGCCCCGGCCATCGACATAAAAAAGGCAAGGATCAGGGCAAAATGCGCGGTTTCATTGAACATACCGCAGGTATAAATGCCCTGCCCCCAACCGCAAGGGCAACGGGGGAAACTGCGTTCTCAGGTCACATCTATGTTTGCGGTTCGGTGCGGTTGCGCCGCCATCTGACCCAATCTTGCAAGGCTGCATTGTCGTCGAATCTGGAAGGGGCTTGCACCGTGTCTTGCGGGGAAATTGCTGGCGGCTGTTGCCCCGACGTGGATTTCCGCTGTGCCATGGATTTTTGAAATTCTTGTGCCTTCCATTGATGACGCGCCCCAAAATAAAAGCTGACAACAGCGCCCAACAACCACCACAAGGGTTCGGGCACCTGTTGAAGGCCATCCATTCGGGTGATGAACCATTCAGGATTAAACATCGCCGATGCAAACAAGGCCAACGTGCCCAAAGCCATGGCCGGTCGTGGCAAACGGTTCAATCCATCAATGAACCGATCAAAAAGGCCTTTCCGCTCGTGCTGAAATTCAGCTGCAAATTGATCCAAGGCGGCTGTGTGCGCATCCGCCGCGCGCACGGCGGCCCCTTCTGCGTTTTCACGGAAAACTTCTGCCAGATCCGTCAAATCGGATCGCCCGTTGCCAAAAATCAAATCAAAGAAGCGCACCATCAAACCCATTTCGCAGTCCTTTTCTGATGATCTTTTGCGGACAGATGGTATTTGGCGTCCAGAAACTCCTCCGCCCTCACAATCCATCCGCCCTTTCCCCCATTTCTGCGGCGGGCATATTTGCGGCTTTTGGGTCGTGCGTCCGCCAATTTGTAATAGTAATTTCGCCGGGCGATGGCATAGGCATCTGACAAGTGATGCGGCGCCATATCAAAGGCCTTGTGGGCCGCATCCCGTGTTGCGGGCCCAATGGCGCCATCCACGGCCAAATCAAAACCCATTTTGTTTAAAAGCCGCTGTAAAATGCGCACCGCATTTGATCCGGCATTCACATACATATCAAACACCGATGGGCGCAAAACATCTGGCAATTGGGCGATGCCTGGTTTTTGGAAATAGTGATCTTTAAAAATCTCGACCGCGTGTCTTTGGGTCAGGTTTTGAACATCCCGTCGATCCACATCACCGTCTTGGTCGATATCAAGGCCAAGCCGCTTTAACGTGCCAATCGTGACACCGAAATTGGTTGCCCCACCGGGATCGTCGGGATCATTCACATAGCCGCCTTCGCGGGCGACGATTTCTTCGGCAATGGAATGTACGGATTTCATGGTGCCCCCATTTGCATGAATGGCACAAACCTGAACGTGAAAAGATTAACAGCTGTTTTAGCCAGCGTCCGGTGCTTGGTAGACGCCCTGTTCTTTTAAAGCGTCGATCACCTCAGCCGGCATATAGGTTTCATCGTGTTTGGCCAAAATCTCGGTCGCGAGGAACACACCATCCACATATCGTCCGGTGGCCACGGTGCCTTGGCCCTCTTCGAACAAATCAGGGGGCAGATTGTCGCCGACATAATGCACATTAATCACATTGGCCCCATCGGTGACCGCAAAGAAAAACTTTACGCCTGCATCTTTTTTGATGCTGTCATCCACCACCAAACCACCCAACCGAAACACCTCACTTGCGGCGGGGGGTGTTTCGACAACTTGTGTCGGCGAACGAAAAAGGTTGATCCCGTTTCGCAATGAATACCCGATCAGGGCCGTTGCCCCGACCAGACAAACCAAGGCCAGAACAATCACCTGAATTCGGCGTCGTTTCTGAAGCGACCGCATTAGGGAAACACCGGAACCTGCGGCAAGCCCATGGTTTCAGGCAGCCCCAAGGTGATGTTTGCGCATTGCATGGCCTGCCCAGACGCACCTTTCATCAGGTTGTCCAACACAGACAGAATGATGAAACGCCCTTCGATACGGTCAGGCACAAGACCAATGCGGCAAATATTTGATCCCTTCACATGTTGGGTCTGCGGAATACCCCCAAGGGGCAACACATCAACGCAGGCTTCATCTGCGAAGGTTGCCTCAAGCACCTGTTGCGCTGTCTCGGCGTCCCCACGGGCATAGATTGTGGCCTGCATACCCCGGATCATTGGCACCAAATGTGGCGTGAAGCTTGCGATCACATCAACGCCCGCCGCTTTGGACAGCTCCTGATCCAACTCGCCCATGTGGCGGTGATGCCCAACGCCATAGGCCTTGAAACCTTCGTTTGCTTCGGAAAACAGCATCGGTTCGTTCAATCCGCGCCCGGCCCCAGACACACCGGATTTTGCATCAATCACGATGGGATCGGGGGCAATCACCTTTTCACGCAGCAACGGGATTAACGGCAACAATGATGTGGCAACGTAACAGCCTGTATTCGCGGTAATCCGCGCCTTGGCGATATCGGCACGATAAAATTCGGGCAAACCAAAGGCCACGTCAGGCTGGATATCCATTGCGGTGTGATCCAACCCATACCATTTTTTGTAAGTTTCGGCCTCTGTCAAACGAAAGTCAGCGGATAAATCCACCACTTTGGTTTTCTCAGGCAGATCGCGCACCAGTTTATGGCCAACCCCATGGGGCAAAGCGCAAAAGACAAGATCAATATCCGTGAAATCAATATCTTCGATTTTGACAAGGTCGGGCAAACCCAAATGGCGCAGGTGTGGAAAAACATCCCCGATTGCCTGCCCCGCCTTGCGATCCGCCGCCAATGCGGCGATCGACATCTCAGGGTGAAAACTGACCAAACGGATAAGTTCCGCCCCGGTGTATCCACTTGCCCCCAAGATTGCGATGTTCTTTGCCATTTGATCGATCCCCTTTGTTGGTGCCGATATGACGTTTGGTCATAGAAATATCAACGGCACATCCACGGATTAAGCCGCGCGAAACGTCACAGCGGATTGCAAAAACTGCGTTGCCCGATCTGATACTTTCAAAGGATCACCCGTGGTCAAAAACAGGCTTTTACATCCTGACCCAACCTTTTCAGGATGGCGGTTGATATAATCGGCCAAACTGTCGGCCACCAATGTGGCTTGTGAATACACCTTCACATCCGCACCAAGCGCGTTTTGAAACACATCCTGCAACAGGGGATAATGTGTACACCCCAAAACCGCCGCTTGCGGGTTGGGCATCTTGCGCTTTAACGCATCCACATGGGATCGAACCAGCGCTTCGGCCAAAACCATATCGCCGTCTTCGATGGCATCCACCAATCCACCACAGGCTTGGGTTTCAACATCCACACCGATCGCGCGAAAGGCCAATTCGCGTTGAAACGCCCGGCTGGCCACCGTGGCGGGCGTGGCGAACAAGGCCACCTGTTTTACATCAACCTCTCGCGGGGGGGAATTGTCGCCCCAATTGCGTTCGGTCAATGCCTCGATCATGGGGACAAAAACACCCAATACCCGTTTGTCAGCTGGCACCCAGGATTCCTGCATCCGCCGCAACGCCGCGGCAGAGGCCGTATTGCAGGCCAAAATAACAAGATCACATCCGTGATCCCAGAATTTTTCCACCGCTTGCGTGGTCAAACGATACACGTCATCAGATGTGCGCACCCCATAGGGGGCGTTCTGATTGTCGCCCAGATAAACGAAGTCGACATCGGGCATGCGGGCCTGACAGGCCTGCAAAACCGTTAAACCGCCAAGTCCGCTGTCAAAAATTCCGATTGCCATGGTTCACGTCCGATATGGTTTATCAAAGTCATACCCCAACCGATGGGGCCATTTTTTGTCTTGCGACAGGTTGTATGTCTGTTCGCGCAGGAATGCCATCAACCTAACGGGTTTCTTTTCATATTTTGACCAAACCATTGGGGGGATCGGCCGACCAATCGTCAGGCCCACGGGGCCATCCATCCGCCGCTTGAATTCCGAAATCAACAATCCCAACCGCAGGTTCGAATGAATGTGCGACGCGATTTGAAACCCAATCGAATTTCGCCCTGAAAAGAACACCGGCACCACAGTGGCGCGGCTTTGCAGCAGGATTTTTGCCGTGCCCGTGCGCCACGCCGGATCGGTGGGCCGATCCCAAACTCGACGCCCCGTGGAAACCGTTCCCCCGGGAAACACGCCTAAGGCGCCGCCACCCTTCAGGTGGTGAACCGCCGCACGGCGCGCAGCCAAATTTTGCACAGCTGCAGCGCGATCCCCTGCAAAATCAATGGGCAAAATATATGGTGAAATCGACGGCAATGCCTGAAAAACATTGTGCGAGATGATCTGAAAATCTGGTCGAACCTGTGATAAAAGATAACCAAGCGACAAGCCGTCCAAAATTCCAAAGGGATGGTTGGCAACCAAAACAACAGGGCCCGATGTGGGGATATTTGCCACTTGCCCTTTGGGCACCGTAAGCCTCAGCCCGAATTGCCCAAACAGGCGCGCCCAAACATCGCTTGTGGGATAAGACCCAGCATCAAAATGTTGGGCACGCTGCAGCACCTGCGCGCGTCCAAAGACACGTTCAAAACCCGATATAATAGCCTTGGCACATGCGCCTGCCTCTGTTGCCGCATAGCTGGCCGTGGGTGGGATTATTGTGCGGCTAAGACTTGGGATCTGGCCACCTCTATGTCGCCCAAAAGAAGTTTGCGTTTTTCGTCTGCTTCTTGGATCGCTTGTTCTTTCACCGGGCCAAATCCACGGATGCCATCCGGGATATTGGCAAGCTCGGCCCACAAAACATGCTGTTCTGGGGAATATTGATCCAAAATATGTTGCATGTCTTTTTCAAAGATTGGGATCAATGCCCTCTCTGCGCGGCGTTCCTTGGTGTATCCAAACACATCAAAGGGCGTGGCGCGCAAGAACCGCATTTTGGCCAATACGGGGGCAAGACGTTCAAACATCCGGCCGTACCTCTTTTTCTTTGGTCGCCCATCTGGGCCCATGCGTGACATCAAAGGGGGGGCAAGATGGAATTCAATTTTCTGGGTCCCTTCAAATTGATCTTCCACCATTTTCCGGGTGTTCCCCAACATCCGCGCCACTTCGTATTCATCCTTATAACACAGAATCTTGGCATAATTCCTGGCAATCACATCGCGTAAGGGATGCCCTTCAAAAGCCGCCATTTTCTTGGAAAATCTTTTCAACCGACCTGAGCCATATGCCTTTAATTGCGCCGTGATCGCCTGTTCGGTGGTTGGCATGTCTGGTGCAGCTGAGGCCATGACCGCGTCAACGCCTTGCGGGCTGGATTGGAAATACCGGCCCAATTGAAAGGCCCGTTGGTTTTCAGATACCTTCGCCCCATTCAGGGAAATCGCATCCAAAATGCCCGTTTCAGAAAGCGGCAATTGACCGGCCTGAAAAGCCGCCCCCACCAAAATCATATTTGCATAAACACTGTCGCCCAGGGTGTTTTCAGCCAATTTCGTAGCGTTCAAAAACTGAACATCCCCTTTCAACTGATCCTGTAATCCAGACATCAAATCTTGGCCCGGAATTTGAAACAGGCGATCTTTGGTAAACGCCCCCGTGATCATTTCGAAACTGTTGACCACAGCCTTGGTTTGCCCGCTGCGGTACAAACGCTTGGTTTCTGCGTGGCAGCTGACAACCAAATCTCCGCCAATCAACGTATTACATTCGCCATCTGCCACACGAATGGCAGAAATATCATCTGGCGTGTTGGCAAAGCGGCAATGGATTAATACCGCGCCGCCCTTTTGGGCCATTCCAGCCATTTCCAACATGGCGGCCCCTTTGCCATCCAAATGCGCGGCCATGGACAATATCGCACCGATGGTCACCACGCCTGTCCCGCCAACACCGGTCAGCAACACATTATGGGTGCCTTCGATGGCAGGCAATCTCGGATCAGGCAGATCAGGAATTTCCAAATTCATCGCCGTGTTTTTACGCGGCACCCCGCCATGCACCGTGACAAAGGACGGGCAAAACCCCTTGATACAACTGAAATCTTTGTTGCATGACGATTGGTCAATCTGGCGCTTTCGGCCCAAAGGTGTTTCGAACGGCAGGATCGAAACGCAATTCGATTGCACCCCACAATCCCCGCATCCCTCACACACATCGGGATTGATAAAGACGCGTTGATCAGGATCGGGAAACTTGCCACGCTTGCGCCGCCGGCGTTTTTCGGCCGCACAGGTTTGGGCATAAACAATGACCGATACACCTTTGTTTTTCTGAAATTTTTCTTGCACCATTGGCAAATTTTCACGTGTGTCTACCAAGGTGCCTTTGGGAAGATGATCCAAATCAAAATCTTCTTTATCGTCATACACAAAGGCAATATTTTTGACGCCCATCCCGGCAATTTCTTCGCACACACGATAGGCAGACAAATCACCATCATTGCTTTGCCCGCCTGTCATGGCCACGGCATCATTGAACAAGATTTTGTAGGTGATGGTGGTGTCAGTCGCCAAAGCCGCGCGAATGGCCTGAATACCAGAATGGTTATATGTGCCATCCCCCAGATTTTGAAACACATGGTCGCGGTTTGAAAACGGTGCCTCGCCGATCCAATTCGCCCCCTCGCCACCCATTTGGGTAAACCCAACGGTTTCGCGGTCCATCCATTGCACCATGTAATGGCACCCAATTCCGGCATAGGCCCGGCTGCCCTCGGGCAGTTTGGTGGATGTATTATGGGGACACCCCGAACAAAAATACGGGGTTCTGCGTGTCTCAACCGCGTTTGAGATTGCTGGCGTGCTGTCGTGCAGGCGCTTTATGGCCGCGCTAAGCTGGTCTGACCCCCGCCCCTCGGCCGTCAGGATTTGCCCCAATTTGGTGGCCACGGTCACTGGATCCAGATCTGCGTCATCCCTAAACAACAACTGACCATCCAAATCCGTTCCGCCGATCACACGCGTGTCGCCCCGGCGATTAAACAGGATTTCCTTGATCTGGCTTTCGATAATTTTGCGCTTTTCTTCGACCACAACGATCAAATCCAAATCTTCGGCCCATTCTTGAAAACCCTTGGGTTCCAGCGGCCATGTCATGGCAATCTTATAGGTGGTCAGGCCCAACACCTCGGCCCGTGTGTCGTCGATATCCAGCAATGACAGCGCATGGGTCAGATCAAGCCAGTTTTTGCCCGCCGCCACAAATCCGATCCGCGCGCCGGGCCGCCCAGCCATACGGCGATCCAACTTATTGGCGTGGGCAAAAGCAGATATTGCCTGCCGTTTATGATGCACCATTCGGTATTCTTGATCTTGCGGCGTGTCGATCAATCGAATGTTTAACCCCCCGTCGGGCATATCAAATTCCGGGTGAACAAATTGCAAACGGAAGGGATCGCCATTTACCACAGATGTGGCTTCGATCGTATCCTTGATGCATTTCAAACCGGCCCAAACCCCCGCAAAGCGTGACAAAGCGTATCCCGCCAAGCCAAGATCCAAGATTTCTTGTACACCTGCGGGTGACAGCACAGGCATGTAACTGTCCATCATCGTAAATTCAGATTGATGCAGGGTGGTTGAACTTTCGCCGGTATGATCATCCCCGAGGGCGGCCAAAACACCGCCATGGGGCGATGTCCCAGCGAAATTCACATGTCGAAACACATCGCCGGTGCGATCAACCCCCGGCCCCTTGCCATACCAAAGGCCAAAAACCCCATCGAATTTGCCTTCACCGCGCAGCTCTGCTTGCTGACTGCCCCAAAGGGCGGTTGCCGCCAAATCCTCGTTCAGGGTGGGTTGGAATTCAATTTTTGCACTGTCCAAAACATTTTTCGCACGTTGCATTTGAAAATCAACGGCACCAAGGGGCGATCCGCGATATCCCGTGACAAGTCCGGCTGTTTTAAGACCCGCCTTTCGATCCCGCGCCGATTGCATCAACATCAATCGCACCAAAGCCTGTGTGCCGTTCAACAAAACCGTTTCAACGGAAAGATCCGTCCGATCAGCGAGCGAAATGACGTGGTGCGACATGGTTTCCCCCTTATCTTTTCCAACTTTAGGTCACAAATGCTGACCTATCAAGAAAAACATTATGACGCGGCAAAGTTCTTCGTGTTATGGTGCAACCTAAGAGATAGGGGCCATCATGGATTGGGACAAACTTAGAATTTTTCATGCGGTGGCCGATGCGGGGTCCCTGACCCATGCGGGGGAAACATTGCATTTGTCACAATCGGCGGTGTCGCGTCAGGTGCGCGCCTTGGAAGAAAGCCTTGGCGTTACCCTGTTTCACCGCCACGCTCGCGGTCTTATCTTAACCGAACAAGGCGAACACCTGTTTGACGCAACCCGGTCCATGACCAAACGTCTTGATGCCGCTGCCGCGCGCATTCGCGACAGCGAAGAAGAGGTGTTCGGCCAACTTCGTGTCACCACAACAACGGGTTTTGGAACCCTGTGGCTGGCCCCGCGCCTGCCCCACCTTTATGAAAAATATCCCAATCTTAAAGTTGACCTTAGGTTGGAAGAACGTGTTCTTGACCTGCCCATGCGCGAAGCTGACGTTGCCATCCGCATGAAAGAACCCAGCCAAGCCGATCTTATTCGAAAGCGATTGATGTCTGTGCGCATGCGACTTTATGCATCGCCTGAATATTTGGTGGAAAACGGCACACCAGAAACCTTGGAAGATATCTCTCGGCATCGGTTGATTTGCCAAAACCCAGATACACCTCAGGTCAGCGCCGGTGCATCCCTGATCAATCGGATTTTAGCCAACGATGTAGATTCCCTTTTGACGGTGAACAACTATTTCGGAGTGCTTCAGGGGGTAATCCACAATCTAGGGATTGGGGTTTTGCCCGATTACGTAACCCATGATTTTCCCGATCTGGTGCGCGTTTTGCCTGAAATCGATTCCGCAGAGGTGCCGGTTTTCTTGGCCTACCCCGAAGAATTGCGTCAATCCAAACGCATCGCGGCCTTCCGCGATTTTGTGCAAGACGAAATCATCGCACGTCGCAAGTTGGAACGCGAACAAGCCTTGGCAAACTGATCCGAACGGAAGCCATGCATCCGGTGCATGTCGGGCATTCCCAAAACACATACCCCGCCCCCTTGCCGGATTGGCACGCGGGACCTATCTGACCTTCATGGAAGCGACGGACGCAAGTTCAGCTTTCATACCTCCCTGTTGGACTTAGGCCGGGCCGCGTGCCCGGCTCTTTTTTTGTCTAATCACCTTTGAACCTTCTGGAATTTGATTGTAACAGAACCCCAACCAAAGGGGATGACTGTGACAGAACCAAAGATCACGCCGGACTTGATCGAAGCCCACGGCCTGAAGCCAGATGAATATGATCGTATTTTAGACATCATCGGCCGCACGCCCTCGTTCACCGAACTGGGTATTTTTTCTGCGATGTGGAACGAACATTGCTCTTACAAATCATCCAAAAAATGGTTGCGCACCTTGCCAACCGAAGGGCCACAGGTGATTTGCGGCCCGGGTGAAAATGCCGGTGTCGTTGATATCGGCGATGGCCAGGCCGTGATTTTCAAAATGGAAAGCCACAACCACCCCAGCTACATTGAGCCGTATCAAGGCGCAGCAACCGGTGTTGGGGGCATTTTGCGCGATGTCTTTACGATGGGCGCCCGCCCGATTGCGGCGATGAACTCTCTCAGCTTTGGCAGCCCAGATCACCCCAAAACCAAATCCTTGGTGCACGGCGTGGTTGCGGGCGTGGGTGGATACGGGAACTGCTTTGGCGTGCCCACCGTTGGGGGTGAAGTTCGGTTTCATCCGGCCTATAACGGCAATTGTTTGGTAAACGCCTTTGCCGCCGGTTTGGCGGATGCAGATAAAATCTTTTATTCCGCCGCATCGGGCGTGGGCATGCCCGTGGTTTATTTGGGGGCCAAAACGGGACGCGATGGCGTGGGCGGCGCCACAATGGCCAGCGCGGAATTCGACGAAACCATCGAAGAAAAGCGCCCAACGGTTCAGGTGGGCGATCCTTTCACCGAAAAACGCCTGATGGAGGCGACGCTGGAACTGATGAAAACCGGTGCGGTGATTTCCATTCAGGATATGGGCGCCGCTGGGTTAACGTGTTCTGCGGTGGAAATGGGCGACAAAGGTGGTCTTGGTGTGCACCTGATCTTGGATGATGTGCCCCAACGCGAAGACAATATGACGGCCTATGAAATGATGCTGTCGGAAAGCCAAGAACGCATGCTGATGGTTTTGAAACCAGATCTGGAAGATGCGGCCCGTGCGGTGTTTGAAAAATGGGATTTGGATTTTGCGATTGTCGGCAAAACCATTGCTGAAGATCGCTTTTTGATTGAACACAAAGGGCAAATCGTTGCCGATCTGCCATTGGCAACCTTGTCAGGATCAGCCCCCGAATACGATCGCCCATGGGTCGAACCTGATCCGGCGCCAGAATTGGAAGATGTTGTACAAATTGATCCCATCGACGGCCTTCGCGCCCTGTTGGGCAGCCCAAATTATGCCGCCAAGCAGTGGGTTTATGAACAATATGACAGCCAGGTCATGGCCGATACCCTGCGCATTCCGGGTGCGGGTGCCGGGATTGTGCGGGTACACGGCACGCAAAAGGCGCTTGCCTTTACATCAGATGTCACCCCCCGATATGTGGCTGCAAATGCCTTTGAAGGCGGAAAGCAAGCGGTGGCAGAGGCCTATCGCAACTTAACCGCCGTGGGTGCCAAACCCCTTGCCACAACGGACAATATGAACTTCGGCAACCCCGAAAAGCCTGAAATCATGGGGCAGTTCGTTATGGCCATCAAGGGCATCGCCGAGGCCGTATCGGAATTGGATATGCCAATCGTTTCGGGCAACGTATCCCTTTATAATGAAACAGATGGATCCGCGATTTTGCCCACCCCAACCATTGGCGCGGTGGGATTGATCCCGACACCGGATCAAATGATCGGGGATGTTGCACGCGACGGGCACGTGTTGTTGTGCGTGGGTGCCTTTGACGGTCATTTGGGGCAATCGGCCCTTTTGCATGAAGTGTTCAACCGCGCCGACGGGCCCGCCCCCCACGTTGATCTGGCCGAGGAACGCAAAAACGGTGACTTCATTCGCGACAATGCGGCGTGGATCAAATCTTGTACGGATGTATCGGACGGCGGCATCGCAATGGCGGCGTTCGAAATGGCCGTGGCAGGTGACGTTGGCTTGTCATTGGACAGTGATGATACAGCCACGCTCTTTGGGGAAGATCAGGGCAGATATTTGATTGCCTGTAGCTTTGACGCCGCCGAAGCGTTGATGAGTGCGGCGCACAAAGCGGATGTTGCCATCGAAACCATCGGGCAATTTACGGGCACAGACATCAGCTTTGGTGGCGCCTCTGCCCCCATGGCCGATCTAAAACTTGTGTTTGAAACGGCATTTGAAGAAACAGTCACCTGAAAACTTGCGACACTCGCGTGCCGTGATTACCTATACCATGAACGACGAAAGAGGTTTCCCATGGCCATGTCCGCCACCGAAATTGAAACGCTTCTCAGAGAAAGCTTTCCCAACGCAGATATTTCTGTAACGGGCGATGATGGCGTGCACATGGGCGCGCGCGTGATTGATGAAAGTTTCCGCGGAAAGTCCCGTGTGGCCCAACACCGCGCCGTTTATGCCGCCATGAAGGGACGCATGGATGGGGCGAATGGCGATCTTCATGCCCTTGCCCTGACAACAGGCGCGCCAGATTAAAACCGTGGCGCAAGCCACTGATGTATAAGGATATTACCATGTCTGCAGAAGAGCAAATCAAAGAAACAGTGGGGAACAATGATGTTGTCTTATTCATGAAAGGCAGCAAAGAAATGCCGCAGTGTGGCTTTTCAAGTCAGGTTGCTGGCATCTTGAATTATATGGGTGTTGATTACCAAGACGTGAATGTTTTGGCAGATGATGCCGTGCGCCAAGGGATCAAAGATTTCTCAGATTGGCCCACAATTCCACAACTTTATGTCAAAGGCGAATTCATCGGTGGCTGCGATATCGTTCGCGACATGACATTGTCAGGCGAATTGGACACCTTGCTGGTTGAAAATGAAGTGGCCTTTGACAAAGACGCCGCAGATAAAATCCGCGAAGCGAACGGCTAAGACCTAGTCTTTGCCTGCGCTTGCCATGGTCTCGGCCCGTTTTGTGATCGCATCAAGACGGGTCAAATCCACAGCTGCGGGTGCCGCAGCCCCCTGCTTTAAATCCGCCACTTCGGCCTGTGCCGCGCGCAGCTGATCTTGCAGACCGGCGGTTTTATCGGCCAACAACAAGCCCGCCATCAACAACATCCGTGCCTCGGGCAATTGGCCGATCTGATCCATCAAATGATTGGCCTCTTCGTTCAGCATATCTGCTGCGGAATGCAAGAATGCCTCTTCGCCGGGCTGACAGGCTACTTTGAACGGGCGACCGCCGATATTTACAGTAATCTCAGGCATCTTTCGAACCCTCCACCAATGGGCCAAGCGCCACCAGAAGGGCGGCAATCTCTGCTTGTTCTGCGATGCGATCTGCCTGCATCGCTTTGACTTGGGATTTCAAGGTTTCATCAGCCCCAGTTTGCCCTGCGGCCGCTTGATCCAATGCGGTCTGCAAATCCGCATTGGATTGGCGCATCTGTTCCATCCCCTTTTCAAGGGCCATCACACTGGTGCGTAATTGTTCCAATTCTTGGGCGGCATCCCGGTTGGCCTTGGTCAGGTCATCAATCTGCGTGCTTTGCTGGGTGACCTGCGCCTGGGATTGCATCAATTGGTGGCGCACATCGGCCAGTTGCGCATCAGAGCCAGCTGTATCGCGCGATACCAACAGGGCCTCGATTTGGTTTAACGCCAAATCCAAGCGATTTTCGATCATCGGCAAATCAGTCATACCCACCCTACTCTCTTAACTTTGGCACCCAACCCATTGTGATCAGGCGATTCGTTCCCGAATAATCGATAGATTAGGCGATGAAAGGTCGCACGTCCAAGGCTGTGTTTGCTTGAACTTCCCCACGGTCTTGCTAGGAAGGCGCATCTGACCAATTTTCACCAAGGAAATCACCGCCGTGGACCTGAAAGAACTTGCCGCCCGCAACCCCGATCACTGGCGCAAAGCTGCTGCAATTCGTGCTTTGGCACTGGATGCGGTTGCCGCCGCCAATTCTGGCCATTCTGGCATGGCCATGGGGATGGCTGATGTTGCCACTGTCCTGTTTGAAAAGCACCTGAAATTCGATGCAAGCGCACCGGATTGGGCTGATCGTGATCGCTTTATCTTATCTGCGGGTCACGGCTCCATGCTGCTTTATGCGCTTTTGCATCTGACCGGGTATGAAGACATGACCTTGGACCAGATCAAAAACTTCCGCCAATGGGGTGCGATCACCGCAGGCCATCCGGAATATGGGCATGCCAAAGGGATTGAAACAACCACCGGCCCGTTGGGGCAAGGTATCGCCAATTCGGTTGGCTTTGCGATGGCCGAAGAAATGGCCCGCTCCACCCACGGCAAAGCCCTGCAAGATCACTATACTTATGTGATTGCTGGGGATGGTTGCCTGATGGAAGGTGTCAGCCAAGAGGCCATCGCCCTGGCCGGGCGTCAAGAATTGTCAAAGCTGATCGTTCTTTGGGATGACAACAACATCACCATCGACGGAACCGTGGAATTGTCTGACAAAACCGATCAAGTTCAACGGTTTAAGGCATCCGGTTGGCATGTACAGGCCATCGATGGCCATGATCCAGAGGCAATTGATGCGGCCATTACAGCGGCCAAATCAGCTGGCAAACCATCCATGATCGCATGTAAAACCCACATTGCACTGGGACATGCGGCCCAAGACACATCCAAGGGCCACGGCGCCCTGACCGACGCAGATCAACTGAAGGCCGCCAAAGATGCCTATGGTTGGGAATATGGCGCGTTTGAAATTCCAGCTGATGTTGCCCAAGCGTGGAAAGACATTGGTTCGCGCGGTGCCGGTGAACGTGTTGCATGGGAAGATCGCTTGGCAAAAGCGTCTTCTGGCAAACAACGCAAATTCGCAGCCGCCCATGCCCAAGAATTGCCAACCAAACTGACAAACGCCATTCGCCGCCACAAGCGCGAAATGGCCGAAAGCCAGCCCAAAATGGCAACCCGCAAGGCATCTGAGGCCGCCTTGAATGTGACAAATGACATCTTGTTGCACACGGTGGGTGGATCTGCGGATTTGACTGGATCAAACAACACAAAATCAACGGATATGACGGTGTTTGATCCCGAAAATCGCAAAGGCCGATATGTCCACTATGGCATCCGTGAACACGGTATGGCCGCCGCGATGAACGGGATGGCCTTGCATGGCGGGATCAAGCCTTATGGCGGCACGTTTATGTGTTTTACTGATTATGCACGCGGATCCATGCGTTTGTCTGCGTTGATGGGTGTTCCAGTGGTCTATGTGATGACCCACGATTCCATCGGTTTGGGCGAAGATGGCCCAACCCACCAACCGGTGGAACATCTGGCCTTAAACCGGGCAACGCCCAATACATTGGTTTTCCGTCCCGCTGATGCGACAGAAACCGCCGAAGCTTGGGAAATCGCCTTTGCCCAAACAAACACGCCGTCTGTCATGGCCCTGTCACGTCAGTCGGTTCCTGCGGTGCGCACATCTTACAAAAGTGCCAACCTGACGGCCCAAGGGGCCTATGTCTTGGCCGAAAGTGAGGGCAAGCGCCAGGTGATCTTGATGGCCACCGGCACCGAAGTTTCCATCGCCATGGCGGCACGCGATGCGTTGCAGGCCAAAGGGATCGGAACCCGGGTTGTCTCAATGCCGTGTATGGAACTCTTTGCCCAACAGCCGGAAGCATATCGCAAAAAGGTTCTTCCAAGCGGGCCTGTTCGCATCGGCATCGAAGCTGCGGTGCGTCAAGGATGGGACCAATGGTTGCTGGGGGAACGCGGCCGCGAAGCGAAAGCAGGGTTCGTGGGCATGACAGGATTCGGGGCCTCGGCCCCCGCAGAACGTCTGTACCAAGAGTTCGGTATCACGGCCGACGCCGTGGAACGCCTTGCCACCCAATTGTTGGGATAAAACGCGCTTTGGCAAAATATTGCCCAATTGTTAGCGCAAAGTGTTAGCGCGAAACGTCAATGTTTCCGCTAACACACTGAAATACAACACTTTCTCTTCTTTCTTTCGTTACAATTGATTGATAGCCCTGCGCCAACATTTGGCGCGGGAGCGGATCGATGACAGTAAAAGTTGGCATTAACGGGTTTGGTCGCATCGGACGGTGCACATTGGCACATATCGCCGAAAGCGGCCGGAATGATGTGGAAGTGGTAAAGGTAAATGCCACTGGCCCACTGGAAACAAGTGCGCATCTTATTCGTTATGACAGCGTTCATGGCCGTTTCCCACATGACGTAAAGCTGGATGGCAATTCCATGGATCTGGGCCGCGGCCCAATTGAGATGTTTTCAACCTATGACCCGACCGAACTGGATTGGACGGGTGTTGATGTTGTGTTGGAATGTACCGGCAAGTTCAACGATGGGCACAAATCATCGGTTCATCTGGATCAAGGTGCCAAAAAGGTTCTTATCTCTGCGCCTGCGAAAAATGTGGATCGGACTGTTGTTTGGGGTGTGAACCACCGCGAAATGAAGGCCGATGAACGCATGATTTCAAACGGGTCTTGCACCACCAACTGTTTGGCCCCTCTTGCCAAAGTTTTGAACGATGCAATTGGCATTGAACGCGGGATCATGACCACCATTCACAGCTATACCGGGGATCAGCCCACGCTGGACCGCCGTCATAAGGATCTGTATCGCGCCCGCGCCGCGGCCATGGCGATGATCCCAACCTCCACCGGTGCGGCCAAGGCCTTAAGCGAAGTGTTGCCCGAATTGGAAGGTAAGTTGGATGGCACCGCCATGCGGGTTCCAACGCCAAACGTTTCTTGTGTTGATCTGACGTTTGAGGCGTCAAAATCCGTGACCGCACAGCAAGTCAACGAAATCATGGAAGCCGCCGCCCAAAACGAAATGGCATCCATCATCGGATATGACCCAGAACCAAAAGTATCGATTGATTTCAATCATACGCCCGAATCCTCTATCTTTGCGCCGGATCAGACCAAAGTTATTGGTGGAAAGACCGTTCGTGTACTGGCATGGTACGACAACGAATGGGGCTTTTCGGTTCGCATGGCAGATGTTGCAGCACGGATGGGACAGCTCCTCCATTAATGGAGGTTTTGCATGACGGACAGAATTGCATTGGTGCTGGCCATCATGGTGACCTGTGCCGTCATTGCAGACATCGCACTTAATGATACAAACGCCATCTTGTTTCTGGCCAAAAAGGGTATGAAACTTATTGAATGGATGGCGTTCTGGCGGTGATGCCGCCCGTCTGCC
This sequence comes from Planktomarina sp., assembly GCA_020630015.1. Taxonomy (GTDB): domain Bacteria; phylum Pseudomonadota; class Alphaproteobacteria; order Rhodobacterales; family Rhodobacteraceae; genus Planktomarina. Next base: position 30,876 of record JAHDCF010000005.1, on the reverse strand, counting down.
CTTGAACTTCGAGGCACACGGTGTTAGCGCTCACACCAACATATGGTGGAGAGCAATATGACAACAAAAGTCGCGATTAATGGATTTGGGCGGATTGGTCGAAACATCCTTCGGGCCATCCTTGAAAGCAACCGCACCGATTTAGAAGTTGTCGCCATCAACGATCTGGGCTCTGTCGAAGCAAATGCCCATCTTTTGAAATACGACAGCGTCCATGGGCGTGGCAATTTTGATGTCAAAGTCACCGATACCGCAATTGACGTTGGCTATGGCGATATCGCGGTCACCGCCCTGCGCAATCCAGCGGATTTACCATGGTCAGACGTGGATGTGGTGTTGGAATGCACCGGTGTTTTCAAAACGAAAGAGGCCTGCCAAGCCCATCTTGAAAATGGATCCAGCAGGGTTTTGATTTCCGCGCCCTCCAGCGATGCCGACAAAACCATCGTCTATGGCGTGAACCATGATACCCTAACATCTGATGACATCGTGGTGTCAAACGCATCTTGCACCACGAACTGCTTGGCCCCCGTGGCCAAAGTGTTGAATGACAGTGTTGGCATCAAACGCGGTTTGATGACCACCGTGCATGCCTATACCGGCGCGCAGCCCACCTTGGATCGCCTGAATGCCAAAGATTGGAACCGCGGGCGTGCCGCAGCCATGTCAATGGTGCCCACCACAACCGGGGCCGCACGCGCCGTGGGATTGGTGTTGCCGGAACTGAACGGAAAGCTGGATGGCGTGGCCATCCGGGTACCTACCCCCAATGTGTCTGTTGTGGATTTGACGTTCGAGGCGGGCCGCAAAACAGACATTGACGAAATCAATTCCCTGATGCGCGACGCGGCAAAGGGCAAGTTAAAAGGCGTTTTGGATGTGGTCGACGTGCCGCTGGTGTCGATTGATTTCAACCACGATCCGCATTCATCCATATTTGCCGCAGACCAAACCATGATCATGGAAAATGATATGGTTCGGGTTTTGTCATGGTATGACAATGAATGGGGCTTTTCCAACCGCATGTGCGACACAGCGGTTGCCATGGGCAAACTGATTTAATCCGAAAACTTACGTTTCAGGGCTTCGTTAACGGCGGGTGTGACAAATTTTGACACATCCCCGTTCAGCCTTGAAATCTCTTTCACCAGCTTTGATGCAATGGGCTGATACTGGGCTTCGGCCATCAAAAACACCGTCTCGATCGATGCATCCATTTGGCGGTTCATGCCAACCATTTGATATTCGTATTCAAAATCTGCAACCGCGCGAAGGCCACGCATAAGAATGGTGGCACCCACATCGCGGGCACAATCAATCAGCAAATTTTCAAATGGATGCACTTCGATCACTGTGGCGGATGCGCCTTTCAGGCCGGCCACCTCTGCCTCGATCATCGCGACACGTTCTTCCAGGGAAAACAAAGGGCCCTTGTCACGGTTGATGGCCACCCCAATGACCAAACGATCCACCAAGGCACAGCTGCGCCGAATAATATCAATATGCCCCAATGTGATGGGATCAAAGGTGCCTGGATAAAGACCTGTGCGCATGGTCGTTCCTTTCGAAACCAAGTTGGCGGTGTTGCTAACGGCTTTCGCCCGGCGTGCCAAGGCTTGCTTCGGCTTTCGCGATTTGCGCGATCACAGCACGGCGCAAAATCTCTGCGATTTTGTTGAGACGTTCGTCTTTTTGATCTTCTTTGGCACGGATCAAGTAAAAGGAACGCTTAAAGCGGATCTCGGGTAAAACGGGAATCAAACCCGGCGCATGGGGCATGGCAAATTGATGCACCACGCCAACCCCTGCCCCCGCTTGCAAAAGTTGCATTTGCACAGCGATGGAATTCGACGCCGCGTGCACCCGGGTCAGGTTCAATTCACCCAAATAATCCAGTTCCCGATCAAAGATCATATCGGGGATATACCCCACAATCCGCTCTGATTTCAGATCATCCAGCGTGGTTAAACGCCGCCCCACATCCGGGATCGCCGCCAAATGCAGATGATAATCGCAAATGCGCTGAACGATCAGGCGGCCTGCCGTGGGCGCGCTGACGCCGATGGCCATATCGGCCTCGCGGCCAGACAGGTTTACCACCCGCGGCAAGGCAACAATTTGAAGATCAAGATCCGGATGGTCTTTGCCAATGTCTGCGCAAATTTGTGGCAATACATAATTGGCGCAGCCATCCGGCGCGCCAATACGCACCTGACCCTCCAATTGATCGGTGGATTGCGCCAATGCGCCAAGACCCGCGTTCAACGAAGCCTCAGCCGCATCGACAAAACTTTGCAACGCTTGGCCCGCAGGCGTCAGGACATATCCCTGCGGCGATCTTTGAAACAACACGACGCCGCGGGCGGCCTCTAACCTTGTGATGCGTCTACCAACGGTTGCAGCATCCATTTTCAACAGCTTTGCCGCCGGTGTCAGCCCCCCGGTGCGCGCCACGATCAAAAAAACCTTTAGGTCATCCCAGTTTTCCACGCTTTGCATCCTTGCAAAATCATTTTGGAAATACTTCTCTACCCTATGCAAAATTGCAATGTTAGACTTTGGCCAAATGATTGGAGAGTCGCATGCAAGAACTGACACATTATATCAACGGCGCCCATGTGAAGGGCACCTCAGGCCGGTTTGCCGATGTATTCAACCCCGCCACGGGTGAAGTGCAGGCCAAAGTTCCTTTGGCCAATCAGGCTGAAATGGATCAGGCCGTATCAGCGGCATCCGCCGCCCAACCTGCCTGGGCCGCCGTGAACCCGCAACGCCGCGCGCGTGTGTTGATGAAATTCGTGGATCTTTTGAACCGCGACATGGACAAATTGGCAGAGGCGCTTTCGCGTGAACACGGCAAAACCCTGCCCGATGCCAAGGGCGATGTGATCCGTGGTTTGGAAGTTGTGGAATACTGCATCGCCGCGCCACAAATGCTGAAGGGTGAATATACCGATTCTGCTGGCCCCGGCATTGATATGTATTCCATGCGTCAGGCCTTGGGTGTGACGGCGGGCATTACGCCGTTTAACTTCCCGGCCATGATCCCAATGTGGATGTTTGCCCCCGCCATCGCCTGCGGCAATGCCTTTATCCTGAAACCGTCAGAGCGGGATCCATCGGTGCCATTGATGCTGGCTGAATTGATGGAAGAAGCGGGTCTGCCCAAGGGCATTTTGCAAGTGGTGAACGGCGACAAAGAAGCGGTGGATGCAATCCTTTATCATGATGTGATCCAATCCGTTGGCTTTGTGGGATCAACACCGATTGCCGAATATATCTATGGAACTGGTTGTGCGCAGGGCAAACGAGTTCAGTGTTTTGGCGGCGCCAAAAACCACATGATCATCATGCCAGACGCAGATATGGACCAAGCCGCAGACGCGTTGGTCGGCGCGGGCTATGGCGCGGCCGGCGAACGCTGCATGGCGATTTCCGTGGCTGTGCCTGTGGGCGATGACACCGCCGATCGTTTGATCGAAAAGCTGGTTCCCCGGGTTGAGGCACTGAAAGTCGGGCCATACACATCCGGCGATGACGTGGATTATGGCCCTGTGGTGACCGCCGCTGCCAAATCCAACATCGAACGTTTGGTGCAAACGGGCGTGGATCAAGGCGCGAAATTGGTTGTTGATGGGCGTGATTTCAAATTGCAAGGATATGAAGACGGCTTCTTTGTTGGCGCGCATCTGTTCGACAACGTCACCAAAGACATGGACATCTACAAGACCGAGATTTTCGGGCCGGTCCTGTCCACCGTGCGCGCGCAATCCTATGAAGAGGCGATCGGCCTTGCCATGGATCACGAATATGGCAACGGCACCGCGATCTTTACCCGCGACGGCGATACCGCCCGCGATTTCGCCAACCGCATCAACATCGGGATGGTGGGCATCAACGTGCCGATCCCAGTGCCGCTGGCATACCACACCTTTGGTGGGTGGAAAAAATCGGCCTTTGGCGATTTGAATCAACACGGGCCCGATGCGTTCAAGTTTTACACGCGCACCAAAACCGTCACCGCCCGTTGGCCATCAGGCATCAAAGAAGGCGGCGAATTCAGCATCCCCGTGATGGAATAATTGCCATGGCGGCGCATGTTTTTGCGCCGCCGTTAACCTTTGCCCGGTGATGGTCTCGAAAGACCGCCGGTGTACGGATTGTGTACAGGGTGTGTACGGGTTGTGCACACCGCCACCCCCCAAAAAAGCAGCCGTTAACGGTGCGTTCGCCCCATAGGTTGACCGTGTAACCTCAAACACTTGGGGGCGCTATGTTTCGCGTGCGAAACATTTATACGGCCCAATTGCCTTATTCCGCGGCCACCCGGGATGGGTTCAGCATCTCTTTTAGATATCTTCCCGTATGGCTTTCTTCCACGCCTGAAACTTTTTCTGGTGTGCCTTTGGCCACAATCGTGCCGCCCCCGTCGCCCCCTTCGGGGCCGATATCAATGATGTGGTCAGCGGTTTTGACAACATCCAGATTGTGTTCAATCACGATGACGGAATTACCCTGATCGACCAGTTCGTGCAGCACCTCCAACAGTTTGCGTACATCTTCGAAATGCAAGCCTGTTGTGGGTTCATCCAAAATATACAGCGTGCGCCCGGTGGATCGTTTCGCCAATTCTTTGGACAGTTTCACCCGCTGTGCCTCACCCCCCGACAATGTCGTGGCTTGCTGGCCCACCTTGATATAGCCCAGCCCAACACGCATCAACGCATCCATCTTTTCGCGGATGGATGGCACAGCTTGGAAAAACGCTTGGGCATCTTCCACGGTCATGTCCAAAACATCGGCGATAGATTTGCCTTTGAATTTGATCTCAAGCGTTTCGCGATTATACCGCGCGCCCTTGCAGGTTTCGCATTCCACATAAACATCAGGCAAAAAGTGCATTTCAATTTTGATCACACCGTCGCCCTGACATGCCTCACACCGGCCGCCTTTGACGTTAAAACTGAACCGGCCCGGCTTGTACCCGCGTGCCTTGGCCTCTGGCAGGCCCGCAAACCAATCCCGGATGGGGGTGAATGCCCCGGTGTATGTGGCGGGGTTTGATCGCGGCGTGCGGCCAATGGGGCGTTGATCAATGTCGATCACTTTATCCAGATGCTCCAAGCCCTTCACCGTTTCGCAGGGTGCCGGTGTTTGGCGCGCCCCGTTCAAATTCATGGAGGCGGTTTTGAATAAGGTCTCAATCGTCAGGGTGGATTTGCCACCACCAGACACACCCGTCACACAGACAAACTGCCCCAATGGAAAATCTGCCGTAACTTTCTGCAGGTTGTTTCCGGTGGCCTTTTTCACCGTTACCTTTTTGCCATTCCCCTTGCGCCGCTTGGTGGGAACACTGATTTCGCGTCGGCCGGCCAAATAATCACCCGTTACCGATTTCGGATTGGCGATGATATCAGCCGGTGTCCCGCAGGCAACCACCTGCCCCCCGTGCACACCTGCCCCTGGCCCAATGTCAAAAACATAGTCCGCTTCGCGGATCGCCTCTTCGTCGTGTTCCACAACAATGACGGTATTGCCTTGATCGCGCAGGTTTTTCAGTGTCGTCAACAATCGATCATTGTCACGCTGATGCAGCCCGATTGACGGTTCATCCAGCACATAAAGAACACCCTGAAGGCCCGAACCGATTTGGCTGGCCAATCGAATACGCTGACTTTCGCCACCAGATAATGTTCCGGCATTCCGGCTGAGCGTTAGATATTCCAAACCTACATTGTTCAAAAACCCAAGCCGTTCTGCGATTTCTTTCAAAATCGGCCGGGCGATTTCCAGCTTTTGTGGGCTGAGGGTCGGTTCAACACTGGCACACCAATCCGCCGCTTCGTGGATCGACATTTCAACAACTTGGCCCACGTGCAACGTTGCAATTTTTACGGCCAAGGCCTCTTCTCTGAGGCGATATCCATCGCAGTGACCGCAGGATCGGTTGTTTTGATACCGTTCGAATTCTTCGCGAATCCAGTTCGAATCTGTTTCACGATACCGGCGTTCCATGTTGGGAATGACCCCTTCAAAGGATCGGGTGACCTGATAAACACGGCCCCCTTCATCGTACCGAAACAAGATTTCTTCACCATTGGATCCGTACAAAAACACCTGCTGTACAAAGGCAGGCAAATCCTTCCATTTGGTGGTTTTGTCAAAATCATAATGTTTTGCCAAAGCTTCGATCGTTTGTAAGAAATACGGGCTTTTGCCTTTGCGCCATGGGGCCAAAGCCCCGTCCGCGATGCGAAGGGTTTGATCAGGAACAACGAGGCGTTCATCGAAAAACAGCTCAACCCCCAAACCGTCACAATGGGGGCATGCCCCAAAAGGCGCGTTAAAGGAAAACAGCCGTGGTTCAATTTCAGGGATGGTAAAGCCAGACACAGGGCAGGCAAAATTTTCGCTAAAGGTAATGCGTTCTGGATCCCCTTCTTTGGGGGCGGTTTCCAAAACCGTTATCCCATCAGCCAGATCCAACGCCGTGCGGAAACTGTCGGCCAATCGGGTTTCAATGCCTTCGCGCACCACAATCCGATCCACCACAACATCGATATCGTGGCGAAACTTTTTGTCCAACGTCGGTGGGGTATCCAGATCGTAAAATTCACCGTCCACCTTGACCCGCTGGAAGCCTTGTTTGCGCAATTCCAAGAATTCTTTTTTGTATTCGCCTTTGCGGTCCCGAATAATGGGCGCAAGAAGGTAACCACGCGTTCCCTCCTCCATCGTCATGACACGATCGACCATGTCTTGAACTTGCTGCGCCTCAATCGGCAGGCCGGTGGCGGGGCTGAACGGCGTGCCAACGCGGGCAAACAAAAGCCGCATATAGTCATAGATTTCCGTAACCGTTCCCACGGTGGATCGCGGGTTTTTGGAGGTTGTTTTTTGTTCGATGGAAATTGCGGGGCTAAGACCCGAGATATGATCGACGTCGGGTTTTTCCATCATATCCAAAAACTGCCGGGCATAGGCCGACAGGGATTCCACATACCGCCGCTGCCCTTCGGCATAAATCGTATCAAAGGCCAGCGATGACTTGCCCGAACCCGACAATCCGGTGATCACCACCAATTCGTCGCGCGGGATATCTACATCGATATTCTTGAGGTTATGTTCGCGCGCACCGCGCACCTCGATCGTCTTCAGCTCTGCCATTGTGGCCCCCAAATCTCTTGAGGGTTAACATAGAGTGAACCAATCAGAACGCCAATCCAAAAATGAGAACATACTGTGAACTTTTGTGAGGCCAATCTTTCTCTGTTGGCCCCCAGAACCCGGTTATAGTTTTCCGGTGGCCTCCAAATGCGCGCCAAAATCACCGAAATAAGAAAACTCGCCAATGTGATTGACTTGCGAATTATCATCCACCCAGATGTCGCCCCCACATCCCAAAATCCATCGCCGGCAAAAACTCTGATCCTCGCCATAAAACGCATCCCCTTGATCCGTCAGATGGTGGGAAAAGAAATCAGAAAACCGCGGTGCATCCTGATAAATATTTAACCGCCCAGACCGGGGCAATGGACGGGCCTGCCCGTTCTCTACGATCTGTTCCACAACATTGCGGGTGATCAACATAAAGCCGGTCCCGACCGAGGCAACAGTGCGAAACCCATCCCGTTTTTGAACATTGAACTTTTTGTTTGCGCCCAAATTCTGGGTTGCGATATATCGCATGTGTTTGGCCAGCAAGGCCCGCACAGCGTTTTGATCTTTCAAAGTGTCGGGATCACAATTCATTAACGCATCCCGCAAAACCGGCCCAGTTACGCGGCGATCGGGATAGGTTGCGGCGACAAAATCCTCTTCGAAATCGAACAGGCGAAAAACCTGTTCCGGACTGAATTCCAGATCGCTGTCCAAAAGCAGCGCATGGGTATGCTTTTCTTGGCTCAAGAAATAGCTGACCAAATAATTGCGCGACATAACCAGATCAGAAAACTCATATGTTTTCACGCCAAAGGCGATACCGCGCCGACCAAGCGCCTGCGTTAAACCAATCATGCATTTCATAAATGCCGTGTGGACCTTACCCCCTGTGGGAATGAGGATAATCAGGTTCTTTTTCATTGGCCCACCTTTGGCTGATGCTGCCTAAAAGTGAATGGCCCGGCCGTAGGCGTCAAGTACAGACTCATGCATCATCTCAGAAAGCGTCGGATGTGGGAAAACGGTTTCCATCAATTCTTGCTCTGTGGTTTCAAGCTGTCGCCCAACCACATAGCCTTGGATCAATTCCGTCACCTCTGCCCCAACCATGTGTGCGCCCAGCAATTCACCGGTTTTGGCATCAAAAATCGTTTTCACCAAACCCTCTGATTCCCCAAGGGCAATGGCCTTACCATTTCCGATAAATGGAAAACGTCCGACATTGATATCGTACCCTGCTTCTTTGGCTTGCGCCTCTGTCAGGCCGACACTGGCAACTTGCGGATGACAATACGTGCAACCAGCGATGCTGTTCGGTTTGATTGGATGTGGCTTTTGACCGGCAATCAATTCAGCAACCATCACCCCTTCGTGGCTGGCCTTGTGGGCCAACCACGGGGCCCCGGCCACATCCCCGATGGCATACACGTTTTCAACGCCAGTGCGGCAATATTCATCCGTAATCACATGCGTTCGATCGATTTGAATTCCCAAAGCCTCAAGCCCTAGATCTTCTACATTTCCAACGATTCCGACGGCGGAAATGACCGTATCAAAATCATGTTTTTGAACCTTACCATCGGCTTTGATATGCGCGGTCACTTTCTTATCGCCGCGATCAAGCTTTTCAACGATGGCGCTGGTCATCAATGTCATGCCCTGTTTGGCAAATGATTTCGCTGCGAAATCTGCGATCTCGGCGTCCTCTACGGGCAACACGCGATCCATCACTTCCACGACCGTCGTTTCAGCCCCAAGTGCATTGTAAAAACTTGCAAATTCAATGCCGATGGCGCCTGATCCGATCACCAACAGCTTTTTGGGCATATGCTTTGGCACCAACGCCTCGCGATATGTCCAAACCCGTTTTCCATCCCCTTCCAGCCCCGGCAATTCCCGCGCCCGCGCACCGGTGGCTAAAATTATATGTTTGCCTTGTAGCGATATAACTTCTTTGTCCGAAGTGACTTCGACTTTTCCCGCACCCTTCAAGGTGGCCCGACCAGAATGAACAGAGACTTTGTTTTTCTTCAACAAATGGCCGACACCAGAATTCAATTGCTGGGCAATGCCGCGCGATCTTTTAACGATCGCATCCAAATCATACCCTGGCTTTTCAACTGACAGGCCAAATTCCGCAGCCCGTTCAAACAAATGAAAAACTTCTGCGGATCGCAACAATGCTTTGGTTGGGATACAGCCCCAATTCAAACAAATGCCACCTAAGTGCTCTTTTTCCACGATGGCTGTTTTCAGCCCCAACTGCGCCGCCCGTATGGCCGCAACATACCCGCCAGGGCCAGCCCCGATAACGATTACATCTAAGGTTGGATCAGACATGCCAGCCTCCATATCGAAAAATTAGTTTAGCCTTAAACTATTCTTCCTGGGGACGCAAAGGCAAAACAGCATACCCCTCAAAAGGGTGAAACCAACATGCCCAAGTCAGGTCAAATCATCAGGCGCTGGCTTGAGATGCGGATTCAGTTTGGTTTTTCGCCTGATATTGCAACTCTGACGGGGTTGGCTTGCGTCCCAAAGCAGGATTACGACCGGGAAACCGCCCGAAGGCGCGAATTTCTTCGCGATGTGCGATTGCATACCCCAACTGATTTTCCCCTGTTTTGGGCATGCGCAATTTAAACATCCGTACTGATCTGTCTTGATCGGTCAAACTTTCAGAATGCATCAAAGGTAGATAGAAGAATTGGCGCGCCGGTTCATCGATCTTTAAATCCCAATTCATGCGAATTGCGGATTTCGCTGCGGACAAAGCCAATTTGTCTGACGCGAAAGCACGCGCCGTGCCCCGAAACATATTTCTGGGCATTTGATCCATCAAAATAATATAAGCCAACGTTCCACTGGGGTATGTCAACCAAAGACCGTTGCCACTGTAATAGGTATCCCACCAAAGCTGTTCAAATTCGTCTTTGACGCGCGCGTCCAAGTCCGCCCCACCTGCGTACCAACCTTGGGGTCCGACTTCATCTAACCAGAATTCTAAAATGCGTTCAGGATTTGACATGGCACATACCGTTTATGTTGAACCTATGTTGAGTTTAGGAAGGTCTGATTTGAAAAGAAAGAAGGCATATTTAGTTGCCCCCTTCTTCGTCGTCTTCGTTGGCGTTTTCGATGTAAACTTCTGTGGCGACTTCAGCAAAAACCGGGCCAACACTGGGCGAAACCGCAGCATAGCTTGAAGCCTCTTCCACATTAACAGGACGCTGTGTTGTGCGATAAAGTGCGTAGGTTCCCAACCCCATCATCAAAACAGCAATGAACAAAAAGAAACCTTCGGCCCCAAACATTCCCATAAACCAACCAACGATGACCGGACCTGCGATGGCCCCAACGCCATTGATAAAGATCAAACCGCCAGATGCAGAGGCCATATCATCCGCATCAAGGTAATCATTGGTGTAAGCTAAAAGCAATGAATACAAAGGGTTAGCCGTCCCGCCAATCACGAATCCGACGGCCAAGTTTATCAAAAAATTACCACTGAACATAAACGAGATAACAGCGGCGGATCCGCCCAAGAAAGATACCAACATGATCAAAACGCGTCGGTCCATTCTGTCTGACAAAAACCCAATGGGAAATTGAAGGATCAAAGCCCCAACGTAGATCGCCGAAACAAAGGCAGATATTTGCCCGATTGTCAGGCCCGCTTGCGTTCCATAAACCGCAGCCATCCCAAACTGCGCGGCAAAAACGCCGCCAAGCAAGAATATGCCGATACAGCCCAATGGCGAAGCTTGCACAAGCTCTTTCAATGGCATTGGCTTGGTTGTGTCAAAAGCTGGTGTTGGCGAAATCGACAATAAAATAGGTGCAAAAGAAATCGAAACTGCAACCGATGAGATAACGAACAAAATATATCCCGAAGGGTCCCCTAAGACCAAAAGACCTTGCGCTGAAACGATCCCGAACATTTGAACGATCAGATAAACCGATAACGCTTGTCCGCGATTTTCATTCGACGCGGCGTTGTTGAGCCAGCTTTCAGCGGTCACATACACACCTGAAAAGCAAAACCCGATGATGACACGTCCCACGAACCACCCCACGGGGTGCGCCAATATCGGATATAAAATCAAAACCGCAGAAATGAACGATGCAAGCGCGGCAAAGACCCGCACATGCCCCACGCGGCGGATCAATTCTGGTGCACTGCGCGATCCGCCAAGAAAGCCTATAAAATAACCCGACATAATGACGGACATCTCAAGGGTGGAAAACCCTTCGATATCCCCGCGAACACCCAGCAATGTGCCTTGCAGGCCATTGCCAACCATCAACAGCATCATACCGAACAACAACGCCCAAGACCCTTTGATTACGTCAAGCATGCCGATATCCTGTCGTTCGGTTTATATTTATGATCAGTGCCCAGTTTTGGGCTTAAGGCAATAGCAATGATGCATCGCCATAGCTAAAGAACCGATAATTGTTCTTAATCGCATGTGAATATGCACGATCGACGACATCTTTTCCCATAAGCGCCGAAATCAGCATCAACAAAGTGGATTTTGGCAAATGAAAATTTGTAATCAGACCATCCACAACCCGAAAATCATATCCCGGATAAATAAAGATATCGGTTGCTCCTTTCCACGCCTGCAGGCCGGTCGGCGTTGCTGCCGTTTCCAGAAGTCGAAGGGCGGTTGTTCCAACGGCAATGATCCTGCCGCCATTTTCTTGGGTCGCGCGAATTTCTTGGGCCGCTTGGGACGTTATTTCCCCTCGTTCTGCATGCATTTTGTGGGTTTTCACATCGTCCACGGTTACCGGCAAAAATGTTCCGGCCCCAACGTGCAGGGTGACAAAACTAATATTTACCCCGTGGTCTTTCAAATTTGACAAAACAGTTTCATCAAAATGCAGGGATGCTGTGGGGGCCGCGACGGCACCATCGTGTTTGGCCCAAACGGTTTGATAATCTTCCATATCCTGTGCATCAGCCGCCCGCTTGGACGCGATGTAAGGCGGCAATGGCATCGCGCCATGTGCGTTTAAGGCTTCTTCAAAAGTAAGGCTTGGATGTTCAAAGCTTAATTCTGCGACACCATCTGATTTCGCCTCACATGTGGCGCTAAACCCTTCTGAAAATACTATTTTTTCGCCAACAGCCAGTTTTCGCAAAGGCTTTATCATTGCCCGCCACATGCCATGGCCGGTCGGCTCTAACAAGGTTGCCTCAATCTTGGCAATGACATCCCCCTGTCCAGCAACGGTTTTGGTGCGATGGCCTGACAATCGGGCGGGAATGACTTTGGTGTCATTCATGACCAAACGATCACCCGGGCGCAAAAACGTGCAAATGTCTGAAAAAACATGATCGGCCTGCCCATCTGGCGTCACCACCAACAGCTTTGATGCGCGCCTTGGCTTGGCTGGCCGCACCGCGATCAGGCGTTCGGGAAGGTCGAAATCAAAGTCTGTTAATTTCATGGAGTAATCTTTGGCGGGGGTCTTCGAAAAATTTCGCGGAACATGCCCGGGGTAAATGCAGAAAGCGGGTTAACAATAACCCTTGGGTTAGCAGCATTTCCCTTAAGGTTGAAGTTGAAACCGATCAACCCTTCCCCCCGACGGGTAAAAATAGCCCCCAAGCCATTCACCAAGTAAAATGGTGACAATACACCCTGCAAATCAATTGTGTTTTGTTTTGTGTTGATAAAGCCATCGATGGAAATACCCAACGAAGGCCCGATCGCGCTGGCCCGCTGTACGGTCAGCTGGTTGTTTTTCAGCTGAAAGTCAGAACGGACATCGGTGAACATCAACCCTTTACCATCCATTTGTTCCAACACACCGACGATGCTGATCGCACTTACCAAATTTGCAATGGCGGGGGCTTTCTTTACGCGAATATTTTCGATTTGTGCTGTGCCCGCAAAGCCACCTTTAATTTCACGCAATTGTAAAAACAAAGTGCCTTCATTCGCCCGATCCAACAGGCCCGCGTCGCGCAGCGCGGCACCGGCATTTGCACTTTTGATCGTGATTTCAGTTCCGTTTCGCGTGGGGCGGACGATCCCTTGAATTCCGCTTTTCCCATTTATCCGTCCATTAAAATCGCCAGCTTCAGAAGTGCCCGACGGAAATCGAATAACCGCATTCGAAAGATACAAGCCACTTGTAATGCGCAACCGCGAAAGATTTGCAGAAAATGCAGAAGATGACCCATTTTGCGAAGGTGGTAGATTTCGAATATCCAAATACCCACCGTTCAATTTTATATTTGGTGCGCGCCCGGGGCGCGTTGGGGTAAGGGTCAGATCAGTTTTCAGCCAATTACCGACCTCAAAAGACTTAAACCGCGCGGATTTCAAACCGCCACCAGACCCTAAATTGAGATCCCCATCAGCGACTAAACCGGGTGCTTTTAGGTAAAACGAACTCACATCGGGGGATTTTCCCAAAGTGCCCTTTATGCGGAATGTTGCGTTGCGACCTGCCGATTTGGACCATGCGACTTCTGGGATCGCGATCTTTATGCCATTCAAAGAAGATTGCAGATCAAAGGTTGGAGGGCGATCTTCGCGCAGGTTCATTACAAAATCAGCCCGCGTTTCCCCCCGGATCATTCCTTTGGGAAGTTTCACACCAAAGGCTTCCAATTTGGATGGCGATAGATTCAGTGTGGCTAACACCTGACTATCTTTTGCGCCTGTCTTTTTGCGCCAACTTCCGTTTGCCGAAAGACCGCTGAGGGTGATGGGCCCTTTTATTTCAACCCCTGCATTGTCGGCTTTGATATTCACTTTTGACGCCACCAATTTGCGCCCTTCAACCACTTTGGAACTTCGAACATCGCGCGCGGTTGCCGTTACATTGTATGAAACCTCTTGTGGTTTGACGCCCTTTTTCAATGGGGTTCGCACCGTGGCATTAAACGCAACCCGACCATCCGCGATTGTCACTGGGCGGTTTGATTTGGTCATAATTTGCATGGGCTTACGATCCAACAGCGATAAAGCCGCGGTGATTGTACTGTTCCCATTGAACTGAAATCTGGCCTTCGCCGGTTTTTCCCGTACATCGCCAATAACCATCGAACTGGCACCCAACCGCACCACACCGCCCTGCCCGGCCTGAACGCTGCCTTGGTTTAGGGCCAGATGAAATTCGTTATCATGTAATGTGCCATATCCAGATGCTCCGGTCATAACCGGCATGGAACGCATAAAATTGATGGTTCCATTTTCAAATCCAAAGTTCGCGGCTTGTTGAACAAGTTTACCTTGCGCCACAGACGCATGGAAAAACAGATTAATGATATCGCCACTGCGGATATTTTGTGCAAACCAGTTGCGCATCTTGGGTTTAAACTGCACCGGCCAATACGGCATCATCTTGGCGACGTTGATCCGATCGCTTGATATATTCACATTGGACTTTGCGCCATCAGACCACCCAATCTGACCGTAACCGTTCAAAGTTTCATCGGCAAAATCCAAACTGAAACTTCCGATTTCCGCGTGCCGCCGATCTGGCATCACTTTTAAATCTGCGCGCACCCGCGCCGACAATTGATCTTCTGAGAACTCTGCAAGATTTGAAATGTCGTCTGTTTCAAGATCGATCTGTGCAATGACGGCATCTTGGCTTACGTTCAACGCCTGCCCCGACAAAACAAAGTTTCCCTTGGATGTGGACGCAGTCATGCGTGTCAAAGTAATCTTATCCTTCGCCACATCGACACTCAGGGCGCCGTTCAAGTTATGCACCGCCAAATCCAAAAGGGGTGCAGACCTAAATCCAAGCTCTTGCCCTGAAAAATTCACCTCAGCCTTGGTAAATTCAGCTCCGCGCACAAATCCAGTTGCCGCCATTGTGACTGAACCACTGACCTGCTTTAACACTGGTCTTGCAGGAAAAAACGCCGCAATTTGCGCAATATCCGTGTCAGAAAACCAAAGCCGCACATCCAAATCGGAATCGTTCAGGGTGTCCAGGCCAACCGCGATTGTAACGGGATCCAATGCCGTTTGTTGCAACTTAATGTCGCCTGACATGGCAACATTCCTACCAGACAAATCGAGTTCGAACCGGCCTTGTTCAAACGCATGGGTTTGCCCGATCATCTGATCATCGTAATCCAAATGCAGATTTTCGATGATCAAATTTTCCCCGTGTTCCAAGATTGGAAGGGTTTTCAAAGATCCGAGTGCCGCACTGATTTGTGCTGCATTCAAAGAAAGATGCGGTGAATTTTCAGCGGCAAGACCAAAGTTAAATTTTCCGTCTTCGTTGCGCACAACATCCGCAAAAACGCCCCGCAATAACAAGGTTTTGGGCGTTAGGCGGCTGTTTATCAGGCCCCGCCCATCAAATTCAATTTCCAGCGCCTCAATATTTCCGACGTCGGTACCATCCGCATTTTGAAACCCAATATCAGACAGTTTCGCCTTCAGATTGATCCCATCAGACAGGGCAACTTCCACATTCGAAAACGTGGTCGACAACGGGGAAATCTGATCATTGATCTGGGTTTCAATACGCTTGGCCAACATATCCGGCGCGTCAATGAAACGGTTTTGCAAAGCCACAAACAACACAAACAGCATCGCCGCAACACCCGCGACAATGAACACCAATGATCCAAAAGTCCGTGAAACGAACTTACCGCACCATATAAGGAATGCCGTTATTTGGGGTCGCCTGATCATATTTTTCTTTGTTTATATTGCGCGTCCTAGCACGTGACCTATTATTTATCACATCATATTTTAAGGCGTCAGAGGCACAAATGCTTGAACTAAATGATCCGGCCCCGGACTTTTCCCTTCCATCATCGTCGGGGGATGCGTTTAAATTGTCTGATTTTCGTGGAAAAAAGGTCGTTTTGTTCTTTTATCCCAAAGATGATACCCCCGGCTGCACCAAAGAGGCGATTGGGTTTACCGCGCAAATGCAAGATTTTGCAGACGCAAACACTTTGATCTTTGGCATTTCAAAAGACACCCTGCAAAAGCACCAAAAGTTTCAGGCCAAACACGCCCTTGAGGTTCCATTGCTCAGCGATGCTGAAGGCGGCGTTTGTGAAATGTATGGAACATGGGTTGAAAAAAGCATGTACGGGAAAACATACATGGGTATCGAAAGATCAACCTTCCTTGTGGATACCGACGGCAAACTGGCGGCGATCTGGCGCAAAGTGAAAGTTCCCGGTCATGTGGAAGAGGTGCTGACCGCCGCCCAAAACGCCGGATGACAAAAACACTGGCCCAAATGGCGGATGATGTTTTGCGCACACCGAATGGTCGCGCAAAAACCAAACTTTCACGGAAATATGCGGCCCAGTGGCAAGCGGCGCGTGAAAATGGCGCCACACCAGAGGTTGGGGTGATAACCCCGCCAGATTGCCCAGCACGCCCTGATCAACCCGCCCTGTTGTCACCGCGCGACGTACCAAAACGCAAACCAGGCACGGAAGAAGGCCGCAAAGCCCTTCTGCATGCGGTCGCCCATATCGAATTAAATGCCGTTGACCTGCATTGGGATGTGATTGCACGATTTTCGCATGTCAAACTTCCGATTGGGTTTTTTGATGATTGGGTCAAAGCCGCCGATGAAGAAAGCAAGCATTTCAACCTGATGTGTGACTGTTTGGAAGAAATGGGATCCTATTACGGACAGTTGCCGGCGCACGCCGGCATGTGGCGGGCAGCAGAAGAAACAAAAGATGATCTTTTGGGGCGCCTTGCCGTCGTGCCCATGGTGTTGGAGGCACGGGGATTGGATGTCACGCCGGGCATGATAGATATTTTCAAACGCGCCAAAGCCACAAGCGCTGTGGAAGCGCTTGAGGTGATATACGCCGAAGAAGTCGCCCATGTGGCCTATGGATCAAAATGGTTTCACTTTTTGTGCGGGCGTCATGACATCGACCCGAAGCCGAAATTCCACGAACTTGTTCAAACCTATTTTCATGGCCCCTTGAAACCACCGTTTAATGAAGAAAAGCGCGCAGATGCAGGCTTGCCACCCGATTTTTACTGGCCATTGGCGCAATGATCACAAAATAGGACGATACAATCAGTTCACATTGTCGTAGATTGTTAAGTTAAGTGCTTCTAATCGCGATAAATTCTTGCACCCTTATTCCCTGCGGGTTAACACTTTCGCGGAGTGAGAATTCGAAACCTTTACCATTTAAAAAGTGGGGTGAATTTCAGTGAGTGGAACACAAAGTCAGCCAAGCCTATTGGAACGTCTTTTCCCGGCCAAGCGCCTGTTTTTGCGAACTGATTCAGACACGCGATTTGTATTCCTCAGCCCTGCAACGCAACTGATCGCCGTTTCAGGCGTGGTTTTGGTGATAGGTTGGACAATTGTCGCCACCGCCATTTTTCTCATGGATTCTGTCAGCTCTGGAAATTTCAGGGATCAGGCAAAACGCGACCAAGGCATTTACGAAGAACGCCTGAACGCGATGTCAGAGGAGCGCAATGCACGCGCCGCAGAAGCAAGCGCGGCGCAGCAACGTTTCAGCACGGCACTGGAACAAGTATCCATGATGCAAAGCAAGCTGCTGGAATCAGAGGATCGCCGTCGTGAACTTGAACGCGGCATCGAGGTGATGCAGGCCACCCTACAGCGAACAGCGAAAGAGCGCGAAACAGCCCTGCAGGATTATGCATCCATCAAAAACCAACTGAGCGGTGAATCTGCGAATGGTGCAAATGGCTTGTCCGCAGAAGATATGTCACAAACATTGGCCTTCTTATCTGATACTTTGGATGGCACAGCACGTGAACGTGACAAAGCCGCTGACACGGCCCTTGCCGCACAAAAACAATATGCTGAAATTGATAGCGCACTTCAAAAAATGGAGCAGCGCAACGACGAAATCTTCCGCAAATTGGAAGACGCGATGACAATTTCCGTAAAACCACTGGATCGAATGTTCCGCAACGCGGGTTTAAACACAAACAGCCTTTTGAAAACTGTGCGCCGGGGATATTCCGGCCAAGGCGGTGCATTGTCGCCCCTGCGGTATTCAACAGGATCTATTGGGGATTCAGCGGCGAATGCGAAACGGGCCAACGATATTTTGTCCCAACTTGATCGTTTGAACATCTATCGTATCGCCGCACAAAAGGCGCCGTTTGGAATGCCGGTGCGCGGCAATTTCCGATTCACCAGTGGTTTTGGACCGAGATGGGGTCGGATGCACAGCGGCACAGATTTTGCCGCCGCCCACGGCACGCCGATCTATTCCACTGCTGATGGTGTTGTCACATTTGCCGGTTGGGGAAGCGGCTATGGCCGTTTGATCAAAATTCAACATGAGTTTGGAATCGAAACCCGATATGCGCATCTTTCGCGCATTCGTGTGAAGAAAGGTCAAAGGGTCTCGCGCGGGCAGCGAATTGGTGATATGGGGAATACAGGTCGGTCGACCGGTACTCATCTTCACTATGAAGTACGCGTCGGCGGAAAAGCAGTAAATCCAATGGTTTATATTAAGGCAGCAAACGATGTTTTCTAAAAGCAAAATCAATGATCCCGCGTCAGGTGACAAAGCCACACCTGCAGCTCAACCCGCAGCAGCAGCGCCCAAAGCGGCTGCCGCCGATGCAAAACCTGCCGCGCCAAAGGCAAAGCCGCCAGCATCTGTGTTGTCATCTGATCTTTTGATCAAAGGCAACCTTAAGACAACTGGCGATATTCAGATTGAAGGCACCGTCGAAGGCGACGTGCGTGCCCATCTTCTGACAATTGGCGAAGGTGCTTTGGTCAAAGGCGAAGTTATTGCAGATGATGTTGTGGTGAATGGCCATGTTATTGGCCGTGTTCGCGGTTTGAAAGTGCGTTTGACATCATCAGCGGAAGTCGAAGGCGATATCATTCACAAAACCATCGCCATCGAAAGCGGTGCACATTTCGAAGGGTCTGTTCAGCGTAAAGATGATCCGCTTGCGGCTTCGACGTCCAAAGCGGCAAAAGCCGACGACAAATAAGTCGCCATTCAATTTACAAAGACTTTGATGAACCCGCCCGTTAAGGCGGGTTTATTCGTCTTGGGCCTGTGCATCAGATCGGGATTTTCCTGATACATTTTGGGCCAACGTCGCGGCCATGAACCCATCCAAATCACCATCCAGAACACCCTTGGTATCTGATGTTTCAAAATTGGTGCGCAGATCTTTTACCATTTGATACGGCTGCAATACATAGGACCGGATTTGGTTGCCCCATCCAGCATCACCCTTCGCTTCATGCGCTTCGTTTATGGCGGCGTTTCTGCGATCCAATTCCAATTGATACAGACGCGATTTCAGTGCTTTCATCGCAATATCGCGGTTTTGGTGCTGTGATTTTTCTGAACTCGTGACCACAATCCCAGTTGGGGCGTGGGTAATACGAACTGCAGAGTCGGTTGTGTTCACGTGTTGACCACCTGCACCAGAAGACCTGTAGGTATCAATGCGAATATCGGCCGGGTTCACTTCGATATCTATGTTGTCATCCACCACAGGATAAACCCACACAGAACAAAACGAGGTATGCCGCTTGGCCGCGCTGTCGAATGGGCTGATGCGAACCAAGCGGTGAACACCACTTTCTGATTTCAACCAACCATATGCGTTGTGGCCCGAAATCTTATAAGCCGCCGATTTAATACCCGCCTCTTCGCCCGGGGTTTCGGATTGAAGTTCAACCGTATACCCCCGTTTTTCCGCCCAGCGAACATACATCCGCGCAAGCATGGATGCCCAATCGCAGCTTTCGGTCCCACCTGCCCCTGAGTTAATCTCAAGGAAGGTATCATTGCTGTCCGCCTCTCCGTCCAACAGTGCCTCAAGCTCTTTGTCGGCGGCAGTTTTTTGAAGGGCCGTGATCGCGGCCTCCGCATCTGCGATCACTTCGGCATCTTCCTCCAACTCACCGAGTTCGATCAATTCAACATTATCGGACAAATCTTGCTTGATGCTTTCGTAGGTTTTCACCGCATCGATCAGCAACTGTCGATCACGCATCAATTTCTGGGCGCGTTCCTGATCATCCCACAAATTGGGGTCTTCGATCATGGCGTCGAATTCTTCCAAGCGATAGGCGGCAGTCTCGTAATTCAAGCGTTGGGCCAAAAGATCCAGCGACTTATTTATATCTTCGACAAGATTGGTTATTTCGGCGCGCATGTATTTCTGACCTCAAGCGTTTGGACCTTGTTGATATCGCCCCCCGCCGACAGCGGCAAGGGTTCGCGCAGGTCTAATACAACCCACCCGACGACAAGGTCCTAACCGTGGCTTTGCGGCCAATGGTGACTTTCTTACCTGTTGATGTTGTCACTTGTTTCACGGGCTCTTCTCCGCCGCGGGTGAACAATGGCGTTCCCTGTGCCATTGCAAAGCCACCATCAATTTGGATGCCAAATTCAGGTATGTCGTCTTCGCGGAAAAATTCTGAAATCACGTTATCACCGGTTGCATCGTCAGGAAGGCGTTCACCGGTAAAACGGTCGATCTTAATAAACACGCCGCCCTCTGGCACATCAAATTCGCGCCCACCAAACCGTTTGATTGCGGCCCGCATGAAATCTGTGAACACAGGGCCGCACATTCCGCCGCCCGATGCATTTTTACCCAATGATCTTGGCCGATCATAACCCATGTAACATCCAGCCACGATGTTGCTCGAAAATCCGACAAACCAAACATCTTTGGCATCATTCGTGGTTCCGGTTTTTCCCGCGATGGGCACAGGCAGTTTCACGGTCTTTTTGGCTGTGCCCCGCTCGACAACTCCCTCCATCATAGAGGTCAGCTGATACGCGGTAATTGGGTCCAAAACGCGCTCACGGTTGGTACGAACACGGGGTAATCGCCCTGATTTGAGGTTCAATGTATCACAATCCACACAATCACGTTGATCGTGGCGGAACACATTTTTACCGCTTCGATCTTGGACCCGGTCAATCAATGTCGGGTGCACACGTTCGCCACCGTTTGCAAACATCGCATAGGCAGATACCATTTTGTAAAGTGTCGTTTCCTCTGACCCCAGAGAAGCTGCCAAAACAGGCGACATATTTTCATAGACACCAAAACGTTCCGCATAACCGGCGATCACATTCATCCCGGCCTCTTGCGCCAATCGAATGGTCATCAAGTTTCTGGATTGTTCGATCCCCGTGCGCACGGGCGTCGGGCCATAGAATTGCTTGGATGCGTTTTGCGGACGCCAGACCCCTTGCGGGGTGTTGATTTCAATCGGGGCATCCACAACGATTGATGCCGGTGTGAATTCACTGTCCAAAGCCGCCGCATATACAAATGGTTTGAACGAAGACCCCGGCTGTCTTTGCGCCTGAGTGGCGCGGTTAAAGACCGAATGCTGATATGAAAAGCCACCTTGCATGGCCAACACGCGGCCTGTGTTGACGTCCATCGCGACAAAGCCACCTTGGATTTCTGGCACCTGGCGCAATGTCCAACGGATAAAACTGCCATCGCTGTCACGCAACATCTTGCGCACCAGAACAACATCCCCAACCTCCAGCAAATCCCGTGCTGCCTTGGCACGTGGTCCGCGCTTGCCATCAGGAAACAGCTTTCTGGCCCATTGCACATCCTTGGCCGGAATTGTGGCCAACTCATCAAACCCTTCGATACCGATCACCGCGTTGTTGCCCACTTCCAGAACCACCGCCGGATACCATTCTCGGTCTGTTATGATATCGCGAGATACATTCACTTTGCGCAGTTCAGCCTGCCAGTTTTGGCGTTGTTCGGCGTTCAGTGTTTTTCCGGTTCCGCGCCAAAGGCCCAGAGAACGATCAAATTTTTCCAATCCGCGGCGCAATGCCTTGGCCGCGACCAATTGCAAATCAGGATCAATGGTTGCGCGTACCGAATACCCGCCTGTAAAGAATTCAGCTTGCCCAAAATCTTCGCTCAGCTGACGACGAATTTCATCTGTCGGATAGTCACGCGGGGGAAGTTGGGCGCGAAATCCTTCAATCTCGCCGCCTTGTACGGTGCGCAAAGGTTGGGCCACGGCCAGATCATAGGCAGCATCTGTCAGATATCCGTTTTCTTTCATTTCTTTCAAAACGAAGTTCCGGCGCGCCAAGGCACGTTCTTTTTGACGTACAGGATGATACGTCGAAGGCGCCTTTGGCAAAACTGCCAAATAGGCTGCTTCCTCTGGCAACAAACGTTCCAGCGGTTTGTTGAAATATGTTTGGGCGGCCGCGGCAACCCCATAAGCGTTTTGGCCCAAAAAGATCTCGTTCATATACAGTTCGAGGATACCTTCTTTGTCCAAGGTGCTTTCGATGCGGGTGGCGAGGATAATCTCTTTGACTTTGCGTTCCGCCTGACGAGATCCATCAAGCAGGAAGTTTTTCATTACCTGCTGCGTGATCGTAGACGCGCCGCGCACCACTTCGCCACGGGTAACAACAGCATCGCGCAGGGCGGCAACCATGCCGCGCGGGTCATATCCCGCATGCGTATAAAAATTCTTGTCTTCGGCAGATATGAAGGCAGCTTTCACCAGATCGGGGATTTCGTCAGAAGACGCAAACAACCGGCGTTCTTCTGCAAATTCGTCGATGATGCGCCCCTCACCCGAATAAATCCGGCTGATCGTTTTGGGTTTATAACTTGCCAATTCATCGTGACCCGGCAAATCTTGACCATACATAAAGAAAATCGCGCCAATCAGGAACGCGGCCAAAAACACGCCCAGCGTAACCATAGAAAAGATTGCACCGGATACGCGCAATACCGCCATAAAGGCCGCGTTTGGCAATCCAATTATTAAATTTACGATACGATCGAACACCTGAAGATCACTCCGGTTTGGATGCCATCCATATAGGATGTGCAAGACAAATGGTCAAAACACGAAACCGCGTTTTCTTTCACTTCCGCAACAATTCCGCCTCTGCAGCGTCCGCGATGGACCATTTTTTTAGCCCGCCCACAATTCCATCTATCAATACCTTACGTGCAACTGGGTCGTTCAAACGCTGAAGATCAGAGTCTGAAGACAAAAAACCAAGTTCAATCAATACGGATGGAATGTCAGCGCTGCGAAGAACGGCAAAATCCCCCATGCGCAATGACTTGGAATTGATTACCCCACCGCGTTGTTTCACATTTTCGACTAATATTGCCGCCAATCGTTCGGTGCGTGGCCGGGTCTCGCGGCGAACCATATCCAAAAGGACATTGGCCACGTCATCCCCGCGCCCGGATAAATCCACCCCGGCCAAGATGTCGGAACGATTGTGACGGGCAGCCAGCTTTGCATCCGCCTCGGAACTGGCAACATCCGACAAAACATAGGTTGTAAGACCCTCGGCGTAACCTTCGACCACTGCGTCGGCGTGCAGGGAAATGAAAACATCTGCCCCGGCCTCACGCGCGATGGTCATCCGGTCTTCCAACCCCACAAACACGTCTTCTTCGCGGGTCATGACAACGTCAAACTCCCCAGAACGGCGCAGGGCATCCCGCAGTTCAAAGCCAAACAATAACATTAAATCCGCCTCTGACCGACGCCCACCATCGGCGCCGGGATCAATTCCGCCATGCCCGGGATCAAGGGCGATCACCCAAGGCCGGTCGCCGGTTGGGCGTGCTTTGGGGGCCGCAATTTGTTCTGACAGGGCGACATCCTGTTCTTGAAGCTCAGCTTTTTGATCAAACTCTTCTTGGCTGACAGGCGACATGGCCAATTGCAAACTTGCACTTTCCGCGCCGCCCGTGATGGATGCCAAGGTCACCGCCATTGGTTGCGAAAGTTCCAACACCAATCGGGATTGATCGGCCTTTAACGCGCCAAAATGAACTGCATCTACCTTTTCACTGCGATCAAACTTAAGGGTGTCCAACCCCTCAAACCCCAAAACATTGAACTCCAACACAAGGCGGTTTGGTTCTGTCAGCGTAAAAATACGATACGGCACACGCTGTGTCAGGTTCAGCGTAAGCTGCAGCGTCTCTGACCGGCCGTCCTTTACCACACTTCCGCGCGGCAAAACCTGCCCAATGGCAGACAAATCCTGTGCCTGAATCGGGGTCATAACACCGACCATCAGTAACAATATTACAAAAAACCTCATGAATACTTCTCACGCATATAAGTTGTCAGGCGGGCGATCCCGGTTTCAATTTCTTGGGTACTGCGGGCATAGCTGAACCGCAAAAAATGTTGTCCACGGTCAGGATCGAAATCCACTCCCGGCGTGACGGCGACCCCGGCATTTTCCAAAATATCGCGGGCCAAGTCGCGGCTGTCGATCTGCAAATCAGTGATATCAACATAGACGTAGAACGCCCCGTCAGGCACCGTTACATTTCGAAACCCCGCGTCGGACAAACCTTGGCAAATGATATCCCGGTTGTGCGCGTATACGGCAACGTTAGACTCGATTTCATCGGTTGCCTCAAACGCCCCAAGTGCCGCAACCTGACCGACATGAGGGGGGCAGATGAACATATTTTGCGCCAACCGCTCAAGCGTGCGCACATGTGCATCTGGCACCACCATCCAGCCCACGCGCCATCCCGTCATCGAAAAATACTTGGAAAATGAATTGATCACATATGCGTCTTGCGTAATTTCCAGGGCCGAAACGCACTGCCGTTCATATTCAATGCCATGATAAATTTCGTCTGAAATCAACGCAGTATCAGTTTCGGTGCAGGCATCAACCAAGGCCGAAAGTTCATCTTTGTCTAAGATGCTGCCCGTTGGGTTGGCGGGTGAGGCAACCAACAAACCATCCAAATCATTTTCAGATATGTCCTGCGGTGTTGGCTGAAAACGGGCCGAAGCCGTGGTTTCAATCAATACGGCATTTAAGGACATCGCTTTCAGAATTTGCCGATATGAGGGATACCCCGGCACACCGATACCCACATTTTCGCCTGCATCAAACAAGGCTGTAAACGCCAATAAAAAACCCGCGGAAGAACCTGATGTGATGACAACGCGTTTGGGATCCAAATCAACGTTATGCTTTTCCCCATAATGCTGTGCGATTCTGGATCGCAGATCCGGCAGGCCCATGGCCACCGTATACCCCAAGGCCCCATCATTCATCGCATGTGTAACGGCATCCCGTGCGGTTTGGGGGGCTGGGGTGCCGGGTTGGCCCACTTCCATATGAATTATGTGCTGTCCGTTTCGTTCAGCCGCGGTGGCAGCCTCCATCACGTCCATCACAATAAACGGATCAATGTCACTTCTGTTTGAAGATCGCATGCCGGCCTCTTATTATTTTGTCTTAGTGTTTCAACCAGATGGCGGTGCGTCAATGTATGTTCCTCGATTTCTTTTTCGGATTGTTCTGCTTGCGGCGGTTTTGTTTTCGCAGGCCGCGAATGCCGCCACCCTTTTGCGTGATCCGGATATTGAAAACAGTTTGCAAAAACTGGCGAACCCCATCCTGCGTGCCGCAGGGCTCGGGGCTGGATCTGTGAAAATCCTTTTGGTGGATGACCGCCGATTGAATGCTTTTGTCATTGATCGATCTCATATCTTTATCCATTCAGGGCTGATTTCCAAACTCGAAACCGCCAGCCAACTTCAAGCGGTGATCGCGCATGAAGCCGCGCACATTGCAAACGGTCATATCACAAGACGGATCGCAAACGCGCAAAGCGCCCAGCGATCAGCCCTTTTTGGCATGTTGTTGGCAGCCGCCGTTGCCGCCGGAGGGAATGGAGAGGCCGCCGCTGGGATCGCCGCAGGCGGATTTGGATCCGCTAGAGGGGTTTTTCTGGGCCATACACGTGCGGAAGAATCCTCAGCCGACCAATCTGCGCTCAGCTATCTCCGCCGTGCGAAAATACCCCCAGCTTCCATGGCTGAGGTTTTTGGCCTTTTTAAAGGGCAAGAGGCCTTGAATGTGGGCAGACGTGATCCTTATGCGCAAACACATCCGATGAACCGCGACCGCATTCGCGCGATCAAAGGCGCCACAGCGGGCGAAGCGCGAATTCCTGAAAACAAGGAGTTCACCTATTGGTATGCCCGTGCCAAAGCAAAATTGAACGCTTTTCAACGTGCGCCCAAGTGGACATTGCGACGGGCCAAGGGGTCCTCTCAATTGGCGGTCATGCAGCAAGCCATTGCCCATCATCGCCAATCCAAAGGCTCAAAAGCCCAATCTTTGATTGCGCAGCTTGTAAAGGCATACCCCAAAGATGCCTATTTCCGAGAGCTTCAGGGCCAGATTTTGTTGGAAGGTCGCCAATTTAAAAACGCAGTCGCAGCCTATGGTCAGGCCGTGCGGCTTGCCCCGAACAATGCCCTGATCCTTGGCGGATATGGGCGCGCCCTTTTGACGTTGAAAACACCGGCAAATGATAAAAAAGCATTGGATGCCTTGATCAAAGCGCGTTCACGCGACAGCCGGGATGCCCGGATCCTACGGGACCTTGGAACGGCTTATGCTCGGAACGGAAAACCCGGCTTTGCCGCCCTTGCCGCGGCTGAAAGATATGCCCTGCGTGGCGATCTTAAAAATGCAAAAATTCAAGCTCGACGGGCGGCAGCGCGGTTGCCAGTGGGAACCAAAGGTCGGCAACGCGCCCTAGATATTTTGGGAAATGAATAATCCGGACCGAAGGTTCAATCGGGCGCTTTTTCGGCCGCTTCGATTTCGCTTGCCTTACGTTCAACTTGTTCGACGATATGTTCGATCATTTCGTCGTTAGATAATTTATGAGATTGCTTGCCGGCCAAATACACCATGCCGGCCCCATTACCGCCGCCGGTGAAACCCACGTCCGTCATCAAAGCTTCACCCGGGCCATTCACAACACACCCGATTATAGAAAGGCTCATGGGGGTTTTGATGTGTTCCAAGCGTTGTTCGAGGGTTTCCACCGTTTTGATCACGTCGAACCCTTGCCGCGCACAGCTGGGACAAGAAATAACATTCACCCCACGGTGACGCAGACCAAGGGATTTCAAAATATCAAATCCAACTTTGACCTCTTGTACCGGGTCAGCCGACAAGGACACACGAATGGTATCACCGATGCCCATCCACAAAAGATTGCCAAGACCAATCGCCGACTTGATCGTGCCTGACATCAGGCCACCGGCCTCTGTGATCCCCAGATGCAAGGGGGCATCTGTGGCATCCGCCAATGCCTGATACGCTGCAGCCGACATAAAAACATCGGATGCTTTCACACTGATTTTGAATTCGTGAAAATCATTATCTTGCAGGATTTTAATGTGTTCCAACCCACTTTCGACCATCGCATCAGGGCAAGGTTCACCGTATTTTTCCAACAAATGCTTTTCAAGCGACCCCGCATTCACGCCAATGCGCATCGAACACCCGTGATCACGGGCGGCTTTGATCACCTCTTGCACACGGGTTTCATTGCCAATGTTGCCGGGATTTATTCGCAAACAGGCGGCCCCTGCCTCTGCCGCTTCTATTCCGCGTTTGTAATGAAAATGAATGTCCGCCACGATTGGAACGGGGCTTTCTTTCACGATCTCTTTCAATGCAATGGAAGAATCCCTGTCGGGCACAGACACGCGTACAATATCTGCCCCAGCCTCTGCCGCGGCTTGGACCTGTGCAATGGTGCCAGGGATGTCTGTGGTGACAGTGTTGGTCATGGTTTGCACCGCAATGGGTGCCCCCCCGCCAACCGGAACAGATCCAACCATGATTTGACGGCTTTTTCGGCGAATGATTTCACGCCATGGGCGAATATGATTAAGAGACATCTACCCCTGTTCCAGCATCGTTGGTGTTAGGAAACTTTGAAAACTGATCTAAGATCAGTTCTGGTTTTCAACAAGGGCTGCATCTTCACTGGGCAAGTCAGGATTTTTCCATTTGTCCATAACGGTGACCAATGCGGGATCCAAATCGCCCGAAACTTGATTGTACTTTTCAATCAAGTCCTTTTTGTCCATCGAAACGCGCTTGGCGATACCGGTTCCCCGTCCCGCTGGGCCATAAACCTCACCATCGATCAAGAAATACAATGATCCACGGTTGCCGGCCCGCAACCGAACGGGTTCTTCGGTTTGTGGCACCACAAATTGTTGGCCGGGTTGCAAAATACCTTGGAACACACGCGTGCCATCGGGCGCCACCGCTCTTGCCCAAACTTCGCGCACAGCGAACATAACAACTTCGTGCACCGGTGCTTCAGTTAACTGCGAAAATCCAGCTTCGGGGCCCTCTTGTGGCACCTCTTCGGCTGAGGCCACGTCAACATTCGGCAAGGCGGGTGATGCTACACGATCGCCAAAAATACCGCGTTCCGCAGGATCCAAGTTGGCGATTGGGCCATCGCGCGGTTCAAAAATTGGTTCTTGTAACGATTGCGGGCGATACAAACGGTCCAATGATCCAACGCGCGGCGTACCAATGACGGATGGATCGATTGGATTTGCATCGAGCGTGGCAACTGTTGATACCAATGGATCAAGATCCGCTTCCACTGCCGGAGGCTGATCAATTGGAACCACTTGCACCGTTTGAATTTGCTGCACGACATTCATCGCACCATACCCAAGGCCGCCCACCAACAGCAACAACACCAACATGGACCCCAGTGCCTTTACGTTGACACGTTCCATGAAGGATTCAGTTGGCGGAATAAACGGGGCAGCGCTGTTCATGAATGGATCAGATGCCCCGCCACCGGATGCCACCACCATCTCATCGTCCCGGCGACGCGGCTTGGCTTCCTCTGACATCCCGTGGGCCGTGGCAAAACCACTTTCTTCACAGAATTTGGAAAAAGCCCAATCCGGGTCAAGGCCAAGATAACCCGCATAGGACCTCACATAACCAGCAATAAACCCTGGCGTATCAAACGCCGTTGGATCGGATTCTTCGATCGCCAAAAGATAGGAAGGTTGAATGCGCAATTCACGTTTCAGATCATCAAGGGATTTCCCTTGCGTCGCGCGTTCCCCCCGAAGGACATCCCCCAAGGTTACGTCGAAATCGTCATAGCCCTTAAGCTTCACGACTTCGTCTTCTTTCGCGAACTTAGATCGAAGGCCAATCATACGCCCCGCCCCACTTTTTCGACCAGCATGTTTTAGCTGAGTCTCCTACTGCCTCTGCTCCTTAACACAATTGTGTTAGAAAAACACCCCGACGGCAGAAAAAATGCGCAAAAACAATGATATCTTGCACGGTGCCCATGCAACTGACCGCGCAATGATCATTAATCACATTGATCATCACACCCCCTCTGGACCTTCTTTGCAAGGCCTGAAAAGCTCCGCCCCAAATGAAGGAATGCCAAAATGATCGAACCGGTTCTTGCCAACATCGATGAAAACTTCGATGCCAAACTCAATCACCTGAAGGATCTTTTGAAGATCAAATCAATTTCAACCGACCCGGCGTTCGCTGTCGATTGCGATGCCGCTGCGGATTGGCTGGTCAGTGATCTGCAATCGATCGGCTTTGACGCCAGCAAACGACAAACACCGGGGCATCCAATGGTCGTGGCTCATCACGACGGCCCGGGACCCCACATATTGTTCTATGGGCACTACGACGTACAACCAGTTGATCCCATCGCCCTTTGGGAGTCTGATCCATTCGACCCACAAATCATCGAAGCAGACCTTGGGCCCGCGTTACGTGCGCGTGGATCCTCAGACGACAAAGGGCAAATCATGACATTTGTTGAGGCCTGTCGAAGCTGGAAATCAGTTCACGGCACCCTTCCGTGCAAAATTACGGTGTTCTTAGAAGGGGAAGAGGAATCAAGCTCCCCTTCTTTGGTGCCATTTATGGAAGCCAACAAAGATGAGTTGTCAGCGGATTTGGTTTTGATTTGTGATACGACCCTATTTGGCGACAACACACCAGCGATTGTCACACAATTGAGGGGACTGTTGGGCGAAGAATTCACGATCCATGGTCCAAAAATGGATTTGCACTCCGGCTTTTTTGGCGGTGCAGCTATGAATCCTGGGCGGGTTCTTGCCAAAATAATCGCGTC
The DNA here is from genome assembly GCA_020630015.1 of Planktomarina sp. GTDB lineage: Bacteria > Pseudomonadota > Alphaproteobacteria > Rhodobacterales > Rhodobacteraceae > Planktomarina. The sequence continues at coordinate 721 of JAHDCF010000005.1, read as the reverse complement.
ATTGCACGACGACGCTGGTCGGATCACCATCCCGGGGTTTTACGATGACGTCGAATCCCCCTCACCCGAGGTGCTGGATCAATGGAACCGATTGGATTTTAACACGGCTGATTTCCTTGGCGCAGTTGGCTTGTCTGAACCTGCAGGCGAAACGTCAAAATCCGTTCTGGAAATGATTTGGTCCCGACCAACCTGTGAAGTGAACGGGATGGAATGTGGATACACAGGCGAAGGATTTAAAACCGTTTTGCCAGCCCAAGCATCGGCCAAAGTATCTTTCCGATTGGTGCCCGGCCAAGACCCCCATAAAATCAGAGATAGCTTTCGCAAGATGGTGGAAGGCATGATTCCCAAAGATTGTTCTGTCGAATGGATTGGTCATGGCACATCGCGCGCGTCACAAATGGCAACGGATCATCCCGCGTTCGAATCTGCCCGCGAAGCATTGTCGGATGAATGGGGCGTGGAAGCCGCTTTTATCGGATGCGGCGGATCAATCCCCATTGCTGGGCATTTTCAAAATATCTTGGGTCTGAATTCCATGTTGATTGGGTTTGGACGCGAAAATGATGCGATCCACAGCCCGAACGAGAAATATGACCTGCGCAGCTTTCAAAAGGGTATGCGCAGCTGGGTTCGGATTTTGGATAAAATTTCCAGGGGGTGAAATGGCGCGGTTGACGGGGCTCGAACCCGCGACCCCCGGCGTGACAGGCCGGTA
>JAHDCF010000041.1 GCA_020630015.1 Planktomarina sp. | reverse complement strand
GTTGTGGCTGCAAGCTGGGGTCTTTTAGGAATAGTCCAACAATTCCGCACATAGGAAGCCTTCCTCTTTGGGTTTTGGAGGAAGGCTAATGGATTCTTTGCGGTGGATCAAGTTTGGGAATTAATGTTTCCTGATAGGAAATATTTTGAGTTTCGATATTTAAAACTACGTTTAAGTCCGAAGCTTGAAAACGTTGCACTCAGGCTTCAATGATAAACTTCAATACCTCGTCCCAACGCCGCTGATCCATTTTATATGAAGGAACTTTGATTTTTTGCCTGTGAATTTGAGGCATGATTTCTTTAGCAAAACGCGCTTTGAACTTCGATTCGTGTTCTTCCGACCTGCTGAGATACACTTCTTTTGCCAGATCATTCAAAGCAGGTTTTTGATTTTCATAATCCGCAACAAATTGGCACATCAAGCCGACCAATCCGTTTTCTTGTTTCCCGAAATATACATGCGCAAAGTGATGCACCAGCACGCCAAGGCCAAAGGCCGAGAAGGCGGTGAACCAAACATGATGTTCAGATACGAAATTTAAAAAGGGTTCAGCCCATGTGTCTGACTCAATTCCGGTCAATTTGAGTAACTGTTCAAAAAAGGTTCCGCAAGCATCGCTGCTAACGGTGCAACAAAAAGGTGAGTGCTAAGATACGAAAGATATGCATTTGGATTTTCAAATTTGAATGGAGTTATGAGCGTCGCATTAAATTGACAAGGTTAACAAATGTTAACCCATTTGCAGGGGTATTATTCCCCCTGCGGATAACAAATTACAGCTAGATATTTTGCGGGCAAGCTCACCAACCGATCAGGCCCGTGGGGGGCGTCGGCCTCAAAGTGAAGGGTGTCACCGGGCCGTAAGGGATAGACATCATCGCCGTGGCGATAGTCCACCGCGCCTTCCAACATATAGATCGTTTCAATCCCTTCATGCTGGAATGTTTTGAACACGTCTGAGGCGGATGTCAGTGTGATCATATACGGCTCAACCACCACACCCGACGCATTGCTGCCAATGTGACCCAGCAGATTATATTGGTGACCGGCGCGGGTTCCCTCTCGGTCCATTTCAACTCCTTCGCCCGCTTTGGTGTGCACCGCATCCCGGCGCTCTTCAAAGCCGCGAAACAAACTGGTGATGGGGGCTGAGAACACGTCGGCAAGTGTTTGTAGCGTCGTCAGGGAAGGAGAGGTGTTGCCGTTTTCGATCTTGGACAGCATCCCGGGCGAAATCCCGGACTTTTGCGATACTTCTGCCACCGTCATCGAATGGCGCTGGCGCATCGCCTTGACCTGACGACCGATGGCAACCTCAAGCACCTTTTCGCGCGCGTCGGCGCGGTGTGGGTTTTGTGTAAGGTTCTTACCGGCAGGCATGGATCAAAGCTTGTTCACCGGATATTTCAACATCATATTGCCATCCTTATCTTTGGGAACTTCGCCTGCACGCATATTCACCTGAAGGGATGGAATGATGGCTTTGGGCATGGCAAGCTCTGCGTCGCGTTTCTTGCGGAATTTGATAAATTCGTCGCGCGATTTTCCCGCACCGACATGGATGTTTGCATCCCGTTGCGCACCAATGGTGGTTTCCCAAGCAATCGCCCGCCCACCGGGGCCATAGTCATGGCAAACGAACAACCTTGTCTCGGATGGCAACAAAAGAACGCGTTGAATGCTGTCAAACAGCTGCCCCGCATCGCCACCCGGGAAATCCGCGCGGGCCGAGCCACCATCGGGCATAAACAATGTGTCGCCGGCAAAGGCCGCATCGCCGATAACGTGCACCATACACGCCGGGGTGTGGCCGGGTGTGTGGATTGCATACCCAGTCATCCCACCCACGGTGTAACTGTCGCCATCTTTGAACAAGGCATCAAATTGGCTGCCATCCCGCTGAAATTCTGTGCCTTCGTTGAACACTTTGCCAAAGGTTTCTTGCACGGTTTGAATGTGTTCGCCGATGCCGATTTTCCCACCCAATTTTTCTTGGATATAGGGGGCCCCAGACAAGTGATCCGCATGGACATGGGTTTCGATGATCCATTCCAAGGTCAGACCCCGGTTTTGAATATCTTCGATCATTTGATCGGCAACATCATATGTCAGACGACCTGCTGCCAGATCAAATTCCATCACCGCGTCAATAATTGCACATGAGGTGCTGTTGGGATCTTTCACCACATAACTGATGGTGTTCGACTGTGGGTCGAAGAACGCTTTTACATCGGGTTTCATTGATGTGTCAGGTGTAAATCCCAGTTCCATGATATGGCCCTTTCTGCGTTATGGTTTTGGCGCTTTAAACTCCACCGGGCCGCCTTGTTTTTCCCAAGTGGAAAAGCCTTCTTTTAAATGGGCGGCTTCAAATCCCATATCTTGTAATGTGGCGACGGTGATCGCAGATCGCCACCCGCTGGCGCAATGAAACACATATTTTTTGTCAGGTTGACCAAAGATATCTTTGAAATAGGGCCCTTCGGGATCAACCCAAAATTCGATCATGCCGCGGGGGGCATGAAAACTGCCGGGGATAAAGCCTGTTCTTTCGCGTTCGCGTGGATCGCGAATATCCACGATCACCACATTTGGATCTTCCACCATCTTGATCAGATCAGGTGTTTCGATCTCTTCAATCCGATCGCGCGCGGATTGAACCATTTGGGCCGAGCTAATTTTTAATGCCATTTCAACTTTCCTTTAAAGCACCAGAAGGGTTCCACACCGTCCGTGCGAAGGCAAGTCGCAAAGACCTCATCCCCATAATGCGCGACGGATCAAATTAAGCCCCATCAAAAAGAAGGCGATCAAAAGAACCCGCTTGAAGGTGATTTCGCCGATGCGACCGCGAATGGCCTCGCCCACCGAAAATCCCAGCAAGCTGGGGATCAACAATAAAAGGGATGTCAGGGTGATTTCTTGGGTCAAAAACCCCAATCGGGCGTACCCAAAGGCCAAGGGCAAGCTGCCTAAGAAGATCAACAAACCTGTCGCCCGTACAAATTCATCCTTTGGGGTTTCACGGGCCGCCAAATAAATGGCCATCGGTGGTGCCCAAAGTGAGGTCAGCCCCCCGATCGCCCCGGCGATCGTACCGAAGGTGATCTGTGCAGGGCGGTCAAACCTATCTGAGATGCGAAGGTTTGTATGGCCCGAACTTGTGAAAACGAATAAAAGGATCGCGCATCCCATCGCGCCGTAAAGCACGCTGGCCGGTGCGGTTGCGGAAGAAAACACCAAGACAGCCACGCCGAAAATCAACGCCGCCCCAAAAGGGGCGTAACGGCGAATGGATCGAAAGGTTTTTCCCGATCGCCAAACTTGCCATGCGTTCATGGCCACCATGGGCAAAACAATCAAAGAAATTGCAAGCCGCGGGTCTAAGGCCAGAGTCATAAAACCGATCGCCATGGTGGGCATACCCATGCCCAATATGCCTTTAACCAAACCCGCTGCAAAAAATGAGCCAATCAAAAGGGCAAGAAGTGACGGATCGGTCAGATGCATTTCGTAAAGGTTAGAAATTCACTTCCACCCCCGGCAGGCGCAGTGCTTTGATCAGTTCTCTCAATTCTTGGCGGGCCGCGACATTCGAAATGTTAAGCTGTTTGACGCCGACATCCTTCAAATCAAGAAGGGTCAATCCGCGCGGAAAAAGTTCGCGAAAAATGACACGTTCGCTGAACCCTGGGGCAACGCGAAAACCAATACGCTTGCCCAGATTTTCCAGGGCAGCGCCCATTTTCTGTTTGTTGACCATGTTTTGGGCCCCCAAACGGTTGCGGACCACAACCCAATCAATCGGGTTCAACCCCGCCTTGGATCGCAGTTGACGTGCCCCCCAAACCATCTCGGAATAAACGCTTGGCCCCTTGATCTCGGTGCCTGTGGAATCCACCTGGGCCAACACGTCAAAATCAACAAAGCTGTCGTTTAGGGGCGTTACCAAAGTATCGGCCAAGGAATGTGCCACTTTGGAAAGGCGGGTATGACTGCCAGGGCAATCAATCAAAATAAAATCACTGTCCGGTTCCAACAGGGCAACCGCCGCCGCCATGCGTTGGTCATAGGGGTTTTCCCCTTCGCGTAATGTTTCGCGATTTACGTCCGGCAATCTTTGATATTTGGGAATGGGAAGGCGCACATTTTGTTCTTTGCAAAACGCGACTCGGTTTTGAAGATAACGTCCCAAGGATCGCTGCCTCAGATCGATATCCATAACCGAGACTTTGTGGTTCATACGTGACAATGCCGTTGCAATATGCATCGACGTTGTCGATTTCCCGGAACCACCTTTTTCGTTACCCACGACAATGATATGCGCCACGGTGTGCCTCTTATTGTTTATTGCTTTGAAACAATCTTACACGATTGTCTCTGGTTTAGGGAAGAGTCCTTAAGGATTTACAACTGCCATTCGGGCCAGATGCACGTGTTTTTTGGCGTTAAAAACGAAAAACGCCCTGTCGGTGAAACAGGGCGCTTTGGAAATCAAACAAGAGGTACGGTTCAGAAACCAAGACCTTCGTATTTCTTTTTGAACTTTGAAACGCGTCCGCCGGTATCCATCAGCTTGGCGTTACCGCCGGTCCATGCTGGGTGGGCAGATGGATCAATGTCCAAGGCAAGCTGGTCGCCCTCTGAACCCCATGTGGAACGCATTTTGACGATATCGCCGTTGATCATTTTTACGTCGATAAAGTGGTAATCGGGATGTGTATCTTTTTTCATCTGACTTACCCTTTCTTCGGCTTATAACCGGTGTCTTCTGCGATACGTGCGGATTTACCACGGCGTGAACGCAGGTAATACAATTTAGCACGACGCACGCGACCGCGGCGAACCACGGTGATGCTGTCGATGTTTGTGGAGTGCAGTGGGAACACACGTTCCACGCCTTCACCGAAGCTGATTTTGCGCACGGTGAACGACCCGGCAATACCGCCGCCGTTGTTACGTGCAATGCAAACACCTTCGTAATTCTGGACACGGCTGCGAGAGCCTTCTGTCACCTTGTAACCAACGCGAACTGTGTCGCCGGCTTTGAAATCGGGAATATCTTTCCCGAGTGAGGCGATTTGTTCGGCCTCTAGTTCTGCGATCAGATTCATCTGACGCTCCTTTATGTTCGACGCGGTTTGCCCGCGGATGATGTCTTACCGGTTTGATCCGGCAGCTATTCTTTGTTGTCTGCGGAATATCCGCCTAGGTCAGACCGAGTCGCCCCAGCCCGCCAAGATGGGCTCTCTTACCCATGGTTTGCCCATGTGGCAAGGGGGTGGGTTAGTTGCTATTCTTCATAATATGCGCGTCAAAGGCGGCCAAAGCCGCTTCCAATCCAAGGCGCCCCAACCCAATACGGAACCTGTCGGTCGGGGTTGGGCCAAGTTCCGAAGAATAAATACTGCTGGGCAGAACCAAAACCCCCGCTTTTTCAACCAGATTTCGGGCAAAATTGGCCACACCATCAGAACCCAAATACCTTGGGTAAGCCATGCAAGACCCATCCGGGCGGTGCCATTCAAACAGATCAGAATGGCGTTCAAAGAACGTTTCCCATTTCGCCATATTGTCATCCACGATCTGGCAGTTTCGCGCCAAAATTTGATCTCGGGCCTTCAGGGCGATGATGGCCAATCGTTCGCTTGGGCCAGAATTGCAGATGGATAGATAATGTTTCATCCGCTCCATCTTGCTGAGAATTTCTTGATCCTGACAGGCGATCCATCCAATGCGCAGTCCGGGCAAACCAAGGGATTTGGATGTCACCCCCAAAGACAACCCACGTTCATAGACATCTGCGATAAACGGCAGGTGCCGGGTCCCCGTTGGCCCAAGGCCGTTAAAAATCTCATCATGCAGAATCCAAATGCCGTGTTCACGGCAAAGCGCAATCAACGCTTGATATCGATCCAACGAAAGGATCGCACCCGTTGGGTTATGGGGGAAATTGATGGTGATCAGTTTGGTGTTCGGGCGAATGGCGGCTTTGACACGGTCGATGTCCAACGACCAGCCATCGTCAGGATCCAGCGGTACACCAGTTGCCGAACAGATCGCCAATGGAAGGGTTTCGTGTGATTGATAATTTGGCGTAACCACGATGGCGTGACTGTCTTGGTCCAGCAACACATTGTTGGCGGCAAAAATACCCTCGCTTGCCCCGGCAAAGCACACGATATTCTCAGACGTTTGAGTGTAATAGGTCGCGGCAATGGTTTCGCGCAAATCGGGTGCGCCAAATGTTTCTGTATAACCCAACCACATGTTTTCAAATCCCTGACGATCCTCATCACTGGCCATCGCCAGCAGATCGGGCAGAGACATGCTTTCGGCATCTGAAGCGGTCAGATGGTATTTCGCTTTGAATTCCCATTTCGAAAAGTGCGTCTCCAAACGAAAGTCAGGAAATGTTGGCATCGGACTCGTCTTCCTTACTTAGCAAATCTGGGCGCCGCTCGCGGGTCAAAGCTTCGCTCTGTTCGCGTCGCCAGTCTTCGACTTTCCCGTGATCGCCTGATGTCAAAACCTCTGGGATTTCGCGGCCTTCCCAGATCGCCGGGCGCGTGTATTGGGGATGTTCCAGCAATCCGTTGGAAAAACTTTCATCTTCGGTGCTGGCCTCATTTCCCAAAACGCCGGGGATCAATCGCACCGTTGCGTCGATCATCACTTGCGCGGCAAGTTCACCCCCAGTCAGGACATAGTCGCCAATGCTGATCTCTTCGATATCAAAATGATCCAGAACCCTTTGATCAACGCCTTCAAACCGGCCGCATAAAACAACGGGGCCGGGACCACGAGCCAAATCGGCCGCACGTGATTGGGTTAATGGTTTCCCACGCGGTGACATATAAATAATGGGGCAAGGGCCCCGGCGGGCCAAAACATGGCTGATGGCGCGGCCCAAGACATCCGGTCGCATCACCAATCCCGCGCCGCCACCTGCTGGGGTGTCATCCACCTTGCGGTGTTTGCCCTCACCAAAGGTGCGCAAATCATGGGTATGTAATTGCCAAAGGCCGTCTTTCAGGGCTTTCCCCGTTAAGGACGCCCCCAACACACCGGGAAATGTTTCTGGGAACAGGGTCAAAACATCGGCCCGCCAAATACCCGCCAGATCGGGCTTTTCTGTCATCAAACTGCGGGGTTTCAGGCTGGCCCGGATGGATTTTCGCCCATGGGATTTGGTGGGTTGGGTCATGACGGTTCACCCGATGTGCGGTTCATGGATGATGGGTTTGATCCAGGCCCAGACATCAGGCTTTTGCATCTGGCAGCAACCCGTCAAATGGATCAATCACAATGCGCCCCGCATCCATATCCACCGTTGGAACCACCTCTTTGGTGAACGGCACAAAGGTCGTATCCGATGAAGACGCCAATTGGATTTCCAGCAAATCATCGGACCCGTTGTTCATAATGGTTTTGACTTTGCCAATATTTGCCCCACCGGTGTCAAATACCTGCAACCCGATCAAATCTGAATAATAGAATTCATCATCAGGCAAAGATGGCAGATTGGACCGTTCGGTGAACAGTTTGGTCCCCTTTAGGGCATCTGCATCTTCTTTGTTGTCGATCCCAACGATACGTGCGTTGAACCCTGATTTGATTTGCCCGATCAAAGCCAGTGCAAATTGTTTTTGGCCCGTTTCATCCGTCAAAGGAGTATAGGTTTCGATATCCGATGGATTGGTGCAAAAGCTTTTGATGCGCAATTCACCACGCACACCATAAGCCCCCGCAATCGTACCAACGCAAATCAGATCTGTCATGGCGTGCCCCCCACGCAAATGCCCGATTGCATCACGCCTCCGGCGGTGGTGCAGGCTGTATCAGATTGGTTTTGGGAATACACATACCCCGCCAAAAAGGCGGCGCCGACAACCAATAAGGTGCGAAAGGGGCGAAGCAAAAGGCCAAGCATGGCAAAGGTGATACGCGCCCCACCTGCCCATTGGCAAGCGGGGCTGCGAACTTATTCTTCAGTTGTTTCTTCTGCAGGTGCCTCTGCCGGTGCTTCTTCGGCTGGGGCTTCCTCAACTGGAGCTTCTTCTGCAGGGGCTGCGGCTGCCTCTGCAGCGGCTTCTTCAGCGGCTGCTGCTTTGGCTGCTTTTTCTTCCAAACGCTCTTGCGCTTTTTTACCTGGTTTCGCCTTGTTTGGGTTGTTGCGCTCTTTCTTGTCCAGAACGCCTGCAGCCTCTAGCATACGGCTGATGCGGTCTGTTGGCTGTGCACCTTCACCCAACCAGTACTGAACACGCTCCATGTTCATTTTCACACGCTCTTCGCTGTCTTTCGGCAAAAGTGGGTTATATGTGCCCAGTTTCTCAATAAAGCGACCATCGCGTGGCATGCGTGAGTCAGCCGCAACGATGCGGTAAAATGGGCGTTTTTTGGACCCGCCGCGGGCCAAACGAATTTTCATAGCCATGTTAGTGTTCTCCTAAGGTCTATTTTTGATGTTGTTTGTGATGTTGAATGACTTCCTGAATGATGAAATTCAGAAATTTCTTGGCGAATTCAGGATCCAAATTGGCGCGTTTGGCCAGATCCTCAAGTCGTGCAATTTGGTGGGATTCCCGATCTGGATCAGATGGGGGCAGATCATGCTCCGCTTTCAGTTTGCCAACTGCCTGTGTGTGGGCGAACCGTTCACCCAGCGTGTACACCAATATGGCGTCTAACCTGTCGATGCTGTCACGGTGATCTTTCAAAATATCTTGAGCGCGGCTGATATTGTCCGTCATGATGTCACCTCTGAAGGGGTCGGATGGCGGTAAACCAAACAAGGCGTTTCGGGTTTTGGCTGTGGTGCGCTTTGGTCCAAGGTCGCGCCAAGGCGTTCGGCCAACGCGATCGACCGGACATTTTCTGGGTCGATATAACTGACGGCGGTTTCCCAGCCCAATCTTTCAAAGGCATCACGCCGTGCGGCGGTTGCGGCTTCAAAGGCGATACCTTTACCTTCGAACCCGTCAAAGATCACCCAGCCAAGTTCCTTTTCAGGCCAATCCATGGGGCACCATGGCCCCACCAAACCCGCGATTGCGTCGTCGCCACCTTTGGGGGTCACCGCCCACATTCCACAGCCAACCAAGTCCCAATGTCCGACTTCGGCGGCGAATTGACGCCAGGCTTTGCCTTGGGTCAAAGGCCCGCCCGCCATGGACGACCGTGGCGACATGAAAAAGTCGACGGTTGCGGCCACATCTTGGGGACCCGGCTTACGCAAGATCAGGGTTTCCGTTTCAAGGATCATGCGCGGGTTTTCCCCCGGCCGATCAGGCCCAAGCCACCGGCCAACATCATACCGCCGGCCATTGCTGCGAAAAATATCCACGCAGGGCCGCCGCCAAATCCCAACACGGCCATTGCAGGGCCGGGGCACAAGCCGACCAAGGCCCAGCCAAATCCAAACAAGGCCGATCCGCCAATCAGGCGCCCATCAATCACAGGTTCAGAGGGCGCGGGAATAGGTGTGCCCAAAATCGCGCGTTCGCGCCGGGCCGCGATTTGCCAGGCCACAAGCATCGGAAGGATCGCACCGCCCAAAACAAAAGCGAGCGTCGGATCCCACGCGCCAAAGAAATCCAGCCAACCTTGAACTTTGGCGGTGTTCGTCATGCCAGATGTCAACAACCCGGCCCCAAAAAGGCCACCAGCCAGCAATGCAATCAAAAAACGCATCAGATGACCCCCAGAACATGGCGGGCAACCAACATGGTGAGGCCACCAAAGAAAAGATAGGCGATGGTGGCCGCGATGCCGCGTACCGAAAATCTGGAAATTCCACAGACGCCATGGCCAGATGTGCACCCATTTGCCATGCGTGTGCCGATGCCAACGGCCAATCCAGCCACAATCAATAATAACACATTGCTGGTTGCATTGGTGTCACCTGAAACCCCACCCACACGCACCAAAATGGTCGGTACCAGAACCAATCCGGCCACAAAGGCCAAGCGTTCGCTGAGCGTGTCGCGACCTGATCCATCAACAATGCCACCCAAAATACCTGACGCGCCCATAATCCGCCCGCTGACCAGCAGGTAAATCGCGGCCGCTGTCCCAATCATTAAGCCGCCAATCAGGCCGTATATCCAATCTGCGGGGATCATTTCTTTTTCCCCAAGCCGGACAAGCCACCGGGCAAGCCGGGCATTCCACCAAGACCTTTTGGAAGGCTCATGCCTTTTGGCATCATGCCGGATGCCATTTGTTGTTGGGCCGCTTGCATCTGTGCTTCACTGGGCCCGCCTTTGCCCAAGAGACCTTTCAAGGCGCCCATGCCGCCGCGCTTGCCCAGCTTTTTCATCATATCGGCCATCTGGCGATGTTGCTTCAGCAGTTTGTTCAAGTCGGACACTTCCATGCCGGCACCTGCTGCGATCCGTTTCTTCCGGCTGGCTTGCAAAATCTGCGGCGCGGCGCGTTCTTTCTTGGTCATGGAATCGATCAAGGCGATCTGGCGTTTCAGCAAACTGTCGTCCAAGCCGGCCTCTTCGATTTTGCCCTTCATTTTATTCATGCCGGGCATCATGCCCATCAAGCCATCCATGCCACCCATCTTTTGCATTTGGGTCAGCTGGGATTTCAGATCGTTCATGTTGAACTGACCCTTGGACAAACGCTTCATCATGCGTTCGGCCTGTTCGGCCTCTAACGTTTCTTGCGCCTTTTCCACCAAGGCAACGATGTCACCCATGCCCAAGATGCGACCTGCGATCCGATCCGGCTCAAACGTTTCAAGCGCGTCCATCTTTTCACCGAGGCCCACAAACTTAATCGGTTTGCCCGTAACCGCCCGCATGGACAGCGCCGCACCGCCGCGGCCATCACCATCCATACGTGTCAGGACCACACCAGAAATGCCAACTTTGGCTTCGAATTCTTCCGCAACCTCAACCGCCACTTGGCCGGTCAGGCCATCCACAACCAACAATGTCTCACGCGGTTTGACCACATCGCGGACATCTTCAACCTCTTGCATCAAGGTTTGGTCGATCTGTAAGCGGCCTGCCGTGTCCAGCATGTAAACGTCATACCCACCAAGGGTGGCCTGTTGCTTGGCACGTTTGGCGATTTGCACGGCACTTTCGCCCTGAACAATCGGCAGGGTGTCAACACCCACTTGTGCGCCCAAAATGGCCAATTGTTCCATCGCTGCGGGGCGATAGATATCAAGCGACGCAAGAAGAACTTTCTTACCTTCTTTTTCCGTCAGGCGTTTGGCAAGTTTACCCGTGGTGGTCGTTTTACCTGACCCTTGCAAACCCACCATCAGGATCGGGGCAGGGGGGCTGTCGACCTTTAATTCGCCGGGTTCACCTTCACCGCGCAGGGTATCAACCAAAGCATCATGAACAATCTTTACAACTTGTTGACCGGGCGTGATCGATTTGGTCACTGCTTGGCCAGTTGCCTTTTCTTGCACTTTTTTCACAAAAGCGCGGGCAACGGGAAGTGAAACATCCGCCTCTAACAATGCCACACGGACTTCGCGCAAGGCGGTTTTGACATCATCCTCGTTCAGGGCACCCTGTTTGGTCAGACGGTCAAAGACGCCACCAAGACGTTCGGACAGATTTTCAAACATGGGCGTACCCTTTCGTTTCAGTTGCCATTGGGCTTTTATATGGGCCCTTCGACGCGGTTTCCAAAGCCCAAACCAAAAACGCACCCGTGGGCGCAACGCGCTGACGGGTGTCGATCCTGGTGCAATGACCTAAGGACCGGAAGAATACTGTCTTCCGGGATTTAAGGCCGTTTAGGCGCACAAAGGGGAGGAGTCAACCACGCCCTATGTAATCACGCGGCTGCCTTCAGCCAGGTATCAATCTGATCGTTGGTCAGAATGGTCACATCCTTGATCCCGATAAAGCTAAGGAAAAACCTTAACCAAGGTGTGGCGAAGTCGACGGCGCTGCCCACCTCCGTGCCGCCTGAGGCCACCACAACGATGGCGCGCTTACTAGACAACAAGCCAACCGGCCCATTTTCAGTATATTTGAAGGTGCGTCCAACGCGGGCAACCATATCTGCCCAACCTTTTAACGATGCAGGAACACCAAAGTTGTAAATTGGTGCCCCAATCAAAATCAGATCCGCGGCTTCCAGTTCGGCGACGGCGGCGTTTGATGGTGCAATGGATTGGTTTTGTGCCTCTGTTCGGTCTTCAGCAGGTGTAAAATAGGCCCCAACAATATCTTGGGTGACCAACGTCGGGGGGGTAAGGGTCAAGTCACGGGTGACGACCGGCCCGCCGATGTGTTGGGCGATTTTGTCAACACCCAGCCGTGTTTGGGACTCATCAGTTCGTGCGGATGCATCAATGCGAAGAATGTTCAAAGCCATGGGGCCGTCCTTTCATGTTATCTGTGGAAGATATGAATGTGCGTAATGGCGCGAACAATTCCGCAAAAATCCCATTGAGCTGTGCAAAATTGCACATTAACCTCTGACCATGCAAAATTGGGATGAAGTCAAAACGGCGTTTTATGTGGCCAAAACTGGCACTGCCAGCGGTGCGGCGGGGGCATTGGGTGTGCATCATGCCACTGTGATCCGACACGTTGATGCGCTTGAGGCGCGTCTGGGTATCAAGTTGTTTCAACGTCATGGTCGTGGCTTTGCCCCAACCGAGGCGGCAATGGATCTTTTGGAAAGCGTCACAGATGTGGACAGACAATTGGCCCAATTGGAAACACGTCTTAAAAACAGGGCGGATGCGGTAGAGGGGGAATTGGTGGTGACATCCCTGCCGATCTTATCCCCGTTTTTGATGCGGCACTTAGGGCGGTTCCAAAATGACCATCCGAAGGTGTGGGTCAGTTTGCGATCTGAAACCCGTGTTTTTCAGATCGAACGGGGTGAAGCCCACGTCGCCCTGCGCGCGGGTGCAAAACCGGATACGGACGATTACGTTGTTCAATGGGTGGGGCCTCTTCGATTTGCCCCATATGTGAAAGGCCCCCATGATTTCAAAACCCTTGATCAGGCCACTGCACAGCTGGGGATGATCGGGTTCCATCCGGGGACATCCGGCCCCAATCGCCGATGGATCGAAAAAAACGTGCCTGCTGAAAGGGTCAGGTTTCAAGTGCAAAACGAAGCGGATTTATTGCTTGCGGCCCAAGCTGGACTGGGGGTGACGTTATTGCCGGTCTGCGTTGCGCAAACGGTGCCTGATTTGCATCGGGTGGGGCCGATATTACCTGATTGGTCCTCGGACTTGTGGATGGTGACCCATGTTGATTTGCATCGAACCGCCAAAATCCAAGCCATCACGAAACATCTTAAAATGATTTTGACCTGACGCTGGGTCACATTTGCGAAAACATCAAATGTTTTCCCCGCGACGCAGAAACCCGACTCACCTTACGGTTTTTGAGTGGGGTGCGTTGGTGAAAGGTGAAATGATGACTGGTTTATATGTAAGCATGGGATTTTTGGCGACCCTAGCGCTCCTCCTCGGGGCTGGTTTCTGACAAGAATACAGACAAAGATTGCTCTAACTTATCTAAGTCGGTTTGATCGAACTGACCAAAGCTTTGCATCCATATCCAAGCGTCAGTCATTGCGTCAGGATCTAATTTGCACCACTTAACGCGCCCGCGCCGTTCCTGCTGGATCAAACCCGCTTGCGTTAAGACCCCCAGATGCTTTGAAATCGCGGCAAGCGACATTTCAAACGGTTCAGCAACATCCGTCACCGCCATGTCATCCTCCAGCAACATTACCAAAATTTGGCGGCGGGTTGGATCAGCCAAAGCGGCAAAAATCTGATCAAGTGGGTTAGCCATGGTCGTGGTTTACAGGTTTCAGACATGCATCCAAAGCAACAAATGTGTTCAAATCACCAGTGAATGACAATTGACCTTGATCCAATAATTGGTTGAGGTCCGCCCCATGCAGGATCCAAGCCAAAAAACCGGGTGGTGACCCCGTTACGATTGTTTGCGGAGTATCTTTGCAAAAGTCCGAGATTGTTAAACCAGTCCCGTGGTCTGCAACATGAAGCATGGTATCTTGGACCTTTAGTCCCAAGTGACCGCGCCAGCCGTCTGTATATCGCCAAAGTAAGTTCATAGAAAGGTTTCGCAGGCTGCGTGCCATACCAGAGCGGTCTGGCGGTGGTAAAAAATGTTGGCCGAATTCCGCCAAGGCCAAAATGGCGGGGATCAATTTTCGCCCAGTTTCTGTGAGGGCATAGGCTTTACCGGATTTTTGAATCAAGTTTTGGGAGGTCAGCATTTTTAGGCGCCGCGCCAAAAGGTTGGTTGTGATCCCCGGCAGTGCCTCCATCAATTCTGAATATCTTCGCGAACCCGGGATGAGTTCGCGGACCAAAAGAAGAGACCAGCGTTCCCCCACATGATCCAATGCTAAGGCCAATCCGCAGAATTGATTGTAACTTTTCATAACTAAACTTTACTTTTTAATAGCGCAATGAATACTATTAAAAAGTAAAGCATATTTTGAGGTCCCGAATGAACCCGACCGATTCAGTTTCCACATTTTTGTTCACCATTCTTGCTGGATTGATTGTGCTTGGCATGGCGTTAATGTTTCGCCGGGTGGGCGTTTCAACAAAAGTGTTGATGATTGGTGTCGTCGCTTGGTTGGCTGTTGGAGTGCTTGTGGTACTTGGGGGGCGTTTGTTCGGGCCAAGTGGCGTCTTTTTGGGCCTCTTCATTGTTCCGATCGTTGGGGTTGGGGTGGCATTCCTACCAATTGCTGGAAAAATCATTTCAACCATTCCACTTTCCGTCTTGGTGGCGGGTCAATTCTTTCGTTTGCCGTTAGAGCTGATTTTAGAGGTTTGGTATCGTCAAGGGGTAATGCCCGTTCAGATGACGTATCATGGCGCTAATATTGACATTCTGACAGGCATTTTAGCTCTTCCCGCCGCGCTTTGGGTTGCTTTCGGTCCAAAGCCGCATTGGATTGGTTGGGGCTTCAATCTGATTGGAATGTTCTTATTGTTGCGGGTTGTCTTCATTGCTTTGCAATCCGGCCCAACCCCATTGCGGGAAAGATTTGGTGGTTATGATACGGGGCCAGAGGTGCTTTTGGCGTTCACATTGCCTCATGTTTTCGTAATAACGGTTGCTGTTTTTGCGGCCTTTGTTTTGCATTCGATCAGCTTCCGCGCGCTTCTTTCATCGCGCAATGATCAACCAAATGGTTGAATAACAGAAAAAGTCTCCATTTGGTTGAGATCCCGCTGCGGCGAAGTGGCGCGCAGGTTTGGAAATGGTGTAAATCCAATAAAAACAGATAGTTATGCTTGCGGCATATGCCGAAATCTCGGTTTGACTCCGATCGCGGTGCAACGTATCCACCCCGTGCAACCTTTGGTGAGGGTTTCATTATGGCGTCGCGCGATGATGAACGGATGGAACAGCTGCAAGATCGCATTGATGCGATGAAGGCGGCACGGGCCCCCAAGCCCCCAAAGGAAGAGCATCATACAATGGCCAACATGGCCTGGCGTATGGTGATCGAACTGGTGGCGGGCATCGCCATTGGGTTCGGGATCGGATACGGGTTGGATACCCTGTTTGGCACCATGCCAATCTTTCTGATCCTGTTTATTGGATTTGGCCTTGCTGCCGGGATACGCACGATGATGCGAACCGCGCAGGAAGTGCAGGACATGACCGCGGATCCGTCCGCAGAGGATGAAAGAGGGTAAGACCTTGGCAGATACAAAAGACGCCGCAGAAACCGGTTTGGTTTTTCACCCAATGGATCAATTCCAAGTCAAACCTTTGTTTGGCGATGGCCCTATTGGTGTTTTCACAGTGACAAACGTGACATTGTGGATGGCTTTGACGGTTCTTGTAATCGTACTTTTGATGGTTGTGGGCGCACGTGGCCGCAATATCGTTCCGACACGTATGCAATCCATCGCTGAGTTGGCATATGGTTTTGTCTACAAGATGGTGGAAGACGTAACTGGTAAGGATGGTCTCGTATACTTCCCTTACATCATGACATTGTTCATGTTCATCGTTGTGGCCAACTTCCTTGGTCTGTTGCCGATGGCCTTTACCACCACAAGCCACATCGCAGTAACCGCCGTCATGGCGATGGCTGTGTTCCTTGCCGTTACAATTCTTGGCTTCGTCAAAAACGGTCTGGGCTTTTTGTCCGTATTCTGGATTTCATCTGCACCTTTGGTTTTGCGCCCCATTCTGGCGCTGATTGAGGTAATTTCTTATTTCGTGCGCCCCGTTAGCCACTCCATTCGTTTGGCAGGCAACATGATGGCGGGCCACGCGGTGATCAAAGTGTTTGCAGCGTTTGCTGCGGTGACACTGATCGCCCCCGCTTCGATTTTGGCCATCACGGCCATGTATGCCTTGGAAACGCTGGTGTCGTTTATCCAGGCATATGTTTTCGCAATTCTGACCTGCGTGTATCTGCGCGATGCTTTGCATCCGCACCACTAAGGTCTGAACACTAACTTTAAGCATTCCAATCTGAGGAGAACTGTCATGGAAGGCGATATCGTACAAATGGGCGCATACATCGGTGCTGGTCTGGCCTGTACAGGCATGGGCGGCGCGGCTGTTGGCGTGGGCCACGTTGTGGGTAACTTCTTGTCGGGTGCCCTGCGCAACCCGTCAGCTGCTGGTGGTCAAACCGCCACGATGTTCATCGGCATCGCGTTTGCAGAAGCTTTGGGGATCTTCTCGTTCCTCGTCGCTCTGCTGCTGATGTTTGCTGTTTAATCCATCGACCTTAGGTTCCGGGGTCGTCTGACCCCGGAGTTTTGCAGGTTTAGGAGGATTAGACATGGCAACTGATACATCAGGTGCAGCCAAAGCCGCTGAATCGGCTGGCATGCCACAGCTGGATTTTTCCACGTTTCCGAACCAGATGTTCTGGTTGGTTGTTACGCTGGTCATAATCTATTTCGTTTTGTCGCGGATCGCTTTGCCGCGCATCGGTGGGGCCCTGTCGGACCGTGCCAATGCGATCACGGGGGATCTGGCCGCAGCGGAAGCGCTGAAGCAAAAAGCACAAGACGCTGAAGCCGCTTATGAAAAGGCGCTGGTGGATGCACGTGCCGAAGCTCAATCCATTTCGGCCAAGATGAAAGCTGAAATTCAAGAGCAACTGGATGCAGAATTGGCCAAAGCGGATGCAGAAATCTCTGCCAAAGCGGTTGAGGCGCAAGCCAAAGTCGCCGAAATCCGTGACAACGCCACAGCCAGCGTGAAAACCGTTGCCAAGGACGTGGCAAAAGAACTGGTTGCTGTCATGGGCGGCAAAGCAGATGCCAAATCCCTGACCGCGGCAATCAACGCCCGGATGAAAGGATAAGAATATGAAACGTCTTTCCCTTCTTCTTATGGTTATGGCATCGCCAAGCTTCGCAGCAAGCGGTCCGTTTGTATCCTTGCGCAACACGGATTTTGTTGTGTTGCTGGCGTTCATCGCCTTCATCTGTGTTTTGCTGTACTTTGGCGTGCCAAAGCTGATCGGCAAATTGTTGGATGATCGTGCAGCTGGCATTAAGTCAGAGCTGGATGAAGCCCGCACTCTGCGCGAAGAAGCACAGGAATTGCTGGCTGGATATGAGCGTAAGCAAGCCGAAGTTCAGGCCCAAGCAGATCGCATTGTCGAAACTGCAAAGGAAGAGGCACAAGCCGCCGCTGAACAGGCCAAAGCGGATATCGCCGCCTCAGTTCAACGTCGTTTGGCCGCCGCCGAAGATCAGATCGCATCTGCAGAGGCGTCTGCCGTTAAAGAAGTGCGTGACCAAGCAGTGACTGTCGCTGTTGGTGCCGCGCAGGATCTTATCGCCAAACAAATGACTGCAAAGTCAGCGGGCGGTTTGATCGACGACGCGATTGCAGAGGTTGCACAAAAGCTGAACTAAGGTCTGGCTTTAATCAAATTCAAGAAGGCTCGGATGTTTTATCCGGGCCTTTTTTCTTTGATCTGATGAAAACAATTGCCGCGATAATCGTAATCAGTATTTCAACTTTAAACGTCCAATGATGAAGAAAGCTTTTGATCCAATGATCGTGGGTTGGCTGAACTTCAACCAGCTGAAATCCATGATCCGACAGGGGCCAAAGCCACAAAATATCACCGGCGATGGAATCCAACATGCAATGTATCAAAGCGCCGACGCCCAAACCAGCCAGCATCGGGCGACGTATGATCAACCCAAACAATAGGACGCCAAGCCATATGAGTGGTCTGTGGGTGATAAAGTGATGATGGTGGGTACTGCGATCCACAAGATAAAACCAAAGCATATCCAAATCGGGCGAAACTGACCCCACCATCACGGATGCGAACACACCCGCCGACAGGGTCTTGGGTGCCAAGACTTTGGTTAAAAGATATGCGCCGGGAAGATGACCAATAAACACTAGGCGTGGTCTTTCGTTATGGGCTCAAGCCTCAGCAGCGCGGGGATGGTGGCCGCCGGAACCAGAAGTTCGATCAGAAAAAGCAGCTGAAACAAAGGGGCCGGGGCGCCAAGCTGTATGATGGATAAACCACGTGCCAATCCCCCCAAAAAGAAGATTAACATCGCGGCGACAAGCGCGCGATGCCGGATGGGGTTTGGCCATGCATTATAAAAGATAAAAATGGCAAACCCCACGAACAAGGCGCTGTAAAACCGCATTTCGCCATCTGTGTTTGGGTGGGCCAATTCTGCAAATTGGATTGTTTCGTTTGGTGCCGGGAACAAAACCGACAAAGCGGTTGCAAGAGGGGCCGGGCCAACGGCGATCATCGTAACGCCAATTGCAAAACACACCCCGGCAAAGCACAGAAAGAAAAGACGTAGAAAATTTTTCATTTCTCCAGCTCGTGCTGCATTTTTAGTTTTGCGAATTCCTCTTTTGCGTCGGCCTTTTGGGCCTGTCTGAGGGCATCTGCCACAAAATCAAGGTGATGATGCACCGCGGCGCGGGCCGCATCTGGATCGCGATTTTGCAGGGCTGTGTTGATGGCACGGTGTTGATCCAACAACACCTCTCTTGCGGCGGCGTTGCGGAACATCATTTGGCGGTTATAAAAAACACCTTCCTGCAACAGTTCATACATAGATCGCATCATATGAAGCATGACAACATTGTGGCTGGCCTCACAGATGGACATGTGAAACTGCGCATCCAGCTGGGCCTCTTCTTTGGCCGATCTTTTGGTGGCCGCCGCGGCCATTTTTTGGAAAACGGTATCAATAACTTTCAGATCGGTATCTGACCCCATGCGCGCTGCACGTTCTGCGGCCATGCCTTCCAGATCTTTACGAAAATCAAGATAGTCAAAAACCGCGTCTGCATGGGATGAAAACATCTGCATAAGGGCGGGGGAAAAGGCGGACCCCAAAACCTCTGCCACAAAGATGCCGGCGCCGGCCCTTGCCGTCAAAAGGCCCCTTTCTTGCAAATCGGCAAGCGCCTCTCGAAGGGATGGGCGGGACACGCCCAAACGTTCGGCCAGCTCTCTTTCTGATGGAAGGCGTTCACCGGGTCGTAAAACCCCATGCAAGATAAGCTGTTCCACCTGCCTGACCACGCTGTGGGACAGTTTTTCCGCTTGGACTTGTTGGAATGGCATGCTTGTTCCCTTTGGCAGAATTGGTCAAAGGATAAGACCAATTCCACCAAAAGGGAAATCCGCTTTTATGATACGGGTGTGATAATAATTTCCACACGACGGTTCTGAGCGCGCCCTTCAGCCGTCAGGTTGTTGGCGATCGGTTGATTTTCGCCCCGCCCGATGGTGCGAATGCGTTGGGATGGCACGCCGTTATCGATCAGGATGTTACCAACCGCATCAGCACGGCGTTGCGACAAGCCAAGGTTATAATCAGCCGAACCTGTGTTGTCCGTGTGCCCGACAACATCAACCACGGTGTTGGGATAAGCCATCAAATTTCCGGCCAAAGCACCCAGATCGCGGCGCAGATCAGTGCGCACTGATGCGCTGTCCACTGGGAATAAGATGTCTTGTGGCATGGTCACGATCAAACGATCACCGGTGTTTTGGATGCGCACCTGATCATTCCCAAGATCGCGGCGCAGATCGGCCTCCTGCTGATCAAGACGGTTGCCGACAGCGGCACCGGTACCAGCCCCAATCACCGCACCGATTAATGCGCCTTTTCCGCGGTCTTCATCACTGGAAACTTTTGAACCAATAATCGCACCTGTTACAGCGCCAACCACGGCACCTGCTTTGGTATTGGAATTGGGGTCAGAACCGGCAAATCGATCCGGATCGGTACATGCCGTCACAAACAAGACGGCGGAACCCGCCAACAGGGCGGTGGAACGGTTGAATTTCATCTGCTTTTTCCTTCTTAAGGGGCCCTTGGACATAGGCCCCTCAGAGATGGGGGTGTTTGTGTTCGAATTCAAGACACGTCGGCGCGTGCACCTTCGAATGCAAGTAAGGCCCGTTTCACAGGAAGGCCCCAATGATATCCCCCCAACGCGCCAGATTTGCGCAGGGCACGGTGGCATGGGATGATCCAACTGATGGGATTGCGCCCAACGGCGGTGCCCACGGCGCGCACCGCACGGGGGCTGTCTATTCTGTGGGCGATTTCGCTATAGGTGGTGACATATCCTGATGGGATATTCAAAAGCGCCTCCCACACCTTTAGCTGCAATTGTGAGCCGATCAGATGCAATTCGACAGTGCCGGATTGCCCAATGAACGCATCAACCCAGGGTCTGAGGTGCGAAACATCATGGACAAATCGCGCATTGGGCCAGCGCTGCACCAAATCTGCCCGCGCACCGTCACGCCCCATTTCGCTGGCAAAGGCAATTCCACAGATGCCACGGTCGGTTCCCATAACGATCATGTCGCCGAAGGGGCTTTCAAACCATCCTTCGCGGATCAGGGTCGTGTCTCCGCCTTTGGCAAATGCACCGGGGCTCATGCCTTCCCACCGGATGAAAAGATCATGCAGGCGTGAGGTTCCAGACAAGCCCACCGATTGCGCCACATCAAGCACGGTGAACCGATCACGCAGCAGGGTTTTGGCATGTTCAAGCGTGAGATATTGTTGGTACTTTTTGGGGGATACGCCCACCCATGCGGAAAATATGCGTTGAAAATGTGTGGGGCTGAACCCCATGTCTTGGGCAAGGTCGTCCAGCGACAAAGGGTGATCAGCCTGATCAATCGCATCAATGGCACGGCGAATTACCTGATAATGGTATGAGTTTTCTTCTGACATGGTCCAAGTATGCCCAGATTGCCACAATGGGGCGACCCGAAACTTGCGGGTTTTTAATGGCGATGAAACTGAGTATGACGCAAACATGGCCAAGCAACTTCCTTTTCCCGAAATGAAAGAAATTTTCCAAAGGTTTCAGCAAAGTGAGGCTGAACCCAAAGGAGAGCTTAATCACACAAACGCCTATACCCTTGTGGTGGCCGTTGCCCTGTCGGCGCAGGCAACGGATAAAGGCGTGAACAAAGCCACGGAAAAACTGTTCGAAATTGTCGAAACACCCCAACAAATGTTGGATCTGGGCGAAGAGGCGCTGATCGAACATATCAAAACGATTGGCCTTTATCGCAACAAAGCAAAAAATGTCATGAAAATGGCTCGTATCTTAGTGGATGAATACGGCGGAGAGGTGCCCAATTCACGGGCGGCCCTGCAATCTTTGCCCGGGGTGGGTCGCAAAACGGCCAATGTGGTTTTGAACATGTGGTGGCACCACCCGGCACAGGCGGTGGATACGCATATCTTTCGGGTTGGCAACCGCAGTGGTATCGCGCCGGGCAAAACTGTTGATCATGTGGAACGGGCGATTGAAGATCATGTGCCGACAGAATTTCAACATCACGCACACCACTGGCTTATTCTGCATGGGCGGTATATCTGCGTCGCCAGAAAACCAAAATGTGGCGCGTGTATCATCCGTGATTTGTGCCAGTTCGAGGAGAAAACACAGTGACCAAAAAGTACCAAGTGGTGGGAATCGGCAATGCCGTTTCAGATGTGATTGCAACCGCAAGTGATGATTTCCTTACGGCCAATGGTATCGAAAAAGGCATCATGCAGTTGATTGATCAAGATCGGGCAGAAGTTCTGTACGCCGCCATGTCTGATCGCACGGAAACACCGGGTGGATCTGTTGCCAATACCATTGCGGGACTTGGCATGTTGGGGGTTGATACCGCTTTCATTGGACGTGTGGCCGATGATGATCTGGGACAGCGATATGCCACAGTCATGACTGAGGAGGGCACAGATTTTCCAAATCCCCCGGTCGAAGGTTCAGCCTTGCCCACATCCCGATCCATGATCTTCGTCTCCCCGGATGGGGAACGGTCTATGAACACCTATCTTGGGGTGTCCAGTGATGTTGGCCGTGCAGATGTGTCTGATGATGTGACAGGCAATTGTGATATTTTGTTCTTGGAAGGGTATCTGTTTGACAAAGATCCAGGCAAAGAAGCGTTTTACAAGGCGGCAGATACCGCACGTGGTGCCGGTGCGCGTGCCGGTATTTCCCTGTCTGATCCGTTTTGTGTGGATCGTCACCGCGACGATTTCCGCAAACTGGTTGCCGGGCCTCTGAACTATTTCCTGTGTAACGAAGAAGAATTGAAATCATTGTATCAAACCGATGATTTGGACGCCGCGCTTGAGGCCGGTGCCGCAGATTGTGCATTGGTCGTTTGCACACGGTCGGAAGATGGGGTGACCATTCGCGAAGGGGCAAACCGGTGGGATATTCCGGTTACACCGGTTGTGCCTGTGGATGCGACAGGTGCGGGCGATCAATTCGCCGCTGGGTTCCTTTATGGCTTGGTCACAGGCCGCGACATGGAAACATGCGGTAAGATGGGCACAATTTCAGCAGGTGAAGTCATTTCACATATCGGACCACGGCCTGAGAAACTGATCGCTGACTTGTTTCAAACCGCAGGATTGGTTTGATCTTAATGTCCGGGCTGCGATGCAGCCCGGGCCACACTATTATTCGCCAAGTTTGGCGTGCACCTCGTCCAAATCGATTTCACCAATCGGCATTTTGTTCCCCGGATTGTGAAAATCATATTTGAACAAATCGAAATCTCGTTTGAAGATTTCATAAACCAAATGCATCGACAGATCATCGAAGTAATCTTCCACAGGGTGCGCACGTTTGGGGCCATGCCCTTCACTTTCGTTGAACCGTGGAATTTGGGCCAGATCAATTGGGTGTTGGGTGGGAATTTCTTTCAGAACCTGATCCATCCCTTCGTTGAACTTTTCTGTCCAAATGATTTTGTTATACCGCCCCCCGTTTACGATGAACGTGGAAACATGCCCTGACATCGCAGACCAATGAATGTCTGGTTCCATCGGTCGGCGCCACCGAATGGTATCGCGCGCAAACAGCAAAAACCGACGAAAACTTTTGATTTGATCAAATTCAAACCCGGTTTCCGGCTTGCCAACTTCGATCCCGTATTTCTGGATCAAAAGCGGGACAAGGTTGCCGCGATAATATTTACCGTTCCGCTGAATCCCACAGATCTTATCAAAGAAAGAGCTGAGGATGCGGGTATAAGGGTTCCGCACACAGGTAAAAGCATAGCTTTTGTGCTGAGACACATTTTTGGAAATCGCATCTTGCGAATAATCTTGCGCCCACTTGTGCATGCGGTCTTTTGAATCGTGAATATCGCCGTCGAAAAATTCACCATGATCAGAATAAAACATGATCTGGCCAATCGTCGAACATGCACATTTCGGCACGACACGATACACCACACTTTCGGATTCAGTCATCCAAACGCCAGGAAATCCCATGTTGTTCCTTTCAGAACTTTGCTGCTCTGATGCAACTAATTGCATCTGACCTCTATTTATTCAACATATCATAAACTACAGATACATAAACAATAGGCCTTTAGTAGGGGTGTGTGTTTCTAAAATGGCAAAAATTGTATATGTCTTGCTATGCCACAAGGACCCGAAGTCTATCATCCAACAGGCTGAAAGACTTACGGAAGTTGGGGATTACGTATCGATTCACTTTGATAAAACCGCCTCAAAAGCGGACTATGATGCGTTGCAGGCCGCTCTCGGCGGAAATTCGCACGTTACCTTTGCGAACAAGCGTGAAAATTGCGGTTGGGGGGAATGGTCTTTGGTGGCCGCGACCCTGCGTGCGTTGGAAGTGGCCGTCGAAGAATTCCCCGATGCGACGCATTATTACATGCTGTCTGGGGATTGCCAGGCGATCAAATCGGCCGCCTATGCCCATGAATTTTTGGATGGGGCCGACAAAGATTACGTCGAAAGCTTTGATTACTTTGAAAGTGATTGGATCAAAACCGGCATGAAAGAAGGGCGTTTGATTTATCGCCACTGGTTTAATGAGCGCACCCAAAAAGGTTTGTTTTATGCGTCGATGAACCTGCAAAAGAAATTGGGTTGGGTCCGTCAGCCGCCAGAAGACATACAAATGATGATTGGATCACAATGGTGGTGTCTTCGTCGACGTACAATCGAAAGCATCCTGACCTTCTTAAAAGAGCGTCCAGACGTGACCAAGTTTTTCAAAACAACTTGGATCCCCGATGAAACCTTTTTCCAAACTTTGGTGCGCCATTTGATTCCCAAAGATCAGATCGAAAGCCGATCTTTGACGTTCAAGATGTTTACCGATTACGGCATGCCGGTGACGTTTCACAACGATCACTATGAAATGCTTTTGGGGCAGGATTATCTGTTTGCCCGTAAAATCAGCCCAGAGGCCCATGAGCTGAAAGAACGGCTGGGTGCGCTTTATACTGACGCGGATCGCAAATTCGAAATTTCAGGCGAAGGGGAACGGATTTTTGCCTTTCTGACGGGGCGGGGGCGTGTGGGTCGCCGGTTTGCCCCAAGATTTTGGGAGGCCGAAAGCTCGATCGGGAAAGACCGAACAGTTTTAATGATCACCTGCAAAAAATGGCATGTGGCGAAACGATTGGTGGAAACCATCCGCGATAAAACGGACATTCCCACATTGGATTTCATTTTCAACGAATTGGATGCGGGTCTTCCCGATCTTGGGGGGATTGAAAAATCTTTGTCCAAACGGGGGCGCCATCGCCGATCCATGGTTCGGATGCTGTTCGATTATTATTCAAACGACACATTGTTGTTTTGTTTGGACACGGCGAATTTTGAAGTTGCCGACGATATTTTCCGGGATCGGTGTGTCACCCGTTTGTTGGAAATCGATTGCGACTTCACCGATGATTATTTGACCGGCCATGCCAAGCGCATCGGCTTGGCTGGTGAAAAATCATCTGCGGAATTGTTGTCACGTTTGCTGCCCACCGTGCGGCGGGATGTGAACGATGAATATGATCGTTTTCGCGAAGCCGGGTTTGCAGGCCATTTCCGCATCGTTGAATGGAACTCTGCCGAAGACAATGCAGAACAAATTGCAAAATTCTTGGACGTGGATCACGATACCGCCTTGGCCGTGGCCAATACCCGCGACTTGTTTGCAGACTAAAGGACACCACCATGGCTTATACCTATGACCCTGAAAATATTTTTGCCAAAATCTTGCGCGGCGAAATTCCCAACACCACGGTTTTGGAAACGGATCACTGCCTTGCGTTTCGCGATATCGCACCCCAAACGCCAGAGCATGTTTTGGTCATCCCCAAAGGGCCATATGTCAGCTATGATCACTTCGCGGCAGAGGCCAGCGATGCAGAGATCATTGATTTCACCCGCACCATCGGGAAAATCACCAAAGCCTTGGGTGTTGATCTTGCGGAAGATGGAAACGGATATCGCCTGATTTCAAACGCGGGTGTTGATGGGGTGCAAGAGGTTCCCCACCTGCATGTTCACATCCTGGCAGGGCGCCCCATCGGACGAATGGTCGCCGCTTCTTAACCCCGGGTCAGGGCCAAAAAGACATCTTCCAAATCTGGCTCTTGGGTTTCAATGTCCAAGGGCACGACATTCCCATCACGCAGGGCCTGCAAAATCCGATCGGCGGTGATTTGCGACCGGCTGTAGGTCAATGCAATGGATCCATTGTCACGCTTGTCCATGGTGACACCAGAAGGCAATTCCAGTTTGCCAACCGGATCTTGCGGCCAAACCACCATCATTTTTGCATCAAGTCGCGACAACAGATTTTGGGTGCTGTCTTGGGCACGCACAACACCTTTGTCGACGATCGCAATTTCATCACACATTTCTTGGGCTTCTTCCAAATAATGCGTGGTCAAAATGATGGTCATGCCGCCCTCGTTCAGGCGCCGAACATTGCGCCACAACATTTGGCGTAATTCGATATCTACGCCTGCTGTGGGTTCATCCAGCACCAGAACCTGGGGTGAATGCACCAAGGCCTTTCCCAACAACAACCGGCGGCGCATTCCGCCAGACAGGCTGCGGGCATAGGCATCTGCCTTGTCCTCTAACCCAACCAGTTCCAATATCTCTTTGGTTTTACGGTCCTTTGCGGGCACACCATAAAGGCCCGCTTGCACATCCAACAGGGCGCCGGGGGTGAAAAAGGGATCAAGGTTCAATTCTTGTGGCATCACCCCGATAGAGGCACGGGATTGCCGGGGATTGACGTCTTGATCAAATCCCCAAATCTTAACCTTGCCAGAGGTTTTGTTGACCAGCCCTGCCATAATATTGATCAATGTTGATTTGCCCGCGCCGTTCGGCCCCAACAAGCCAAAGATCTGACCCTGCGGGATAGACAAAGAAACCCCATTCAACGCCGTAACCGGCCCAGATTTGGGTCCGGCGGCATAAGTTTTACGCAGGTCGGTAATTTCAATGGCGAAGTCTGACATAAGATGAATAAATCCTCTTGTCGGCTGGTCAGGGATCGGTATTTTCTTTAGATAGGCTTCGCAACCCTTTGGGACAATCAAAAGGCGACATATCATGGCCACACAGGCACCGGAAACCAAAATCGTAGACGCATACCGCATCGCATGTGATGGGGGTGAAGGGGCTTTGGGTCACCCTCGGGTTTGGCTGCAAATTCCGGGTGAACATGGCTGGGTCGAATGCCCTTATTGCGATGCAAAATACATCCACCGCGATTTTGAGGGGAAGGTCTGAAACGCCTTCTGCGTTGGGTGATTTTCGGGCTATCGCCCATATTCTTATATTTGTTTTGCGCTGTGATCGGGTCAACTTGGCCTGCCGGCACTTCAATCGATGGCCCAACCGAGACAGAGATTATCTTGTGGCAGGGGCCGATCCACACGGATTTCCTGATCCCTTTAACCCCACAGGTGCGCGATCACTTCCAAGATTTAACCGAATTTGGGCTGCGTCTAGATCATCCCTTTGCCACATATTTGATTGTAGGATGGGGTGGGCGTGCATTTTACACCACCGTCGGCGATTATACCGATGTAAATGCTCATGCGATTTGGCGCGGGGTGATAGGTGACGACAGCGTTCTGCGCTTTGATGTGGGGATTGGGCATGTATTGGAACAGCCCGATCTGAAGCGTGTTCCTTTGACCAAAGAACAAGTGACAAAACTTTTGGCGCAAATACGCGCTGAAATGGTGCCTGGCCCGCCAGTGTTGCAAAGCGGATTTCGCCCGGGTGACGTGTTCATGCCCGCCCGAAGTCGATTTCACATCTTTAGAACATGCAACGTTTGGGCGGGGCAGGTTTTACGCAAATCGGGTGTGCGCTTTGGCATCTGGACACCACTGCGCCAATCGGTCAGCCTTTCTCATTGGATGTATGGCAAAAACTAGTCTTCTATTCCTGAAACTGTGTTTGCGACCCGGCGGTGGGTCTTATACCAATACTGTCAGGTTCGGGTTGGACCAAATTTATAGGGGCACAAAATGGCATTCGGCAAAGGGCATCATCTTCACCTGATCGACGGGTCCACATTTATCTTTCGGGCCTATCATGCTTTGCCGCCTTTGACGCGCAAATCTGACGGATTGCCCGTCGGGGCCGTGTCAGGCTTTTGCAACATGTTGCAACGGTATGTCGAAGGGAACACCGGCCCAGATGCGCCGACCCATGCTGCGGTGATTTTTGACCATTCCGGCAAATCCTTCCGCAACGATCTGTATGACAAATACAAGGCCAATCGTCCGCCCGCCCCCGAAGACCTGCGCCCGCAATTTCCGTTAACACGCGATGCCACCCGCGCTTTCAATATTGCCTGTCACGAGATTGAGGGGTTCGAAGCCGACGACATCATCGCAACATTGGCCTGCCAAGCCCGTGACGCCGGTGGGCGCGTCACGATCATCAGTTCTGACAAAGACCTGATGCAACTGGTTGGCGGTGGCGTGGAAATGCTGGACGCCATGAAAAACAAACGTATCGGTGTGGAAGGCGTGGAAGAAAAGTTTGGCGTCGGCCCGAACCGCGTGGTGGATGTGCAGGCCTTGGCAGGTGACAGCGTGGATAACGTGCCCGGCGCGCCGGGCATCGGGATCAAAACCGCAGCGCTTTTGATCAACGAATACGGAAACCTAGAAGACCTGTTGGACCGTGCAGAAGAGATAAAGCAACCCAAGCGCCGCCAATCCCTTATTGAAAATCGAGAGCTGATAGAGATTTCGAAATCTTTGGTTCAGCTGGATTGCAACATGGATTTGGATTTCACACTGGACAGTTTAGAGGTTCAAGACCCCGATCCGGATACCCTGTTGGGATTTCTGGCCGAAATGGAATTCCGCACCATGTCGAAACGCGTGGCGGATCAATTGGGCGTTGATGCCCCGGTGATCGAAATTCAAACAGACGAAGGTGCAATCGAAACCCCAGATGCGGCCCCCATCGATCCTGAGGCATATGAAACCATCCGCGACGCCGCCGCCCTGCAGGTGTGGATCGATCGGATTTATGAGCGCGGCTATGTGGCCGTGGACACCGAAACCACCGGCCTGAACGAAATGCGCGCCGATCTGGTGGGCGTGTGCCTGTGTGTTGAGGCGGGGCAGGCGGCTTACCTGCCGCTGACGCACAAAAAGGGCGGTGATGACCTGTTTGGCAGTGAAGAGCTGCTGGAAGGCCAGATGAACTTTGACGAGGCGCTGGCCATGCTGAAACCGATGTTGGAGGATCCCTCGATCCTCAAAATCGGGCAGAACATGAAGTATGATACCAAGATACTGGCGCGCGTGGGCATCAAAGTGGCCCCCATCGATGACACCATGCTGATGAGCTATGCCCAAAACGGCGGGCTGCACAATCATGGGATGGATCTGCTGTCGGAACGGTATCTGGGCCATCAGCCGATTTCGATCAAATCCATTCTGGGCACGGGTAAATCGGCCATCACCTTTGACCGTGTGCCCATTGAAGATGCCACCAAATACGCCGCCGAAGACGCCGACATCACCCTGCGCCTGTGGCAGCATTTGAAACCAAACCTGCACCGCAAACAGGTGACCCGCGTTTATGAAACCCTTGAACGCCCGATGGTTGACGTTCTGGCGGGGATGGAGATGCACGGCATCAAGGTGGATCGCGATACCCTGTCGCGCATGTCCAACGGCTTTGCCCAGAAAATGGCAGAGCTTGAGGCCGATATTCACGCCCTTGCGGGCAAGCCGTTCAACGTGGGTTCCCCCAAGCAACTGGGTGAAATCCTGTTTGATGATATGGGCCTGCCGGGTGGCAAAAAGGGCAAAACGGGCGCCTATGCCACCGGTGTGGACGTGTTGGAGGATTTGGCCACCGAACACGAACTGCCCCGCCGCGTTCTGGACTGGCGGCAACTGTCCAAGCTGAAATCCAC
>JAHDCF010000040.1 GCA_020630015.1 Planktomarina sp. | reverse complement strand
GTCTGCCAAGTACAAAATTGACCGCCGGATGGGTGAAAACATCTGGGGTCGTCCGAAATCACCAGTCAACCGTCGTGAATATGGCCCCGGCCAGCATGGTCAACGCCGCAAAGGCAAAATGTCTGACTTCGGTCTGCAGCTTCGCGCAAAGCAGAAGTTGAAAGGCTATTACGGCGACCTGACTGAAAAACAGTTCAAGCGCATCTATGGTGAAGCCGCCCGTGTTAAGGGTGATACCGGTGAAAACTTGATCGGATTGTTGGAACGTCGTTTGGACGCCGTTGTTTACCGCGCCAAGTTTGTTCCAACCGTATTTGCCGCGCGTCAGTTTGTGAACCACGGCCACGTGAAGGTGAACGGTGTGAAGGTGAACATCCCATCATACCGCGTCAAAGAAGGCGACGTGATTGAAGTGCGCGACAAATCCAAGCAGTTGGCCTTGGTTTTGGAAGCATCTCAATTGGCGGAACGTGATGTGCCCGATTACATCGATGCGGACCATTCCAAAATGACAGCGACCTTTGTGCGCACACCTGGTTTGGGTGACGTGCCATATCCGGTCATGATGGAACCAAACCTCGTGGTGGAATATTACGCGAAGAACTAATTTTTCTCGCTATATTGCAACAGGGCCGCGATGGGATACCACCGCGGCCTTTTCTTTTGCCCCTCTTGGGATAGAACACATTCAAAGGAGAATTCGAATGGCGTCGCCGACACCACAACCTGGCATCATGGATATCGCTTTGTATCAGGGCGGGGCCAGTCATATTGATGGTGTATCAAATGTGCTGAAGCTGTCGTCGAATGAAAACCCTTCTGGCCCCCCGCAATCGGCGCGGGATGCGATTACCCAAACCGTGCAAGATTTGCATCGGTACCCATCGACCGATCATGGACAATTGCGTGCGGCCATAGGCGATGTTCATGGCTTGGACCCCGATCGTATTATTTGCGGTGTTGGGTCTGATGAAATCATCACCTTTTTGTGCCAAGCCTATGCCGGGGTGGGCGATGAAGTCATTTATACTGAACACGGCTTTGGTATGTATAAGATCAGTGCCAAAGCCGCCGGTGCCACGCCTGTTATGGTGAAAGAACGCAATCGCACCGTTAGTGCCACGGCGATCCTAAAGGCGGTGACTGATAAGA
Organism: Planktomarina sp.; assembly: GCA_020630015.1. Lineage (GTDB taxonomy): Bacteria > Pseudomonadota > Alphaproteobacteria > Rhodobacterales > Rhodobacteraceae > Planktomarina. Next base: position 28,795 of record JAHDCF010000040.1, on the reverse strand, counting down.
CGAAAATCATCTTTATTGCCAATCCGGCAAATCCGACAGGCACCATGGTTGGACGGGCCCGTATTCGGGATTTGATCCGGGATTTGCCCGACCATGTGATGCTGGTTCTGGATGGGGCTTATGCCGAATTCGTGGAAGATTTTGATGGCGGTGCGGAATTCGCCACCAAACATGAAAACGTCTTTATGACCCGAACTTTTTCCAAACTATATGGATTGGGCGGACTGCGTGTTGGTTGGGGATATGGCGCGCAATCGGTTATTGACGTTTTGAACCGTATTAGGGGGCCGTTCAATTTGTCTGGACCTGCCCTTGCCGGGGCGCTTGCCGCCATTCAGGATCGCAAATTTGCCGATGCCGCACGGGCTGACAACGCCAAATGGCGGGCGTGGTTGGCCAACGCGCTGGCCGAAATCGGGGTGCCGTCGGATGTTTCGAACACCAATTTCATCCTTGCGCGTTTTGCCGATCAGGCCGAGGCAGAATCCTGCGATGATTTTTTGAAAACCAAAGGTGTGATTGTGCGGCGCGTGGGGGGATACGGATTGCCCTATTGTTTGCGGATCACCGTGGGGGATGAAGCCGGATGCCGCCGGGTGGCCCACGTCATACGCCAGTTCAAAGAAGGTGCCGCATGAGTTATAAAAAGGTGGCTTTGATCGGCCTTGGATTGATCGCATCTTCGATATTCTGGTCGATGAAACGGGCTGGCATGGCCACACAGGTTTCTGGCACGGCGCGGTCTGCACAAACCCGCGAGACAGCGCGCAAGATCGGCCTGTGTGATGAGGTGACAGACACGGCTGCGGATGCCGTGAAAGACGCCGATCTTGTGATCCTGTGCGTGCCGGTGGGGGCGATGGGATCTGTTATGGCGGAAATTGCGCCGCATTTAAAACGGGGTGCCGTTGTGTCTGATGTGGGGTCGACCAAACGATCTGTGATCGACGCTGTGACACCGCATTTGCCAGACGGCGTGCAATTTGTGGCGGCGCACCCCTTAGCCGGCACAGAGCATTCAGGCCCAGAAGCGGGTTTTGCAGAGTTGTTTGACAATCGCTGGTGTCTTTTGACGCCAGAGGCGGAAGCCGACGCCGATGCCGTGTCGATGCTTGCAGATTTTTGGCGTGCCTTGGGGGCGAATGTCGATCAAATGGACCCTGATCACCACGATTTGGTTCTGGCAGTGACAAGCCATGTCCCGCATCTGATTGCCTATACCATGGTGGGGGTGGCCGATGATTTGCACCGTGTCACCGACAGCGAGGTGATCAATTATTCCGCCGCGGGGTTCCGGGATTTCACGCGGATCGCGGCAAGTGATCCAACCATGTGGCGGGATGTTTTCTTGTCAAACAAAGAGGCCTCGTTAGAAATATTGGGCCGTTTCACGGAAGAAATGTTCGCCCTGCAACGGGCAATCCGAAAGGGCGATGGGGATCATTTGCATGATTTCTTTACCCGCACGCGCAGTATCCGGCGCGGGATTATTGAGGCGGGCCAAGATACAGACGCCCCAAATTTTGGGCGCCACAAAACTTGATGTGGCGCGCTGTTTTTGCGCTGAGCATCGCCTGTTTGCCGGCGACCGCAGATCCCTTGCGGCCCATGGCGCGTCCCGAAGGATTGGGGCAGGCCACATGGCATGTCCAAGAATTGGTGGATGCCACAGTTAGCAGCGGCGGGGTTTGCGGACGGGCGGATATCATCGGCGAACGGCGCCCGACATTTTCAGGCAGGATCGGGGGATGTGGAATTGAAGACCCAGTCTTGGTGTCAGAAGTGTTCAACGTCCGCCTGTCACGCCCCGCGCTGATGCATTGCGACACGGCCCGAGCCCTTTGGGGGTTTTCCTATGCCACGTTGCGCAAAGCGGTGGATGGCCGCTTTGGCGGTATAACCGAAATGAACGTCGCGGCCCATTATTCGTGCCGCACACGCAACAACCGCGCGGGGGCCAAACTGTCTGAACACGCCACGGGCCGCGCCATTGATATCAGCGCGTTTACTTTTGCCGACGGCACCAAGATGACCGTGCTGGACGATTGGGGTAAGGGGATCAAAGGGGCACTGCTGAAGCGCATTTGGCACGGGGCCTGCGGGGATTTTGGCACCGTTTTAGGACCGGATGCAGATCGGTTTCACAAAGACCATTTCCACTTTGACGTGGCCGCATATCGCAGTGGGTCTTACTGCCGTTAACGTAGATAAAACCTTGGCGCTGGCCCCAGTGGTAAAAACCCAATCCGCATCAGACCATCAGATAAAGTGATTGGCACATCAAGGGTGTTGGGGGGGCCGGATGCCTTTGATAACCCATCCAAAATCCCTTCTAAAATCTGCGTCATATTTTCCGGGATGCTTCCGTTTGCGACCCCAAGGGCCAACATATCGCGCCAGTTGGTTGCCTTTACCGTAATTTTACCTTCAGGTACGCCGCCCGGGCCCACGTCAAAGGCCCCGGCCAATTTCAAATCCAGCTGTCCCCAGCGACCTTCGGCCAAGTTGATGACAATTTTCGTGGGTTGCGGGCGCGCATCTTCCAAGGCTTGCCGGTTCCAAGGTCGATCGAATGTCACCCGCGTTGACAGGCTCGCCGTTTCAAACGCATCGGGCAAAATGTTGTCGGGATCAATCACTGATTTCAAAAACCGCCCCGGTTTAAATCCGTGCCCTGCAAAGCTGATATCATAGGTGGCAGAGCCTTCGGTTTCTTGGATTATGCCATTGCCGCGATCCACTGAGAAATCCCAACCATCCGGGCCGGTCGCCGACAGATTTGAAAACTCAAACCCGGCCGATCCCAGATCAAGCGTGGTTCGGGCCTTTAGATGCAGGTGTGTCGTGAATCCTTCGTTTGTAACCTGCGCTTGTTCGCCCAGCCCCAAAAGGGTGAATTCTTTGGGGAATGTGACTTGAACACGATTGGGCCGTGTGGCGGGCACGGAAAAAGACAACGCAGGCAAAACGACGCCCACAGATGTATCAGGATCGGCCAACCGAACATCGCTTAGGTGGGTGTCGAACCTGATTGGAAATCCCGATGTGCCAACATCCATTGCATCAGCGGCCCATCCTTCGTCGCGCCGTTGATCCATCCATGTTTCGGTGCCCGCGGTGATTAACCGGGCCGTGACCGCCCAATAGACACACCATATGATGATCAAAATCACCAAAAGCCACAGAAGTTTGCGCATCTGACACTCCTCTTTTCTTGGATGGGGGTTTATAGGCTGATGAAACCATCTTCCAGAGGATCGAAGCATGTGGGTGTTTGGATACGGATCGCTGTTGTGGAACCCGGGCTTTGATCCGGTTGATCAAGTGCGTGCCGATTTAACGGGATATCTTCGCAGTTTTTGCATGCTGTCGATCCATCATCGCGGTACGCCGGAAAACCCGGGGTTGGTTTTGGCACTGGACGAGGGGGTAGGCCATTGTTCGGGCATGGCCTTGCGCGTGCAAGATGCGCAGGCTGAGCAAGTTTTGGCAGAGCTGCGTGAACGGGAATTGATCTCTTCTGCTTATATTGAAAAATGGATACCGCTTGAACTGAAAGACGGCCAAACGGTTGAAGCGGTGACATATGTCGTTGATCGCAACCATGAACAATATTGCCAAAAATCGCTGGAAGAACAGGCCCATATCATTGCAGGCGCAACCGGTGGGCGTGGCCCGAATGTTGATTATTTGCAAAACACTGCGGAATTGTTGCACCGCTTGGATATTCCTGATCCAGATTTGGATTGGTTATCTGCACGTGTTCACGAAATCCGGCGCGCGCAATAAACCTTTGCCAGACGCCCCCTGACAAGGCTAAACAAGGGCAGAGCAGTCAAGGACAGGTCTGATGGCAGAACCGAGCGTAGAATCGAAGCCACAGTTTTCGCAGCCGATCTTCCAGATCATCATCATGTTGTTGGTGATGGGCATGGTGATCGGAATGACCGTATTGGCATACGCCAATATCGCGCCCACATTTCTTGCTAATGTGTATTTGAATGGCTTTATCGCATTCGTATTCCTGATCGGTGTATTGCTGTGCTTTGTGCAGGTATTGTCCCTGATCAGGTCCGTTCGGTGGATTGAAGGCTTTGCCCTGCAATCGGATGATCATGATGTGAACGCCGCCCCAAGATTGTTGGCGTCTTTGGCCGCTTTGTTGCGTGGCCGTGGGGCACGGTTGCAGATCGGGTCAACTTCATCGCGATCCATATTGGATTCCATTGCGACGCGCATTGATGAACTGCGTGAATACACCCGATATGTTACGAATACCCTGATCTTTTTGGGCCTATTGGGCACGTTTTATGGTCTTGCCACCACCGTGCCATCGCTGGTGGCCACCATCCAAGCCCTGTCCCCGAAGGAAGGCGAAGATGCGTTGGATATCTTCGCCCGTTTGCAATCGGGCTTGGAAGGGCAATTGGATGGCATGGGAATTGCCTTTGCATCATCGCTTCTGGGATTGGCGGGATCTTTGGTTGTGGGATTGTTGGAAGTATTTGTGGGGCAGGCCCAGAACCGGTTTTATCGTGAATTGGAAGATTGGTTGTCAACCATCACCCGCGTTGGGTTTGGCGCGGGCGAAGGGGATGGGGCCAGCAATGCATCCGCGCTTGAGACCATGATGGATCAAATGTCCGATCAAATGGATGGCATGAGCCGCTTGTTCAGCCAAGCCAGCACCGGCCAAGCAAATGTAGAGGCCCGTTTGATTGAACTGACGCAAACCTTAACCAAGTTGTCAGAGCGCGTGGACAAAGGACAAACCGAAGCCTTGGAAAGGGTTGCCGCAAGCCAAGAACAAATGGTTTCGCGCATGCAATCGGCCGGGGGGGATGGTATCGATGCCGAAAGTCGCATGCGCCTTCGTTCGATGGATGTCCAAATGTTGCGCATCTTAGAAGAGATTTCGTCAGGTCGCCAAGAAAGCATTGCAGAGGTGCGCGGTGATTTGGTGAACCTGACCAAAGCCGTGCATCAGCTCAGCCGCAGCTTGCAAAACAACAACCCAAAGAAGGACGGTTAAATGGCCCTGTCGCGCAGGACAGGCGCACGTTTCCAAGCCTCGATCTGGCCGGGGTTTGTGGATGCCATGACGGGTCTATTGCTGGTTTTGATGTTCGTCCTGACCATTTTTATGGTGGTTCAATTTGTTTTGCGGGAAACGATCAAAGGCCAAGGATCCGAGCTTGAAGAACTTGCCGCCGAAGTGGCCGCCCTTGCGAATGCATTGGGGTTCGAAGAGGCCGCCTCTCGCAATTTGCGCAACGAGATTGGCAATCTGACCTCCGCCCTCAGCTCAGCCCAAGCAGAGGCCGAGCAGCGTGATGCCTTGATTGCAAGCCTGACGGCGGAACGCGATGCACGTGTTGCCGATCTGAACGCCGCGAATTCACGCATTACCAACTTCGAAGCGCAAGTGGCCCAACTGTTGGCGCAACAACGCACCGCTGAAGGCCGGATAACAGATCTTGAAGGATCGCAAGCGACCCTGACACAGGAATTGGTCGCCGCCCGTTCTGAAATTGACGCACAGGCAGAGGCCGCCCGTCTGGCCGCCGCCCGTCGGGAGGCGCTGGAAGCGCAGATTGAAAACCTCAAAGCAGAGGCCGCACAGCAAGAGCTAAGCCTGACCCAAACATTGGCCTTGTTACAGGCCGAAGAAACCAAGACAGAAGACCAGCTGGCCAATATTGCGACATTGCAAGCCCAAGCGCAGGATTTGCAAAATCGATTAACCGCCGAAGAGCAAGCCAAACTGGCTGAGGCCGCCGCAGCCGAAGAATTGCGCCGACGTTTGGCGGATACCCAAGGGCAGTTGACCGAAGAAGAACAAGCCCGTCTGGCAGAGGCGGCAACCGCCGAAGCATTGCGCAAAAAATTGGAAAGCAGCCAAGGAGAGCTGACTGCAATGACCCTTGCGTTGGAAGAACAACGCAAAAAAGCGGAAGAGACCCTCAGCCTTTTGGCGGCGGCAAATGCGCAGTCAGATACCTTGGACAGCAAACTGGCGACCGCGATTTTGGCTTTGGAAGCCGCGCAGGCCGCAAAATCCCTGACGTCTGCGGAATTGGATGCCGCCAGATCAGAAGGGGCCGCCACATCAGATAAGCTGATTGAGGCATTGGCAAAGCTGAAAGCCCGCGAACAGGAGCTGACCAAAGCCTTGGCTGATTTGGCACAATCCGATGAAACCTTGGGCCAGCGAAATGCCGAACGTGAAAAATTGGCCGCTGATTTGGCCGCCGCCCAAGCAGCTTTTTCCAAGGTACAGGATGATCTGCAATTGGCCCGTGCAGATATCGATCGCCACCTTGCATTGATCGCGGAACTGCGTCGCACCTTGGAAACCACCGAAGGCACGGTGGGGGATCGAGATGCAGAACTGGCGCAGTTGCAGGCCGATTTGGCGGATGCCCGGGCGCGGATAACCGTCTTGACCGCTGATCGGGATACCGAAGCCGCCACCGTCACATCCGTTCGCGAAGAAATTGCCAAAACGCTGACAGATCTGGCGCAGGCTGAAACCGATCGCGACGCCGCGAAAGCGACGGTTGAAAATCTGTTGGCGGAAATCGGCATTTTGAAAGAACAGCTGCGCCAAGCGCAAGCCCGCGTAGCCACCGCAAATGCGAATTTAGACACAGCACAATCAGCGGCGCGGGATGCGCAACGGACATTGGATGACCAACGCAATCAATTGGCTTTGGCCTTGGCCAATCTTGTTGCAGCCCAAAACGACGCATCCTCGCAGATGACAGAGGCGGAACGTCAGAAAAAACTGTTGGCGGCTGCGCAATTGGCCCTTGCCGAAGAAAAGGCAATATCCACCCAAGCACAGCGGGATGTGGAAGCCTTGAACCAACAGGTTGCGGCCCTGCGCAAAGATTTGAATGCTTTGCAAGGATTGCTGGATGCCGCTGCGGCCGAGGATGAGGCAAATCAAGTTCAACTGAACCTGATGGGCAGTCAACTGAACGCGGCTTTGGCCCAACTGGCGGCCGAAGAAAAGAAACGCGCCGAATCTTTGGAGCGATACAAATCTGAATTTTTGGCCCAAATGCGCGATTTGTTGGAAGGCCGAGATGGGGTTCAGATCGTGGGCGATCGATTTGTCTTTTCTTCCGAAGTTTTGTTTCCCCCGGGGGGCGCCGATTTATCATCCGCGGGTCAGCGTGAAATCGCAAAGATCGCCACCTTGTTGCGAGACATTTCCCAAGACATTCCAGCAGGGATAGATTGGGTGATTCAAGTGGATGGGCACACGGATAACGTTCCCTTGTCGGGTGCGGGGGAATTTTCAAACAACTGGGAACTAAGCCAGGCGCGTGCGTTATCTGTGGTTTTGTATATGGTGAATTTCTTAGGCCTTCCGCCGTCGCGCTTATCGGCAAATGGGTTTGGTCAATATCAACCATTGAACCCGGCGGATACCGCCGAAGCGCGCGCCCAGAACCGGCGCATTGAGCTGAAATTTACGGAAAAATAACCCGGACGGTCAGGGCAGGGTGATGGAAAAATCCCGACTGTCAAATACGGCATCGTCGCGCATCAGATGTGCCCGACCCATGTATGTGCCCGATGGCCAAGCATCCACCCGGCGGCGTTTTCCCCCGGACCGCATAGTCAGGGCCTGGTTTTTTTCAAAGGTGATTGTTTGGTCAAAGGACACGCCTTCTGGCCCTGTGAATCCAAATTGAATTTGATCGCCTTTGCGCATTCCAAAGGCATATACCCAAAAGACAATGGCATCTGACGCCGCTTCAAAGCTTTTGACCTGTGTTCCCGACTTGATGTCTTGATAAACGGGAACCGCCGGGGAAAAGCCCACATCGATAATTCCGCCTGCTTCATACTCTGGCGTTTCAAGCCAAAGAGATTTGGCCAGTGGTCCTTCACATTGCGTAACGCCATCAGGGGCAAAGGGATCAATGTGTTTGCCGCGATGTTGAACCGAAAAATGCAGGTGCGGAAATTGGGTGCGCCCTGATAATCCAACTTGGCCCAAGACAGCGCCCATTGCGACGCGATCACCTTTTTTGACGGCAATCGATCCTTCTTTCATGTGACAATAGTCGGTGATCCACCCCCCACCATGGCCAATCGCAACCCGATTTCCACAATCGCGCCCGTCGATGCTGGCCGCGGTTTCTTTGGAAAAATACTGATCTTTCATCCCATCGCGAATGGCCAGAACCCGCCCGGGTGCTGCAGCGACAACATTCACGCCATCTGACATATCTTGCAATGTGGGCAGGGCAATATCTGTGCCCCTGTGCCCATCATAGCTTAGGGTGGAACAATTGAAATCGTTCCATTTCTCTGATGGATCGTGATCCAAATATTGTTGTATGTAACAATCGTCCCCCAGATCGCAGTCCATTGGAAATCCAAACAAGGGATCCTTTGCCACGATGGGTGTGGCAAACGCCAAAAGGCCTGCGGCAAGGGTGAGAGTGCAACGCACGATCAATCCGCCGTCAGCAACGGGGGCTTTTTGCCTTTGTCGGCGATCCGCGCTTTTTCTGGTTCTTCCATTTTCAGATCCAGCTTGCCGTTTTTCACGCCAACCTTAACGATCCCACCTTTGGACAGTTTTCCGAACAAAAGCTCTTCGGCCAAAGGCTTTTTGATGTGTTCTTGGATGACGCGGCCCAAGGGGCGAGCGCCCATCTTATCGTCATATCCTTTTTCGCCCAACCAATCGGCGGCGGCTTTGGTAAGTTCGATGGTGACGTTGCGATCCATCAATTGCGCTTCAAGTTGCAGCACAAATTTTTCGACCACTTGCGCGATCACATCACGGCTGAGCGGTGCAAAGCTGACAACGGCATCCAGACGGTTGCGGAATTCGGGCGTGAACATTTTTTCAATCGCCGCGGTGTCTTCGCCTTCGCGACGATCGCGTCCAAAGCCCACTGCGGCCTTCGCCATGTCGGCGGCCCCGGCGTTTGATGTCATGATCAAGATCACATTGCGGAAATCCGTTGTCCGGCCGTTGTGATCTGTCAGTTTGCCGTGATCCATGACTTGCAACAGAATGTTGTAAACATCCGGGTGTGCCTTTTCGATTTCATCCAGCAACAAAACACAATGTGGGTTTTGATCCACACCATCGGTTAACATACCGCCCTGGTCAAAACCCACATACCCGGGAGGGGCGCCGATCAAGCGGCTGACGGCGTGTTTTTCCATATATTCGGACATATCAAACCGAAGCAGTTCAACACCCAAAGTATCAGCCAATTGTTTGGCAACTTCGGTTTTGCCCACACCGGTTGGACCTGCGAACAAGTAATTTCCGATGGGTTTTTCTGGTTCCCGCAGACCCGCACGCGCCAGTTTGATGGCGGATGACAATGCCTCGATCGCTGGATCTTGGCCGAACACCACGCGTTTCAGGCTGACTTCCAGATCTTTCAAAACCTCTGCGTCGTCTTTGCTGACGTTTTTTGGGGGGATGCGCGCGATCTTGGCAACCACGGCTTCGATTTCCTTGGTGCCGATGGTTTTGCGTCGCTTGCTTTCGGCGACCAGATGTTGGGCGGCACCGGCCTCATCGATGACGTCAATCGCCTTGTCGGGCAACTTGCGGTCGTTGATATATCGCGCTGACAATTCCACCGCCGTTTTGATGGCATCCGCAGTATATTTAATGTCGTGGTGATCTTCGAAATAGGGTTTAAGCCCTTTCAAAATTTTCACGCTGTCTTCGACGGTGGGTTCGTTCACGTCGATTTTTTGGAAACGGCGCGACAAGGCGCGATCTTTTTCAAAATGCTGACGGAATTCTTTATAGGTGGTGGATCCCATGCAACGAAGCTTGCCGCCTTGCAAAGCAGGTTTCAAAAGGTTCGATGCATCCATCGCACCGCCCGATGTGGCGCCAGCCCCAATAACGGTGTGGATTTCGTCAATGAACAATACGGCATCGTCATGTTCTTCCATTTCGGTCATTACGGCCTTCAGGCGTTCTTCGAAATCTCCGCGATACCGCGTGCCGGCCAATAAAGCGCCCATATCAAGCGAATAAATTGTGGTGCTTGCCAAGATTTCGGGTGTTTCGCCTTGTGTAATTTTGCGCGCCAAACCTTCGGCAATGGCGGTTTTGCCGACACCGGGGTCGCCAACCAAAAGCGGATTGTTTTTGCGGCGACGGCACAAAACCTGCACACAACGTTCAACCTCATGATCACGGCCAATCAGGGGATCCACATCACCGGCCAAGGCTTTGGCATTCAAATCCACGCAATACTTGGACAATGCCGATTCATCTTCTTCGGCGGGGGCATCTGTGGCTGTTTCAAAGCCCATATCTTCTTGATCGGCCCCCATAACGGGGCGACTTTCCACGAAAGATGGATCTTTGGCCACGCCATGGGCGATAAAGTTCACGGCGTCGTATCGCGTCATATCTTGTTCTTGAAGGAAATATGCCGCGTTGGATTCCCGCTCTGCAAAAATCGCAACCAATACATTTGCCCCTGTCACCTCGGACCGGCCAGAGGATTGCACATGAATGGCCGCTCTTTGGATGACCCTTTGAAACGCCGCTGTTGGAACCGCCTCTGATCCATCCAAATCGGTGATCAGCGTTGCAAGGTCATTTTCAATAAAATTCTCTAACGCATTGCGCAGCCCATTCAAATCAACCGAACAGGCACGCATCACCTTGGATGCGTCTGGTTCATCAATCAGCGCCAGCAACAAATGTTCCAAGGTCGCCAATTCATGACGCTTTTCATTTGCGATGGCCAAGGCGTGATGGATGGATTGTTCAAGACTTGTTGAAAACGATGGCACGGTTGGCGCCTCCTGGGGTCAATGTTTGTCGACATGGCTGCGATCGCAGCCTTTCTTTCCTTACAGACTTCGGCGAATTGCGCGGTTCTTCAAGTGGCTTAGGCGAAAAAACTTACAAAAGTTTGTGTTCGCCTGTGATTTCCGAACAAATTGTAGGTAATTGAAACATCGCGTGCGTCAAAAATTATCTTTGCGCTGCCGAATTTCCGCGAACACATCCGCAGGATCAGCCCCGACCATCCCAATGGCCATTTGCATTGATCCGACGTCGGCGCGCAAAAATGGGTTGGTGGCTTTTTCTTCGTTGAGGGTGCTGGGCACTGTTGGGATGCCTTGTGATATTTGGGTTTTCACTTGCGCCAATCGTGTGGTCAGGGCTGGATTGTCTTCACCCAATGATTGGGCAAAGGCCGCATTTCCGGCCATATATTCATGTCCAGAATATACGGTTGTTGCATCAGGAAGGTCGCGCAGGCGCTGTAAACTGGCCCACATTTGTGTTGGTGTCCCTTCAAACAGGCGACCGCATCCCATTGCCATCAGGCTGTCTGCGGTGAAAACGGCGGATATGGCGGGGATGTGTAGGGCGATGTGTCCAACTGTGTGACCAGAAACATCCATAATATCGCCATCAAGCCCGATGATTTGAACCTGATCGCCATCTTCAACCGAAAGGTCGAGCGGGGGAAGGCGATGGGCATCCGCTGTGGCCCCGATCACCGCAACTTGGTTTGAGGTCGATTGATCCAAAAGTTCAGGTAGACCATCCACATGATCCCAATGGTGATGGGTTAAAACAACTTGGGTCAAGCTGGCGTTCAGTTCGGCCAGTTTTGCCAAAATGGGCGCGGCTTCTGGCACATCTACCACAGCGGCCTGTCCGGTTTGTGAATTGTGGATTATGAAGGCGTAATTGTCCTGAAGGCAGGGTACGGTGTGAACGGTTACAGGTAAGTGTTGCATGGATTTATCCCCAACAAATGTTAGATGTGATCCTGTCGAAGAACGGGGCCGGGTGCAACAGACACGATGTATCTTGATGTAAGAGACCTGCGAGAGTTTTATTACCGCACAGAACTGGGGCGATCGGTGGCCCATGCCCTGACGCTTCAAATACAAAGGTTGTGGCCAGATGTGGCGCAGCAGACTGTCGTTGGATTTGGGTTCACCACACCTGTTTTGCGGCCCATGCTGAAACCTGCGCGGCGTGTGATCGCGCTTATGCCTGCCGCGCAAGGGGTTATGCATTGGCCGGTGCAACTTCCGAATGTATCTGTGTTATGCGAAGAAACCCACTGGCCAATTGAAACCGGTTCGGTGGATCGATTAATCCTGTTGCACGGAATTGATTCATCTTCACATCCCGCCGCGGTCTTGGAAGAATGCTATCGCGTTTTATCCGAAAGTGGCCGCGCGATCTTTATTGTGCCCAATCGAACCAGTTTATGGTCACGACGTGAGGGGACGCCTTTTTCATTCTCGCAACCCTATACCATGGGGCAGGTTGAAAAACGATTGAAATGGCATGGCTTCACCCCCACTCAAAACCGTACAGCATTGTATCAACCCCCATGGACCAAACGTTTCTGGCGCAAAGCAGCCCCGGCAATTGAAAGGGTGGGGCAAGCCATCCCGGCGTGGCGTGGGGGCGGCGCTTTGATCGTGGAGGTCAAAAAGCAGGTGCCACGCCCCACACGCCCGGGCCTTGGCCAAATTATTTCACGCCCCCTTGGCGTTTTGGAGGGGGCTGCACAGCCAGAAGCGGCGTCTTCGCGAATTTAACGATAGAATCGCCCTCAGATTTCAGTGTTTTTTGTGGGCCATTCCGTCGCACCCGGCCTAAGTCTTTCTGAATGCAGCAAAACCAGTGCGAAAAAGGCGGCACGAAGGCATTGCGACGTGCCAAAGCCTCTGTTAGATACCGCGCGGAAATCGAGGCGAAACAATCGCCTCAATTTGGGTACCCAAGTGAAAGACCAATTTTGACGCTTGGGTTCGGACTTAAAGGGGACGAATTTGTCAGATACTGTTTCGATCTCGTCCGGCATTGCAGGCCGTTACGCAACTGCGGTCTTTGAACTTGCCAAAGAAGGGAAAAAGCTAAAGCAGCTTGAAGCTGATGTAGCTGCCCTTGATGGTGCGATGTCGGCCAGCGATGATTTGCGCAATCTGGTGTCTTCACCGGTGTACAGCCGTGAAGAGATGGGTGCGGCAATTGCTGGTGTCGCGAAGAAAATGAAATTGTCCGCAACCATGAAAAACACTTTGGCATTAATGGCGACCAAGCGTCGCCTTTTTGTTTTGCCACAGCTGTTGGATGGGTTGCGCGGTTTGATTGCAGACGAAAAAGGTGAGGTAACAGCCGAAGTTGTTTCGGCCAAGGCCTTGACCAAAGCGCAATCAGACAAGCTGGCCAAGACGCTGAAAGCGCAAGCCGGCAAAAACGTAGTCATCAATGCCACCGTGGATGAAAGTCTGATCGGTGGTCTTATTGTTAAGCTGGGCTCGAAAATGATTGATACATCAATCCGTTCGAAGCTGGGCGCCCTTCAGAACACAATGAAAGAGGTCGGATAATGGCGATCGAAGCTGCAGAAATTTCTGCCATCCTAAAAGACCAGATCAAAAACTTCGGTAAGGAAGCCGATGTTGCTGAGGTTGGTCGTGTACTTAGCGTTGGCGATGGTATCGCCCGCGTTTATGGTTTGGACAATGTTCAGGCCGGTGAAATGGTTGAATTCCCAGGCGGAATTCAAGGGATGGCCCTGAACTTGGAAGCCGACAACGTTGGTGTTGTTATCTTCGGGTCTGACCGCGACATTAAAGAAGGCGACACGGTTAAGCGTACAAACGCGATTGTGGACGTGCCTGTGGGTCCAGAATTGTTGGGTCGTGTTGTTGACGGCCTTGGAAACCCATTGGACGGCAAAGGCCCAATCAAAACTAAGAAACGGTCTCAGGCTGACGTAAAAGCACCGGGCATTATCCCGCGTAAATCGGTTCATGAACCAATGGCCACTGGTTTGAAATCAGTGGACGCGATGATCCCGATTGGCCGTGGGCAGCGCGAATTGATCATTGGTGACCGCCAAACCGGTAAAACAGCCGTGGCATTGGACACAATCCTGAACCAGAAATCATACAACGATGCAGCCGCTGACGATTCAGGCAAACTGTACTGTGTATATGTTGCTGTAGGCCAAAAGCGTTCCACAGTGGCGCAGTTGGTGAAGAAACTGGAAGAAACAGGTGCGATTGAATATTCAATCGTTGTTGCTGCGACAGCTTCTGACCCAGCACCGATGCAGTTCTTGGCACCATATGCCGCGACATCCATGGCGGAATACTTCCGCGACAATGGCAAGCATGCTTTGATCATCTATGATGACTTGTCAAAGCAGGCTGTGTCTTATCGTCAGATGTCACTGCTTCTTCGCCGCCCACCAGGACGTGAAGCTTACCCAGGTGACGTTTTCTATCTTCACTCACGTTTGCTGGAACGCTCTTCAAAACTGAACGAAGATAACGGTTCTGGGTCTTTGACTGCGCTGCCGATCATTGAAACACAGGGTGGTGACGTGTCTGCGTTTATTCCAACCAACGTGATTTCGATTACAGACGGTCAGATCTTCTTGGAAACTGAATTGTTCTACCAAGGTATCCGTCCAGCTGTGAACACCGGTTTGTCCGTGTCTCGTGTTGGTTCATCTGCGCAAACAAACGCAATGAAATCAGTTGCGGGCCCTGTTAAATTGTCCTTGGCTCAGTACCGCGAAATGGCTGCGTTTGCGCAGTTTGGTTCTGATTTGGATGCCGCAACACAGCAGATGTTGAACCGCGGTGCGCGTTTGACAGAACTGATGAAGCAGCCTCAGTATTCGCCTTTGACGAACGCTGAAATCGTTTGCGTCATCTATGCAGGTACCAATGGTTACCTTGATAAGCTTGCATTGGAAGATGTGGGTCGTTTCGAGGCTGGCATGTTGGCGCACCTGCGCGGCAAACACGCTGATCTTTTGGATCACATCACAAACGATGATCCGAAAATCAAAGGTGACGCCGAAGACAAAATCAAAGCCGCGTTGGACGAATTCGCAGCAGATTTCGCGTAAGGACCAAAGATGCCCAATCTTAAGGACCTCAAAAACAGGATCGAGAGTGTAAAAAGCACTCGGAAGATCACGAAGGCGATGCAAATGGTCGCCTCCGCCAAACTGCGCCGCGCACAAGAAGCGGCGCAGGCAGGTCGCCCATATGCGAAGCGGTTCAATTCGGTCATGGCCGGATTGGCAGCTTCTGTTGGGGGGAATGAAGGCGGTCCAAAGCTGTTGACAGGCACCGGTTCGGACAAAACCCATCTTTTGGTCGTTATGACGGCTGAACGGGGTTTGTGCGGTGGCTTCAACTCCAATATTTCGAAACTGGCACGCCAATCTGCCCAAGCCTTGTTGGCTGAAGGCAAAACGGTGAAAATCTTGACTGTGGGGAAGAAAGGTCGTGATGCATTGCGCCGCGATCTGGGCGACCATTTCATCGGTCACGTTGATTTGTCAGACGTGAAAAATGTGGGCTATGATAACGCATCTGCCATCGCGCAGGATGTGTTGTCACGGTTTGACGCGGGTGAATTCGACGTTGCCAAAATCTTCTTTTCAGAGTTTGGCAGTGTCGTAAGTCAGGTTCCAACTGAATTGCAGGTCATCCCTGCGAAGTTCGAAGGTGAAGCCGACGAAAGCGCGTTTTATGACTATGAACCCAGCGAAGAGGCGATCCTCACGGATCTTCTTCCACGGGGCGTGGCCACGCAGATTTTCACAGCGTTGCTGGAAAACGGAGCATCCGAACAAGGTGCACGTATGTCAGCGATGGACAACGCCACACGAAACGCTGGTGAAATGATCGATAAACTGACCATTGAATTTAACCGTTCACGTCAGGCTGTTATCACGAACGAGCTGATTGAAATTATTTCGGGCGCAGAAGCGCTCTAAGACCCGGAGAAACATAATGGCAAATGCAAAAGGCAAAATCACCCAGGTGATCGGCGCCGTTGTCGACGTTCAGTTCGATGACCACCTGCCCGAAATTTTGAACTCTGTCACAACAGACAACAACGGCAAAACGCTGGTGTTGGAAGTTGCGCAGCACCTTGGTGAAAACACCGTACGTACCATCGCGATGGATGCGACCGAAGGTTTGGTTCGCGGACAAGCCGTGGAAGATACAGGCGGCCCAATCACAGTGCCCGTTGGCAAAGCAACTTTGGGACGCATCCTGAACGTTGTGGGTGAGCCGGTGGACGAAGGTAAACCGCTTGGCAAAACCGACAAACGCGGAATTCACCAAGACGCACCAGATTTTGCGGATCAGTCAACTGAATCTGAAATCTTGGTAACAGGCATCAAAGTGATCGATCTTTTGGCCCCTTACACCAAAGGTGGTAAAATTGGTCTGTTCGGCGGTGCCGGTGTTGGTAAAACCGTTTTGATCATGGAATTGATCAACAACATCGCGAAGGTGCACTCTGGTGTGTCTGTGTTCGCGGGTGTGGGTGAACGGACCCGTGAAGGGAACGACCTGTACCACGAGATGATCGAAGGCGGTGTTATTGTTCCCGATAACCTAGAGGAATCAAAGATTTCACTGGTTTACGGTCAGATGAACGAGCCTCCAGGTGCGCGTATGCGGATTGCTTTGACAGGTTTGACACTGGCCGAGCAGTTCCGTGACGATACTGGGGCAGACGTGTTGTTCTTTGTCGACAACATCTTCCGCTTTACACAAGCGGGTTCCGAGGTGTCAGCGCTGTTGGGTCGTATTCCATCAGCTGTGGGTTACCAGCCAACATTGGCCACCGACATGGGTGCGATGCAGGAACGTATTACATCAACCAAATCTGGTTCGATTACATCGGTGCAAGCCGTTTACGTGCCTGCGGATGACCTGACCGACCCTGCGCCGGCCACTTCATTTGCCCACTTGGATGCGACAACCGTTCTGGATCGTGCGATCTCTGAAAAAGGGATTTACCCTGCGGTGGATCCATTGGGTTCCACATCCCGCTTGTTGGATCCGCTTATCATCGGTGAAGAACACTACAAAGTTGCAACAGACGTGCAGCAGGTTCTGCAGCGTTACAAATCTTTGCAAGACATCATCGCGATTTTGGGTATGGACGAATTGTCAGAAGACGACAAACTGGCCGTGGCCCGTGCACGGAAGCTGGAACGTTTCTTGTCACAACCGTTCGACGTGGCGAAGGTGTTCACCGGCTCTGACGGTGTTCAGGTTCCACTGGAAAAAACAATCGCATCGTTCAAAGCGGTTGTTGCCGGTGAATATGACCACCTGCCAGAAGGTGCGTTCTATATGGTTGGTGACATCGATGAAGTTATCGCCAAAGCCGAACGTATGGCCGCAGACGCCGCTTAATCTTATCTGTCACGGCCCCAACCGGGGCCGCGACCTTTAACCCAAGGGAAAAGACATGGCAGATATGTTGCAATTCGATTTGGTAAGTCCAGAACGCAGCCTTGCGTCTTTTGAAGCCAGCGAAGTTCAAATTCCTGGTTCCGAAGGGGACATGACTGCAATGCCGAACCACGCGCCGGTTTTGACAACATTGCGCCCTGGCGTGCTCAGTGTCTCTGGCGCTGATGGTGTTCAAGATTTCTTGGTCACCGGTGGTTTTGCAGAAGTTTCGACAAATGGGGTCACAATTTTGGCTGAACGTGCATTTGCGAAGGCAGATGCAACCCAATCCGACATTGATACCCTTTTGGCGGAAACAAAATCAGCAATGGAAGGTGCCACCGACGCCGCTTTGGATGCGGCGCAAAAGGCGCATGCTGATGTGGTTGCCGTTGCTGCGGAACTTGGGCTGAACGCGGCCTAATTCCAGATCATACCTAATGATTAAAAGCCCCTGTTTTGCAGGGGCTTTTTCATTTGCTGCCTTTATTTTGTCACAATTAGGCGGCATTGCAGTTGTATGAAGCGCTTACGAAACCACTATATCGGGATCGACTCCGGAGACCTTGTGCTCTTTTCCGACTTTGACACAGGGGGTCCGATGTGGTCGGGAAACGGCCCGCGTGAAGTGCGCAAAGTGGTTATGTTTCAAGAATCTTATCGAAGCGCCCCGATTGTGAATGTGTCCATGTCCATGTGGGACATGAGCGCGAGTGAGAACGCACGCGGCGATCTTTCAACCGAAAACGTTACCGATACAGGCTTTGAAATTGTTTTCAAAACATGGGGCGATACGCGTGTTGCGCGGCTTCGGGTGTCTTGGAACGCAATGGGTGAGTTACGCCATGCGGATGAATGGGATCTCTACTGAGTTAGTAGATACCTTCATAAATCGTGCGCAGGGTTTCTGTTTCAAACAAAGACGAAACTGATGTCCCGCTCCAAATGTTCAAGATCGCTTGTGCAAACAATGGTGCTGTTGGTACGATCCGAATATTGGGGCAATCCTTCACCTCTGGCGTCGCTTCGATGGAATCTGTCACCACCAAGCTTTTCATGGATGAATTGGTGATGCGTTCCACCGCTGGGCCGGATAATACCCCGTGGGTTATGTACGAATGTACCTCGACGGCACCTGCTTCGATTAAGACATCGGCGGCTTTGCACAATGTGCCTGCGGTGTCGCAGATATCATCAACAATCAAACAAGTTTGCCCCGACACATCCCCAATCACTGTCATTTCGGCAACTTCGCCGGGGCGGGTGCGGCGTTTGTCCACGATGGCTAAGCCACATCCGATGCGTTGCGCCATTTCACGGGCGCGGGCAACACCACCCACATCAGGGGACACCACTGTCACTTTCGAAAGATCTTTGAAATGATGCGCCACATCCAACGCAAAAATCGGGCTGGCATATAGGTTATCCACGGGGATATCGAAGAAACCCTGAATCTGTGCTGCGTGCAAATCCATGGTCAGGACCCGTTCAATGCCGGTTTGGCTGATCATATTGGCGACCATTTTGGCCGTGATTGGGGTTCGGGCCTTGGTGCGACGATCCTGACGCGCATATCCAAAATAAGGGATCACGGCCGTAACCCGACGCGCAGATGACCGTTTCAAAGCATCCGCGATGATCAGCAATTCCATCAAATTGTCGTTGGCCGGTCGCGACGTTGGCTGGATGATGAACATATCCTCACCACGAACGTTTTCGAAGACTTCCACAAAAACTTCGCCATCGTTGAACCGTTCCACCCGCGCATCTGACAAAGAGATTTTTCTGCCCCGTGCCATCGACATCCGCCGACTGACTGAATTTGCAAGTTCCAGGTTCGCATTCCCCGAAATCAGTTTCGGTTCGTCAAGCGTTGGCATCAGATTAAATCCCCAGTCATCAATCTTCAAAAAGTGAGTCGCGTATCGTTGACACGCCTTACCATGGGGTTAGCTTTCGTCACAGCACCGATATATCAAAAAGGTAAGAAACCATGTCCTCCATCACCTATTTTTTCGCGACGATCAGCCCCTATACATATCTGGCAGGGGACAGGCTTGAAAAAGTTGCGGCAAAACATGGATTGGCCATCGATTACCGCCCCATGGATCTGATGCATGTGTTTTCATCCACTGGTGGTGTGCCCCCCAAGCAGCGTCATGAAAGCCGTCAGGCATGGCGCCTGCAAGAGCTGGTTCGCCAAGCCAAAAAGCTGGATATGGCATTTAATTTGCGGCCTGCCCATTGGCCCACAAACATGGCACCGTCGTCTTATGCCTTTATTGCCGCCAAAAACCACGGGGATGGGGATCTTGGGGCATTGGCGCATGGGTTCACCAAGGCCTGCTGGGCCGAAGAAAAAGACATCTCTCAGCCTGATGTGATTGCCGAATGTCTGAAGGGGGCTGGTTTTGATGCCTCCCTTGCCGACAAAGATATGATGGGCAGTGCAGATGAATACGCCAAAAACGGGGAAGAGGCGATCGCCCGTGGCGTTTTTGGCGCGCCATTTTATATCACCGAAGATGACCAACGGTTCTGGGGTCAAGATCGTGTGGAAGATCTTGATCTTTATTTGTCAGGTAAGCTGTAATTATCCGTTGCTAAGGCAATCCAAAAAGCGATCAATGCTTTCATCCGTTGAAGACCAGTCCGTCACAAGGCGGGCTGGTAAAACCTCTTGCGGGTCACCTTGGGTATGATCCCCTTGCCAAACATAATATTTTGCGCCTGCGGCATGTAACGCTTGGTGCTTTGCGCGTGACCAGCGCGGGAAAATGATGTTGGCATCGGGTTCAAAATCCAATGTCACGCCTTCGATTTGCTTTAACCCGCGCGCCAAACGCGCGGTTGCCGTATTGGCCATCGCCGCCATTTCAAGCCACAGATCACCTTCCAAATAGGCTTGCATCTGTGCGGCCAGAAACCGATGTTTCGAAAACAAATGCGCCCCACGTTTGCGACGCAGTTCAAATTCCCAAGCATGCTTTGGATCAAAGAAGATTACGGCCTCTACCGCCATGAGGCCGTTTTTCGTACCGCCAAAGGTGACAGCATCAATGCCCGCCTTCCATGTCATATCAGCGGCAGAACACCCAAGGTGGCTGACGGCATTCGAAAATCTGGCCCCATCCATATGCACAGGCAGATTATATGATTTGGCCACCGCCGAAATTGCGCGGATTTCATCCAAGGAATACACCGTGCCTTTTTCGGTTGCTTGGGTAATTGAGATCGGGCCCCGCTGGGGGCCGTGCACGCCGCGAATTTCTTCCGCTTCGATTGCGGCTGTCAGATTTTTGGGATCTATCTTGGCGTCTTGTCCATCCACCAAAATCAATTTCGCCCCGCCGGAATAAAACTCCGGTGCGTTGCATTCATCCTCTTGGATGTGGGCGATGCGTTGGCAAAAAATCGCAGACCAGGGATCAGATAAGGTGGCCAAAATCAGGGAATTTGCGGCCGTACCCAAGGATACCAGATAAACAGCCGCATCGGGGGCTTCGAATGTGTCGCGGATGTTTTGAGTCACCTCAGCGGTTAGATCATCCGCGCCATAGGGCAGGGCGTAACCTTCATTGGCCTTTGACAGGGCGGCAAGCACCTTTGGGTGAACAGGGCCGGTATTGTCTGACGCGAAATTCATGTTTGATCCTCAATAATATAGTTTTCCCAGTCTTCCTCATCGACTTCGAATTCTGGGATGGTCCATCCTTGCACTGAAATTCCTGCATCATGCACCGTCTGGGGGGTTTGCGTCAAAAGAGGGTGCCATTGCGGCAATTCATCCCCGTCAAACAATCTTTTATACGCGCAAGTCTTAGGCAACCAATAGGCATGTTGCGAAATGGTTTTGGGCGTCATCCGAATGCATTCAGGCACAAACTGGTGCCGAATATCGTATTGGCCGCACCGGCAGGTTTCATCATCCAGCAACCGACACGCCACACGGGTTAGGGCAACAACACCGGTTTCTGGATCCTCAAGTTTGTTAAGGCAACACCGGCCACACCCGTCGCACAAGGCTTCCCATTCGGCATCTGTCATCTGATCCAAAGGGACCCGTTCCCAATACTTTGGGCGAAGGCCTTTGCGTGAAATCGGATCTTTCATAGGGCCGACAGGATCGCGCGGGCCTGATCACAATCGCGCTGCATTTGTTTGATCAAGGCATCCAAACCATCAAAATTTTCTTCACCGCGCAGGTATTCCACCAATCCGACAGAGATTTTCTGACCATACAAATCCCCGCTGAAATCAAACAGGAATGTCTCACAATTTGGGCGATTTTCTCCGAACATCGGGCGCACACCAATGGAAGTGGCCCCCTGATAAGTGCCTTGATCCGGGCCTGTCAGGATATCAACGGTGACGGCGTAAACGCCGAAGGCCGGTTGATGCAGGCCATCAATGGAAAGATTGGCAGTGGGATACCCCAATTCGCGCCCCCGCTTTTCCCCGTGCCGCACCTCACCTTCAATGCGGTGCCAATGGCCCAACATTGCTGCGGCCCTTCGCGGGTTGGCCGATTGAAGCGCGGCGCGAATATTTGTGGAACTGATGACGGCATCACCGAATTGTTCCAATTGCGCCACGATGACTTCGAATCCCATGGATTGCGCACAGGTTTTTAGGGTTTCAACACTGCCTTCCCGCCCTTTTCCAAACCGAAAGTCAGCCCCCACAACAACACGTGCAAGGCCATATGCATCCGTCAGGATTTCTTGACAAAATTGTTCAGGTGAAAGGTTGGACAATGCATCATCAAAGGGTGCTTCAAACACCAGATCGACCCCCAGCTTTTCCAACCGATTGGCGCGGCTTTCCGCATTCAAAAGGCGAAATGGAGGTAAATCCTTTCCCAAACGATGCGCAAAATATTCGCGGGGGTGGGGTTCGAATGTCAAAACACCAAACGGTGTACCATTTGCGGCGTCGCGTGTTTGATTTAGCACGGCTTGATGACCCAGATGAACGCCATCAAAATTGCCAATCGCAACGGTGGCACCGCGGGCATCAGAAGGGATCGTCAGGGATTGAAACCGTCGCATGAAACGTGACCTACAGCGCCCAAAGAAAGGGAGCAAGCGATCTGATGTGTTCCAACGTGACTGTGCGACAATATCAGTCGAATTTTCGGGACGGCGCCAATACAGTCGCGTCACCGATCAAAACTTTCTTTGATCCAACAAGGCATCTCGTGTCCAGTTTGACCCGTCGTTTTGCGAAATCGATATCCATGACTTCTACTTCGGCTGTCACTTGATCACCGGGACGAACGGGTGCCAAGAATTTCAGGTTTTGGCCCAGATAGACCGTGCCGTGACCTGGCAATTGTTCCCCAATCACAGCAGAGATAAGGCCCGCCGTCAGCATCCCATGGGCGATGCGCCCTTCAAAGATAGTGTCTTGGGCATAAGCCTCGTCCAAATGCACGGGATTATGATCCGTAGAGATTTGGGCAAACAACTCAATATCCTCATCCGTGACCACTTTGCGCACATAGCGCATCATGCCAATTTCGAGATCTTCGATACAGATCGTGCCGCGGGGCATATTATCAAGCATTTGGGGCCTCAAAGTAATTTACTTCACCGTATCAGTGTTAGGTTGAAATATAATTACTTCGCAGATGCAGAAAAATAAAGGGGAAAACCTAGCGCAGATACCCAATTGCATAGGTCGGAGACATCATTTCCCCTTCCAAAAAGGTGGCAAGCGCCTTTGGATCTGGGGAACGGTCTGTTTTTGTCTCTTCTTTGGCCAAACCACCGGTGATGAACAACGAATCAAAGTTTTCGCCGATTGCACCTGTGACATCCGTCAAAATTCCATCGCCCACACAAAGGATGCGATGATCGGGAATTTCTTTTCCAAGTGCATAAAGCCGCCGTCTGGCCAGATCATAGATCGGTGGATGTGGTTTGCCGAAATACAGGCTTTCCCCACCCATTTCGGTGTATAGTTTTGCCAAGGCACCTGCGCACCATTCCCGCGTTTCGCCGCGATCCACTTGGATATCCGGATTGGCGCACAACAGCTTCATCCCTTTGGTTTTGGCATAAAGGAATTCGGCGCGCATTTCAGAGGGATCCGCAGATGGATCAAATGGCCCACAACAAACAACGCCTTCAGCCTGATCCAAGGGGACTTGCTGAATTTCGATCGGATTTTCGATGATGGACAAGGGATCAAAAAAGCCCTGATCGTGCGGTTGTCCGATGAAATAAACCTTCTGCCCCACTGCACCACGAAACATTGCGGCGCGGGCACTGTCGCCGGATGTGGTGATCACATCCCACGCGTCCCGTGGCAGGTTCATCTTGTCCAACTGTTTTTCCACCAAATGGCGCGATCTGGGGGCGTTGGTCAAAAGAAGGTTTGTGCCACCCGCCGCCTTAAAGGTCCGCATGGCGGCGACGGCATCTTCAAATGGGGCAATGCCATTGTGAACACAGCCCCATAAATCCAAAAACAGCGCATCATAGCGATCTGCGATTTCGTCGATACTTTCTATGATGCGTGTCATGGGATCAAACTTTCAAGTTAGGAATAATCTGTTTTTTGCGGCTCATGATGCCGGGCAGGACGACACTGTCACCGTTGACGGTGGCGTCAAAAGATTTTTCCGCAACTGATTTTGTCAGATCGTTGGGGATCAACATCGTGGCTTCTTCGTTCAAAATGTCGACCACGAACAAAAGCACCTGATCAACGCCATCTTCTGCGGCAACGTCAGACATGGATGCCATCAAGCTGTCTTTGCGATCCAAAACCATTTGCGGGGCCGTTGTTTCCAAAACTGAAACCCGAAATTTGGTGTCACCAACACCATATTCCTTGCTGTCCATCCGCAACAGTTCTGCATCTGAAAATGCAGATACATCCGATTTTGCCGCAAACATTTCTGCGGCATAATCTGCGATCGAAAGGCCCAAATCATCCGCCAATTTTTCGGCCAAAGCTTTGTCTTGATCGGTGGTGGTGGGCGACCGGAATTCAAGCGTATCGGACAAAATGCATGACAACATTGCACCTTTGATGGGGTCGGTCATCTTGTCGGCATTGGGGCCCATCAAGTTGTTCATGATGGTGGCTGTGCAGGCCAAGGGGCGAATGGTGATGTTAATCGGACCTTTGGTTTCCAAACCACCCACCAATTTATGGTGGTCGATTATGGCTTGCACATCGGCATTGTTGATATTGTCAGGCAGTTCGGCTGGGTTGTTTGTATCAACGATGATCACGGGTTCATCATCGGCCACATCTGAAATAATCTCTGGCTTATCAAATCCCCAACGATCAATCACAAAGGCAGCCTCTGTGTTCGGTTCGCCCAACAACACTGCCTTGGCGGGTGTGCCTTTCACCTCGGTTAAATACCATGCCCAGATGATTGGGCTTCCGGTGCTGTCAGTGTCGGGGGATTTGTGGCCAAAAACTTTGATCATGGGAAGACGCTCCAACAAGTGAATTTTTGGGCCTTATAGGGTGGCGAACAAGGCTTGTCACCCAGCAACCATTGCAACGGGGAACTTGGCCAGATTATGCTGATGATATGAAAGAAAGCGATCTTTATGCCCCCATCAAACATCACTTCGAAGCCGAAGGTTTTGAAGTGAAAGGTGAGGTAGGCAAAGCCGATGTTGTGGCGCGCAAAAACGATGAAGCACCGGTCATTGTCGAGTTGAAGCTCGGGTTCACCTTGGCGCTTTTGCATCAAGTGGTCGATCGTATGTCCATAACAGAAGATGTCTATGTTGCGGTTCCCCTGCCAAAATCACGTAAGGTTTTGCAGGCCAATGTAAAGTTATGCCGTCGATTGGGGGCAGGGATGATCACCATCCGTCCCAGAGATCGATTTTTAGAAGTGCACTGCGTGCCGGGGCCCTATGCCGCGCGGGTTTCCAAAAAGAAAACAGCCCGCCTGCACAAAGCGTTTGACCGGTTGGACGGTGACCCAAATGCAGGGGGGGCCACACGCCACGGTATCGTGACAGGTTACAGGCAAGACGCCCTTAAATGCGCAGCCTATCTTGCGAATGCCGGGACTGAAAAGGGGGCGATTGTGGCCAAAGCCACCGGTGTGCCCACGGCCACATCCATCATGCGCAACAATGTATATGGCTGGTTCAAAAAGGTTGAGAAGGGGGTTTATGCGTTGACGGATGCCGGGCGTAAGGGGCTGGCGGATTGGGGGGATGTGATAGGTGGTTAAACCTCAAACAGCCCCGGCGCGTGTCGAGACAAGCGTTTAACACCGTCGTTTGTCACTTCAACCGAATGGCCGAGGCACATAGCGTATCCGGTGTCCTCATCCATCAATATCATATGTAAGAAAAACACCTGGCCTTCTTTCATGAGCATCGGATTTCCTTCGTAAAACATTGGAAAATCCACCCAGATGGGATTGTAAATCGCGCCCATCCCATATCCGCAGGCCTTGAGCCGGGCGTGGCCATACCCGGCCTTATCAAACACGATTGCATGGGCGTCATACACCTCGGCCATGGGGCGGCCGGGTTTGATGGCGGCTTCACAGGCTTCAAGCGCGTCTCGGGCGGCTTTGTGCATGTCACGCTGTTTGTCGGTTGCGCCCCCAACGATCAAAGTTTGCATCATCGCGGCGTGGTAACGGGCATATGTGCCCGACCATTCCAAGGTCAGCTGATCCGTTGCGTCCAAGTGCCGACGCCCGCTGGCGTATCGGCACAGGCGGGCACGGTCGCCGGAACCGATGACAAATTCGTTGCCCGCATAATCGCCGCCGCCCTTAAAAACCGCGCCTTGCATTGCGGCCAGAATATCCCCCTCGAACGCGCCGGCATGGGTGGTGGCCAACGCCGCATCCAATGCATCATCTGACAAAGCGGCCGCCCTGCGGTGCATTTCAAGTTCCGCCGGGGATTTATCTTGGCGCAGATTACGGATCAGGCCATCGGCACTGGTCAGGGGGCCAAACGCGTCCACAACGGCCATCCCGTTGGCAAATGTTAAACCGGCGGTTTGCCGTTCCATGGCAATCTTGCCCGTATACCCCAAACGATCGCAAAGGGCCTTTAAATCCATCGCTGGGTTCACGCCTTCGACGTCATCCCAAATATGAATTTCGTCGCGCGATAGGGTGGATGTTTGCAACGCCTGCCGCAAATCAGGGTTTCGCGTCAGAAGGTTCAATCGCCCATCAGCGCCAAGGATAAGGCATTGAAACATTGCAAATCCGAACGTGTCATACCCGCACAGCCAAAAATGGCTTTCAGGTGCAAACAACAATACAGCATCAAAGCCAGAAGTGTTGACAGCCGCGGTTGCACGGATTTGGCGATCTGCGTATTCGTTTTGTGTGAAATGCATGTTGATCTCGTTACCTTTTATCCTTGGAGGTATTGATGTAACATTGTTCATCTCAAGGCCAGATTTATTCAAAGGAAAACCAGATGCGAAAGATCCTGCTTTTGTTAGCCTCTCATGGGTTTGTTTTTGCTGCGGGCTTTGCACTGGGTATCTATCTTTTACCCATTCTGGTTGCCCCACCATCCCCTGACGCCGCCGTTTTGGAAGAAAGCGCCGCGGATGCCATGTTTGAGGGTGAATTGACACGTGATTTGCGTGGCAGCGATTTTGTACATTGGGGTGAAGGAAAAATCAGCCTTTCAACCACCAAAGTTGTGCACGAGGGTAAATTGGCGCCGGGACCAGATTATATGGTGTATTTGGTTCCCGAATTTGTTGAACACGAAGACGAGTTCAACCCACTGAAAGACCAGTCTTTGAATATCGGGCAGGTGAAAACCTTTGATGGGTTTGTTTTGGATCTTCCCGCCGGTGTGGATCTGACGGCCTTTAACACCGTGGTGGTTTGGTGTGAAAGCTTCGGTGAATTTATCACATCGACCAAATACCGTTGATCCCCGAAAAAAACCGGATTGGTTTGTTGACTCATTTGGTTTGGTTCCATAAATGCCTTCCGTTAGCACTCGAACTGGATGAGTGCTAAAGATTTTAAACTTTGAGCCACTCAAGGAGCTGCAAAGATGGCATTTACACCTCTGCATGACCGCGTTCTGGTTGAACGTGTTGAAAGCGAAGAAAAAACCGCTGGCGGTTTGATCATCCCCGATAGCGCGAAAGAAAAGCCTGCTGAAGGCCGCATCGTCGCTGTTGGCGCTGGCGCACGCGACGAAGATGGCGAGCGTATTCCGATGGACGTCAACGTTGATGACGTTGTGTTGTTCGGCAAATGGTCAGGAACAGAAATCACGGTTGACGGCAAAGAGCTGTTGATCATGAAAGAATCTGACATCATGGGCATCATCACCGCTTAAGGTGTGTGAATCCCATTTCAAGAAATTCAAGAATAAGGACGAAGCACAATGGCTGCTAAAGACGTCAAATTTGATACCGATGCCCGTAACTTGATGTTGCGCGGTGTGAACATCCTTGCGGATGCCGTAAAAGTAACTTTGGGCCCAAAAGGCCGTAACGTTGTTTTGGATAAATCTTTCGGTGCCCCACGCATCACCAAAGATGGTGTGTCAGTGGCGAAAGAAATCGAACTGGAAGATAAGTTCGAAAACATGGGCGCGCAGATGGTAAAAGAAGTTGCCAGCCGCACCAACGACGAAGCTGGCGACGGCACAACAACAGCAACAGTTTTGGCACAAGCGATTGTTCGTGAAGGCCTGAAGCAGGTTGCAGCTGGCCTGAACCCAATGGACCTGAAACGCGGCATCGACATGGCAACTGCCAAAGTCGTTGAGGCGATCCAAGCCGCTTCACGTGAAGTCAAAGACAGCGCAGAAGTTGCACAGGTTGGTACAATCTCTGCCAACGGTGAAGAAGCAATCGGAAGCCAAATCGCAGACGCGATGCAAAAAGTTGGCAACGAAGGTGTGATCACCGTCGAAGAAAACAAAGGTCTGGAAACAGAAACAACTGTTGTTGAAGGCATGCAATTCGACCGCGGTTACCTGTCACCTTATTTTGTTACCAACGCTGACAAAATGACAGCAGAGCTGGAAGACTGCATGATCTTGTTGCACGAGAAGAAATTGTCTTCTTTGCAGTCAATGGTTCCATTGCTTGAGTCAGTGATCCAGTCACAAAAGCCACTTTTGATCATTGCAGAAGATGTTGAAGGCGAAGCCTTGGCAACTTTGGTCGTGAACAAACTGCGCGGCGGTCTGAAAATCGCAGCTGTGAAGGCGCCAGGTTTCGGCGACCGTCGTAAAGCCATGTTGCAAGACCTTGCCATCCTGACAGGCGGTCAAGTGATCTCAGAAGATCTGGGCATGAAGCTTGAAAACGTCACAATGGATATGCTGGGCACAGCCAAGCGCGTTTCCATCACCAAAGACGAGACAACTGTTGTCGACGGTGCTGGCGAGAAAGCAGAGATCGAAGCACGTGTTGCCCAGATCCGTGGCCAAATCGAAGAAACATCTTCTGATTACGACCGTGAAAAACTGCAAGAACGTGTTGCCAAATTGGCAGGCGGTGTTGCTGTGATCCGCGT
>JAHDCF010000065.1 GCA_020630015.1 Planktomarina sp. | reverse complement strand
TCTTTTTTCCAATGGGTGGCGGCGGGATAAATCCCGCCCTACGCATCGCCATTGAAAATTGTGCTTTAATGGATGCAATGCGTATGGAAAAGTCTGCGTCCCCCGGCGGAAGTGTCCAAACCATGTGCATGTGGTCCGGTAATATCACCCATGCATCCACTTCGAACGGTCGTTCCCGCTTTACCATCCGCACCGCCGCCCGCAGATCCTCCACATGCCGCACCAACACCCGCGAACCGCGTTGGGCCAGGTTCACGGTAAAGAAATAGGTGCCGCCTTTGGCTTTGGCGCGGATGTAATTTGGCATGTTCGAAGGCTGAACCGGGGTGTGTAAACATTCGGTTACCGCGCTTTGACCCACATCAAATGGTTGGCACCGGCCCCGTGGTATCCAACCACAAACGAAAAGGAGGCCCGGATGGACACCACGCGTTATGCAGCCGCCCTTCAGGCGCGTAAAGAAAAGCTGATCAAAGATATGCACAAAATCGAAGATCAGTTGGACGTTGAACCGCCAAAGGATTGGGAAGACAGATCATCAGAACGACAAGGGGATGAGGTGTTAGAGGCGCTGGGTCATCAAGATTTGCACGAGTTAGAGCAGATCAACGCCGCCCTTCAGCGTCTGGATGACGGCACCTATGGCCAATGTGTGCAATGTGGAAATGATATTCTGCCGGCGCGGCTTGACCTGTTGCCTGAAACGCCCTTTTGCAAGACATGCGCAATTTGAGGGCACTTGGGGCGCGGGTGGCTGTCAGATATCAACCACCAATATCCCGCTGACCCCGCCGTCACACAGCGCCACCAAACGGGCCCCGATCGCTTGGTGTGTGGGGTCTTCAAGATATGTGTCACGGGCGGCAATATCTGGAAAATCGATGGTGAACCCGTGGGAATATCCGCGCCCGATCCCTTCGGGTGATATATCCGCGCCATAGGTCATTTGCCCCATGGTCAGGCGCGGTGAAAGGGCGGCCAATTGTGCCATGATCCCCGCAAAGGCCTGGTCTTGGCCGGGGCGGAGTTTGCATAAAACGATGTGTCGGATGGGGTTGGTCATCTCTTGTGCATATCGAAACCCGGTGTTTGCGTCCATGGCCGCTTGCCAAGCTGGATGTCAGGCCCCACATTGGGGGTATGGTGCGGTATTTGATTTTGTGTCTTCCGTTGGTGGCCTGCGATTTTGGCCATCTTGGCAATCCTTTGTTGATCCCTGTGCGCGGTGTTGGGGCGGGGATTGAAAACGCCAGCTACAACGCCGAACGGCGCAAGGTGGCCGCATATCTGGCGGCCAATCGTGATGGGTTGTTGATCGGCAATGGCCCGGGCCCGGCTTGGGCGGGGCTAAAGGTTGTGGCGCGCACCCGGCCTGAGCGTGAGGCACAGATGCTGCGTGACTTTATCGAAATCCGCGATTTGCCGGATGCGACGTGGCTGGATCGGGCCACGGTCATTGCCATGGTGATGGGGGATTTCTAAGCGTTTTGCGTTAAACCTGAATCAGGTTTGGCGGAAAACGCACTACCATCTCATTGATATTGCTGCGTTTCGCAAAAAGTGGGTGTCTCAAGTTTTTTGCGAAACGCTGTAAGCGTCCAAAAAGACGCGCACGGCGGCCTCAAACTCCCGCGGTTTTTCGGCGTGCAACCAATGCCCCGCATTGGGCAATTTGGCAAAGCGGGCCTTGGGGAATTGCGCTTTGATGGCGGGCCTGTGATCGCGGGTGACGTAATCGGATGCGGCCCCTGTCAAAAACAGGCTGGGGTTGTCAAAGGTTCCCGGTGTATCAGGCCATCCCACGATCAGGTGCATGTCTTTGGCCAGAACGTTCAGGTTCAGCCGCCATTCCTTGGCCCTGATATCCAGGGATTGCAACAAAAAGGCACGAATACCCGGATCAGGCACGGCGGTTGACAGGGCGGTATCGGCCTGCGCGCGGGTGTGAAGATCGGACAGGGGCAGGGCGCGCATGGCCTCAATCAAATGGGTTTGCGAATGGCCATAGGTCACGGGCGCGATATCAGCCACGATCAATCGGCGCAGGGGCGTGCCCGTCAGGGCGGCCACCATTGCGGCCTTACCCCCCATGGAATGGCCCAAAAGATCAACCGTGCCCAATGGGCGGATTACATCATCCAGATCCTGTGCCATGGCGGCATAGCTGTTGTCGGTGTTACGAAAGCTGTGCCCGTGGTTGCGCATATCAACGGTGATCACGCGGCGGCTGTCCGACAAGCGTTTTGCAATGACACCCCAGTTTCGGGCGGATCCAAACAACCCGTGGGCAATCACCAAAGGGGTGCCGCCGGTGCCATATTCGGTGGTGTTTAACATGGGCTGGGTGTAACCTTGACGACGAAGTTTGACCAGACAGGGGCATCAAAATGGATACGCGCATTGCCACCCAAGGGGTTCATCACATCACGCTGACGGGGGCGGATCGGCAAACAACGATCGATTTTTGGGAAGGCACATTGGGCATGCCCTTTGTCTTTGAACAACCCAATCTTGACGATGCATCTGAAAGTCATCTCTATTTTGATCCCGGTGACAGTCGTTTGATCACCGTCTTTTGCCGCGAAGACCGCCGACCCACAGGTCGGGCCACCCCCATGACGCCGGGGGCGGTGCATCATCTGGCGTTTGATGTCAGCCAAGCCATGTCGATCCATCTGCCGGCGAAACTGGATGCCAAAGGAATTTCCCATTCCGGTTTGATTGATCGCGGGTTCATGACCTCGCTCTATTTTCGAGAGCCATTGGGCTTGTTGATTGAATTGGCGTCCTACAAATTCACACCCCCGGCGGGATCAACCCATGCACAGGTTTTGTTTGAGGCGCATAAAATCCGGGTAGAGGCGGGGGATGCCGCAATCGATGACAGCCATGTGGCGGCCGCAGTGGCGGGGTTGGCCCACAAAGGGCAAGGCAGTTTATCGGATTAACCGTAATCTGCTGCGTCTCGGTTCACATCCAAAAAACGCAAATCTGTTTTCATTACCTTTATTTACTCTTAGGTTCGTGCACGCTGATGGGTAATGTCATCGTCGTTGAGGATTCACGCGCAAGCCAGAGCAGCGATTGAACGCTCAGAAAAGCATCCACGAAATGATCAACGGACTCGTTAAAATCTATGGTTTCGCGTCGGGTTGAAAAGTTCTCAAAATCGGATTCTAAATCGGATTCTAAATCGGATTTGGTTTTGGCATATCTTTTGCCAAAGAACCCTTTTTTGTTTGTGGTCTCAGGCAATCGAACCACGTTGAGTCCTAAAAATTCAATTAGCTCTTGAGTTTCATAATTGAAGCATCTCGCCACCTGAAGTGATTGTAGTCGCTTCTCATTATCTTCACAAAACCGAGCTACGACAGAAGAGCACGTTATTTCCAGATGGATTCGGAACCGATTTGGTGCGTCTTGGACCGCGACCAAGCAAGCAGGAACATCAGGATTAAGGTCCTGATTCAGATAGTCTAAAGCGTGATCAGCCAGGACGGGACCCGAAAAGGCGGTGACAAAAGCAATCCATATCGCACATGGCAACGTCTTCATAACATCCCACATCCGCTTATGTTATCCCCCATCCCGCGCCTTTTTCTCTTCCTTCGTCAGAGTTTGCCCCCAGACATTTTTGCTGAGTCCCAATTCGGGCTTGGGCGGTTTTGTTTTGCCCTTTTTGATCTCGCCGCCTTTGTTCAGGAACTCTTGGATCAGCGCGTCGTCGGTGGTTTCTTTGGGAACATGTTTCATGGTGGCAGCCTTTCCAAACTGGGGTGTCAGCACCCGATGGGGATCAGGTTACGCGATCCATCGTACCTGAGCAACGCCTGCAAATCGTTTTAGCCGTTCCAGCTCTGCGTGCAATTTGTCCCATCTTGATTGGGGCCACGCGACCCCGGCTTCGGGCCACATTTTGGTAACGATTAATTCGTCGGAGGCACGATCCGCCTTCACATCAATCCGCCCGACAAATCGATCGCCTTCCAAAATCGGAAACACGTAATACCCCCATTTGCGCTTGGCGGCCGGAACAAACATTTCGATTTTATACTCAAACCCAAACAACCGCGACAGACGATCCCGATCTCGGGTGGCGGGATCAAATGGGTTCAGGATGCGCAGGCGCGATGTTGGGGCAGGGGTTGCATGCATGCGTGCTTCGATATTGCTTGGGGCCAGCAGGGGGATCCAATCCCCTTGGGCCGTTTGCACATCTACGTGGGTCAGGTCCGGGGCATCGGCGGCCCAGCGACCCACCTCATTGCGGCTGGTGGCCTCCCAAAATCTTTGGATGTCACCTTGTGACCCAAATCCCAGCCGATCCAGCGCACCACGGCAAAGCCAGTCGATTTGAACGTGATCGGGTGCTGCATCCTTGGAAATATCAATCGGGAAAACCCGTTCGGCAAGATCATAGAATTTGGTGAAGTTCCGGCGGTGACACGTGGCCAGTTCGCCGCAATACCACAGGTAATCCAACGCCAATTTGTGCGGCGGGCGGGCCCACATAACTTTCGGACCTTCTATTTTCGTATCAAATGCATGGGTCGAAAGGGGGCCTTCGTGGGTGATCCGCGTTTTGATGGATTTAAACAAATCATCACTGGGCCGGATTTTGTAATACCCGGGCCTGTCCATACGATCTTTCTTGCGTTGAAACTGGCGCGCCCAAAAGGGCAAGAATTCCATGGGGATCACCGATGCATCATGGGTGAAATGTTCAAACACGGTTCGATCCCGGCCCAGAAGATCATCCAACATATGTTCGCGATAATTTTGATTGCGAGACCATAAAATGTGGTGATGGGCACGGGCCACATATTGGATCGTGTCCAGCTGCACAAAGCCCAAAGATTTGATCGTTCCCAAAACATCCAACACCCCGGTAGGCCTCTTTGACAGGCCTTGATGGTGCAGCCACATCCGGCGCGCGATTTTGTTGGGAATTTTGAGGCGTGAAGACATATCAAACCCAACCCCATGCCTCTCAATTTGTCGAGGGGGCGGTGCAATCCATTGCAAATAAAAAGCCCCCGGCAGGGCCGAGGGCTTTGGATTTTTTAGGTCATCCCGGCCTTAGTAGATCGGGAATTTTGCACACATCGCTTCAACCTCGGCCTTAACCTTTGCTTCCACGGCGGCGTTGCCA
>JAHDCF010000039.1 GCA_020630015.1 Planktomarina sp. | reverse complement strand
CGGAACTTAGCCGCCCTTCGGCCTGCATAACACCCGCCACCCGTGTCATATGTGACGTGATCTTTTCGAACTTATCGAAATATCGCCGGGTGCGGCGGGTCTCGGTTAGGGTGGTTTGGTCGCCAGATCGGGTCATTTAAACTTTCTATTTCTTAATTTATTTCGCGGAAAGGAGGCGCGATCACTAATTTCCGCAAGCCATTCATCTTCTTTTTGCAAACGTTCGAAGTTCGCACGGCCTTTTTCGTCGAATGCCACACCTTTTTGAACCTCGTGATATCCTCGCGCAGCACGAAGGTTGGTGAAAACACTCATGCCACCTACAGCGAGTAGCGCAGCAGCGATAATAGCCCAATCTGCGAAAGCGCCCAAATACCAAAGCCCGGCCAGAACCATTGACGCCACCAACATAGCGATCACAACCAACTTCATGTCTTGTCCTTTGAAGCCCGCAAACCAGTCTTTTGAGGTCCTCGATCAATTCGGGGACGACTATTTAGTTGGCTCAGGTCCCGGACTTGATCCGGGACCTCATCACCAATTTTCACCATCAGACGATCCCTTTTCACGCTGCCACGCCTTCCAACCCACCAAAACCGCAAATCCTAGAAATGCCAAGGCAGGTACCCATTCCCCCTGAAACGCAGTGGCGAATGCGATGCATAGGGCAAAGAAGATGATGATAGCTCTGGGGAGGTGGCTTTTCATTGCGTCACAAACTTCATTTTTCAGCTTTCTCCCAATTCACCGATTCCAGTAACTTCCAAGGTTTGCCACGGTCATCAAGCTCTCGTCCCGGATCATCTTTTGGCCAAACTTTCTTGGGTCGTGCCAATCCATGCACGACAAATGCGCAAATCAGACCAACAAAAAAACCAAACAGCAAAAAGCCGATCAGAAATGCAATCAGAGGCAGAAAAGGGCGCAAGGGGGCTTAAGCCCCATATGCATTGCTGTCATGTTTTTCCACAATCTTGGCAAAGCGGCGCGCGAACCGTTCATCCGCTTTCGCCTTCTGCTCCAACACATCACGGGCAAAGACCATGTGGTCTTCGTGGGCTTCCAACATTTCTGCCATGCGCTTGTTTGTGGCTGCACCGATGCCCGCCATCGCTTGTTGCGCTTCTTGGTCGGTCTTCACGCCAATCTCGTTAATGCGGTGCGCCACATCTTGCTGTTGCGCCGTTTTCAATGATTTCGTCAGGGCATCATACAACACGACACGTTGTTTGGTGTCTGTCTGAAGCTTGTTGATTAAAACCATCTGGGTGGCCGCTTGGTTTTGCAAACTGTCCACCCAAGTTTTACCCTTTTCGATGTAACGTTCCAAGGTTTGCGACTTGGCCAGCTTCACCTGTTCTTCCTGAACTTTGGCGTTGTAGTCGGCGTTCATCTCAGCCAGTTCTGTTTCCAGCTTGGTGCGCGCAGCGGCGTCTTGTTCCACGCTGATTTTGTTTTCCAGCGTGATAATCGCCGGGTCCATCGATTGGATTTCGGATTGCAAAGCTTCAAGTTCACCAACAACGACTTCACGCTCTTCCAATGTGCCTGACAGGTTGGTTTCAACCTTGGATTTCTGATCGTTCAGGGTGGCAAGCTGACCTTCCAGAAGCTGTACAATGGTGTCTGACTTCGCAATCAAATCTTGCAACTTGTCATCAATGCTGGCCGTGCGGAGACGTTCTTGGCGCATCGCCTCGGACCGGGACCTGCTGAAAATTCCGATGAAGCTTTCCATGCCAGTCTTACTGCGCAATTCATCAAAATCGGATTGGAAGCCAGCGGTGACATCATCCAATCCCATGATCAATTCTGCAATATTGGCATTCATGAGTTCGGTATGGGCATGCACATCTTCCAGCGATGCATTTTCGATATCAAGCGCGATATCTTTGCCTTCCGCCATCTTTGAACGTGCGGTTTCAATCCGCGTTGTTAATTCCTGAATTTTGGCTTGGCTTGCTTCGACCTGTTGCTGTGTTTCAGAAATTTGTTGTTCAAAACTCATGTGTGTCCCCTTTGTTCATCTTGCCCCCTATATGGGGATTTGAACGATAGTTTTCATCCCTTGGTTGGGCAAATTTTGATGCGCAGTGTTGTCGGGTTCACGGGTTTTGGCAATCCTAAAGTGGCAAAACCACTATTCAGATGGCAATGACAGCACCTGCAACGATCCAACGGCGACAAAACCCGCCCCGACTTGTTCCACCGTTAGGGGCAGGTTTTCGGGATCTGACATCGAAAAAGAAGGCATTCGAATTTGCAGCGAATTGGTGACCAGAGTTTCATCCCTCAACTGCACATTAAAAAAGGCCACTTCCCCACGATGCGGGCTGTGCTTCAATCCTTCGCAAAACACGACAAACAGTTGTCGTTCTTCTGATGACGCGCCGGAAAATTGCGGAATGGCTTTGGTGCAACTTTGAACAACTAGATTGGCTTCGCGCTTTGCCAAATCCGCCAATGGCCCCGTTTGCCCGTGTACAGCGCGCAGGCCATACAGCATGCCCCAATTATCAAAGCTTTCACCTTTGCGGATCATCTCAAACACAAACTGATCTGTCCCAAATTGGGTTTTCGTTTGTTTTTGCTGAACTTCGCTTTGCGACATCACATCAGAAGAGGTGGTCCAAGGCGGTGCCGCCAGTGATGATACGACTGAAAAAGTTTTAACCGTTAGGGTTGGAAACCCTTGCGCCGCAACCAGATTGGCTGCGGCGCTTAAAAAAACCGAAAGGACAAAGGAACGTTTCACGCAGTGCCTTAACCGAAAAATGTTGTGATCAGCATGAAAATTCCACCAGACAACAGCGCTGCAGCGGGAACCGTGATGACCCAAGCGGCGATAATTGTCAGGAAATGAGAGCGACGCACCAATTTGCGGCGCTGACGTTCTTCACGGCTGTAATGTTTCATATCAGGGATATCGATGCGTGCTTTTTTCATGCGCCGCTCGCTGTCCCATTCACGGAAGAAGCCAACACCGAACACACCACCCACCGCAATGTGGGTGGAACTTACTGGCAAGCCCAACCAACTGGCCACGATAACGGTAATCGCGGCTGACAAGGCAACGCAATATGCCCGCATTGGATTCAATTTTGTGATCTGACTTCCCACCATGCGGATCAGCTTCGGCCCGAACAAAAACAACCCGAAAGAAATACCCAAAGCCCCGATAACCATCACCCAAAACGGGATAGAAACCGCGGCGGTGAAATCACCTGATTGAGACGCTTGCACAATCGCGGCCAATGGGCCAACGGCGTTTGCCACATCGTTTGCTCCATGGGCGAAACTCAACAACGCGGCAGAGGCAACCAAAGGTATACCGAACAAAACCTTCAGCGATTTGTTTCGGTTTTCCAGACCTTCTGCCTGCTTTCGAATAATTGGGATCATAATGATCCAAACCAAAATACCAATCGCCACACCGATGGACAGTGCTGTGACCAAATCGATTTTGATAACTTTCTTCAGGCCCTTAAGTGCAAGATACGCACCAAAGGCCGCAGCCATGATACCCACCAAAACCGGAACCCAACGGCGCGCCGCCGCGATTTTATCATCCCGGTAAACGATGCGCGATTTGATGAACCACAAAAACGCAGCTGCAATCAGACCGCCCAACACAGGAGAGATAACCCAACTTGCCGCGATCTTCATCATCGTGGGCCAGTTTACTGCCGCGAAACCCGCCGCCGCGATGCCCGCACCCATCACACCACCAACCACAGAATGGGTTGTGGATACAGGTGCGCCAATCCAAGTCGCCAAGTTCACCCAAAGCGCCGCAGATAAAAGAGCCGCCAACATCGCCCAAATAAAGACAGATGCCGTTTGCATACTTTCAGGGGCGATAATGCCTTTTGCGATGGTGCTGACCACATCCCCACCGGCCAACAGCGCCCCTGCACTTTCAAATACGGCGGCAATTGCGATCGCGGCCCCCATTGTCAGCGCATTCGCGCCAACCGCCGGGCCCATATTGTTGGCCACATCATTTGCACCGATGTTTAACGCCATATAGGCACCCAATGCCGCAGCCGCGACAATAATCATCGAATTGGTGGATTGACCCAAAAACACCATCGCAATCAAACCAGCGATGACGATAAACGTCAGAGAGACACCCAATCCAACAACGGGTTTGGCAACGAATTTGGTTGCTTTGTCCAAGCCACTTAGTCGACCTAAGTCTCGGTCAAGTGTTTCAAGATTGCCTGCTTCAAGATCGTTTCTGGCCATGGTTCCCCCCCGGAATCGCCGATATGTGCGCGAAGATGCGCTACCAAACCCGATGCGTTTGGACAATGAAATTCGACGATGGGGTCAAGTCTTACCGGTTAATGCTTTACAAGATTTTGTGATGCGCTGACCCGTTAACCTTTTTGCCGCGTCTGTCACAGCGGTGTACAGGTTGTGTACGGGCTGTGTACGCTTTGTGCACAGCCCGCGTTAACATTAACCTTTAGCCGACGACGTTGAAATCAGGCCCGTATGGATAACCTGTGATGTTTTCATTGCCATCTTCGGTGATGATCAGAATGTCATGCTCACGATACCCGCCAGCACCCGGTTGACCGTCGGGGATCGTGATCATTGGTTCCATGGAAATCACCATGCCGGGTTCCAAAACTGTGTCGATGTCTTCGCGCAATTCCAACCCTGCTTCACGGCCATAATAGTGGCTCAACACTCCGAAGGAATGCCCATATCCGAACCTGCGATATTGTAACAAATCATGCTGGGCAAAAAAGGCATTGACCCCCGCTGTCACTTCGGCACAGCTCGCTCCGGGTTTCAACAATGACATGCCCAATTCATGCGCCTGAACATTCGCCTTCCAATAGGCAAGCGAAGCATCATCAACCTCTTCTACAAACATGGTCCGTTCCAGAGCTGTGTAGTAGCCTGAAATCATCGGAAAGGTATTTAGGCTGAGGATATCACCTTTTTCCAATATGCGGCCTGTCACCGGATTGTGGGCCCCATCGGTATTCAAACCTGATTGGAACCATATCCAAGTATCGCGGTATTCCGCATCAGGGAATTCTTTGGCAATGTGAAGCTCCATCGCGTCGCGGCCCGCCATGGTGACATCAATTTCGCGAACACCTGCTTTTACGGCCTCTTTCACCGCATACCCGCCAACGTCCGCCGTTGCGGCACCCGCACGGATAAGTTCAATCTCAGCGGCGGATTTTTTCATCCGCTGCACCATCGTAGCAGAGGCGAGGTCAACCCTTTGCTTTGGTTGCAAAAATTCATCCAAAAGTTGAGATTGAAACAAGGTCAAGTGATCGCCTTCAAAACCGATAACCCCGCCTGTACCAGTGATACTTTCAATTGCCCGCCAGTAATTGTTTCGCTTCCAATCGGTATAGGTAATGTTGTCAGCAAAGGATCTGCGCCAAGGTTGACCAGCATCAATACCCGCGGAAATTGTGACACATTCCGAAGGGGTAACAACAACCGCATAGGGGCGTCCAAAGGCGCAATACAAAAAGCCCGAATAATAGGCGACATTGTGCATCGACGTAAAAACCGCTGCCGTCACACCGTTTTGTGCCATAATTGCGCGAAGACCAGCCAAACGGGCTTCGTATTCCGCATCAGCAAAAGGCAAAGTGGCCTTTGAACCATTATGAAATCGGTGGAAATCGGGGCGGCGTGTTTGTTGGGTCATGAAAGACACCTCATTGTAAAACAAACCCCGGCGTACAGGGCCCATTTTGCGCAGATGGATTTTGCCATCCGCCAGCGACGCCATCGCTGAATGCGGCTTAATCGTATGTTTGGTGCCTTTGCGATTCTAACAGCTTTTCGACCTTCAGATGTCGCTTTGAGACGGATCTGAAATCAACGTCTGCAACAATCGGTGATTTGGATCTCTGAGACCTTCAATAATATCAAAATGATGGCGATCTTCTTCGATGGTTAATTCCGCATCCCAAGATTGCGCCAGCCATCGTGCCTGATCCAAAAATGCAGGGCGCTCATCCGATCCAACCCAAATATGCACATTTGCATTCAACTGCTTTGGCTTCAATGCAGGGCTTTCCTCCTTGGCCTTTTCCATGGTCAAATTCAGGTCTGTATTCATGCTGGTTTCGATCAAGGGTCTCAGATCTGACAAAGGTGAAATCGGCACGATGCATCTTATCCGATTGGAGGCATCTTCAGATAACGTGCTGATCCCCGTTGCCATTCGCGCAACCAAATGCCCACCTGCGGAATGACCGCAAAGCGCAATTGGTCCTGGCACCATTTCGGCCGCCGCACTGATGGCTGTGCCAATCATCTTGCTGATATTTGCGATTTCAACTTCCGGGGTCAGCACATATCCGGGCACGGCAACTGCCCACCCTTCTTCCACTGCACCTTCGGCAAAATGAGAAAAATAGCCACGGTCCAACATCCGCCAATACCCACCGTGTACAAAGATCAAAAGACCCAAAGGTTTTCCAGAAGGTAAGAAAAGGTCGAATTGTTGTCTGGGGTGTTCCCCGTAAGAAATGTTCAGACGCGCCCTTCCGATTGTTGCTTCGACAATTCGAAAATCCTCTGCCAAAGTTGGCCATTCGTTCAAAAACCGATCAGCTTCGGGAATATATGCAGAATTCGCATATGCATCATCGTTTTTCATTTTCCACACTCGCATCTGGACATTTGGGTTTTGATTTGGTCTGACACGTTCGTTCGAATTCGAAAAGGCCTCAGATATGCTGGACACCACAACCGACTTATTGGGAATGTTGAAAGACCCATCCCTTTTGCAAACGAAAGCCTATGTTAATGGTGGGTGGATCGACGGTCAGAATGGCACCTTTGATGTTACGAACCCGGCGCGGGGTGATGTGATTGCAAAGGTTGCTGATTTATCGCGGTCCGATATCGCCATGGCAATCACTGGCGCCGAAAATGCCCAAAAAAAATGGGCCGCGCTGACGGCAAAGGAACGGGCAAATATTTTGCGCGCTTGGTTCAACGAAATGATGGCCGCGCAGGATGATCTTGCACTTATTCTCACGGCCGAGATGGGAAAACCTTTGGCAGAGGCCAAAGGTGAAATCGGTTATGGTGCCTCTTTTGTGGAATTTTTCGCTGAAGAGGCAAAGCGTATTTATGGTGAAACAATCCCGGGACACCAAGCTGACAAGCGGATCACAGTGATCAAGCAGCCCATTGGGGTTGCCGCTTCTATCACCCCTTGGAATTTCCCGAACGCAATGATCACGCGCAAAGCGGCGCCAGCACTTGCCGCCGGATGTGCCTTCATCGCACGACCATCCGAATTGACGCCGCTCTCTGCTTTGGCCCTGGGGGTTTTGGCAGAGCGTGCAGGTATTCCTGCTGGTGTGCTGCAAATCGTTCCCTCAAACGATGCATCTGCCTCAGGTAAAGAGTTTTGCGAAAATAAGGGTGTTCGCAAGTTGACATTCACAGGTTCCACACGTGTTGGCCAAATCTTGTTGGGACAAGCTGCAGAACAAGTCATGAAATGCAGCATGGAATTGGGCGGGAACGCACCGTTTATTGTTTTTGACGACGCGGACCTTGACGAAGCGATAATCGGCGCAATGGCGTGCAAATTCCGCAACAATGGTCAGACATGCGTTTGTGCCAACCGGATCTATGTACAGGCAGGTGTTTATGACGCATTTGCCGCCAAGCTTAAAACTGCGGTTGAAGCCATGAAAGTTGGGGATGGGTTTGAAGGGGCCGATCTAGGGCCGCTGATTTCCGGCCCGGCTTTGGCGAAAGTTGAAGATCACATCGCCGATGCAACCGCCAAAGGGGCCAGCGTTTTGACCGGTGGCAAACCTCACGATCTGGGCGGTACTTTCTTCGAACCGACGATCTTGTGCGATGTCACCCAAGACATGAAGGTCAGCCAAGAAGAAACATTTGGGCCGATGGCACCTTTGTTCAAATTTGAAAATGAAGATGAAGTCATCAACATGGCCAATGACACTGACTTTGGTCTGGCCGCATATTTCTATGCCAAAGATCTCAGCCGTGTGTACAAAGTTGCAGAGGCTTTGGAATATGGAATTGTGGGTGTCAACACTGGCATTATTTCCACAGAAGTTGCCCCATTCGGTGGGGTCAAACAATCAGGTCTCGGTCGCGAAGGCAGCCATCATGGCATCGAAGAATACCTTGAGATGAAATACATTTGTATGAGCGTGTAACAAAAAAGGCGGGGACATCCCCGCCTTTTGTCTTTTGAGTGGTGCCGATTAAACTTCGACTGCTTCCACTTGCAGAGTTTTCCCATTCTGGATTTCGATTTTGCGGGGCTTCAGCGCCTCTGGCACCTCACGCACCAAATCGATATGCAACATTCCGTTTTCATGGCTGGCTGACGTTACCTTCACATGGTCGGCCAAATGAAAGCGTCGGTTAAATGCGCGCGTCGCAATGCCACGATGCAAATATGTTTTTTCGTCTTCGTCTGCTTTTTTTGCCGAAACGTGAAGGGCATTTTCCTTGACCTCGATCGACATTTCATCCTCCGAAAATCCAGCAACGGCGATGGAAATTCGGTATCCATCCTCACTGATTTTTTCGATGTTGTAAGGGGGGTAACTGTTTTGGCCGGCGTCATTGGTAAGAACTCTATCCATCAGATCAGCGATCTGATCAAAACCAACGGTGGCACGGTATAGGGGTGCGAAATCAAAGCTACGCATAGGTTTGTCCTTTCAGCTAAGCGACAACATTTTGGCCTTCCCAAAGCGGGCAAAGCATGTTTTTAGGCCCCCAAAATGGGCGACCTGACAAAGATGTGGGGAACGGTCCCTTGATTTTCAAGGGGCGTTATTGATCGGGGAAAACTGAAATTCCTTGATGATCTAAAAGTCCTTGCACAACCCAGACCCGATCACGTGCAAAACTGCCAACCGACACCGGCCTTCCTTGCAATCGCGCCTTGGCGCTGAGAACCGACATCACGGCAGGCCCTCGTGTTGTTTCCACGATGACTGGTGCGCCAGACGATCCAAAATCAGCAAGACAATCAAAGATCATAACATCCTGTTGCTTTTGCAAAATGCTGCATTGTTTTTGCAAACCAGCAATGCGAGAGCGGTTTTCACCATAGGAAACCACATCGACCCGACCAACAAAATCGGGGGGTGATATCAAGTTGAATGGTCTGATTGCAGGTGTCGAAATTTCGCGTTTCAAAACCAACAACGCCACATCATTTGAAATACGCGGTAAATCAAGTTGGGCTGCAAACTTAAAATCTGGATGAAATGCGTATTGCACAACACGTCGGTAAGCCTTGGCCTTGCCCCTTGTGAGGCCCGCAAAAAATTCAAGATTTTCGGGTGGAACAAGTCGCCCCTTTTCGTCAAACAAACAATGGGCTGCCGTCAAAACAAGGCGTTTGGAAACCAATGTTCCGGTGCAAAATCCACCGCCCGCCACATTGATCCGACCAACCGCCGCGTATGGGGTGACTTGGCGCAGCGTGGCCAATGGATCAACAATGATTTGCGCGATTGCAGGCAAGGGTGCGAACAAACACATCAATAAAACAAAAAAACGCATTGCAAACCCCAAGCAGAACGAGACGATGTTTGCGCAAAGTTCAGTTGGGGTGCAACTCACATTTCGGTATGTTTCAAGACAAATTCTTAGGAAAATCTTGCAAAGCGGGTGGTTTCGGCCCCCCGGTTGCCCAGTCGATCAGTTCAACGGTATGCAAAATGGGTGTTTGCGCCCCCGACCCAATTTGCATCATGCAACCAATGTTACCGGCGGCTATAATATCGGGTTTCTTAACCTCTAATGATGCAACTTTGGCATCTCGTAATTGTCCTGAAATTTCAGGTTGCATCAAGTTATAGGTGCCAGCCGATCCACAGCAAAGATGTGAATTTTCGGGTGTGATCACTTTAAAACCAGCCCGTTTCAAAATCTTTTTTGGGGCTTCCGTTATCTTCTGCCCGTGTTGAAGCGAGCAAGCCGCATGATAAGCGATCTTCAAAGTGTTGGTTGCTTTACTTTCAAATTCAAGTTCCGACAAAACTTCGGTAATATCTTTGGCAAGGTTTGCAACGCGGACGGCCCGGTCATGCAACGGATCGCCTTCAAACATATGCCCATAATCCTTAACCGTTGTTCCGCATCCAGACGTGTTGATCACAACGGCATCCAACCCGCGTGCTTCGTCTTCAGCCGCAAAGGATAATATGTTTCGAGCGGCCGAACGATGGCTTTCATCAACCTTTCCCATGTGATGGGTCAACGCTCCGCAGCAACCTTGTTTCAACACCACCACCTCAACGCCGTGTCGCGTAAGAACCCGAATGGTTGCATCGTTAATGTCGGTGTTAAGCGCCTTTTGGGCACATCCCGTCATCAAAGCGACACGCATCTTTGTTTCCCCATCAGCAAGGAAAACTTGAGGATCATCATTGCGGCTAACTGGCGGTATTTTTTCGGGCGCCATATCCAGCATTGCTCGTAACCTTGCATCAGGGATCAGTCGTCTGAAAGGTTTGGCAATCTTTGCCCCCAGCAAGGCAATCCGAAACCGCATTGGATATGGAAGGATTTTTGACAAAACCCAACGCAAGCCTCGATCGTGCCAAGGCCTTTTGTAATTTTCTTCGATATAAGCGCGAGCGTGATCGACCAAATGCATGTAATGCACACCAGAAGGGCAAGTTGTCATACATGCCAGGCAACTTAGACATCTGTCGATGTGTTTTACGGTGCTTTCATCCGGGACACGTTCGTTTTCCAACATGTCTTTGATAAGGTAGATGCGCCCCCTGGGGCTGTCCAATTCATCACCTAAA
Organism: Planktomarina sp.; assembly: GCA_020630015.1. Taxonomy (GTDB): domain Bacteria; phylum Pseudomonadota; class Alphaproteobacteria; order Rhodobacterales; family Rhodobacteraceae; genus Planktomarina. The sequence continues at coordinate 19,450 of JAHDCF010000039.1, read as the reverse complement.
ACTTGATACGTCGGGCAAGTGGCGGTGCAAAAACCACAATGAACACATGTACGCAATATTTCGTTCGCGCGTGCAGTTCCTGGATTTTCCAACTGATTTTCTGTGAAATTAGTTTGCATAGATCAAGCTCCGAAACTTTGGATCATGGGTTCACTGCTTGCGGTGCACTGAAAACCGAGCGCGGATCGAACTTATGACGAATGCCATTTAATATAATCTTCGTATCTGAAGTGGCTGGATTCAGCGTTGGTCCATGCCCTTGCCCTCTGATCAAAGTGGCGTGACCGGTGATTTGATCCAAAATACCCCTCACGTCCGTTTTTGGTGGGACACAGACCCACACCAATCCCCCCCCCCAATCCAAGAAACCTTGCCCCGGCAAAGCTGACAAAACCTTCGGCCCGTCCGATGGCTTGACAGAAATGCGCCAAACATCCCCTTCAATTTTGTGGAAAGGTTCTGCATCACGGATATTTCGCCAAATGTTTTCAGTTTGATGCTTAGAAACGTCGCCGAATTGGCCCAGCTCAGATTCCAGCCTATTCGCTCGGTAATTTACGGAACCTTCGAAACCTTCGATGCGCACAAAACTTTCACCGCCAACCCAAGCTGCACCAGTAACATCATACGGGCTTCCAAGCGCAGCACTGAGAACTTTGACACCGATTTCCGCATTCGGTGCTTCAATCCGCAATGTCAGGCTGGTTTCTGGCACCGGCAACACTTTCAAAGAAAGGCGGGTCAAAAACCCAAGTGTACCCCGACTGCCCGCCAAGAGTTTCACTAAATCATAACCGGTGACATTTTTCATAACGCGACCACCGTTTTCGATCACGTTTCCCAAACCATCAACAAAACGCACCCCCAACAAATGGTCCCTTGCTGCACCCGTTTGTATGCGTCGTGGTCCAGATGCGTTGCTGGCCATAACACCACCCAGCGTCGGTGTTCCTTTTGTTTTCAAAAGTCCACGCATATCGCCCGGTTCAAAAGCCAGACGCTGCCCCTCAGATGCCAAGGTGGCTTCGATGTCTTCGATGGGAGTTCCAGCTTTGGCAACCAAGGTCAAAGCACCCGGTTCATAAACATCAATCCCCTTAATTTCAGAGGACGAAACAGCGACGTCAGCATCGGGTGCAGATTTCGTTTGCCCGCCCGCAATCGCAAAAGGAGATTGCGCCGCTTTGACGTAGTCAACCAATTCTTCTTCGTTTGACGGATTCACGATTTGCGCGCTCATGAACGAACCTCACGCCGATCCTGAGAAACCGATAATGGGAAAACCTTTGCCGGGTTCAACAACCATTTGGGATCAAACACATCTTTGATTGCCATCTGCGCCTCAAGGTCGATTTCAGAATATTGATCTGTCATCAGATCGCGCTTTTCGATCCCAACGCCGTGTTCACCGGTCAGGCAACCACCATGCGCCACACACAGTCTAAGAATGTCGGCTCCCATCGCCTCACACAGCTCCAGATCGCCGGGTTTGTTGGCATCAAACATTATCAAAGGATGCATATTGCCGTCCCCGGCGTGGAACACATTTCCAACGCGCAATCCATATTTTTCCGAAAGGTCTTCGATGCCTTTCAACACCGCTGGAAGTTCCGATACCGGTATCGTCCCATCAAGACACATGTAATCTGCAACTTGCCCAACAGCCCCGAATGCCGACTTTCGGCCAAGCCAAATGGCCGCGCTTTCCGCATCTGACGAGCTTTGTCGAAGTTCAACTGGATTATGTGATTTGGCAATTTGACTTATGCGATCCAGCTGGTCCTGAATTTCTTCTTCAGATCCTTCCACCTCAACGATCAACAAGGCTTCGCATTGCGGGTAACCTGCTTTGGCAAAGTTCTCGCATATCTCAATTATGGGCCGGTCCATAAATTCAATTGCAACAGGCAATACCCCTGCTTTGATGATATCAGCGACACAGGCGCCTGCAACGGCGTTACTGTCAAACCCGATCAACACCGGCCGCGCCCCTTCTGGCTTAGCCAAAATCCGTAGAGTTGCTTCGGTAACCACACCAAGTTGCCCTTCAGAGCCACAGACGACACCCAAAAGATCAAGATCGGGTGCATCTAAATGGGCACCGCCAATTTCAATAATTGTTCCATCCATCAAAACCATGGTGACACCCATCAAATTATTGGTTGTCACACCATATTTCAGACAATGTGCGCCGCCAGAATTCATGGCAATGTTGCCCGCGATCGCGCAAGCCAATTGCGATGACGGATCAGGCGCATAAAAGAAATCTTCATCTTCGACGGCGCCAGAAACACTCAGGTTTGTCCGGCCACTTTGAACGCGGATGAAACGATTTTCGTAATCCGTTTCCAAAACTTTGTTCATGCGCGACACACCTAAGATGACTGCATCTGCTGTGGGCAATGCGCCACCCGCCAATGATGTCCCAGATCCCCGGGGGACCACGGGAACACCTTCCGCATGACAGATTTTCAATACTTCGGACACTTCTTGAGTTGTGCGCGGCAACACCGCGACCATTGGCGGACACCGATAAGCTGTTAACGCATCACATTCATAGGCTTGGGTCTCCATCGGATCTGAAATCACTGCATCCTCAGGCAGCACAGCCAACAGGGCGGCTACGATCTGATCTTTCTTTGATAGGACAAAACGACTTGGTTTTGGCATTTCCATGAACAAACCCTCCAATTGGTAAACATATATTACCAATTAAGGGAACTAGCAAGGGCGCCTTGACTGCGTTATGGCAAGGTATGATTAGCTTTATCACATCCGCCTTTAGTACCCTTGATTACATCGCGGTCAATTTAACCGTGCTAACATGGCTTGGAATTGGGTGGATTATCGAAAACCCACCTAAATCCAACCCTTCGGTCACAAAGCTGGTTGCTGAATATCGGCGTGATTGGATGGTTACGTTTTTGCACCGAACCCCCCGGATTTTTGATGCACAAATCTTAAATGGCCTTCGTCAGGGAACAGCCTTCTTAGCATCGACCAGCATCCTTACGATTGGCGGGCTGTTTGCGGTTTTAGGCAATCCAGAGCCATTGCGCGACGTGGTCAAAGGATTTGATGTTGAAACCGCTCCGTTACTTATCTGGCAAATCAAACTGGGTTTGGTTGGTGTCTTTTTGGTTATGGCGTTTTTGAAATTTGTTTGGGCAAATCGGCTGTTTGGATATTGTTCGGTTATCATGGCTTCGGTGCCAAATTCACCCGATGAACCACATGCCCTGCCCCGGGCGAAGATGGCCGGTGAAATCAACATAAGGGCGGCCATGAATTTTAATCGAGGATTGCGATCAATGTATTTTGCGTTGACATCAATTGCTTGGTTGGTTCATCCGGCAGCGTTGATTACAGCATGCGTTCTAACGGCCTGGACACTCTATGCGCGTGAGTTCAAATCACTGTCGCGCCAATTGATGGAAGATCGGGCCGAGGCGCGTTAACCCCGCCCCTCGCGAAACCATGCCAAAATCAGAAAACTGGCCGACAAAAGCAGCCAGGCCCAAACTGGCAGGATCGGTCTTTGTGACAAACTAGATTTCAATACCACATCACGTGGGGTTAGGCCCACCCAACCTCGTCCAGCCGCAGGTCGCCCAGAACGAACATCACGCAAACGAACAAGCCCATCCGCAATCCGAACAACACCACCGCTTTGGCTGTCTACAAGAGGTTGCAATAAATCTGCCGTCGCCAGAGTATTATTAAATTCACGTGGTGCCGGTGGCCCCACGGCCCCAACCGCCTGAAGATCGCCTGATGCAAAACGATACAGTCCCATAGGTCCAGGTGGAAGAAGGGTTTCGAAACGGCCGGGGGACACTTCTTGCAAAGGCAAAATCTGTTCATTCCCGGTTGGATCTGTGACGATAACTTCACTGTTTCCTGGCGGTACGTCCTTTATGGTTCGCCTTACGATCCGAACACCTTCGGCAGTGGGCTCTGTCCAAAGTGCCTCCTCCTCCAGCTCCGGTTCCTTCATCATCCAATTGGATAATCGCCTGAGAAGTTCGCGCTGTGGGCCACCCCCTTCGAAACCGCGATCCCAAAGCCATGCATGATCACTGGCCAATAGGGCGACACGTCCTTTCCCAACACGATCTACAATCAACAGCGGCAATGCCTCATGTCCAGTCATCAGAACATCACCAGATGTGGGAGTCACCTCTACCTGACGCATCCACCGCCCCCAGTTTGGATAGCTTTGATGCAAATCCTGCGTGATTGGATGTCTGTTTCCAACCTCGGAAATCTCGGGCAGAATTCCCTGTTCAATTACCCGGGCGGTGGGGCGCGCCGGGATCACATTGCCCAAGGGGGAACGATACAAACTTTCTGGCCCAGCGAAATCAGGACCTGCTGAAACCAAAACCGCACCACCGTCGATCACATAATCTGCAATATTTTGGAAATATGAAACGGGCAAAAGCCCACGTCGCTTATATCGATCAAATATTATCAAATCGAAATCGTTGATCTTTTCCAAAAACAGCTCTCGCGTTGGAAAGGCGATCAAAGCCAGCTCATTCAATGGGGCAGTGTCGAATTTATTCGGTGGGCGTAAAATTGTAAAATGCACCAGATCGACGCCGTTGTCTGATTTCAGCAGATTGCGCCAAGTACGCTCTCCGGCGTGGGGCTCACCCGATACCAACAATACCCGCAGACGGTCCCGCACACCGCTAATCCGCAGAACAACCCCGTTATTTCGATCAGTAATTTCACCTTGTTGTTGCGGGGTCGACATTTGCAAAACATTCGTTCCACCGTGGGGCAGTTGCAATTGAACAGACATGGTTTGACCAACAGGAAGCGAAAACCTTTGATCTGGACCACCATCCATTGACACGATCAAATCGGCAGTTGCGCCAACAGGTGCTTTGCCCTGATCCTCTATCCGCACGCGCAATTCGACGGGCTCTCCTAAGATGGCAAACGCGGGCGCATTTAGGACAACCAATCTTCGATCCCAATCTTCCTGTTGACCCGTCAAAAATAAATGAGTTGGAGCAGATATTTCAGGCAACAACGTGGCGTCATGAATTTGACCATCAGATATCAAAAATACACCGGCAATTTGCCCTTGCGGGATTGAATCCATCGTCTGCATAATCGTGGTCATCAACGCAGTGCCGCCATCATCATCTGCATCAAACAACTCTATCGTTTGAACTTCTGTATCAGGGCGATTAGCGAGTTTCTGTTCAAGATCTTGCAAAGCCAATTGGATCTGATCTGGGCGGTCTCCAACATCTTGGCTGGAACTGCGATCCACAAAAATAAGGGCGATATCTGGTTTGGTTTGTACATCGTTTTGTTGAAACAAAGGATTTGCAAGAGCTGCCAAAACAGTCGCCCCCGCAATGCCCCTGAGAAACCAACCGCGAAGTCCGCGAATGCCAGAAAAAACTGCAAGAATAACAAGCAAGGCCAGCGCAACCCAGATCAAAACTGGTGCAATTACTGGATCAAAGCTGAAGGTATCTGGCATCATTGGCCCATCCGTTCCAATATATCAGAAACATGAACCTGATCTGACTTATAATTGCCCGTCAGGACATACATCACCAAATTAACCCCAAACCTTGCCGCCAATTCCCTTTGTCGCTCACCTTGAAATCCTTGGCCAATCGGAAACATCGGACGCCCAAGTGAATCCATCGCCCAAGCGGCGGCCCAATCATTTCCCCCAATCACCACCGGCGAAACACCGTCATTCAAATTGCGAAACCCGGTGGTTGAAGATTGTTGTCCAACCGGAGAAGCTTCCACCCAAACCCGGGACCCATAGTGCCGCCCGGGAAAGTCTTGAAGCAGGTAAAATGACCTTGTCAAAACATGATCTTCTGGAATCGGTTCCAAACGGGGCAATTCCAACCTTTGAGCAATTTCCTGAAGTTTGCGCCCCTCATCCGTTATGCCTTGACCAAGGCCAGCGACATTGCCGTCCTTAGTGTCGAATAGGATCATCCCGCCAGACTTTAGATATCGGTTCAAGCGGGCGACCGCATCATCACTTGGTAATGTTTGATCAGATGTGATGGGCCAATATATCAATGGAAAAAACGACAATTCTGCCGTTGCCAAATCGATGCCAACCGGAGCCACCGGTTCAACCGACGTTCGCGCGAACAATACATCGGAAAGGCCAGATATCCCCGCATGGGAGATCTCATCAACACGGGCATCCCCTGTTAGAATATACCCAAAAACAATCTCTGACGTTAACTCAATCGCGCTTTGATCGTCTGTCTGTGCATCCACCTCATTCGACAACATTAAGCCCATCAACAAAATTGGGGCCACGCGCACCACCTTGCGAAGCCTACCGGACATCCACAATGTTGCCAACGCATCCAAAACAAACAATGCCAATGCACCTACCAAAAAGTAATGCATGAGGGGTGTTTCTGGTATTGTTCCATCCGCCTCAAATCGAACGCCATCTGGAAAAGACGCAGGTTGCAACATTTGGTCTGCCGCCAAAACATTGCGTGCCAAGGTAATTTCTTCGCCATCGTAAACACCCGGCGGCACTTTCGCAGAAAGCGATCCTTGCAGGATGTCTTGCACAGGAATCCCTGGTTGGGTTTCAACAGAGGATATTGTACCGTCAGCCTCAATTCGCACCTGCAGCTGGGCCATGGCGGTGTCTGGCAGGTTTGCAAGATCGGTTATCTGTGATCCGCTTGTAAGGCGGATCAGCATGTCCACAAACAACCCCGAAATCGGCAAATTCGACCACTCCGTATTCGCGGTTACATGGAACAACGCCACCGAGCCCAAACCCACTTTTCGCAGGGTTACCAATGGGGTGCCATCTTCAAGTTGTGCAATAACCCGATTTGGCAAATCAGGTCCCGGTTGAGCCAAGACTTGCGCACGCACTTGAATGTCATCAGGCAAATTCAAACCGAAAAAAGGCGAACCTTCTTTGAACGGAAGCAGAGTTTTGGGTTGTCCCCATGACATGGCACCGCCCAATGTACGCCCCCCTGCACGAATGCTGACGGGCATCAATGGATCCGCCTCCAACCTGTCAACTTCGGCGGCAGCAAGACGTGGACCCGCAAATCGGATCAATCTGCCGCCATCTTCAACCCACGAATAAATCGCGGCAAAATTTGGTACCTCGGCAACATCGGCCAAAATCAATGCATCTGGATTGGCCTGCAAAATGTCACCCAACGTTCCTTCAACAAGGTCGGCACGACCTTCAAAAGCTTGTCTGGGATAATGTAGAAGGGTCAACAAAGCCGCGCCCTCTTGCACGCGGGCGGCACCGGAATAAAGACCAACCTCTGGACGGCGCAAACTGCCATCGGTCAAATGCGTGGCACCCGCATGGGGTTGGCTTTCAATTTCAAATCTTGAAATGCGCGACCGCAATTCAGCAGGCAGATTCATAACGATCTCACCTTGACTGGCCCCGGCATCTAACACCAGCTGTTGCCGGTCCAATACAACTTCTGCGCCATCAGGCCCGTCCCCCAGCGCCAAAACCGCAAAAGAGCTTGGCTGGGTTAGGTTTACACCCGATGCTTCGACTATAATCTCAGATCCATCCAAACGGACGTCGGAAAGGGCCACGATTGGATCATCGAAAAAAGCTGCTTTGACAGGCCCATTCGCCAACAATTGAACCATGGCATCGGACTGATCTTCATATTTAACCGGACTGGCCAGCCACAAAACCTCAAAACTTCCCTCGGCGCGAATATTGGCAAGCAGCTCGTAATTTGGCTGCCATGGTGTTGGCTCTGAAACCCGGGCCGCCTCTAAGGCGGATGTGGTTTGAGCGAACGCAATTTGTTCTTCGTCAACGCCTGAGGACAGATTGATAAACGCGGTTTTGCGCCGATTGCGATATCCCGATTGCAGTGCTGCCACGGCACGTTCGCGACGGACATTCCATGTTGGTGCTTCTGCCCAACTTCCTTCCATGACAACCAAAAGCGGGATGTTGGCTTTGTCGTCCACATTAGGGTTCAAAACGGGACTTGCGAACCCGACAATCAGCAAAAAAACAGCCGAAATTCGCAAAAGTAATAACCACCACGGTGTTCTTGCGGTTTCTGCATCCTCGTCCTTCAAACCGATCAGCAGCGCAATACCGGGAAATCTTTGGATCAAAGGCGCCGGTGGTATCGCACGAAGCAAAAACCACAAAACAGGCAGGGCGAATGCAGCCAACAACAGCCAAGGGGCCAAAAAACCGATTGCGCCGATCATTTCATGCCCCCCAAAATCCGGCAAATCCAAATCATGGTATCATGTGCAGGAGTGTTGGTTTCATAAACATGGAAATGCCAGCCGGCATTGTCACAAAGCGCTTTCAGATAGGATTGTCTTTCACGAAGTGCGGATTGGTATTTTTGTTGCAAACTTGTGGCTTTGTTGCTTTCAAACTCCAACGTGCCAGTCATGCTTTGAAACACAGTCCGACCCGCAAAAGGAAATTCAACCTCTTGGGGATCAAGAACCATAATCGCCACACCCTGACACGATTGCCGCGCCGCGGATTGCAAAAAAGTTTCGACACCGGCCAAATTACCCATGAAATCAGACAACAACATCGCTTGACTTCCAGCGCGAAGGCCAGATGGATCAGGGGTTCCGAAATCCAGGTCAGGATCTGGTGTTGACCAAAACTGCGCCAGCTTTTGAAGTTGAGCAGCACCCGTTTTGGGCATGATTGACATTCCTGTGGGCCCCACACGTTCACCCGCACGGTTCGCCAAAATCGCAGAAGCGAGGGCAAGTGTTGCCCCCATTTGCGCTTTTGAGGGTCCGCCAGAAGTGAATGTCATCGCAGCTGAAGGATCGACCCAAATCTGCAAAGTTTGCGCAACTTGCCATTCGGTTTCCCGAATGAACTGTTCATCAGATTTCGCTGAACGGCGCCAATCAATCCCACTTTGCGCATCGCCCGGTCGGGCGTTCCGAAACTGCCAGAAGGCATCTCCGGCGCCCGAACGTCGCCTGCCGTGTTCACCCCATGACAAAGTGGCCGCCAAGCGTTGGGCCTGCAACAGCAAAGGTGAAAAACCCTCGGCTAGGGTTTCCCCTTTTGTTTGTGTGTCCTGCGAAGCGGTCACGCAGCAGCCTTTGCCCGCAACACGCTTTCGGCCACTTCATCAATCACATCTAATTGCTGCATTCCCTGAGCAGTCGCCCCAAAGCTGAGGGCCATGCGATGATTCAAAACCGCCTTAGCAATCGCGGCAACGTCGGCAATCGACGGCGCGAATGATCCTCGCAACAACGCTTGCGCCCGAACCCCCATCATGAACGCCTGCGCAGCACGGGGTCCCGGCCCCCAACGCACATGCGATTTCACAATTTCTGGGGCAGAGGGATCTTCAGGGCGAAACGCACGCACCAAATCAATGATCTGATCCACAATCGCATCCCCGACGGGCATTTGACGTACCAAATCTTGCGCCGCAAGAAGTTCACCTGCTTCAAAAACCTGAGCAACATCAGCATCACGTCGACCCGTAGTCGCAAGAATGATGTTTTTCTCTGTATCACGGTCAGGATATGGAACCTGAATTTCGAACAAGAAACGATCAAGCTGAGCCTCTGGTAACGGATACGTCCCCTCTTGTTCGATCGGATTTTGCGTTGCCAACACGTGGAATGGCGTTCCCAATGGCCGGTTTTGCCCGGCCACTGTCACTTCACGTTCTTGCATTGCCTGCAACAAAGCAGATTGCGTTCGCGGGCTTGCGCGGTTGATTTCATCTGCCATCAGAAGTTGGCAAAATACAGGCCCTTCAATGAACCTGAAACTGCGGCTGCCGTCTTCGGCTGTTTCCAACACCTCACTTCCAAGAATGTCTGCGGGCATTAGGTCCGGCGTAAATTGAACTCTGCTTCCGTTCAGGCCCATGACAGTCGACAACGTATCAACCAAACGCGTTTTTCCCAAACCAGGCAATCCCACCAAAAGACCGTGCCCACCACAAATCAATGTGGACAAAACAAGGTCGACGACCTGTTCTTGGCCAATGAAACGGTCCGCAATACTTCCCCGAGCTTGACCAAGTTTTTCGCCAAGGTGTTCAACCTGTGCCACAATGGATTCGGTTTTCGACATGACATGGCCTCCTGATGCGCTATGCTTGTGTATCTAACGTGCCAAAATAGGATGGCAAAATCTATGGCTGGACAAGAGATTGTGAAGGCATCTGCAGAAAGTATTGCAGCATCGGCCCAAGCGGCCGGAAAAGGGCGTGGTTTGCCACCTGTCCATCTTTGGAATCCCCCCTTTTGCGGGGATCTGGACATGCGCATTGCCCGTGATGGCACATGGTTTTATCTTGGCACTCCTATTGGTCGACCCGCACTCGTGAAGTTATTTTCTTCGATTCTAAAAAAAGAGGGCGAAAAGTATTTTCTTGTTACTCCGGTCGAAAAGGTTGGTATCGTCGTGGACGATGCGCCTTTCGTGGCAATTGATTTTGAACAAACTAAGGATGGCCTTGAGTTCGAAACACAGGTCGGTGATTTTGCAATCGCCGGGCCCGAAAACCCAATTCGAGTTGATCGGAACCCTGAAACCGGGGAACCCTCTCCTTATATCCTCATTCGTTCAAATCTTGAGGCTTTGATCGATAGAAAAAGTTTTTATCGCTTGGTTGATCTTGGTGAACACGCCGAACACCAAGGGATATCGTGGTTTGGCATCCGATCAAAAGGCATGTTTTTCCCAATCATCCCATCAACAGATTTGGAAGATTAAACCTCAAGAAAACTTTGGTGGCCGTTTCGCCATGCCTGACATGACTGCCTCCATCTGATTGGGGGTTCCAATGAGATCGGCTTGCAACGCGCCTTCAATTTCCAAGCCCTCCCCCACAGGCATATTCCAAGTTTTTTCGATCAAAGCCTTCGCGGCATTTACCGCATCAGGACTGCGCCCCTTAATCTCATCAATCAAATTTTGAGCTGCGAGGTGGGGATCATCCGCAACGCGTGTCACCAAACCAACATCCATTGCTTCGTGCGCGCCAATCATGCGGGCGGTTGTCATCAATTCCTTTGCTTGATCCATTCGCATCAACTTGGGCAAAAACTGACTAATGCCCATGTCTGGGATCAATCCCCATTTCGTTTCCATAATGCTCAACCTCGCTTCCGGATGTGCAAAACGAATGTCGGCCCCCAACGCCAATTGAAGACCTGCGCCTATACAAACGCCTTCTATCACTGCGATCACGGGCATCGGCAATTCGGCCAAAGCCACAGCAGGTTTTTGAAAGAAATTGGGTGTTGGTCCCCGCATCACATCGCGGATCTCATACAATTTGGGTAACATGGATTGTAAAAAGCCCAAATCAATACCGGCACTGAAATCCCCACCAGCGCCCCGCAAAAGCACCACCCGAACAGATGAATCTGAACGAATTTCCTCTGCAACTTGCGGGAACTTTTCCAACAAGGATTCGGATAAAGCGTTCTTTTTTTCCGGACGATTTAATGTGATTGTCGCCAGGCCATCGGTGATTTCAAAACTAATATCTGTCATGCGCCAATCTTAGCGTCATTTGCCAAAAGAAAAAGCCATGACTCTAGGGTCATGGCTTTTAATCAGAAATCGTTTTGATCAATTATAAATTCTGGGAACCCCAAATTTATCATGTATCGCATTCACTGTATTTGGTTGCAGTTCCAACTCTGTCGCCAAGGTGTGCAGGTATTTGGCTTCGTTTTGATTATCCAAATCAATGCCCATAATGGACATCGCATAGACCTGTTGTTCCATTCCCCGTGGGGTTTGATTTGCCAATCCATGTGGATCGACTGGCGCCTGCATTTCATTTTGGACGAACATTCTTTCATCCGCGGAAACCTCACCCAGACTGCCCAACAATTTTTCTTGTTCTGATTGATCGAATTTGCCATCTGATTTTGCCGCCATGATCATGGCTTTTAACATCAGGCCCGCTGCTGCGTTTTGTTCACGACTTGGTGGTCTTTTGGGTTCACCGCGAGACTGGATGGATTGGTTCAACATATCCCCAAAGCCGCCACCACGACCAGCTGCAGCACCACCAAGAAGTCCGCCAAGCAAACCCCCAAGGCCACCGCCGCCCATTGGGCTGCCTTGACCACCGGTTAACCCCCCCAACAGATCTTCTAATCCGCCTGAACCACCACGCTGTGTTGGACGTTGGCGCAGCACACCATCCATACCGCGATTACGTCCAGTGCCACCGCCGGCCAAACCTTCCAATAGGCCACCAAGACCACCAGAATTACCGCTTTGCTGGGACGAACGTCCGCCCAAAATATCGCCCATCATATCTTCAAGACCGCCAGACCCGCGTGGGTTTGGTGAATGTGTTCCACCAAACATGCCCCCATTTCCCGCGTTGCCTGAGCCACCACGGTTTTTCATCATCCCACCAGCCGCTTTTGCCACCGCAATCCCGACTGCTACTTTTGCCAAAGTTCCCATAAGACTCATATTTACATCCCCCTTTTTGATGATGCGTCAGAACCTTATCATCACACGGTTCAATTTTCAGGGGGAAACCCCGGTTTGTTTCCTCAAACCACCTCAAAGGCCGCAGGGGGAAGATTTTTGATGGTCCAATCCCCTATAGAATACCTGATCAATCGAAGCGTTGGATGACCAACATGCGCCGTCATGCGCCGCACTTGTCGATTGCGGCCTTCGGTAAGGGTAAGTTTTATCCAACAATCGGGAACAGACTTGCGAACCCGAATTGGTGGATTTCGCGGCCACAACCAAACAGGTTCATCAACCCTAACCGCTTTGGCGGGTTTGGTTGGACCATCGTTCAATTTCACCCCGGTGCGCAGCGCATCCAGGGCAAGATCAGATGGTTCGCCTTCAACTTGCGCAAAATATACTTTCGGCATCTTCGCCTTCGGATCCGCAATTCGCGCCTGAAGTGCACCATCATCGGTTAACAACAACAGGCCTTCGCTGTCGCGATCCAAACGACCCGCCGGATAAACTTTTGGCACGTCAACAAATTCAGAAAGGGTTTTACGGCTTGATGCCAAAACTGACTTATCCGTAAACTGAGATAACACATTAAAGGGCTTGTTGAAACGGATCAGCATGCCAACGCTTGATCCCAATCGGCGATCAGATCATTTGCGTCCTCAATGCCCACAGAAACGCGCAACAAACCTTCTGGAATGCCAGTGTTGGGTTCGATCGTGTGTCTGTGCTCAACCAAGCTTTCGACCCCGCCCAAGGATGTTGCCCTGTGAAACAAATTCAACGCGCCGCAGGTTGCAAGGGCTCGTTCTGCCCCACCTTTGACCACCACTGACAAAAGCCCACCGAAGGCCGACATCTGTTTTTGAGCGGATGCATGTCCAGCGTGATTTTTTAAGCCGGGGTAAAACACATCTTCAACCAAAGGATGCGCATTCAAATGGTTGGCAAGCTTTTGCGCTGTTTCACTCATTCTTTCGATGCGCAGCGGCAATGTTCGCATCCCTCTGATCAGAAGCCATGCTTCAAACGGCCCAATCACGGCCCCACCCACAGCGCGATCTTCAGTGATTGAGTGCCAAAGTTTTGAATCGGAGTCGTTTGTTGCCAACACACCGGCCAAAACATCTGAGTGTCCGTTTATCGCCTTGGTGGCAGAGTGCATCACAATGTCTGCCCCAAAATCCAAAGCGCGCGTCAAAACGGGTGTCGCGGCGGTACAATCAGCCACCAAAAGCCCGCCTGCCTTATGCACAATCTTTGCAGACTCACCAATATCTGTGACACGAAGCCAAGGATTCGAAGGCGTTTCAATGAACACCAAATCCGGCGCATGATTGGCAACACTTTCTGCCAAAACACCAAGATCAGAAAGCTCGGCTTCCACCAGTTTTATGCCATGTCTTTCTGCGTATCCGCGGGTCCATAATGTGGTGCCCCAATAGATCTGCGATTGCATCAACAAGGTTGAACCGTGCGGCAAAGCGCGAATGATTGCGGAAATGGCTGCCATTCCAGAAGGGTGCAATTGCGCAGCTTTGGCATTTTCAAGTTTGGCGAGCAGATCTTCCGCCACTCGGGTAACTTCAACCCCATAACGTCCATAGAAATTATCGGGATGAATCAATGCGTTATCGCGATCGCGCGCATAAGTTACAGCGGGTTGAATGGCGGGTGTAACGGCCCCACTGACACGATCGATAAACCCCGCCGCTTGGGCCGCGATCGTATGGGCAGAAAGGGAATTGTTCGACATAAAGCGCGCCTTTTCAAAAGAAGTCGGCGTAACCTATAACGGGTTCTCTCTTTGGTTAAGAGGTCAATTCACTTGTTGTGTCAAATTCAATATCGTCTTCCTCTTGACCCTCGGAAGGCACAAGTTCATCCTGCTTCGCTGGTTCAACCTCTTCCTCGAATTGGGTTTCGACCAAATCTTCGGATGCTGATTCAAATCGATCTTTCAATCTTTCTACGAAATCTGGATCCGATTTTGGTGACGAGCTGGATTTCAAACCCTGTAACAGATTATTCGGCTTAATTACCCCATCCAAGATCATCTGATTGAGGTATCCCTCGGCCTCTGCCGCGGGAATGTTGAGCATTGTCTGCAACGCCTTTGGGGTGCACTTGCCATGCAGGCCACTCATATAGATTGCCCAGAAACGAGCTTGGCTGGGCACAGCCACCGCGGCGGGCGCGGCCGCCAAAGTGGGCATTGGCATAACTGGAAGGGCAAACATCGCCCCAAGTGCTTTGGTAAAACTTCTTCTGTTCATGGGGTCAATTTAGATATCAAGTGCCAAATTACGAGGGGGAAAACCCTTTTTTCTGAACCATCACCTGTGTATCGAAACAGGATCAAACACCAAGAAGGCTATGAAATGCAAAGGTTTTTTCTGATTACCGTTTGTGCACTTATACCCAGTTTCACAACGGCACATTCGACGCCTGTGGTTCAATATTTTTGGGAAAACGAAACAACCAACGTGATAACCAAAGGTCGCGCCAAGCAAGAAAGCCAGTTTGCAATCGCATCTGTCGGCAAGCTTTTCACGGCTGCTGCAATCGCCAAATTGGTGGATCATGGTGTCTTATCGTTTGAGGATCCTCTGTCAAAGTGGATTGATCCATCTGTCATCCAAAACCTTAACGCGGAAGATGTGACATTGGCCAATGCCTTGAACATGACCACAGGACTGCCGGATTATTATTCGTCGGATTTTGTGGAAGATGCGTTTGACGATGATCCACGGACAAAAACGGCGCAAGGGGCGCTTCGCTATGTCTTTGGTGTGGCAAAGTCTTTTCAACCTGGAACAAGGTTCGAATATTCAAATACAAATTACCTTTTGGCACAGCTGGTGATGGAGGCTGCCACCAAAGAACCCTATGCCAAAACAATCGAAAAAAGCATCTTCAGACCTCTAGGCCTCAACAACAGTTTTGTCTTTGGAACCAAGGACTTAAGCCCACATTTCGTATCGGGCCATTCAGGCTGGCGGCATGTGCGGGAATACTACAATGGGCAAGGGTTTGGGGATGGGGGGATCATCTCAACGGCGGGGGATGTGGCGCGGTTTTACCGGGCATTATTTTGGGAAAAAACCGTTTTGAAACCGGCCACTTTGGACCGCATTTTGCAAGATCCATTGGGGGTGGGATACGGCATGGGAGTATCAATTGATGGCAACATCATTGGCCATTCCGGCGCCGACTTGGGTTTTGTATCTGACGTGCGCATGGACATCACCACCGGCAACGTGGCCGTGATTTTAATCGGCAGCGAACGCAAGGATACGGGTTGGGCCGCAGATCAATTTGATTGATCGCAAACCGTTTGATCATCACAATCACATGACACCAACGCCCGCAAATCCCGAAGGGCAGCAGGTAGTCTAACCTTTTGTTTTTCAATTAACTTTTCAAACTTTAACCCGGGTACATTCCGGGGCGGCAATGGGGCCAAGGCGGTTGTGGGCACGGTGCCTTGGGCCACAAGCCCGGCCACCGCACGCTGGGCCTGAGCGGCGGTTAAATTCAAGGCGATCTGCAACCCCCGCACCGGCGAATGGCCGGGCAATGCGGCAAAATACCGGGCCCAGAATTGCACCTCGGGCCGTGGGGCCAGTGCGGCGGATGGCAGGGCCGGAAGGGCGGCGGTGGCGGCAAGACTGCCCAAAAATCGACGACGTTTCATGCCCCTGATATAGGTGCTTTTTGCCACATTTGCAGGGGGCAGAGCAACGCACGCCCCGTTAACATCCTGCTTATCTTCGGTGCACAACCTGTACACAATCCGTACACAACCCGTACACCGGCGCGACACAGGCCAGAAATTAACGCATTTCCTAAGGTTTGGTTAATGAATGGCGGATTTTGGCAGATCGCCCAAGATGCCCCACCGGGCGGCGGGATGGGCACGCCATCCACATCCGCCCGATCAGGGTTGAAACGACCATGCCCGACAGGGAGGATTGCAAAAAGGCCCAGCGTTTCACGGCCCCTTTAATCGAACTGTGGTATCTGTGTTGCGGGGAAAATTCCCAAAAAGGATTCCGTGACAAGGATTGCCCGGATCAGGCCGGTTCCATGCAATGGCACTTTACCGGCGCACGCAGATTGCGCAGCTCTTCGGGCAGATCATCCACGGGGGCCTTCACCCTTCGGCGCAGGTTTGGGGTGCGCGGTGCCATGTTGCGCCCGGCCCCGATGGTATTTACGGCGGCGACGCCGGGTGAATATCCCCCCCGCGCCACGGATCGCATCACCAATTGCTTGGCCTCGGCCATGGATGCCGCGCCGGACATATGCGCCGCCTGCAGGGCCGATTGCCCCTCAACCGTGGCAAAGTAAGAGGCCCAGTATTTCGCCGCAATCCCCATGGGGGCGGCGCTGCGCGTTGTGGCCATGACAGGGGTCGGAAGCACCGGCACAGCGGCGGCCGCAACAGCGGTTTGAAGAAAATCACGTCTGTTCATGTGGGATATGTGGGGATAGCGGGGCTGGATTTTTAGGGGAAATATCAAAGATTGGCCCCGCAGAGCGAATGCCGACCCGCCGAGATTGGATGTGTTTGTTGTGGGATGTGATGGGTTTCAGCCCAACAGACGACCCCGTCCCGGACCAGATCCGGGACCTCTTGGTCGGTGGTTGGAGAAGAGGCCCCAAATCAAATCCGGGGCGTGGTGCGACAGATGGATCGCAAAACCCGTAGGGTGGGTTTCAACCCACCAAATCCGATTTAGGCGTCGCGATGGGATTGGTGGGTTTGCACCCACCCTACGACCAAGACCAACCTCAACCCCAATCTCAGGGCGCGCGGCCGACCGAGGGGTGAGCAACCTTCCCGGAAACCGTCCGGGGGACGGTTTCGGTTGCGAACGGGCGAAGCCCCGGAACTGGGCGGAACGCCAAGACCAACCACCCAACCCAATCTCAGGGCGCTCGGCCGACCGAGGGAGGGGGCGGAACGCGCCCTCCCTGGGGGGAGGTCGGTCGCGTGCCCGGCGGGGCCGGGTTAGGTCACTCTTCCGTTTTGAATCTAAATTATTGCGTCAAGAAATTTTGGCACTGGATCAGGGATCTGATGCAGACAGATACGAACCACGCCATGTTTGAGACCCAGATCGACCGCCTTACGCAGGTCAAATAATTTTGCTTTGTTTTTCGGATCTTTCAAAATGCTCCGCCAATTTAGTTTTCCGCCTCTAGAAGACCAAGCAAGTAACGACACAAGTGCCCGATGCCCAAGTTCCATCTGATCTTCAGTGACAGTATACGAAATGGTCACTTTTTCTTTTTCGATATTTGTGGACTCAGACAACGGCACCAATTTTATCAATTCCTGCACCGCAGAAGGTAAATCACTGACCTCATCCCCTTCCTTATTAGTATAATAAAAACGCGAGATTTGAAGATTCCAATCTTCAACGCGTTCAGCTTCATCTTCTTGAACTGAAATTAGATCCTTTTTGTCGGCTTCGAGGTGCAGACCAAAACCTTTGTGAACAGAAAAACTGAAATCACCAACAAGAACGCCCATTAAATTAAACTTCATCGCATCCAAAAAACCTATACTTCTGCTTGTTTCACGCAACTGCATTTCGGACGCATCGAAGAGGCACCATAAATTTTGCCATTTAAACGCAATAAGCAACGGAATTCCTAGATTTTCAGAATATTTCACAAGGCGTTGAAAGTAACTTTCTTTGAATTTCAGACGTTGTTTTTGTTTTGTCTTTACTTCTATCAGTACGGGTACGATCTTACCTTTAACTGTAAAGCTTGCCAGTAGATCGGGAACTTGGAATTCCTCAGTTTTTTGATTGATTGGGTCGTTTTGGTCTAATTTATGAATAAAATTGCATTGGCTAAACCATTGGCAAATCACTTGAAATTCGTCTTCTAGAGGCAATCCAATTTCTAGCCGACGAACTTCTGCAGCGATCTTATCGGGGTTTTCATTGTTTCCCAGTCGAGCAATTGCTTCCCGAACCAAATATGCACTGTCAGAAATTTTACCCACCTAATGCGCCTCCGCCCAATTGCCCCCCTGCCCCGCATCCACAATCAGCGGCACGTCCAGTTTCACCACGGGCATTGAGGCGCCTTCCATCACACCTTTGGCCACACCGATCAGGTCATCTACGGCGGCGTCTTCAACCTCGAACAACAGTTCATCGTGCACCTGCAACAGCATCTTGGCGGGCAGGCCTGCAATGGCATCGGGCATGCGGATCATCGCGCGGCGGATCACGTCGGCGGCGGTGCCTTGGATCGGCGCGTTGATGGCGGCGCGTTTGGCGAAGCCTGCGTGCGGGCCTTTGGCGTTGATCTCGGGCGTGTGGATTTTACGGCCAAAGAGCGTCTCGACATGCCCATGTTCCTTCGCGAAGGCCACGGTATCATCCATATATTCGCGGATGCCGGGGAAGCGTTCGAAATAGGTGTCGATGAAAGCCTGCGCTTCGCCGCGCGGGATGCGCAGGTTCCGTGCCAGACCAAAGCCCGAGATGCCATAGATCACACCAAAGTTGATGGCTTTGGCTTGGCGGCGCACGTCGGGCGTCATCTGATCCAGTGGCACATTAAACATCTCAGACGCTGTCATGGCGTGAATGTCGATGCCGTCCGAGAATGCCTGCTTCATGGCAGGCAGATCGGCGATATGGGCCAAGATGCGCAGTTCGATCTGGGAATAATCCAGTGCCACCAGCGTTTTGCCCGGCTCTGACACAAATGCCTCCCGAATCTTGCGGCCCGCCTCTGTGCGGATTGGGATGTTTTGCAGGTTCGGGTCGGTGGATGCCAAACGCCCCGTGCTTGCCCCTGCGATGTGATACGAGGTGTGCACGCGGCCCGTATCGGGGTGAATGTGGTCTTGCAGGGCGTCGGTATAGGTGGATTTCAGCTTGGACAGTTGCCGCCAGTCCAGAACGCGGCGGGGCAGTTCGT
>JAHDCF010000038.1 GCA_020630015.1 Planktomarina sp. | reverse complement strand
CAGAGCCAGAGCCAGAGCCAGAGCCAGAGCCAGAGCCAGAGCCAGAGCCCAAAGCCAAGGGGCCAGGACTGCTTGGTCGCATGTTGGGGCGCGGCGCACCAAAGGCGGAAGAGGTATCAACACAACCTGAACCATCACCTCAGGTTGAAGAGGTTACGGAACCGGATACGACAAACCTTGTTGACGATGTAAAGACGTCAACGGAATTGGACATCGAAACGGCACCAGAGGTGCTGAAGGAAGAATCCCGTGGTATGTTCCGCCGCGCGCCACGCCGCGTGCTTGACGATGACATGCTGGAACAATTGGAGGATTTGTTGATCGCATCCGACATGGGTGTGGATACGGCCACGCGTATCGCGGCCAATCTTGCCGAAGGGCGATATGGGAAAAAGATGTCTGTTTCAGATATCAAAAAGGCCCTTTCAGAAGAAATCACCCGCATCATGGAACCCGTGGCTGTGCCGTTGCCGTTGTACCAAAAGAAACCTCAGGTGATATTGGTGGTGGGCGTGAATGGATCGGGGAAAACCACGACGATTGGTAAGCTTGCCTTGCAACTGAAATCGGCGGGTAAAAAAGTGATGATCGCCGCGGGGGATACTTTCCGCGCGGCCGCGGTTGAACAACTTGCTGTCTGGGGTGACCGCGCAGATGTTCCGGTGTTCAAAGCGGCAGAGGGAACGGATCCGGCGTCATTGGCCTTTGATGCCTTGACCCAAGCCACCGAACAGGGCGCGGATATCTTGATGATAGACACAGCGGGCCGTTTACAAAATAGAACCGACCTTATGGATGAGTTGGCCAAAATCGTGCGGGTCATCCGCAAGGTTGATGAAACCGCACCTCATAATACGTTGTTGGTTCTGGATGCCACCACCGGCCAGAATGCGGTCAATCAGGTTGAGGTGTTCCAAAATATCTCTGACGTGTCTGGTTTGGTTATGACCAAACTTGATGGCACTGCGAAAGGTGGTGTTTTGGTTTCACTTGCCGACAAATTTGGTTTGCCGATCCATGCCATTGGTGTCGGTGAAAAAATTGACGATCTCGATGCGTTTGACCCAGGCGAATTTGCCCAAGCTTTGACCGGGGCGTGATCTGGTGTCCGATTGGATCGTCAGCATTGCTGGCACACCCATGGGGCAAACACTTGCCCTATGGCTGGCGATTTTTGCGGCGGCACTGCATGCCATATTCGGGGCGCTTCAAAAGGGCACGCAAAACCCTTGGATTGTCCGAGGGTCGATTGATTTTTGGCTGATCATATTTGGGTTGCCTCTGGCCGTTTTCTTCGCCCCTTTCCCAAATGCATTTGAATGGATGCTGTTGGCAGGCGCGGTTGTGATCCATTTCGCATATAAGGTTTTTTTGGCGCTGGCCTATGAACGCGCTGCGTTCACTGTTGTGTATCCCATCGTCCGGGGCGGGGGGGTGTTGTTCACCGTTATCGGAGCCGGTTTGGTGTTCAATGAGGTGTTCAATCTTATCCAATGGGCCGGCGTGTTCTGTTTGGTGTTCGGAATTTTTGGACTGGCCTATTACAATTTCAAAACCTTGTCAGGCGAACCTGCTGTTTTGATCACCGCGCTTGGTGCCGCGTCCATCACGGCTTTCTTTGTGGCGCTTTATACCACTTATGATGCTTATGGTATTCGGGCTTCTGCAGATCCGTTCACATTTCTTTTGTGGTTCTTTGTGGTGACCAGTTTGGATTTTCCTGTCATCGCGTGGTTCAAATACCGAAGCATGAAAAACCCACCGGCCTTTGCCCCATTGATGCGGCGCGGCCAGATTGGTGCCCTTATCGCCTTTGGCAGTTTTGGATCCATTATGTTGGCCACCCGATTGGACAAAGTTGGGGAAGCTGCGGTATTGCGCGAAACCTCAACCGTTTTTGCGGCTTTGATCGGTTGGCTATTTTTGAAAGAGGCCGTCGGCCCCCGCCGAACATTGTTGATGTGCTTGATTGCATTGGGCGCTGTGATAGTTGAATTTGGCGCATAGAAAGAAGGTTCCGATGTCTGAAAAATCCATTTCCCCCGCGTTGAAGCAAGTCTTGGAGCTTGGCCCGATTATCTTGTTTTTTGTGGCTTATCTTTTGTTCAAGGATGACACGTTCGAAGTTGGTGGCACGCAGTACGAAGGCTTTATTATCGTGACGGCGATGTTTGTGCCTTTGATCCTTCTTACGACCGGAATCATGTGGTTTTTGACAGGCAAAGTATCAAAGATGCAGATCCTGACCGCCGCGTTGGTTACCATCTTCGGCGGAATGACGGTGTGGTTGAACGATGACCGGTTTATTAAAATGAAACCCACTTTGATCTATTTGATCTTTGGCGGGGTTCTGGGGTTTGGGCTGCTGCGCGGTACATCATATCTTCGGTATATGATGGGGGAAATGATCCCGCTTGCCCCTGAAGGTTGGTGGAAGCTGACCCAACGTATGTGCGTCTTTTTTCTTGGGCTTGCCCTGCTGAACGAGGTGGTTTGGCGTGGATTTTCAACCGAGGTTTGGGTCTATTTCAAAACCTTTGGCCTGACAGCTGCGGTTTTGATCTTTTTCATCACACAATCTGGATTGTTCCAGAAATACGGTTTGGATGATGATGATTGATCATCCTTTCGGTTTGAATAACTGGGTGTTTTGATCTTTACCGCGTGTCGTTCCACGCAAATCTGCATGAAGGGCACGCCCGGCAATAACGCCGGGACGATCACCTACTTTTTGTAACCATCGCTTCATATTTGGTTTATCATCCAAGGTCTGCTTCTGACCTTCCCACAGACTGGCCCATCCCCAGATGGCGATGTCCGCGATTGAAAAGAAATCGCCCGCCACAAATTCATGAATGCCCAATTGGGTATCCAACACGCGATACAGGCGCGCGGTTTCATTCGTGTAACGGTCTTTGGCATAGGTCAGGTCTTCGCCCATGTCGGGGGCGTATTTGTTGAAATGATGGTTTTGCCCGGCCATCGGGCCAAGCCCACCCATTTGCCACATCAGCCATTCTTCCACCTTTATGCGGTTACGATCTGTTTGCCCGTATAATCGCCCGGTTTTGCGCGCCAGATATTGCAAGATGGCTCCCGACTCAAAGACGCTGATGGGCGCGCCCTCTGGGCCATCGGGATCAATGATAGCTGGCATGCGATTGTTGGGTGAGATTTTGAGGAAGTCTGGTTCGAACTGATCCCCTGCACCGATGTCCACCAAGTGCGTGGTGTAGGGAAGTTCCAATTCCTCTAAAGCGATTGAAACCTTCCAACCATTGGGGGTGGGCCAAAAATAAAGATCGATTGGATGTGTCATCTTGTCTTTCGTCATGCTTTTCGTCGTCCGCCCTTAGACCGGCTCATAAAATCTGGTGGCCGCTTTGCGACCCACGCAAAAAATTTTGCCAAACGCGGATGCGTTTTCAAAGCTTCAACCGAATGAAACTCCCTTGCCAATTCTGCTTCTGTCAGTGTTGCGTGAATTTCTTTATGACACAGATGGTGGATCAAGATGGTCGGACCACCTTTTCCACCCTTCAGTTTGGGAACCAAGTGATGTCGACTTGCTGGAACGCCCTCGGGAATTGGGCGCTCGCACAAAGGACAAATGAAGTGTTTATCTTCCATGGTGGTTATTGGTTAGCTTTTGGTCTGTGTACCCGCGGTGTACAGCCTGTGTACAGGTTGTATACGGGTTGTGCAGTCTATTTTGCCGATTTTGCGCAAAAGGTTAACGTTGGAAAATCAAGTTGACCTTCGCAATTGTCAGGCCTAATCATCAAGTCGTGGCGATTTGTTACCGGATTGCGGGCCACGTAAAATAAACCGCTAAAAGGTCAGGGCGATGGCCCCACCTTTACCCGGTGGGGCTTTTGTTTTTGGAGAACCCACATGGCGAGAAAACCACGTACCTTAGGTGTCCACAGCGGCACGCGGCGCAGTCAATATTCTGAATTGTCTGAAGCCATATTCATGACACAGGGCTTTGCCTACGACAGTGCAGAGGCGGCAGAAGCCCGTTTCGAAAAATCTGGTCCTGATGAATATATCTATGCGCGCTATGGTAATCCAACCGTAGCAATGTTCGAAGACCGCATAGCCGCAATCGAGGGCGCAGAGGCGGGATTTGCCACCGCCAGCGGTATGGCCGCTGTCAGTGGTGCGCTGACTTGTGGGTTAAAGGCCGGTGATCACGTTGTTTCTTCCCGCGCTCTCTTTGGCTCTTGCCTTTATATTTTAGAAGAGGTTCTCACGCGTTTTGGTGTTGAGGTGGATTTTGTTGATGGCACAGATTTGGGCGCATGGAATTCTGCCATCCGATCAGAAACCAAATTGGTCTTTTTTGAAAGCCTATCGAACCCAACACTCGAAGTCATTGATATCAAATCTGTCTCGGCTATGGCCCATACGGTTGGGGCGATCGTGGTGGTGGACAACGTTTTTTCAACACCAGTGTTTTCGCGCGCGATTGATCTTGGGGCAGATGTGGTCGTTTATTCGGCAACCAAACATATTGATGGTCAAGGGCGCGGCCTTGGTGGGGTGATATTGGGCCAACAGGATTTCGTGAAGAACACCGTTGAACCATACATGAAACACACCGGTGGGGCGATGTCCCCTTTTAATGCTTGGATGATGCTCAAAGGGTTGGAAACCATCGATCTGCGCGTCCGTGCGCAGGCGGAAACAGCGCAAATTTTGGCCGACGCACTGCATCAATCGGGGGCATTCGCCGCTGTCCATTATCCCGGTCTTTCAACACATCCTCAGCATGAACTGTGTATGGCGCAAATGGGATCAGGGGGAACGATGTTGGCGCTTGATCTTGGATCCAAAGAACGGGCGTTTTCATTTCTTAATGAATTACAGATCGCAACGATTTCCAACAATTTGGGTGATGCAAAATCTTTGGTGACCCATCCCGCAACGACCACCCATCAGCGGCTAACCGATGATCAAAAGAAACGTCTGGGAATTACCCCAGGGTTGGTGCGATTATCCGTGGGTTTGGAAGATAGAGATGACCTTTTGGATGACATTGGGATAGCTGTTTCAAAAACGTGATCCAAACCCACACAAACCCCGTACAAAAAACAAAGGTTGAATCACTAAGTGTTTCGACCCATATCTATTTGGTCTGGCCCGCACCTTAAGAAGGGGAAATTGCCATGAATGTACATTCGTCCGTATTTAATGCTGATTTAACTGAAGAAGATGCCAAAAAGGCGCTGAAAGCGCTGAAAAACTGGGCGAATTCGCAGAAATCCGACGATTTGGATCCTGAATTGCGGGCATTGCTGCATCATCCGAGTTTGGAACAGCAGGCCTTATCCAAAATTTATCCCGATGATTTTGTCATGACAGAGTCATACCGAAAGACTTTGCCAGATCTTCAAAATGGGCCTGCCTCTTTGATCAAGGGTGCGCATCAGGAAATTCAGCACGTTGGTATTTCAAATTTTCAGTTGCCTTTGGGATACAAGAAACGGGATGGATCCCGCCTTGATTTGCAAACCTCTGTCACAGGAACGGTTTCGTTAGAGGCGGACAAAAAGGGCATCAACATGTCCCGTATTATGCGCAGTTTTTACAAGCATGCTGACCAAGTTTTTGCGTTTGATGTGATTGATCGTGTGCTGGATGACTATCAAAAGGATCTGGGCAGTTTTGATGCACGGCTGCAGTTGAACTTTGCATTCCCAATGCGTGTTGAAAGTTTGCGATCTGGATTGTCAGGGTACCAATATTACCAAATCGCAGCAGAGGTGGTGGAACGCTCAAACGTCCGCACACGTATTTTGCACCTTGACTATGTCTATTCGTCGACCTGTCCATGTTCTTTAGAATTGTCTGAACATGCTCGCAATGCGCGCGGACAGTTGGCAACACCTCATTCGCAACGGTCAGTGGCACGTTTATCAGTGGTTTTGGATCCCAATGCCGGTGAAATGTGGATTGAAGATTTGATAGAGGCTTGCCGCCGCGCAGTGCCAACCGAAACTCAAGTCATGGTAAAGCGCGAAGATGAACAAGCATTCGCAGAACTTAATGCGGCTAACCCAATCTTTGTGGAAGATGCCGTCAGGTTATTCGCTGAAGCGCTGAATGCCGATGCCCGTGTTGGGGATTTCAGAGTGGCAGCAAGCCATCAAGAAAGCCTGCACAGCCATGACGCTGTCAGCGTTCTAACGTCTGGACGGACCTTCGAGCATGAGACTTTGGAAACAAATCTGTTTCAATCATTGATTCACAAAGTTTGAGCGCCGCTTGACACCATGACCTGCTGAGGTCAACGGTGGCGGCCATGGTAGACGTCCGTCCGGTTATCAATGTCATAGGGGTTTTGGTGATGCTGTTGGGCATGACCATGGTTTTTCCTTTGATTATTGATCTTTTGCGCGACAACGATGAATGGGTCGTGTTTTTGCAATCTGGCCTGATCACTTTTGTCGTTGGGGCCATGCTTTATATGGCGACTAACACCGAAACCCATCAAGGTTTGACGTTGCAACAAACGTTTTTGCTGACCACCGGGGTGTGGGTTGCTTTGCCTGTTTTCGGCGCAATACCCTTTATAATGGGCACGACAAATGCAAGTTTCACGGATGCATTTTTTGAAGCCATGTCCGGATTAACCACAACCGGCGCGACGGTGTTCGAAGGATTGGATGATCTTCCAGAAGGCTTGTTGTTTTGGCGCGCCATTTTGCAATGGCTGGGCGGGATTGGCATCATTGTTGTCGCCATGGTGTTTCTGCCGGAATTGCGCGTTGGGGGGATGCAAATATTCCGTTCCGAAGGCTTTGACACATTTGGAAAGATTTTGCCCCGGGCCACTGAAATCGCGTCTCGCGTTGCATGGCTGTATGTTGGACTGACAGCGGCATGCGCCACGCTTTATCTGGCCACGGGCATGAACACATTCGATGCGGCTTCCCATGCGATGACAACCATCGCAACCGGCGGATTTTCAACTCGTGATGCCTCCTTCGCGGCGTTTGCGCCAGGGGCTGAATATGTGGGGGCACTGTTTATGTGTTTAGCCGCATTGCCATTCGTTCGATATGTTCAGCTCTTGGATGGAAATACGAAACCGTTTTTCCAAGACACCCAGATCTGGTCCTTTTTAGGGATTATTGGCGTTGTCGTATTCACACTGACCCTTTGGATGTGGAGCTTTCAGACAACGTGGGAGGTTGGCTTTCGCAAAGCACTATTCAATGCCATTTCGATTATTACAGGAACTGGTTTTGCCAGTTCAGATTACAACACCTGGGGTGCCTTTGCGGTGGTTTTGTTTTTCTATGCCGGATTGATTGGCGGATGCGCGGGTTCGACATCATGTTCGGTAAAGGTATTTCGTTACCAGCTTTTGTTTGCGGCGATCAAAAGTCAGATCAAGGCGATCTATTCCCCCAACGGGGTGTTTCGCCCACGATACCAGGGGCGGATTGTCGGATCCGATGTTTTGAATTCTGTCTTATCGTTCTTTGTCATTTTCTTTTTGACCTTAGGGATTTTGGCCGTGGCTTTGTCTATGACAGGTCTGGATATGATTACGTCGGTTTCAGGTGCGGCAGCAGCCTTGGCCAATATCGGCCCTGGACTGGGTGATCAGATCGGACCGGCGGGAAACTATGCTGACATCAATTTCACTGCAAAGTGGATTTTGGTGATTGCGATGTTGGTGGGTCGTCTTGAATTGTTGGCGGTTTATACCTTGTTTACACTTCGATTTTGGAGGGCCTGATGGCAGAACAGAAACCATTGGGGGCACAAATATCCCACATGCTCAAATCACGCGGCGTGGACGTGATTTTTGGGATACCCGGCGTTCATAACCAAGAAATGTACCGTGGAATTGAAGAGGCGGGCATTCGACATATTTTGGCGCGTCATGAACAGGGTGCTGGATTTATGGCGGACGGATATGCGCGTGCGTCGGGCAAACCCGGTATCGCATATTTGATCACGGGGCCGGGGTTGTGCAACGCCATGACGGCCTTGGGACAAGCATATTCCGACAGCGTTTCGTTGTTGGCCATTTCAAGTTGTTTGGATGAAACCGCGCTTTATCGTGGGCAATTGCATCAGATGTTGGATCAAGAAGGGGCGGCGGGTACGGTATGCGATTGGTCTGAAACGGCGCGAACATCCCAATCTGCCTATGGTCTCATTGATCGGGCTTTCGCCGAATTTGACACCAAACGCAACAGACCAAAATCCATCACAGTGCCCATCTCTTTGCTTGAAGATCAGGCGGTTGAAGCGCCGCAACCGGTGTCGCGTGCCGTTGATCCTGATGTTTCGCGCATGGATGTTGCACATGTGGCCCAGCTGATGGAACAGGTGCAGCGCCCATTGTTTATTTTTGGGGGTGGATGCGCCGATGCGGGGACCGCGGATTTGTTGTCAGAGCTGATGCCCATTTGGGGGGCGGCTTGCTTTTTAACCTATGCTGGTGACGGGCTGGTCGCACCAGAGTGTTCTTTGAATTTTGGAACATATCTTGGCCGTCCTTCCAGCGCTGATGTGATTGCTTCTGCTGATCTGGTGATTGCAATTGGCACAGAACTGGCCGAAGTTGATTTGTGGCGCACAGAACTTGGCCATCAAGCCCCTTTGATACGCGTTGATATTGATCCTGAAGTATTGTCAGATCACCACCGTGCTGATTTACAAATATTGGGTGATGGACACAGTTTTTTGTATGGTCTGTCCCAATTCGACATTCCCAAAGCCACTGGATGGACCTCACAAGAGGTGAGTGCCGCCAAGGCCGCTTGGCGCAATGAAACGGATATGGAAAGACCTGGAATTGCGGCAATTTGCGATGTTCTGCGCGATGCGGTTCCTGAAGACGTCATGATTTTTTCCGATATGACGCAATTTGCATATGTGGCGAAAGAAGTCTGGCCCATGACAAAACCGGGCCATTGGCATCATCCAACTGGATTTGGCACCTTGGGATATGCTTTGCCTGCTGCGATTGGCGGTGCGGTCGCGCGTCCCGATCAGCCAACCATGGCCATCGCGGGCGACTATGGATTTCAATATACGGTGCAGGAATTGGGCGCCGCCATGGAATTGGATCAACCCTTACCCATAATTGTTTGGGACAATGGCAAACTCAAAGAAATAGAAGACAGCATGCGGGGTGCACAAATTGCACCCAACGCGGTCATTGCCCGAAATCCGGATTTTTGCGCATTGGCCAAAGCTTATGGTGCAGAGGCTTATGCACCAACGACGAAAGATGAATTGGTTTCCGCAGTCAACGACGCGTTCAACCTTGCAAAGCCCGCAATCATTTACATTACGTCAAGCATTCGAGTTTGATTATTCCCAGCAAGAAATCAGAACTGTGGCATCCCGGGCAAGGGCACTGATGTCTTCAGGGTGCATATAGGCCAATGTCTCAGTTGTTTTGGGGCGAGCTTTTGCATCCTTCAATAGGGGTGAAACTTCATCCCAAAGCGCAGCAAACTGCGTTGATGCAGGAAGCTGGCGAACCCCATCTTCTTTTCGAGGTAACAATATCCCAACAACCGCGCCACCACGATCAAAAATCGGGGCACCCACGTCACCCGGCAAAGTTTCTACGGACAGGCGGGCCTTGGTTTCATCGCCAGTCAGATCAGTAAGCTGACTAAGTTCGCCAAAAGTCAAAGTTGGGGCACCCAACAAACCGCCATATGAATATCCACCCACTACGATTTGGCTGGGTGCCTTGGGTTTTACCGATTGAAATTCAGGAACGCTAAGGGGGCTGAGGGGGCGAATTGGGCGGATGATTGTCGCCAATTCGTTTGAGGCAAGAACCTCACCTTCGGCGGATTCACCCAATCCGATGCGGGCGCAGCTTCCCAAGTTGCTGCTTGCCGTTAAAACATTGCCCTTTGCATCCGCGAACAAACCAGATTGAACAAAACTTGGCTTGCGTACGGGAAGTCCGCTCAAGGCTTCCGCTTCCTCGTCGGTTGAAAAGGCTGCCGCATCCAACACACCGGTCAGCCGCTTGAAGCTTCGGAAAACTTCAAGTTGCACGCGACCTTGGCGTTCTTCGTCTTTTGCTGGCCAAACAAGGATTGCACCCTTTAATTGGCCACTTTGTAATCTCGCAAACCCACGTGTCCGCCAACGATTGCTTCTGCCATCGATTTCAAACCCATTCCGTGTCAGCCGGTGATTGCCTACGACGGGAACGATTTCCAATGTTTTGAGGACCTCAAATAAAACCTCCATCCCATCACGATCTGTTGCTTGGCTGATCAAAATCAGTTTTGCGTCAAAATCGGTATTTGGTTCAAAACGGATCAAAGGGGCATCGAATGTTTCGGCGGCAAAAATGCCTTGTGGAACATTCACTTCGATACCCGCGGATTCCAAGGTGCGGGTCTCGAACGTCATGCCATCCAAAACCGTATCATAATCTTCCATCAGCTCTTTTCGCTGACGTGTGGTCAAAATTCCGCTGACGTCATAGGATTTTGCACGTTGCCAAAGTCCCATGGCACGCCGTGTTCCCTTACCATATTTTCCATCGATGCGCCCGGTATAATGACCGGCCCATTTCAAGGCACGTTGCAAATCACGTTTTTCTTGATCGTTCAACTTTCGTTCTGAGGCTCGGGCCTGACGCGGGGTCTCATCGGGTTCGTCGGCTGGAAGGGCAATTTCGATCTCTTCTTGCTGAGGGGCCGGAGTCACCGCATCGTCGGATGTTTCCTCTGCAATATCTGTCGGGGTGGGCTCAGATTCGACGGTTTCAGCAACCACAGGCTCTTCTGGTTCGGAGGTGGGTTCCGCCTCTTCTTCGGCGGGTGTGTCTGCCGGGATCTCCACCGAATTTGCGGGGGGCCAAATGCGTTCGCGAAATGCGCTGCCGGCCGCGACAAAGCTGTCGGCAGGAATGGATCTGGCACGCCGCAAATTGCGTAGTACGGTCGTGGCTTGATTGCGGCTTTCAAAGGGTCCCAAAGCAATGCCATACCAGCCACTGCCCAAATAGAATGCGTTCACATTTTCAAAATTTGCGGACAAATCTGACGCCCGGTCCGCCGCACCTTGTTGCGAAGGGCGTGCCTCGATTTGAACCCAGCTGGTTCCACGAAGATCTTCTTGTCCCAAAGCCACCGTTGAAACAACGACCGCAGTCACAAATGCAATGATGCGTAAAAGCATAAAACCAGTCCCATTCAGTATCCGATGCCTTATTTGTGGGAATAGTATCTAAATCAAGGCGTTGAGGTAAAAAATCCGCGACTTTCTGCCAACTGCGACTTTGCATCCGCAGTTGCGTCGATTGACCCCTGTCGCGTGGCACCTTATGCAAGCGCCAAACCAAGCGAAGAGCGCGACATGCCTGCGGAAACCCCAAGATCATTTCAAGAGATAATCTTACGACTTCAAACCTATTGGGCGTCCAAGGGCTGTGCGATTCTGCAACCCTATGACATGGAAGTCGGTGCCGGGACGTTTCACCCCGCAACAACGTTGCGCGCCCTTGGAAATAAACCTTGGGCCGCCGCTTATGTGCAGCCATCACGCAGACCGACCGATGGTCGTTATGGTGAAAACCCAAATCGACTGCAGCATTACTATCAATATCAGGTTTTGATCAAACCCAGCCCGCCTAATTTGCAAGAGCTGTATTTGGGCAGTTTGGAAGCCATCGGCATAGACATGGCATTGCACGATATTCGATTTGTTGAAGATGATTGGGAAAGCCCAACGTTGGGTGCCTGGGGGCTTGGATGGGAAGTCTGGTGTGACGGGATGGAGGTCAGCCAGTTTACGTATTTCCAGCAAGTTGGCGGTCATGATTGTCATCCTGTGTCTGGCGAGCTGACCTATGGTCTGGAACGATTGGCGATGTATGTTTTGGGCATCGATCACGTTATGGACATGCCATTCAACGATCCCGACGCTCCGCAGCCCCTCAGCTATGGGGATGTTTTTAAACAAACAGAGGAAGAATACGCCCGTTGGAATTTTGATGTTGCGAACACGGATGTCCTGTTGAAACACTTCGAAGAAGCCGAAGCTGAATGCAAATCGATCCTTGCCCAAGACCATGACGACCCAAAAACAGGCAAGCGAATTATCATGGCCCATCCGGCCTATGATCAGTGCATTAAGGCGAGCCATATTTTCAATTTGTTGGATGCCCGTGGTGTGATTTCAGTTACAGAACGACAGGCCTATATCGGTCGGGTCCGGGCATTGGCCAAACAATGTGCTGATGCTTTTGTTCAAACCGCTGCGGCCGGTGTGGCCTGATGGCGGTCAGTGGAAGGGTTGTAGGTTTGGCGATTGTTTCAATTACTGCTGTTTTTGCTGTGGGTGTCTATTACGCCCAAGTTTATGGGTATTATGACTCGGTTCCCGTTGAAAAAGGAACGGTGGAATTAACACCGTTGACTGAAGAAGCGCCCGAGGAAATCCTGTTTGAAAACTTTACCGCGATAAACGCTGACAGTTCCCCCATTCGGTACCGCGCGTGTTTTAATACCTCGATGTCCACCGCGCTTTTGACAGAAACTTATGAAACCTTTGAGGGTGCCGAACCACGTAATGCACCGAATTGGTTCGATTGCTTTGATGCGGCCCAAATTGGTGCCGATCTTCAAGATGGGCTTGCGACCGCCTTTATCGGACAGCGCAACTTTGAATATGGAATTGATCGCGTTGTTGCCATTTACCCCGATGGGCGGGGCTTTGTGTGGCACCAAATCAATGATTGCGGTGAAAAGCTCTATGATGGGTCGCCTGCAACGGACGACTGTCCCGGAAAGGACAACTGATGCCTGATCTTTTGATCGAATTATTTTCCGAAGAAATTCCAGCGGGTCTTCAGGCACGCGCGGCGGATGATTTGAAACGTTTGATGACTGACGGCATGGTCGAAGCCGGATTGACCTATGCCTCAGCCGCGGCATTTCACACGCCACGTCGATTGGTTCTAACAGTCGAAGATGTCTTGTCTGAAAGCCCCACCGTTGTGGAAGAACGCAAAGGTCCAAAGGTGGGTGCCCCGGAAAAGGCATTGGAAGGTTTCCTTCGGGGTGCGGGTGTTAGCAAAGACGATTTGGAAGTGCGTGATGATAAAAAAGGTCAAACCTATTTTGCAAAAATCACAAAGCCCGGTCGACCCGCATCCGACATAGTTTCAGACCTTCTGGAAAACACTATTCGAACTTTCCCGTGGCCAAAATCCATGCGGTGGGGGGCAGGGCCCCTGCGTTGGGTTCGGCCTTTGCAATCAATCCTGTGCATCCTGACGGATGAGGCGGAAACACAAGTTGTTCCCATTCGCGTGGATGATTTTGTTTCTGGTGACAAAACCAAAGGGCACAGGTTCATGGCCCCGGCAGAATTCACCGTCACCTCTTTCGAGGACTATGAAGCCAAGTTGAAGCGGGCAAAAGTCATTTTGCGTGCAGATGAACGCGCAGAAACCATTTGGCAGGATGCCACGAACCAAGCTTTTGCCTTGGGTCTTGAGGTGGTGGATGACAAAGGTTTGTTGGCCGAAGTATCAGGGCTGGTGGAATGGCCAGTGGTTTTATTGGGTAAAATCGATGAAGAATTCCTTGAATTACCGCCCGAAGTTTTAAAAACCTCTATGAAAGAACATCAAAAGTTCTTTTCAGTGCGCAACCCTAAAACTAAGCGGATCGAATGCTTTGTTACCGTCGCAAACATTGAGACGGCTGATAACGGTGCCACGATATTGGCTGGTAATCAAAAGGTGCTGTCGGCGCGATTGGCGGATGCCAAGTTTTTCTGGGAAAATGATCTGCGCGTCGCCAAGGCGGGCGATGATATGGCGCAATGGACGAGTGCGCTGTCCCAAGTCACGTTCCACAACAAGCTGGGAAGTCAGGCCGAAAGGATTGACCGCATCGCCGCACTTGCCCGTGAATTGGCCCCGATTGTGGGCGCAGACGCGGATCAGGCGGATCAGGCAGCCAGGATCGCCAAAGCGGACCTTAGTTCTGAAATGGTCTATGAGTTTCCCGAATTGCAGGGGTTGATGGGGCGCTATTACGCGCAGGCGGCTGGTATGGACCAAGCTGTCGCAAACGCCTGCGAAGCGCATTATTCACCTTTGGGCCCGTCGGATGATGTCCCGACAGAACCTATCTCTGTGGCTGTTGCTTTGGCGGATAAGCTGGACACTCTTACAGGGTTCTGGGCGATTGATGAAAAGCCAACTGGAAGCAAAGACCCCTTTGCGCTGCGGCGTGCGGCGCTGGGTGTTATTCGATTGGTTTTGGAGAATGGTTTGAAACTCTCTCTCAAAGGTTGCTTGGAAAGAGCAGATGAAGGCGCAGGGGCCGCCGATCTGCTTTCTTTCTTCCATGACCGGCTCAAAGTGTACCTTCGCGATCGTGGCGTTCGTCATGATGTCATTGATGCTTGCATTGCGATGCCAGGTAACGATGACCTGATGCTTTTGGTAAAACGCGCCACCGCTTTGTCGGAAACCTTGGCCACAGACGATGGTGAAAATCTGATCCAAGGGTTCAAACGTGCCAACAACATTCTGACCCAAGCCGAAGAAAAAGATGGTGTGGAATATTCCTTTGGCGCTGATCCTAAGTTTGCCGAAGATGCGGCCGAAAAGGCATTGTTTACGGCCCTTGATCAGGCTGACGGGGCAATCAAACCAGCAATGAATGCGGAAGATTTTCAAACAGCGATGGCGGAAATGGCCAAGCTGCGTGGACCGATTGATGCATTTTTCACTGCGGTGAAGATCAATGATGATAACGAAATGATCCGCCGCAATCGTTTGAACCTTTTGCATCGGATCAGAACCACCTGCGGCGCGGTTGCGGATTTGACTAAAATCGAAGGCTGAAACTGCCCCTTGTAACGAATCGCTGACGCCCTATGCTGCAGGCACATCATAAGGATTGCCGCAGTGCAGCACGTTCCAGACTACAGCCCCATTGTGTTCATAACGAACACAGCCCCCATGAGCCCTGCCGTCTATGGCGGGCGGGCAAAATGCCTGCAACGTCTCATAAGGCTTGATATGCCTGTGCCGGCGACCGTGGCGCTGTCGTTCGATGCGGTACATGAAATCGCAACCGGCGCGCCAATCGATTTACATCAGATTCTTCCGCACTTTGATGAAAATCCACTTTTGTCTGTTCGTCCATCTTCCGCTTCGCCCGATTGGGGCGGGCCTGGGGCGGTGCTTAATATTGGGTTGAACGACCTCACATTCAAAAGCTTGAAAAAGCGGCTTGGGAATGATGCGGCGTGCCGTTTGTATCTTCGATTTATCAATGCCTATGCGATTGATGTTGCGCGGCTGGACGCTGATGTTTTTCAAGACATGGACAACCCCTCAGAGGCGGATGTGACATCCGCTTTGCAAACGTTCGAAGATGAGGCGGAGGAGGCCTTTCCCCAAGATGTGGGTCGCCAATTGTCAGATGTGATCACCTCCATGGCCCGCGCATGGGAAGGGACTACAGCCCGATTGTTGCGTCAGGCCAAAGGCGCGCCTGCGGACGCCGGTTTGGGTTTGGTTATTCAAGCCATGGCCCTTGGTGTTGGTAAAGGGGAGAGCGGTTCTGGCGTTATTCAATTCGCAAGCTCAGATACAGGGCAACCGGGAATCCACGGGCGATACTTGAGCCAATCTCAAGGGCGCGAAGCATTAGACCCGCAAGCGCAATCCTTGTTTTTGACAAATGATAAACGCGGCCCTTCTTTGCAAGAACGTTGCCCAGATGTGTTCGATGATTTGTTGGCGCACGGCAAACTCGCGCGTCAACGTCTTCGAGAAGAAATGTCGATCGAATTCACCGTTGAAAATGGAAAACTTGCAATATTGGATGCGGTTCGTATTTCGCGGGCATCGCGCGCGGCGGTGAAAATTGCGGTCGATTTGGCCAAAGACAAAGTCATTCCAAGGCAAGACGCCATTCTTCGTGTTGACCCCAAAGCCTTGTCAGAATTGTTGCACCGGCAAATCGCCCCTTATGCAAAGCGCACAGTGTTGGCAGATGGTATCGCGGCCAGCCCCGGTGCTGCTACGGGCCGGATTGTTTTCACGGCCACTGATGCGCAGGCCGCTGCGGCGCGTGGCGAAGCCGCCGTATTGGTGCGCCGCGAAACCGGGCCAGAGGATATCCGCGGCATGCATGTCGCAGTGGCGGTTTTGACCGAACGGGGTGGCATAACAAGCCATGCAGCTGTGATCGGTCGGGGGATTGGCCTTCCCTGT
The DNA here is from genome assembly GCA_020630015.1 of Planktomarina sp. Lineage (GTDB taxonomy): Bacteria > Pseudomonadota > Alphaproteobacteria > Rhodobacterales > Rhodobacteraceae > Planktomarina. The sequence continues at coordinate 15,160 of JAHDCF010000038.1, read as the reverse complement.
GTCGTGGGGGCCCATGGTTTGGCGGTGAACGCCAAAAAGAAAACCTTAATTGGCCGAAATCGCGAAATTCTTCGCGAAGGTGATATCGTCACCGTTGACGGTACGTCGGGGCAAGTCCTGAAAGGTGAAGTCGACACTGTGGAAGCCGGGTTGGATGATAGTGTCAAAACCCTATTAAGTTGGGCCGATGATGTGCGCGATATTGGTATTCGTGCGAACGCGGATACCCCGAAAGATGCAGTGACGGCGGGCCGTTTCCTTGCCGATGGAATTGGGCTTTGTCGAAGCGAACACATGTTTTTCGAGGCAGATCGCCTGACTTTGATGCGTGAAGTGATTTTTGCAGAAAACTCAGATGACCGCGCTGCGGCGCTTGAACGACTCATGCCGATGCAGCGCGCGGATTTCACAGAGATTTTTAATGTCATGAAAGATCGGTCAGTCTGTATTCGCCTGCTGGATCCTCCATTACATGAATTTTTGCCATCGGATCGTGCAGGTATGCGAAATCTGGCGGCTGCTTTGGGGCTGCCTTTATCCGTTGTGACAGAACGGATCGAAACCCTCAGCGAATTCAATCCAATGTTGGGTTTGCGGGGCGTTCGATTGGGCATCACATTTCCAGAGATTTATGAAATGCAGGCCCGCGCCATTTTTGAAGCATCGCTGGATTGCGGATCAGACGTGAAACCAGAAATCATGATCCCCCTTGTTTCTGCGAAACGCGAGGTCGAGCTTGTGAAGGCGCGCATTGACGCCATCGCCGCATCTGTTCGCACCGAAAAAGGACGAGATTTCGAATACACATTGGGTGTTATGGTCGAAACGCCACGTGCGGCTTTGCGATCAGATGATATTGCGGGCCATGCTGATTTTTTAAGTTTTGGGACCAATGACTTGACACAGATGACCTATGGTTTGTCTCGCGATGATGCCGGCCGGTTCATGTCACCCTATGTTCAGCAGGGCGTTTACAAAGAAGATCCGTTTCATCGATTGGATGAAGAAGGGGTGGGTGAACTTTTGTCAATCGCAGCAAAACGTGGTCGATCCGCACGTCCTAACATCATTTTGTCACTCTGCGGAGAACACGGAGGCGAACCCGAAGCGATCAGCTTCGTGCGAACCATCGGTTTTGATTATGTTTCGTGTTCACCGTTTAGGGTTCCGGTGGCACGATTGGCAGCCGCACAATGCGTGCTAAGAGACCAGATTTAAACGTTATGGCATAACAATTTGTTTGGATCTGCCCTGTAACAAGGGCTGGACGGGAATCGATTTTATGCCTATCGGAAGGCTCGGGAATTTAAAGTGCTGCAACTTGAAGGTCTTATGAAGCGTTATTTAGCCTTTTTTGCAATTGGAATGGCTGCTTTTGCTGTGCCTACGATTGCGCTTGAACTGACGCCAAAGGCGCGCGACTTGGCTGTTGAGGAATTGACGGTTCGTCCGTTGCAGCGTCAGGTAGAAAGCCTGCGACCATTGTTGCGTGAAACCAAGGGCGATGGTGAAGGTGTTGCACAACAAAATTTGTTCATTCAATCGCGACCACAGATTGCAAACACGGTCATCGGTGCGGCGGGAACCGATATCGCGCGGGCCATGATGAAAACGGCATCGGGCCTTCCTTCGTTGCCCGATCTTGCCGCTGTCGATTTGAAAGTTGCAGTCAGCTTGAAACCTGTTCCTAACGTTGAAAAGGTTTCAACTGCGCTGAAGAAAAATATTTACTTCTTGCAGCCGCGCCAACCTCAATTGGCGGTTCCGGAAAAACCGATTGGGTTGCCTGTCGCACCCTCCTTCATACCCGATGAAATGTATGCTCTTGCATCTGCGGTCACGGGATATGCGGCATTTGATGCTTTGCTTTCGAAATCCATTCGACCAGCGAAACGTCCAGCGGGGATTGGATTTAGATATTCAGAACGTTGGCTGGCACGACAGCCGGTTGTGCAAGGTGGGCCGCAATGGCGTTGTTTGACTGAAGCATTGTATTTCGAAGCACGTGGTGAAAGCCTGAAGGGGCAATTTGCCGTGGCAGAGGTGATTTTGAATCGTGTCGCCAGTCGCAAATTTCCGAACACATTGTGCGGTGTGATTAACCAAGGGACCGGTCGCAAATATGCCTGTCAGTTTACATACACATGTGATGGCCTTTCAGACAAAATACGCAATCGCAAAGCATTTAATCGGTTGGGTAAGATCGCCTATGTCATGATGAATGGTGGACAGCGCAATCTGACAAAGGGTGCCACGTATTATCACACGACGGCGGTTCGTCCGCGCTGGTCTCGCGTGTTTAGGCACACCACCACAATTGGTGTACACAAGTTTTACAGACCTTAAAAAACGTGCTTAAGACAGTCGCAGCACTTTGTTTTGCGCAATAGGCCCTCCATGACTGATGAAATCCATTTGGCTTTTGCCCATCCCGGTGAACGCGCCCAAAAAACGCAAGATTTGTTGTTGGATCGTATTTCCGTTCGTGATCTTGTTTTGACTGTTGAAATTGGCGCGTTCCAAGCGGAACGTGGAACATCGCAGCGAATTCGTTTTAACGTAGTGGTTGAAGTTTGCCCATGGGATGGCCCCTTAGAAGATGACGTGGACAAAATCTTATCCTACGACAAAGTAACCGAGGCCATCGAAGGAGAACTGTCAGAGGACCGTCTAAACCTTCTTGAGACATTGGCTGAAAGGGTGGCGGAGCGTATCCTTTCTGAACCGCAGGCAGTGCGTGCATTCGTGCGTATTGAGAAACTGGATCGTGGCCCTGGGACATTGGGTGTGGAAATTGTTCGCAAGTCGGATGATTTTTCAAAAATCAGAAGATTGGAAGATACACCGCATCCGGTTGTCGTGTTTTTGTCTAATGAAACACTTGGAACCGAATATTTGGCGCAATGGGTTGATGCCGCACAACAGCATGAGCGCCCTATCATTTTTTGCGTAGATGTTCCGAACACGCAAACATGTGATGCACAACACCCCATGGCACAGCGGCGGATTGATCTGTTGAATTGGGAACAAAACGCATGGGTGCTTGCGGGGCGTGATCACAGGTGTGTGGTGGTGGGTACCCGCACCGAACTGGACTGGGGGATGCGAAACGATCAAATAAGTGTCTGGGCACCCTCTAAACTTATCTTGGATGCTGTTGATGCGCCATCTGATCTGATCTTGGAAATCCCCAAACTGGTGGAATGGTTCGGGGCAGAAATGGATGCCTTTGCAATTATCGCTGTCGGGTCCGATCTAGATTGGGGCGTCAACGTCCAGAAAGTCGCAGCAAACGAAATTTCCTTGTGATGAAGACCTACTACCAACCGATCCCCGTCCCGCGTGCCAACCTTTCGTCGCAAGGTATGGTCCTTGCTGGCGGGTGGATGGGGTTTGATCAAGTCATCGCACATACGCGAAAGGACAGTTGCGTTCTTCCCGTTCAGGAAGTGCCCAAAGATGTTTTACATCAGATAACACAGAACCGTTCCATCTTTCCTGGGCTGTTCGACAATCGCCCGTCCGTGATGGGGATACTAAACGTTACGCCGGATAGTTTTTCTGATGGGGGTCTGTTTCACAATCCAGATGATGCCCTGTCCCATGCAAATCATTTGGTTGACCAAGGTGCAGATGTTTTGGACATCGGCGGTGAAAGTACCCGCCCGGGTGCGGATTTTGTTCCTGCTGATCAAGAAATTAGTCGTGTTGTCCCTGTCATCGAAGCGCTTGCAGGGAAGGTGGGTCGACCAATTTCTTTGGATACCCGAAAATCAATCGTTGCGGCGGCGGGCATCAAAGTGGGTGCAGCTTGGATCAATGATGTGTCGGCATTGTCATATGATCGAGACATGGCAAAAACGGTGGCGGACGAAGATAGCCCGGTTTGCCTTATGCACGCGCAGGGTGATCCTAAAACGATGCAAGCAGCCCCCCAATATGACAATGTATTGTTGGATGTTTATGACTATCTCGAAGCGCGAATTGATTTTTGTGTGAAGGCGGGCATCAACCGAGAAAAAATCATTGTTGACCCTGGAATTGGTTTTGGAAAATCGCTGGATCACAACTTGGCTTTGTTAAAGGGTCTTCCCCTGTTTCACGCTTTGGGCTGTCCGATCCTTTTGGGTGTATCGCGTAAGCGGTTTATCGGAACACTGGCCGGTGTGGATGATGCCAAGGATCGGATGCCGGGTTCCGTTTCGGTGGCGGTTTTGGCCGCGGCGGCGGGTGTTCAAATCATCCGGGTGCATGATGTGGCGGAAACGGTCCAAGCGCTTAAGGTTGCGATGCCACTTATTGCTTGATCAGTCTTTTTAATGTGCCCCATTGACTGATCGCCAACCCCAACAAAACCAATGAAAATGCAATAAACAACATTGGTGGCAATCGTTCCCCCAACAGGATCGATCCAAACAGGATTGACCATAAAGGAACCTGATAATTCACAAGTGTCATGAAGGTTGGGCCGGCACTTCGATTGATTGCGACTTTGAGCAAAAACGCCGCCGCCGTTGGCAAAAGTCCCAGATATAAAAGCGCCCATGCCGCACGGGTTGGGATATGGTTGGGCACCCCATCCACCCAAAATGCAGCCACCAATAACATCACGGCTGCTAAGAATAAGGATGCTGCTGAAAGTGCGAGTTCGTTCACAGGCGGGCAAAGCTTCGTAACAATGGCCCCAACCGAATAACACAAAGCAGCTGAAACACATGCAATCCGCGCCAAGGTTTCTGTGTTATTTGAAGATGCCTCTAGCCCACCACCGACCAACAAAATCGTACCGACAAAGCCAAAGATAAACCCAATGACTTTGCGCAGAAACATTTGTTCACCGGGAACAAAAAAATGGGCCAAAACCAATACAAAAAGGGGAACAGATGCCATGGACATGCCAGCAAAGGCTGAAGGAACAAATTGCTGACCCCAAGACAAAAGTGAAAATGGGATTGCGGTGGTTACCAATGACAAAACCAAAATGTACCGCCACAGGACTTTGTTTTTTAGAGGTGGAAATTTTACGCCGCGCGCCCACATCAATGAATAAAGTGCGATGGCGCCCAAAGTGACACGACCCGCCGCAACCGTAAGCGGGGGTAAGTCTTTCAAAGCGATCGACACACCCATGAATGCGGCGCCCCAAATGACGCCGACAATTCCCAATCTAATCCAATTCACAAGGCCGGGCGCGTCTGGCGTGGTCATCTGCAACTTCCAAAAAGAAAAGGCGTGGTGTTACGCACCACGCCTTTAAACTGGTAATGGCGGGCAAAGCCCGCCGCAACCTTAGTTCTTTGATTTGTCGACCATTTTACCGGCAGAAATCCATGGCATCATACCGCGCAATGTTTCGCCTGTGGCTTCGATCTGGTGTTCGTCGTTGATGCGACGTGTGCCTTTGAAGAACGGTTGACCCACGGCATTTTCCGCCATGAAATCACGCACAAACTTACCAGTTTGAATGTCAGTCAAAATCGCTTTCATGCGTGCTTTGGTCTCGTCATAAGGCAGAACCCGTGGACCGCTGACATATTCACCATATTCCGCAGTGTTGGAGATGGAGTAGTTCATGTTCGCGATGCCACCTTCGTAAATTAGGTCTACGATCAGTTTAACTTCGTGCAAGCATTCAAAATACGCCATCTCTGGCGCATAACCGGCTTCAACCAGTGTTTCAAAGCCCATGCGGATCAGCTCAACCAAACCGCCGCACAAAACAGCCTGTTCGCCGAACAGGTCGGTTTCACATTCTTCGCGGAAGTTGGTTTCGATGATGCCTGAACGACCTCCGCCGATGGCGGAACAGTATGACAAACCAATTTCCAACGCTTTACCGGATGCGTCTTCGTGAACTGCAACGAGGCAAGGCACGCCACCGCCTTTGGTGTATTCACCGCGAACCGTGTGACCGGGGCCTTTTGGCGCCATCATGATTACGTCGACACCAGGCTTTGGTTCAATCAAGCCAAAATGAACATTCAAACCGTGCGCGAATGCGATTGCGGCACCTTCACGAATATTGTCATGAACATATTTTTTGTAGGTTTCTGCCTGAAGTTCGTCGGGCATTGTAAACATGATAACATCGCACCACGCCGCAGCTTCGGCGATGCCCATCACTTTCAGGCCTTCACCTTCGGCTTTTGCCGCAGATGCAGATCCTTCGCGCAAGGCAACGACCAAGTTCTTTGCGCCGCTATCACGCAGGTTCAGTGCATGTGCATGCCCCTGAGAGCCATAGCCCAAAATCGCAACTTTTTTGTCTTTGATCAGATTAACATCGCAGTCGCGATCATAGTAGACGCGCATCGGTCGCCCCTTTCCATCCATTGAAAAATCTGGCGCAAAATACGGGTATGTGGGGGAAAGGGAAGGGGGTTTGGCGAAAAACTCAGCGTGAATCCAAAATTTGTGTGAATTCTACCCGAATGGGGGCTAATAAGCGCTATGATGCACCCAATCCCAACCGCATGGCGGCCTTTCGCAGTGGGGAAATAGCATGAAGATTTTGTAATCCAGCGGCGCGCAGACGTTGCACAGCAGGAATCGAAATCATTGAGGTCTTGTTCAAAATTCCCACCCCAGCGTGACGCAACTTTACGTCATTAAACCTTTTGGATTGATAAGCCTTCAACTGGTCTGGCGAACCCAGCCCATTTTGATTTTGCAATGCCAGTTCCATTAACGTTTGAACATCCATCAAGCTCATGTTCAGGCCCTGAGCCCCAATCGGGGGGACAACATGGGCGGCCTCTGCAATCAATGCGGTTCGTTCTGCATAAAATCTGTTGGCCAATTGCGAAATGATTGGCCAGGGCATGCGACGCGATACGTTTTCCAATGGGCCCAGAATATTCGCCGATCTTTCCGTGGCCGCGGCGTTGAATTCTTCCACATCCAAACCCATGAGGGTTTCAACGTTGGCATTGCTTTCCATCCAGACCACTGCGGAACATGGTTTCCCTTGATGGTCTGGCAAAGGGACCAAAGTAAAAGGTCCACCGGTGCGATGAACCTCGGTTGATACGTTATTGTGTGGCAGTGGATGGGTGACGGCAAAGGTGATCGCCATTTGACCAAAATCTGTTCGTGCAACCTCTATGCCGGCTGCTTCGCGCACAAAACTGTTCCTGCCATCCGCTGCAATCAAAAGGCGCGCTTCAACAGAAGAACCATCGCTGAAACCAACCAAAGCAGAAGAGGTGCGCCGAAGTATTCGGTTCGTCGAAACCCCAGACAGGAATGTGACGTTCGGTAAATTTGATATCCGATCAAGCAATGCTTGGCGCATAATCCAATTTCCAACGTTCCAACCAAAAGGTTCATCCGAAATGTCTGATGCACAAAAATCATAGCTTTGGGGTTCGTTGCCCGATGCATCGGTGATGCGCATTACATTAAGCGCCGCACTTTCCCCTTGTACCAGTTGCCATATGCCAATCTGTTCCAAGAACTTCTTGGCGGGCTGAAGATAGGCTGTTGTTCGCAGGTCGGCGTTGGGATCTTTCTGGTTTGTCCCCATCGGGGAAGGATCAACGCATAAAACATCAAAACCAGATGAACCAAAGGCAACGGCTGCGGCCAACCCCGCAACTCCGCCACCCGAAACCACAACATCTGCAAACTTTTTTGTCATGCCCATAACGTAGTTATTTAAGCACTCGAAGGCGAGGGGGGCGTGGCAATCTGTTCCAGAAGATCATTCAATCCAGGCCCTTGCAGATCGACGTGATCATACTCGTCTTGTGACGGGTGTACCCAAACCGTTCGCATTCCCATGGCTTTGGGAACCTCCAAATTTCGAACGTCATCTTCGAACATGGCCGCATTTTCTGGTTCGATCTTTGCCAATGAAAATACTCTTTCAAACGCGCCACGGTGGGGCTTTGGCGTAAAACCCGCATGTTCGATGCCATATATTTCTTCGAACGCGTTCTCTAACCCTCGTGCCTTTAATACCTGTTGCGCGTATGGACGGGTGCCATTTGTGAATACAATGCAGCGTCCCGGCAAAGCGGCAATCGTTTCTGCCAAGGATGTCTCGTGGGGAAGTACGGAAAAATCAATGTCGTGTACCTCTTGAAGGAAATCATCGGGTGGCATGTTATGGTGTTCCATCATACCAGCCAAAGTGGTTCCATGAGATGCCCAATATTTAGATCTCAATTGATCCGCCGCATCCAAAGAAATACCTAAAAAATCTGACACGAAATGCCGCATCTTTTCTTCGATTTGATCGAATAAACGAACCTCTGGTGGATAAAGCGTATTGTCTAAATCAAAAATCCAAGTGTGAATATCGGAAAACTTTGAGTTCAAATCAGTCATTGTTTCCTGTTACCAGTCAGAACCGATATGTCGAGAGTTCGATCCATAATTGACAATGTGCTGTGTCTTCTTACGGTCGGGCCATCAGATGATTGAAGGGTCAAACCCATGTATGCCGCCAAACCACCATCAAAAGATGCTTATGCGCTCATTCTCGAAGCAATTGATGTTGGGGTTTTTAAACCCGGCGATCGATTGGTGGAAAGTGATCTTGCTGAAAGGTTTGGAGTTTCCAGAACACCTGTGCGCGAGGCATTGCAAAGATTGGAAACCCAAAACTTGTTGACCCGCGATGGCCGCAGTTTGATCGTGGCATCCCTTGATCACAATCAGATGGCAGAACTTTATGTTGTTCGGACAGAGCTTGAAGGGCTTGCTGCAAAACTGGCCGCCCAACACGCAACAGAGGAAGAAATCAAAGTCTTGCAGGAAAGGATTGATATTGACCGTACTCGATCAAACGATCCTCAGGCATTGTCACGTTCAAACCGACGATTTCACAAACAGCTACATTTGGCCTCTCACAATCGGTTTTTGGTGAAACAATTGGATTTGGTGTATCGGTCCATGGCGCTTTTGGCGACAACATCTTTAGCCGTGGAAGGACGCGGACCAGTTGCGTTGGATGAACACCAAGCCATCGTCACCGCCATTGCGAACCGCGATGGACAAGCCGCTTTTGATGCTGTGCGTGTTCATCTGAGCGAGGCTTTCGTGACCCGACTGAAACACGACGATCCTGATTGATGGCAGACGCTGTCGCAGGGTCGGCCTCCAAAGAATGACCGTGATCGGTTTTATCCCAAAAATACGGTTTGGTGATTAATTCCCACATGGCTTTGTAAGCGGCCAAGGCCCCCAAGGGAAAATAGAAATGCAGGGTGGGAACCCATTTCATCAATCTTCGATGTGATGCGGGAACAACTGCCAACATGCCCGCCAAAATTGTTGTGAGTTCGGCAAACAAAAATATTCCGATCAGAAGATTCGACGCCCAATTGGCAAGGGATGCATGAACCGGATGCCAAAATCCTAAAATTGATATCCAAAAGCTCCATAATACCGGCGCCAGCAAAAACTGGATAATTGTAACCGCAAACAATATCTGAATGCCGGCAAAACCCTTCCAACCGATGTCTTCAATCAATGCGCGCGGATCGCGCATGTGAACCAGCCATGTGATTGCAAATCCTTTCAACCAACGCGATCTTTGACGCACCCATTTCCAAGGGTGGTTGTTCGCCTCTTCTGCGGTAACACTATCGAGCATTTCGGTGCGGTATCCCTTGCGTGCCAATCGAACACCCAAATCGGCATCTTCTGTCACGTTGTGAGCATCCCACCCCCCAAGTTCATCCAGAATGTCCCGACGAAAAAACAGTGTGGTCCCCCCCAAAGGCACGGGCATTCCAAGGCGTTGTAACGTAGGCAAAACAACGCGAAACCAAGTTGCATATTCAACGCTAAAACACCGCGACATCCAATTCGCATCGCAATTGTAGTAGTCTAAAACCCCCTGAATGCACGCAACATCGGGTTCGCAATTTTCAAAATGATGAACCACTTTTTTCAATTGATACGGATCTGGTGCGTCTTCGGCATCATAAACGCCAACAATGGATCCGCGGCAAAAATTCAATGCGAAGTTTAAGGCCCGAGGTTTGGTTTGAATAGAACCTTCGGGAACCGTCAGGGTTTTGATCCAATTGGGCAATTGCGTGGATTTGAGCGTTTTTTGGGTAACTTGATCACATGCTTCTGTAATAAAGATTATGTCTAATAATTCGTGTGGATAGTTTAGCTTTTTGAGGCGGTGCACCAATTGATCTGCAATTTTTCTTTCTGAAAACAAAGGAACTAGAATCGAAATTACAGGCCACCTGTCGGGTGGGGGCGGGTGTTTTTTCCATTGCCGAGGAACGGCCAGAATTTTTGAAAACACAGCAATTAATTTGAAACAAGTCCATAACAAAAGTGAAATAATGGCCACAGATGACAGCATCATGAGTGTGACAATGGGAAAAAAGAGAAAACCAATGGTGTTGCTGACAACAAAAGCAGCACAAACCAATCCAATATTATTGTACTGAAGGCTTCGACAACTTTCGTTTTCGGGAACGAGAATCTCAGCACGTTGCGCCAATTCCAAGCCACAATGTTGGATAATGTTTCGCTCAATTTGAAAGGGGCATGAAAATCCAGGGATCACAGGCCCAAACATCGTTTCAAGTTTTGGTTTTACGTTTGTAAAAGCGCGCCATGATTTAACAAGAATGATTGTTGCGCCATTGCGTTGCCGCCAAGGCAAAATCTGATGTCTGGCCAACCATGAAGGATCCAGTCTGGCTATCAGTTTTGGATTCGGGGGATCGCGGTCCAAGTTAATGTATAGCGCGTCGCGCAAATCCGCTTTCGCACGGGCCAAAACGGTGCCTGAAACCATCCCAAATGATAGCAACAAATCAGTTTCAGAGGTTTCCCGACGGCGTTGAAGGACTGATAGGCGCAATAGATCGACTTGGCTAATCTCCCCCAGATCAGCAAGGTGGTTAAGCAAGCTTGTTTTGCGAACGGGCCGCTGGACCGACGGCACAAGATCGGTGGTTGTTTTTTGTACAATTCGGGGTGTCCCCATCCCTTATCCTCACCTTCAGAAACGATGTGGGGGATGCTGCCTAAGAAACATTAAAGGGTCGTTAACGGTTCAAGCCGCCCGGGCTGCCATGTGCGCGGCGAATTTTTCAAAAAGGTAAAAGCTGTCTTGCGGGCCTGGGCTTGCTTCGGGATGGTGTTGGACTGAAAAAACCGGACGCCCCTCCAACGCAATGCCGCAGTTTGTGCCGTCAAACAAAGAAACATGCGTTTCGATCACGCCTTGCGGTAAACTTTGTGCATCCACCGTAAATCCGTGGTTCATCGACGTGATTTCCACCTTGCCAGTTTGCATGTCTTTCACGGGATGATTGGCCCCATGATGGCCATGACCCATTTTCACCGTTTTCGCACCAAGCGCGAGCGCCAGCATTTGGTGTCCCAAACAAATTCCAAAAACGGGAATGTCTTTTTCCAAAATATCTTGGATCATGGGAACCGCATATTCGCCCGTTGCGGCGGGATCCCCTGGCCCATTGGACAAGAAAACGCCATCCGGGGAATGCGCCAATACGTCTTCGCTGGTTGCTGTCGCGGGCAAAACCACAACTTCGCATCCGGCCGATGCAAGGCAGCGCAAAATATTACGCTTTGCACCGTAATCAACCGCAACAACCTTGTGACGTGGCTGATCTTGTTTTCCATAACCGTCTGGCCAGGCCCATCGGGTTTCATCCCATCTGTAAGACTGTGCACATGTGACATCTTTTGCCAAATCCAAGCCTTCCAGACCGGCAAAAGACTTCGCCTTTGCGATAAGGGCATCGGTGTCGAAGTTTCCGTCTGGATCGTGGGCCAAGGCCACATGCGGGGCCCCTTGTTGACGAACCGCGCGGGTCAATCGGCGCGTATCAACGCCACCGATGGCAATGCGACCGCGAGAGGATAACCAATCAGACAAATGGCTTTGTGACCGCCAATTGGACGGTTCAGTCGGATCCCATTTAACCACCATTCCCGCCGCGACCGGATCACCCGTTTCTTCGTCTTCAGGGGTGGTTCCAGTGTTCCCAATATGGGGGAATGTAAAGGTAACGATTTGACCGGCATATGAGGGATCTGTCATGATCTCTTGATAACCTGTCATGGCCGTGTTGAAGCAAAGTTCAGCCACGGTCGTACCTGTCGCGCCAAAGCCTGTGCCATAGAAAATACGACCGTCCGCCAGCGCTAAGCAGGCAGTCGGTTTGTTTGAAGATGACAATGTCATGGGAACCACCATTTCCAAATTTGACGCGTGGTACGAGGCTGCGCCGGAAGGGTCAAGTGGGTTAGGGGGACCTTCTTTGGTTGAATCGTACTTGAAGTGCGATTATGTGGCCATTCTGGAAAATAATCAGGTGGATATGTCCATGAGCTTACGAATGCGCCTCAGCGACAGCTTAAAAGAAGCGATGAAAGCCAAAGCCGTTGATCGGTTGCCAACATTGCGGCTGATCAGTGCGGCCATAAAAGACAAAGACATCGATGCACGCGCAGGCGGGGCAGAAGATGGTGTATCTGATTCTGACTTGTTGGCGATTCTTAGCAAAATGGTGAAACAGCGTTTGGAAAGTGCGAAAGCCTATGAAGAAGGTGGACGTCTTGAATTGGCTGAAAAAGAACGTGCGGAAATCTTGATAATCGAAGAGTTCCTTCCAAAGCAATTAACCGAAGATGAAACCAAAGCAGCGATTGAAGCGGCAATCGCTGATACAGGCGCAACTTCCTTGCGCGATATGGGCAAGGTGATGGGTGTTTTGAAGGATAAATACACCGGTCAGCTTGATTTTGGAAAAGTAGGTGGTGTTGTTAAGTCGATCCTCGGCTGATCTGACCTAACAACTTTCTTAAATCTGCGCACAAAGCTTTACGCTCATCCTCTGAAAGGAATGAGCCTACCTCTACGTGCCGTCCAGCCCCGCTGAGGGTCAGGTATTGGGGAACCGGTCCTTCGGTTTTGAACAACTGAATTGTTGTCCAATATGGATTGGCATCAAATGACTGAACATTTCCGTCAGGGTTCGTGCGAACAAGAGTGAGATGATCCGTCCACAACAGCAGTTTCTCCTGCACGGTTCCTCTGTACCAGCTTATTTTTAAGCCCCACCACATCGCGCTTAAACCCAATGCAAGATATCCGAATATAATCCAAAGAAACGGCGTGCCCAAAAAAGCAAGAAGCGGGATGCACATCAAAATCGCTGTGATCCCGATAAATTGCACGAAACCCAAAGCCCCCAATGAATTGTGCGCGCTGAGGTTTGCAATCAAAGCGGCCTTTTCCCCATTGGCCACCGGGCCAATGTGCGGGGGAAGTGTGTCATCTTCCGAAATATATGACCAAGCTACAGGCATGATTAGAACTTAGTTTTTTTCAAAAAATGGACACTGTGCCATTTTGTCATGGGCAAAGAAAAACCCCGGCGCTTGGCCGGGGTTTTGCGTTTTTAGTGGGCGTTGCCTTTATCCCAATCTTCCTGCTTTGGAAGGATTTCGAACGTATGTTCGGGGGGTGGGGATGGCAAAGTCCATTCCAATGTATCAGCGTATTCGTTCCATGGATTGGCTTCCGCTGAACGGCGGCCGGCCATCACACAATGGAATACCACACCGATGAACAACAAGAACGATGCGAATGAAAGGAACGCACCCCAAGTTGAGATATAGTTCCAATAGGCGAATGCCTCAGGATAATCGATATAGCGGCGTGGCATACCCTGACGTCCCAAGAAGTGTTGTGGGAAGAAAGTAATGTTTGTGCCGATGAAGAACATCCAGAAGTGGATTTTTCCCCAGAACTCGCTGTACATGCGTCCGCTCATCTTCGGAAGATAGAAGTAGACGCCACAGAAAATCCCAAAGGCCGCAGCAATCGCCATCACATAGTGGAAGTGCGCAACAACATAATATGTGTCGTGATAGGCACGATCGACGCCAGCTTGTGATAGAACGATCCCGGTGACACCACCAACGGTGAACATGAATACAAATGCCACTGCGAATAGCATCGGTGTTTTGAATTCGATCGAACCACCCCACATCGTTGCGATCCACGAAAAGATCTTAACCCCTGTCGGAACGGCGATCACCATTGTGGCCAGCATGAAGTAAGTTTGCTGGGTCAATGACATGCCGACTGTGTACATGTGGTGCGCCCACACGACGAAGCCCAATGCGCCAATGGCGATCAACGCCCAAACCATTGGAAGATACCCGAAAACAGGTTTGCGGCTAAACGTTGCGATAACGTGGCTAACGATCCCAAAGGCGGGCAAAATCACGATGTACACTTCTGGGTGGCCAAAGAACCAAAGGATGTGCTGGTACAAAATCGGGTCGCCCCCACCAGCGGGATCAAAGAATGTTGTTCCGAAGTTCCGATCTGTCAACAACATGGTGATTGCCCCAGCCAAGACAGGCAATGAAAGCAAAATCAGCCAAGACGTGACGAAGATTGACCATGAAAACAACGGTACTTTGAACAAGGTCATGCCAGGTGCGCGCATGTTCAAGAATGTGGTGATCATATTGATCGCACCCAGAATTGAAGATGCACCAGATAGGTGAACCGCGAAAATGGCCAGATCCATCGACATGCCAGCTTCGTTTACAGAAAGTGGTGGATACAAAACCCAACCCACGCCGGATCCAAGCAAGTCGTTTCCGCCGGGCATCATTGTGGAAAGCACAGCAAAGGTCAGACCCGCGACATACATCCAATATGACAAGTTATTCATGCGAGGGAACGCCATGTCAGGCGCGCCAATCTGCAAAGGCATGAAATAGTTGCCGAAACCGCCAAAAAGGGCCGGAATCACAACAAAGAACATCATCAAGATGCCGTGCCCTGTTACCAAAACGTTCCACAAGTGGCCGTTTGGCGTGCAAAGCCCGTCTGAGAACATGCGGGCGCCTTCCAAGCACATGTATTGAACGCCCGGTTCCATCAGCTCCAACCGCATATAGACAGTGAAAGCGACAGAAATGAAACCGGCCAAACCGCCGGTCAAAAGGTAAAGAATACCAATATCTTTGTGGTTGGTCGACATGAACCAGCGGGTGAAAAACCCACGGTTATCTTCATGGTCGTGTCCGTGTACGGCTGCATCGGCCATCAGGCTCTCCCGTTATTTACATTGTGTTGGGGTGAGCGCGAGTCGCACTTCACCCGGTGTCATTGCGACCTCTTTAGACG
>JAHDCF010000037.1 GCA_020630015.1 Planktomarina sp. | reverse complement strand
TCGTCGCGTTGGCGGCCAAGTTCGTTTTCGATGGCGCCAAAAAGGTCGGGATCGGTTTCAGAAAGGCTTTTGTTGAAAAAGCTGGTGGTGGCTTTGGCGTTCATCGGAATCTCCCCTAAGGTTTCTGGGCTGATATATCGTCGTCGTTCAAAATGAACAGTGGGCTGAACGACGCATTAATGACAATCCCCGGCGTTTGTCTTTCACTTGTCTTTGTGATGCTTGGGGCGATAGAGTCCCACAAAAGGACGATGCCATGCCCGCGCACCCAAAAATTTCTTTCCAGGCGAGTAACGCTGACTTGGCGCAAAGTGCAAGGAATACCTTTGTACACAAATACGGTGATGCCCCTTTGGATCAGGCCGATGTGATCGTAGCTTTGGGCGGGGATGGGTTTATGTTGCAAACCCTTCACAGCACCCAATCCCTTCCAACACCGGTGTATGGGATG
Source organism: Planktomarina sp. (assembly GCA_020630015.1). Taxonomy (GTDB): domain Bacteria; phylum Pseudomonadota; class Alphaproteobacteria; order Rhodobacterales; family Rhodobacteraceae; genus Planktomarina. The sequence goes on along the minus strand of JAHDCF010000037.1, from coordinate 31,764 downwards.
AACCGGGGCACGGTCGGGTTTTTGATGAATGAATATTCACCCGATGATTTGCTGGTGCGTTTGGCTGCCGCCGAAGAAGCGATCATCAGCCCATTACATATGCGGGCCGTGTGTGTGGACGGCAGCGCGCATGATGCGATCGCCATTAACGAGGTGTCGCTTTTGCGCCAAGGGCCGCAAGCCGCGAAGTTGCGCATATATGTGGACGACAAATTGCGCATGCCTGAATTGGCCTGTGACGGGGCCTTGGTTGCAACCCCGGCGGGGTCCACGGCCTATAACTATTCCGCCCACGGCCCGATACTTCCGATTGGAAGTGATGTGTTGGCCTTAACGGCAATGGCGGCGTTTCGACCCCGCAGGTGGCGGGGGGCCTTATTGCCAAAATCCGCAAAGGTTCGGTTCGAAGTTATCGATCCCGGCAAACGCCCGGTGATGGCCGACGCCGACAGCCGCTCTGTGCGTGATGTGGTCAGCGTGGAAATCGAAAGCCACCCCGACGTGGAACATCGTTTGTTGTTTGATCCCGGACATGGTCTTGAAGAACGATTGATTCAGGAACAGTTTGTATAGTGGGCTTCAACTCCAATTGTTTTAACGTGTAAGGGTGCCAAATGCCGTATCGCAATCTTCCAGATCATGCCTTTTGGCGGCTCTGTCGGGATGCCGAAGATTTTGACATTCTGAACCTGTTTTCACCGTCGTTTCAAATCACACCTGACATGAAGGTGGGAACCATCGGCAGTTGCTTTGCCCAACATATCGGACGGTATTTAAAGGCCGCGAACGCCGGGTTTTATGATGCGGAACCCGCACCATCATCGGTGCCTGATACGATCGCAAAGAAATATGGTTTCAACATCTTTTCGGCCAGATATGGCAATGTTTACACCACAAGGCAATTTTTGCAGCTGATCGAAGACAGCCTGTCAAACACGATCCCCAATGGCGTGGCGTGGGAAAAGGATGGCCGGTTTTACGATGCGTTCCGGCCCGGCGTTGAACCGGGCGGTTTGGACAGCAGATCCCATGTGCGCGAGGCGCGCCGCGCCCATTTGCGCAATGTGGCGGGTTTGTTCGCTGAACTGGATGTGTTGGTGTTTACACTCGGCTTGACGGAAACATGGATGACACCTGCCAATGGGCGCGTCTTTCCAACCGCGCCGGGCACGATCGCGGGAAAATATGATCCCGATGCTTTCGTGTTTTGGAATATGCGGTATCCAGATGTGCGGGCAGATTTGGATGACATCATTGCCCAATTGCGTGCCGTGAACCCCAAACTGAAATTCCTGTTCACCGTTTCCCCGGTCCCCCTCACGGCCACCGCATCCGGACATCATGTGCTGCAGGCCACGACCTATTCTAAATCGGTGTTGCGGGCTGCGGCGGCTGACGCGGCAACGGATCATGACGGTGTGGATTATTTTCCATCCTATGAAATCATCACAGGCGCACCGTTTGCGGGCCAATTTTATGAAGAAAACCTGCGATCCGTAAAGGAAGAGGGGGTTGATACAGTGATGTATTTGTTCTTTGCCAGCTACAAATCCCTTATGGACCAAAGCTTTGGCGGTGGAAAACCCGTGGTTGCCCCAGCCCCAATTGCAGATACATCCGGTGACGACGACCTGATCTGTGAGGAGGCGATGTTAGACGCCTTTGCAAAATCATGAAGATCCTCATCATTGGAAATTCACACACCGCCATGTTTGCAGAAGCCGTCCAAGACGGCATAGCGGCGGATCATGAAATCACCTTTTTCGCGCAGGCGGGAAAAGGCCCGGTTGGTGCCAATCTTGAGGATGGGGTCATCACCGCCGAAGATCCCAAGCTTTTGCGCGCGCTCAGCATTCTTGGAATGCCCGCAAAAATCAATCTGGCTGATTTTGATGCTGTGGCGGTGGTTGGGATGACATTATCCAGTTTCACCACCGTTTCCAAAACGCAGAAATACCGCATCTTGGGGTGGCAAACGGATGATAAACCGCCGGCCGCATCGTGGCGCACACCAGTGTCAGAGGCGTTTTTGTTTGATGCCGCGCAAGATGCCATGCTGAAAAGTCAGGCCTTTCGGTATCTGTCTTTTGTGCGGACTGCCACCGATTGCCCGGTGGCAATGATCGCCCAACCCATGCCTTCTGAGCATATTTTGACAGTGCCGAAATGGTCGACTTTTGCGAAAACGGCAGATTGGGGGGAAGGCAGATATCATATGGATTTGATCCGGCGCGTTCTTCGATCCACCACCAAAGATTTCGAAAATATTCATCATCTGGAACAACCGGACGACACCACCGTTCATGACTTTTTGACCAAAGATCGCTTTCGCAAAGGGGCAAAGCGTTTGAATATCAAACACACGCAGGATCAAACCGATGTGTTGCACGCCAATGCCGAAATGGGCCGGATCATGACAAAGCGTTTGTTCAACGCGTTGAATATTTCCAAATAATTCCATTCAAATTTGAACCAGATTTCCCTCCAGACATAAGCGGAGGTTAAGACCGGTATGTCACCCTCCCTTTAAGGTTTTGAGGGGATTAATCATGGGTGTACCGATTTTCGTTTTAGCAGGTCAAAGCAATGCGGCGGCGATGCATCAAGGGATCATTGCCGCCTTGGATGAAAGATTTGGCACCAACAATTACGCGCTTGTCACGTCTTTCACCGCGGGCGCGCCCTTGGTGTATCAAAGGCCTGGTTTGGATTGGCAGCGCGTGGAAGAAATGCCTACAAATCTGGCTGATACAATCATAAGCGCGGTGCAAGATGCGGAAGATTCCTATTTGGCAGGGATGATCTGGATCCAAGGAGAGGCCGACACATACCCAATCGCCCCGGCGCAGAATTATTCCCAAGAATTTCTGGATATGTTGTCTGATGTTTCTGGTCTTTTGGATCAAGGTCTGGGTCCAGGTCATGGTTTTGACGACATGGATATCGTCATTTCACAATTGTCCGAAAACGCGCCCGCCGCGACAGATCGAGATGATTGGCAAACAGTGATCGACCAACAATCCTTATTGGCGGACGACCCAAACATTCAGACAATTGATCCCGATGATGTGGCGTCTGAACATGATGTACCCAACGACGAAATGTTTCGTGATCATCTGCATTACGGCGATGCATTCATGCAAGATTTGAGTGCCCAGTTGGTTGCCGCTTTGCCCGATGTGGGTGATCAAAATACGGGTGCCCCGCAACCGGATCGGTTTGAAGGCACGGCAAATGATGACATATACCTGATCGACCATGCGTTGGATCAGATATTGGAACCGCGTGGATCCGATGGGGATCTGGTGCAAACCTTTGTGGATTTTTCGTTGCGCGATCACAGTCAACGATTGGAAAACCTTAGCCTGCTGGGCGAAGAAGATTTGCGTGGCGTGGGCAATGGCCGGGACAATGTCATGACCGGGAACGCAGGCGATAACAAACTGTTTGGCATGTGGGGGGATGACATGCTGGACGGCGGTGCCGGTCGGGATCAAATGGATGGGGGCCACGGGGATGATGTTTTTGTGGTGGATCACAAGGGCGATCGTCTGATTGAACGCGCCCATCAGGGACATGATTTGGTGCAAACAAAGGTGGATATTTCGTTGCGGCAGCATTCCCAACATTTGGAGGATTTGGATCTGTTGGGGGTGTCTGATCTTCGCGTCACGGGCAACGGACGCGCAAATGTAATTGCGGGAAATTCAGGTGACAATCGCATCGATGGGGCATGGGGCCGTGATACGATCGATGGCGGTGAAGGGAACGATACATTGGTGGGGGGCCGTCATGGTGATCTGTTTCAATTTGGTGAAAACAGTGGTCATGATGTCATCCGTGATTTCGAATTGGGCTTGGATCACTTGCAATTGGCAGATCACACAACTGGGGCGGATGCCACTGCCGCGTCCGGGTCATTCATCGATGGGCATGATTTGTTTTTGGATTTGGGGGATGGGCGGTCCATCAAAATGCTGAACATAGTTGATGATGATATCGGCACAACCCCACAAGATTATGCCGATATTCTGTTCGTTTGACGCAGGCTTGGGGGTTAAGCCCCCGCGTATCCCAGGGCCTTAAGTGCCACTTCAATCTCACCCAAAATGGCGGGATCATCGATCGTGGCGGGCATTTTGAATTCTTTGCCATCTGCAATGCTGACCATGGTGCCTCGCAGGATTTTGCCTGACCGTGTTTTGGGCAATCGGTCAACCACGCAGGCCAATTTGAAGGCCGCCACGGGGCCGATTTTTTCGCGCACAAGGGCAACTGCCTCTGCCACGATATCAGATGAGGCGCGGTCTGTGCCGGCGTTTAGGCACAAAAACCCCAAAGGCAGTTGACCTTTCAGGGCGTCGGCCACGCCGATCACCGCACATTCGGCCACATCAGGATGGCCTGCCAAAACCTCTTCGATGCCGCCGGTGCTCAGGCGGTGGCCGGCAACGTTAATCACGTCATCGGTGCGTGCCATGATATAAAGATATCCGTCTTCATCCATCATACCCGCATCCCCCGTTTCGTAATAACCGGGAAATGTGGAAAGATATGACTTTTCAAACCGGTCTTTTGCGTTCCACAAGGTGGGCAATGTGCCAGGCGGTAATGGAAGTTTTACGGCGATGGCCCCCAATTCGCCCGGGGCGACGGGATGGCCGCCGTCGTCCAAAATCTGAACATCATATCCGGGCATGGCCACGGTTGGCGATCCGATTTTCACGGGCAAATGTTCGATGCCCATGGGGTTGCCCGCAATGGTGTATCCGGTTTCTGTTTGCCACCAATGGTCAATCACAGGCACCTTCAATTGATCTTGGGCCCATTCTATGGTGTCCGGATCGGATCGTTCCCCAGCAAGGAACAGGGTTTCCAAACAGCTGAGGTCATATTGTTTCACAAAATCCCCTTTGGGGTCTTGCCGTTTGATCGCCCGAAACGCGGTGGGCGCGGTGAACAGGCACTTGACGTTATGTTCTGAAATCACCCGCCAAAAGGTGCCTGCGTCTGGTGTGCCAATGGGTTTGCCTTCAAACACCACTGTGGTGTTCCCGGCGATCAGCGGCGCATAACAAATATAGGAATGCCCCACGACCCAACCCACGTCAGACGCCGCCCAGAACACGTCACCGGGATCAACGTCATAGATGTTTTTCATGGTCCATTGCAGCGCCACAATGTGCCCCGCTGTTGGGCGCACAACACCCTTGGGTTGGCCCGTGGTGCCTGATGTGTACAGCACATATGCGGGATGATCCCCAGAGACGGGCACACAATCGGCGGGGGCAACACCATCTTGCAAGCTGTGCCAATCCACGTCGCGGGGGCCCAAGTCGGCCAGGCATTCTTCGCGCTGCAAAATAACGCAGAATTCGGGGGTGTGGGATGCGATTTCAATCGCCCCGTCCAAAAGGGGTTTGTATTCCACAATGCGGCCTGGTTCGATGCCGCAAGATCCCGCAATGATGGCCTTGGGGGTGGCGTCATCAATCCGCACGGCAAGTTCGGCACTGGCAAATCCTCCGAACACCACCGAATGGATTGCGCCGATGCGTGCACAGGCCAACATTGCAACAACCGCTTCGGCAACCATCGGCATATAGATGATGACCCGATCCCCGGCACGCACCCCTTTGGCCGCCAAACCACCGGCCAAGGATGCAGTTTTTTGTTGAAGCTCTGCAAAGCTTAGCTTTGATTTTTTGCCTGTGATTGGGCTGTCGTAAATGATGGCGGTTTGTTCACCACGTCCATTTTCAACATGGCGGTCCACCGCGTTCCAGCATGTGTTAACCTGTGCGTCTTTGAACCATTCGTAAAAGGGGGCGTCGTCATCCCACAATGCCTTGGTTGGTGGTGTGACCCAATCAACGGCCTTTGCGGCGTCCATCCAAAAGCCTTCTGGATCAGATTTCCAACCTTCGTAAACTGACTTATAGCTCATGATGCACCCCGACTTTTCCATTGTTGGCGCATCTTTGCGATGTCCACTGCCGAGTTTCAAGATGGGTTCAAAGGTTTAACGTTAACGCAGGGTTTATAAAGGAATTTGATTGTCGTTTTAGACCCGCGTATTAAGATCGGGTGCGACAACACATCAAAGGGATCAGATGCAAAACATTCGCGCAGAGGTGTGCTTGCCCACACAAAACCTGACCGGGGACATCGGTTTTTTCACAAAATCCCTTGGGTTCCGAATGGACGAGATCTATCCCGCTGATGATCCTCGGGTTGCTGTCGTTTCTGGATTTGGTTTGCGTCTCAGATTGGATGCGGAATTGGATGCGGCCCCCGGACAGGTGAATATTTTATGTGATGACCCGGTTTTGATTGCCGGAGGCGATACCAATCTTGTGGCGCCCGGCGGTGCAAAGGTTCAGATTTTGCACCTTGCCCCACCGATTGAAACCCCCAAACCCATCGATGAATTTGTGGTGCGCCGCATGACAGACCAAGCCCCATGGGTGGTTGGGCGTGCAGGTATGCAATATCGCGATCTGATCCCCAGCCGTCTGGGTGGATCGATCATCGCAAGCCATATCAGAATTCCCGACGGCGGCCCCGTGCCTGACATGGTGCACTATCACTCTGTCGGGTTTCAGCTGATCTATTGTTACAAAGGGTGGGTTGATTTGGTCTATGAGGGGCAGGGCGAACCGTTTCGCCTGCATGCAGGTAACTGCGTGATCCAACCCCCTGAAATCCGCCACCGGGTTCTTTATGCCAGCGACAACATAGAGGTGATCGAAATCGGCGTGCCTGCCGAACACATTACCACCATTGATCATGATATGGTTCTTCCAACGAAAGAGTTCACCCCAAAAAGAGAGTTTGATGGTCAACGCTTTGTGCACAATCAGGCAGATGCATCAGATTGGCGCGATCACAGGGTGCCGGGGTTTGTGGCCCGGGACACCACCATTCAAACCAACACCAAAGGTGTGGCCGGTGTCGAAGTTGTGCACCGTTCAAATGGCACGCCACCTTGGGCAAGTCACACCAGCGAAATCCTGTTTACCTTTGTGTTGGACGGGCACGTGACCTTACAAGGCGAAGGGCAAGACGACACCCCGTTGGTGGCCGGGGATGCTTTTGTCATCCCGCCGGGGATGAAAACCCGGTTGCATGACCCCAGTGATGATCTTGCCTTGTTAGAGGTTTCTTTGCCGGGCGCATTTGAAACGCATCTGGCCTGATGTGGATTTACAAATTCAACCTTGCCAAGTGGGGCATTCTCACCAAGACTGTTGGGCATGAGTAAAGATTTGATAGAGGCGGCACATGCCGTCAGCCTGAAGGCCCACGCACCTTATTCAAAGTTCCATGTCGGCGCGGCAATTCGCGGGGCATCGGGTGCTATTTATGCCGGGTGCAATGTTGAAAATGTTGCCTATCCCGAAGGCACCTGTGCAGAGGCCGGGGCCATCGCTGCAATGTGCGCGGCCGGTGAATATGAAATTGCCGAAGTGGCTGTCATTGCCGGGTCTGACCAACCGGTTCCGCCCTGTGGGGGGTGCCGGCAAAAGCTGTCTGAATTTGCCAAGCCGGATGTGATTGTGACCATGGCCACCCACGCCGGTGCGCGCGCCGAAACAACCGTGGGGGATTTGTTGCCGGGCGCCTTTGATGCCAGTTTTCTGGATATGGACACGTGACAACCGCCCGATCCGTTTTACAGGTTCTGCGGGACGGGGATGTTCCCAGCCCGGATGCCGTTTATCAATTTGCGCGTGATGTTGGGGCAGGAACCGTCAGTGATGCGCAGGCTGGGGCGTTTGTCATGGCCGTTTGTTTGCAGGCCTTGGGGGATGAGGGGCGTGTGGCCCTGACCCAAGGAATGCGAGACAGCGGGGATCGTCTATCTTGGGATGTGCCGGGCCCGGTGTTGGATAAACATTCAACCGGTGGTGTGGGGGATGCGGTTTCGCTGATGTTGGCCCCGCTCTTGGCGGCCTGCGGTGCCTTTGTTCCGATGATATCTGGGCGTGGTTTGGGCCATACCGGCGGAACCTTGGACAAATTAGAGGCCATTCCAGGTGTTCGCACTGAATTGGCGCAAGATAAATTCGCGAAAATCGTGTCTGACGTTGGATGCGCCATTGTTGCACCCACCCGCAATATCGCCCCCGCCGATAAACGGTTGTATGGAATCCGCGATGTCACGGGGACGGTGCGATCTGTTGATTTGATCACCTCCTCTATCCTTGCGAAAAAGTTGGCGGCGGGGTTGGATGCTTTGGTGTTGGACGTAAAGCTGGGCAGCGGTGCGGTGATGGTCGATGAAGATGCCGCACGTGATTTGGCCGGCGCTCTTGTGGAAACGGCCAATGGCGCCGGCTGTCCGACCACGGCGTTTTTGACGGATATGAACCAACCCGTCTTGCCCAGCGTTGGGAACGCGGTTGAGGTGGTTGATATAATGCGCGGGTTCCAAACCGGGCAGGGACGTTGCGTTGAATTGGCCGTGGCGCTGGGGGCTGATCTTTTGGTTGCCGGTAATTTGGCCTCCTCAGTTTCAGACGCGACTGAAAAGTTGCAAGCCTGCCTGCAATCGGGCCACGCGCAAGAGGTATTTGGCAAAATGATCGCGGCACAAGGTGGGCCCACAAATTTTGATGATCGTTGGCAAGATTATTTGGATGTGGCCCCCGCTTTTGAAATTAAGGCGGGTCAGGCCGGATATGTGCAATCCATTGATGGACAGGCCTTGGGACAAGCGACCGTATCCCTTGGTGGGGGGCGTCAAAAAGAAACGGATCGCATCGACCCTAGTGTTGGCTTGTCACAGGTGGCGTCATTGGGACAGGAAGTTCGCGCCGGGGATGTCTTGGCTGTGGTGCATGCCCAGACTGACATAGCAGCATCACAGGTTCAGGCGGCCATCGGGGCGGCCTTTGTGGTGGGGGACAGTGCCCCATCTGATGTTCCGCTGATCCACGATCGGATTTCCCAATGAGCCGCGCATTTTTGATCGTGTTGGACAGTGTCGGATGTGGCGGGGCCCCAGATGCCGCCGATTTTGGCGATGAAGGTTCAGATACGCTGGGTCATATCTTTGCGGCGCATCCAGATTTGAAGGTTCCCAATCTTGCGGTTTTGGGCCTTGGTCAAGCGATGAACCTTTCAACAGGCGTTCAAACCCCTTGGGTGGCGCGGAATGGGGGATGGGCTGTCGCCACTGAAGTATCAAAGGGCAAAGATACACCATCAGGGCATTGGGAATTGGCCGGGGTACCCGTGCCTTGGCAATGGCATTTATTTCCCGACACAGACCCCGCCTTTCCGGATTATGTTCTAAATGCCGTTGCGGATTTGGCAGGGGGCAGTTTGGCCAATACCCACGCCTCGGGAATCCCGGTGATCGAATCTTTTGGCCAACGTCATGTGCAAACGGGTCTGCCGATTTGTTACACATCTGCCGACAGCGTGTTTCAAATCGCAGCCCACGAAGATCACTTTGGCTTGGATCGGCTGTATCAGCTTTGCAAAGATATGGCCAAAATCTTGCACCCTATGAAGGTGGGCCGCGTCATTGCGCGCCCGTTTTTGGGGGATGAAACCGCCGGTTGGCACCGAACCGCCAATCGCAAAGATTTCGCCATCGCACCACCGGGGCGCACCCTGTGCGATCACGTGTCTGATTTGGGCTCAGCTGTGCATGGCATTGGGAAAATCGGCGACATTTTTTCCATGCGGGGGATATCAATGTGCCACAAAGGCCCGGATGAACAGCTGATGAACCACTTGACGACAGAGGTTGAAGCCGCCCCGGACGGGGCTTTGGTGTTTGCCAATTTTGTGGAATTTGACACGCTTTATGGCCATCAGCGGGATGTGGATGGATATGCCAAACATCTGGAATGGTTTGACGCGGCCATCGGGCCGGTTTTGGCCAAGGCCCGTGCGGATGACATGTTCATATTCACCGCCGATCACGGCAATGATCCCACTTGGCACGGCACAGATCACACGCGAGAGCGGGTTCCAGTGTTGATCCACGGGGGGCCGAAAGGGGCAATCGGTCATATAGGGTTTGCAGATGTGGCTGATATGGTATGCAAACACTTGGAACTGCCCCTTTTATCTCAGGTGATCAAAACATGAGCTGGACCTCATTTCCAAAACTGGAACTGCATTTGCATCTGGAAGGCGCTGCCGATCCAGCCTTTGTTCGCAAATTGGCGGATGAAAAGCGCGTGGATATCCGCGCCGCCTTTGATGAACAGGGCAATTATGCGTATTCTTCGTTTGAAGAATTCTTGCATGTATATGAGGTGGCAACCCAAGCCCTCAGGTCCCCGTTGGATTTTCAACGCCTTACCCAATCCGTTTTGGAAAACCTTGCCGAACACAACGTGATTTATGCAGAGGCGTTTTTAAGCCCAGATTTTTGTGGGGATCGCGATCTTGTTGCTTGGCGCGAATATCTTGCCGCGATCCAAGAGGCACATGTTGATGGTGTCACGTTAAAGGGCATCATCACCTGCATTCGCCATTTTGGCCCCGACAAAGCCAAGGAAACCGCCCTGTGCGCCGCTGAAACCGCTGGTGATTTCATTGTTGGTTTCGGAATGGGGGGGGCTGAAACGGTGGGCGAACAACGCGATTTCACCTATAGCTTTGATATGGCGCGCGAGGCGGGTCTGCGCCTGACCACCCATGCCGGTGAATGGCGAGGGCCCCAAGAGGTTCGCGCGGCGATCCGCGATCTTGGTGTTGAACGCATTGGTCACGGTGTAAGATCCATTGAAGATCCTTCCTTGGTGAAAGAACTGGCCGAAACCGGCGTGGTGCTGGAAACAAATCCCGGCAGCAACGTTGCCTTGGGGGTCTATCCATCATGGCAAGATCACCCGGTCGCCAAATTGCGCGACGCGGGGGTGAAGGTCACGGTGTCGACCGATGACCCCCCGTTTTTTCACACCAATATGTCCCATGAATTTGACATGTTAGAACGCACCTTTGGGTGGGGAGAAGAGGATTTCAAAGCCCTGAACGCCACGGCGCTTGACGCTGCTTTTTGCGGTGATGAAACAAAACAAGACATTTCCAAACTGTTGGAGGCCACATGAAACTGACTGTCGTTGATCACCCTTTGGTGCAACATAAGCTGAGCATTATGCGGGACAAAAATACCCCGTCAAACCAGTTTCGGCAATTGTTGCGCGAGATCAGTCATTTGTTGGCCTATGAGGTGACACGAGACCTTGATGTGGAAACACGGGATATCGAAACCCCGATGGGCCCGGCTGAGGTGCCGTTTTTGGCGGGCAAAAAACTGGCCTTGGTATCGATTTTGCGTGCGGGCAACGGATTGTTGGATGGGATATTGGAATTGATCCCATCTGCCCGCGTTGGATTTGTTGGATTGTACCGGGATGAAGAAACGTTAAAGCCGGTTCAGTATTATTTCAAAGTGCCAGATCAATTGGATCAACGGTTGGTCATTGCAGTCGATCCAATGTTGGCGACAGGCAATTCTTCCATCGCCGCCATTGATATGCTCAAAGAAGCCGGGGCACAAAATATAGCGTTCCTATGTCTGTTGGCGGCGCCCGAGGGCATCGCAAATATGCAGGCCGCACATCCCGATGTTCCCATTGTTACAGCCTCTGTTGACAAGAAGTTGAATGAAATTGGCTATATTGTACCAGGTTTAGGGGATGCAGGTGACAGAATGTTCGGAACTGCGTGATCGTCAGCCTTTACTAAACCTCGGAATCGGTGAATATTCCCCATACAAGATTTGGGGGTAAATAAATGACTCGGTTTTCATTGATTGGTGCAGTTTTGCTGGCCATCGGCACTGTACAATCAGCTTCGGCACAAGATCTGAGCAAAGCGCGTCCGATCGCCGAAACGCCCCCGGCATCCTTCACCGGAAGTCAGTATGTGGACAGCCGCGGATGTGCCTATATTCGTGCCCGCGATGGTGGTTGGTATCCGCGTGTCACGCGGCAGCGCAAACAAATGTGTGGTCTGACGCCATCCATTTCACGTCGTGCCCAGCCAACACAAGTGGCCAAAGCACCGGTTCAGCGCCAACAGGTGCAACCAACGGTACGACGTGTTGTGCAGCAACCCCAACGTGTCGTCACTGCGCCAGCGGCAACGCAGCCGGCAGCACCGGTTCAACGTCGGGCCACATCTGGGTGTCCGAACGCGCCCGCATCAAGCCAACCTTACATCAACACAGGCCCCGGTGTTCGTTGCGGGCCACAGCAATGGACGCCAAGCAATCGCGTTACAAATACGACATCGACCACACAGGCGGCATCTGCTCAGCCGCGTGCGGTTCAAGTGACGCCAACCCGTCCGAACACCGTTGTGACCAGCCGTCGTATCAAACAGCATCCACCAGCATGGATTGGCCCGAACCCCGATGATCGCGATATCAATGCACAAAACGGACAAACCCCATCAGGGTACCGCGAAGTGTGGCGTGATGACCGCCTGAACCCAAACCGTGGTTTGAATAATGGCAATCGCAAAGTCACTGTCAGCGTTGCCCCAAAAGCGGCAAGCGGAACATATGTTCAGGCGGGCAGCTTTTCTTCGCAGGCTTCTGCAAGTGCTGCAGCGAACGCCCTGCGTGCACGTGGATTGCCCGCCAAGGTGGGTGTTGGCAAAACGCGCAGTGTAATCATGATCGGCCCATTCCGCAGTGAAGGTGCCCTTCAATCAGCGTTGCAACGCGCAAGATCAGCCGGATATGGCGGGGCCTTTATCCGCTGATCCTTTCGATCAGAAATCGCAAATTGATTGAAGCCCCAGCCATGCCCCATCCGGCAAGCTGGGGTTTTTGCTGTCTGGGGTATTATCCGCGGCTTTGGTGATTGCCCGCGCGAGATTTGGATCCGCGTTTTCCAAAAATTTTGAAAAGGGTTGAACCGCAAGATTATGATCTTGGAAGGTCTGCACCAAATCTATGGGCGCAGGCGCCGGAGGCATTTTGACCGGAATTGTATCAGATAACTTGCGCGCCAGCGTGTCATCAAATCTGTTTTGGGTGATCAATTTCAACAGCGATCCGACCGGGGCATCTTCAAGAACTTGGGACAAGGGAGAGGCGTGTTTCGTGGCCGCCTTGGCATAAGCAATCATGCCAGCCGCCACATCCGGCCCGTCCAGTTTGGACAAATCTGCAGAAGGGATGACAAACGTGCCCCCGGGCAAGGCAAAGGCCGCCTTGGCCGTTTGATGCACACGGATTTCGGTTACATCCAACCGATCTGCCAACTGACGCAACGCTGCATCCCCTTCGGGTGATGAACAAAAATGGGATGACATAAGCGCACCAAGGGCTTGCCCTATATTTGCACGTTGGGCAGGACCCAGCGTTTGATCCGCGTAACTGCGCATCAGGCCCGGCCCAAACACCACGGCGGCACAGATACATCCAATTACGGCCACGGGTATAAAGACGCGCCGCAATTTGAACGAACGGGTGGGTGGGCTGTGCAAAGCTTTAGTTATGGTGTCGATCGCATCCAACATGGATGGATCTTCGACACGAACCCAATCTGGCGCACCTTCCATTGAAAAGATATCACCCCGGTCATGCCCGTGGCGTTCGCAATGAAGACTGCGCATATCCCAATGATGCAGGGGCACACCCTTTGCATCGCTCAGCAACAGGGAAGATTTTCCGAATGAAACGACCACATCTTTGGGCTGCGCGTTGGCATCTTCAAACCATTCGCCGGGGCATTCCAGCCGCGCATATTGTTTTAACGCGGTCGTCATCTATCGCTCAACCATTCCCCTCATCCATATCCACAGTTTAGCGCTGGGGGCGTCATCGCTCAAGATGGGTTTACATCTCTTTGGCTTGGGTGCGCAGTTCGAATTTTTGGATTTTACCAGTCGATGTTTTGGGCAGTTCTTGGAACACAACTTTCTTGGGGGTTTTGAAACCCGCCAAATGTTCGCGCGCAAAGGCAATGATTTCGGCCTCGGTTGCGGTTTTTCCGTCGATCAGTTCAATAAAGGCACAAGGCACTTCACCCCATTTATCATCTGGTTTGGCCACAACCGCGCAAAGATTGACCGAAGGATGCGCCATCAAACATCCCTCAACCTCAACCGATGAGATGTTTTCACCACCTGAAATGATGATATCCTTTTTTCGGTCGGCGATTTGGATATGGGTGTTGGCATGCTGAACAGCGATGTCGCCTGAATGGAAATGGCCACCTTCAAATGCCTCTGCCGTGGCGGCAGGGTTTTTCAGGTATCCCTTCATCACTGAATTTCCCTGCACCACGATTTCGCCTTGGGTGGTGCCATCCATAGGGATTTGTTGGTTCTTTTCATCCACCACGTTCACCCGTTCCATCATGGGCATGGCAACCCCTTGGCGGGCTTGCATTGCGGCGCGTTCGCCCTCTGGCAGGTTGGCCCATGCATCATCCCACAAACATTCTGTGATATGGCCATAGGTTTCGGTTAGGCCGTAAACCTGCATGACATTGAACCCCATCTTGTCAATCGCGGCCAGAGTGGCCGGGGCCGGGGGCGCGCCTGCGGTAAACACTTCGACGGTGTGATCAAAGTTTCGTTGATCGGCCTGCGATGAATTCACAATCATGTTCAACACGATGGGGGCACCGCCAAAGTGGCTTACGCCTTCGTCGGCGATGGCGTTGTAAATTGCTGCTGCCGTAATATCACGGCATCCCACAACGGTGCCACCCAAGACGGGCATCATCCACGTATGGTTCCAACCATTGCAATGAAACAAGGGAACGATTGCCAAAAATACCGGATGCAAAACCATGCGCCAGCTGATCACTGTGCCCATGGTCATCATATATGCGCCGCGATGGTGATACACCACACCTTTGGGCCGCCCTGTGGTTCCCGAGGTATAGTTCAGGGCAAGGCTTTCCCATTCGTCTTGGGGCATGATCCATTCGAATTCTGTGGTGCCTTTGGCCAATAACGCTTCATATGTTTCATACCGGCCTGTGGCGGGAAACCCCGCACCTTCATCTGGGCATTCAATGATTTGGGGTGGGGTGCCATCCATTCGCGTCATGGCGTCTTCGACCACGGGCAAAAATTGTGTATCTACCAAAGCGACCTTCGCTTCGCCATGATCAAAAATATAGGCAACGGTATCCGCATCCAGACGCGTGTTGATGGTGTTAAGCACCGCACCACACGCCGGAACACCAAAAGAAGATTCAATCTGTGCCGTGACATTTGGGATAAGGGTTGCCACCACATTACCGGGTTTTACCCCCATTGCCACAAGGCCAGAGGCCAGTTTCGTGACCCGATCATAGTATTGACCATAGGTGGCACGATGATCGCCGTAAATCACGGCGGTCTTGTCTTTGAATATCTGAGCGGCCCTGCGCAAATGCGACAGGGGGGTAAGCGGCACAAAATTTGCCGCGCATTTATCCAAACCACTTTCGTCTGCCAACCAACCCATGTCGCATTCCTTTCAGTTTTGCGCACTATCGCGCTTGCGCCGCTGAATTCAAGACCGCAATTGTTCCTTCATGGAACAACCGACACAGACTCTTCGATCCATCGGCTTTATGGTTTTCGGAATGGCCATTTTGGGCTTCATCGATAACTTTGTCATATTGATCGCAGATGACATCAGCCTTTGGCAATTTCACATGACCCGCAGCGCGATTGCGGTGCCTGTCGCGTTGATGGCTGGATGGATGTTGGGTTGGCGTTTGTGGCCCAAACGGTTTTGGTGGGTGTTTGCCCGAAATCTGTTTTTGGCGGGTGCAATGATTGTCTATTTCGGCAGTTTGGGATTCTTTCCCATCTCGGCTGTTGCGGCTGGGCTTTTCACGTCACCGATTCTGGTGATGTTTATTGATGCGATTTGGTCAAAACGCGCGATCGGGCCGATCCGTCTGTTAACCGCGTTGATCGGGTTTTGCGGCGTGATGTTGGTTTTGAAACCAGATGCAGGCGACTTTGGCTGGCAAAACCTAATTCCGATTTCTGGGGGGCTTTTGTACGCATTTGGATCTGTGTCGACACGCAAATGGTGCGAAGGGGAAAGCGCCATATCCCTTTTGTGGGGATATATGTTCCAGATGATGATCATCGGTGCCGTTGCCCTGTTGTTTATTGAGATGACCACAGGCGGGGGGGATGGTTACCTGACACGCGGTTGGGTCTGGCCCAATTTCCAAACGTGGCAAGTCATCTTGGCCCAGGCATTGTTTTCCCTGGTGGGGATTGGCTGCATCATGCAGGCCTATCTGATCGGAGAGGCGACCTATGTGACCATCTTCGAATATTCGATGCTGATCTTTGCGGGGATCACAGCTTGGCTGGTCTTTGGGGTTGCGATGGGCCCATGGGGCATTCTGGGCGTGGCAATCATTATCATCACAGGTGTTGTGATTGCTGTGCGCTCGGCGCGAAATACCGATTAAACCGCGTCGAAATTTTGCCTGGATTGACGAACCTTTGGATGTGTTTGAGCAGCCCAAGCCGTAAAGTCTTTGAGATACGCCATCAATTCTACCCCGATGGCGGTCAGCCTATAGGTGACAGAGACTGGCGGGCCGGCATCCACTGTTCGGGTCAAATATCCATCCCTTTCCAGCTTGCGTAGGTTTTCCGTTAAAACCCTTTGGGTTATGTCTCCGACGGTCCGTTTCAATTGCCCGAACCTTAGACCGCCATCCTCAAGCGCCAGAATAATAAGCATCTGCCACTTGCCGGTCACTTGACTGAGGACTTGGCGGATGGGGCAGTTGTCGACGTCATTGTCTGAATTGGCGGTTACTGGAAGCATACTTAGTTCCTTTAAAGTGCGTAATTGATACTAGGTATCTATTTGATACCACTTGCTCATCGAACACTCAAATCGATTCTAAAAGGATGGAACATGACCCCTACAGAAATTGCATTGGCTGCCGTGACAGCCATTTTTGTGGATTTTGACGCAGCCGCCACAGAGGCACTGCTCGCCCCGGATTACATTCAACATAACGCCGGTGTGCCCACGGGCGCGGCCCCCGTCATTGGCATGGTGCCGGCTTTGAAGGATATGAATATTGGCATCACCACCCACCGGGTGATTGCTGAGGGTGATATGGTGGTAATGCACAACACATACACCAACGCGCAAGCCTTTGGCGGCCCTACGATGGTGGCCTTCGACGTCTTTCGTATCGAAGACGGCAAGGTCGCTGAACATTGGGACAATCTGCAACCCATCGCCGAGGTGAACGCATCAGGCCGTACCATGACAGATGGCCCGACCGAGATTACTGACAAAGACAAAAGCGCCGCCAACAAAGCCCTGATCGAAGGTTTGATGGCTGACATTATGATCGGCGGTAAGATGGAGAAGGTGACCGATTATATTTCACCGGTAACTTACTTGCAGCACAATCCGGGCGTAGGTGACGGGCTAGAGGCGTTGGGCGGCGCGATGCAAGCCATGGCCGAGGCAGGCAGCGCCATGCGGTATGATAAGGTTCACATGGTGGTTGCTGATGGCAACTTCGTCTTCACAGCTTCAGAAGGGGCGATGGGCGATACGCCGACGGCGTTTTTTGATTTGTTCCGCGTTGAGGACGGACTGGTGGTTGAGCATTGGGACGTCATTGCCGACATCCCGACTGAGTCCGCCAATGACAACGGCAAGTTCTAAGATCTGTTCAAATTAAATGAGAAGGGCGCGGGTGCTGCCACGCCCTTTTTTTACTTATTGCGACGTTTTGGCGGCAGAAGATCTTGGCCCGCTTCTGATGAAAGTCCAGATGGTCCAAGAAAAATTGATTGTTTCACATTTGGCCGAATAATTTCTGGTGGATGTCCTTTGAATGATCCCTGCCAAACAGCGCCGCACTCTTCCAACCAAAGGCGAATGAGGTGCGGTGTGTACATCCGGCCCCAAACACCTGAACCTTCGAAAGTTTCGAAAGCCTTTGGTGGTGATGCTTTGAAATCTGTTAGAACTGCCCAAGTGGCATGGTAACCAAGCATTCCAACCAAAATTCCAAAGCCGTCTTCATTCATCAAGTATTGGAAGGGTAAGAAGCTGGGGTCGTCTTTTACTCTTAACGTCACATCCCTGAATTCATCAACGCAATGGATGAGATCAGGCACATGAATTTGTGACCTTTCATGTCCGGATACTAATGTTGAAAACAGAATAAGAAAGGCCACAAGGAAGTGTTTCATCCCTGTGACCTAGTGATCCGTTTATCGTGATTCAATCCGTAAGCGAGCGGTCCTGCGGGTTCTACGCTGCAAACTTTGTGTAAAACTCTTCCCCTTCGCTGGCCATTTCACGCAGCAGGGCAGGGGTTGCAAACCGCGCGCCGTGTTTGGCGCTGAGTTCATCACAACGTTCCGCGGCATAGGCAGCCCCGATCATATCAAGCCATGACAGTGGCCCGCCGGACCATGGCGCAAAGCCCCAGCCCAGAATGGCGCCCACATCGCCTTCGCGGATATCCATCAGCACACCGTCTTCAAGGGCGCGCACGGCCTCAAGCGTTTGAGCGAACAACAAGCGGTGTTGCACCTCTGTCAGATCAGGCTGATCCTCGGCGGTTGGGTATTTGGCTTTGATGCCATCCCACAAACATTGGCGCTTGCCCTTTTCGTCATAATCATAAAAGCCCGCGTTGGCTTTGCGTCCCAAACGACCTTCGCCTTCCATCCAGAAGATGATCTCATCCACGGCTTCATCGGGGTAATCTTTACCCATCGCCGCTTTGGTTGCCCGTGCGATTTTGGCCCCCAAATCAATGGATGTTTCATCCACCAGTTGAAGTGGCCCCAAAGGCATGCCCACCAGTTTGGCGGCGTTTTCGATCAAGGCAGGTTCAACACCTTCTTTCACCATGCGAATACCTTCGTTGATGTAAGGGATGATGCAACGGTTGGCATAGAAGAACCGCGCATCGTTCACCACGATTGGCGTTTTGCGGATCTGGCGCACATAATCCAGTGCCTTGGCAACAGCCCGGTCACCGGTCTCTGCCCCTTTGATGATCTCAACCAACAGCATCTTCTCAACAGGGCTGAAGAAGTGAATGCCAATGAATTGATCCGCGCGTGACGATGCCTTCGCCAGTTCCGTGATCGGCAGGGTAGAGGTGTTGGAGGCGAAGATGCAATCATCGCCAATCACGGCTTCCACCTTTTTGGTCATCTCGGCCTTTACGCCCATGTCTTCGAACACGGCCTCAACAATCAGGTCACAGCCTTTCAGCGCATCCAAATCAGGGGTGGCGTTGATTTTGGCAAGATAGCCGTCTTTCTTTTCTTCGGTGATTTTCTTGCGGCCGACACCCTTGGCCCAATGGGCTTCGGCATAGGCTTTGCCTTTGTCCGCACGCTCTTGATCTGTGTCGACCAAAACCACATCAATCCCCGCTTGGGCAGAGACCAACGCGATACCAGCCCCCATCATACCCGCGCCCAATACGCCAACCTTTTTCACGGTTTGGTCCGGCACATCCGCGGGACGAACAGCCCCCTTTTCCAACGCTTCTTTGTTGATGAACAAAGACCGGATCATATTGGCGGAACTTGGGTTCATCAGGACATTGGTAAACCACCGCGCTTCGATCTTAAGGGCGGTGTCAAAAGGCACCATTGCCCCTTCGTAGACCGAAGAAAGCAAGGCTTTGGCGGCTGGATACACCCCTTGGGTGTTGCCATTCACCATGGCGGATGCCCCAACAAAAGTCATGAAACCTGCCGGATGATATGGTGCACCACCGGGCATTTTGTAGCCCTTTGCATCCCAAGGTTTCACCAGATCGGCGTCTTTGGCATTCAAAACCCATTCTTTGGCTGCGGCCAACGGATCGTCCACCACCTCATCGATCAAGCCAACGGACTTCGCTTTCTTTGGGTCATACATCTTGCCTTGAAGCAGGGGTTCTGATGCACCCATGGCACCCAATTTCCGGCTTAAGCGCGTTGTGCCACCCATGCCTGGAAAGATGCCCACTTTGATTTCTGGCAGACCGATTTTGGCCTTGGGATTGTCCGCACAGAAAATGCGATGGGTGCACAACGGGATTTCAAGCCCGATGCCCAAAGCGGTGCCGGGCAGGGCGGCCGCGATTGGCTTGCCGCCCTTCAATGTTTTAGGGTCCATACCTGCGCGTTCGATCCGGCGCAGTTGCCCATGGGTGCGCATCAGCCCGTCAAACAGGCCTTTGGCAGGGTTGTCGCCAGCGGCTTCTTTCATTTGGGCGATGATGTTAAGATCCATCCCGCCGGCAAAAGAACCTTCCTTGCCAGATGTGATGACGATGCCTTTCACATTGTCGTCGGCAAGGGCCGCATCAACATGGGCCATCATATCTTCATAGCCTTGCATGTTCATGACGTTCATGGATTTGCCTTGGGTGTCCCATACGATTGTGGCCACGCCATCGGCATCGATGTTCATTGTAAAGTCGGTCATATCTGTGGTCCCCGTATGCTCTTATACACGCTCAATAATTGTGGCGGCGCCCATACCAGACGCGACACAAAGTGTGGCCATGCCGATTTCTTTGTCGCTGCGTTCTAGTTCATCCAAAAGGGTGCCAATAATGATCGCACCTGTGGCCCCCAATGGGTGCCCCATGGCGATGGAACCGCCGTTCACATTGACCAAGTCAGGGTCCACATCAAAGGCCTGCTGGAAGCGCAAAACGACAGAGGCAAACGCCTCATTCACTTCAAAAAGGTCCATGTCTTTGACGGTTAAACCGCTGTCAGCCATAATTTTTTCCGTCACGGGCACAGGGCCTGTCAACATGATCGTTGGATCAAGACCAATCTTGGCTGTGGCGCGAATTTTGGCGCGTGGTGTCAGGCCAAATTCTTTGCCGAAATCCGCGTTGCCGATCAAAACACCGGCCGATCCATCCACGATGCCGGATGAATTCCCGGCGTGGTGAATGTGGTTGATCCGCTCAAGATGCGGATATTTCATCAAAGCAACCTTGTCGAAGCCGGGCATCGCTTCGCCCATATCTTTGAACGCAGGTTTCAACCCACCCAGGCTTTGCATGTCGGTGCCCGGGCGCATGTATTCGTCATTGTCCAGAATTGGCAGGCCGTTGATATCTTTTACGGCCACGATTGATTTATCAAACCGGCCTTCTTCCCACGCTTTGGCGGCGCGGTCCTGACTGCGCACTGCCAATTCATCCGCTTGATCGCGGCTAAATCCGTATTCGGTTGCAATGATATCGGCGGAAATGCCTTGGGGGACAAAATATTGTTCCATGGCAATCGATGGATCAACGGCGATCGAAGCCCCGTCACTTCCCATGGCGACGCGGCTCATCATTTCGACACCACCGGCAATATAGGCATTGCCCGCCCCACCGCGCACTTGGTTAGCGGCCAAATTCACGGCTTCCATTCCAGAGGCGCAGAAACGATTGATGGACAGGCCTGGAATGGCCTCATCCAATTCAGATTGCAGCACCGCCGTACGGGCCAAACACCCGCCTTGTTCCATAACTTGGGTCGCATTGCCCCAAATCACGTCTTCTACGGCGTGACCTTCCAGACCATTGCGATCTTTTAGGGCATTCAAAACACCAGCGGACAGGCGGCTGGCCGTGACTTCGTGCAGGGATCCATCTTTGCGGCCTTTCCCACGCGGGGTGCGCACTGCGTCATAAATATAAGCTTCGGTCATGTCTGCTCCTCTTACGTCCGGTCCGATGGGTTGCCGGGCATCAAATCATATGGGTGTTTCCAACCTGGGGTTCCCTCAATACGGGTCAGCCAAGCGTCAATATTGGGCCAATCGGCCCGATCAAAGGTGAAAGGTTCGGGGTAAAACAGATACCCACAATTTGCGATATCAGCGATGGTCATGTCATCACCCACAATCCAGTTGTGTCCATCCAAATGCCTCTCAAGCGTGGATAATGCGGCCTTTAATCGACCGGCCACAAATTGGATGGCTTCTTGTGGGCGCTTTTCCTCGGGCAGAAAGTTCATTAGAAACCGAAGGACACCTGCCTGTGACGACATTTTGTGGTTGTCGAACAAAACCCAGCGCAAAACTTCGTATTTGTCTTCGGCCGCGCCACCCAGTTTGCCGGTTTGATCCACAACCCATTGTTGGATCGCGCCAGATTGGCTGAGGGTTATCTCAGGCGTTTCCAGAACCGGCGCTTCGGCCATGACATTGAAATCGCGAAAATCATCGGTGCGGGAGGCGCCGTTGAAAAAATCAACGAAAACAGGTTCCCAATCCATGCCTGCCAGTTCCAGCGTCAAAGCCGCCTTATAGGCGTTTCCGCTTTCCCCAAAACAATGCAATTTAACTGTCATCGGATCCCTCTTTCTTTGTCCAACCAATACTCCCGCCGGAGGCTGGGCCTGCCAAGCAGGCCCAAACCAGGATCAGAAGTTTGCAGCTTCCAGTGCCATCACGGTGTCAGCACCACTTTCGATACGGGCCAAATGCATGCCTGTCGCGGGAAGGCGACGCGCCATGTAATACCGTCCGGTATGCAGCTTGTTTTCGTGAAAATCCGGATCGCTTGTGCCTGCTGACAAGGCGTCAATCGACGCACGCCCCATCCGCGCCCACATCAGGCCAAGACACACATGCCCAAACAGATGCATAAAGTCATTGGATCCCGCGAGGGCGTGATTTGGGTTTTTCATACCATTTTGCATGAAATACATTCCCGCCGCTTGCAGATCTTTGGACGCCTTTTTCAATGGGCCCACAAAGTCTTCCATGCCCTCCACGTCGGCGTTTTCTTTGCAGAATGTTTTCACCAATTCAAAGAAGGCCATCACGTGTTTGCCACCATCTTGGGCCAATTTACGACCCACAAGATCCAGCGCCTGAACACCATTGGCACCTTCATAGATCATCGCGATACGGGCGTCGCGTGCAAATTGGGACATTCCCCATTCTTCAATATATCCATGACCGCCATAAAGCTGCTGTGCTTTGATGGTCATATCGAACCCTTCGTCGGTCAGAAAACCCTTCACAACCGGGGTCAGCAAAGACAGAAGGCCTTCGGCATCCGCATCATCAGACCGCGCAGAACGATCAAGCAATGTGGCAACCCAAAATGCAAAAGCCCGGGCACCTTCGGCAAAGCTTTTTTGATCCATCAAAGATCGGCGCACATCGGGATGTACGATGATTGGATCCGCGGCCCCATCTGGGTTTTTGACGCCAGTTACATCGCGACCTTGAAGTCGATCTTGGGCATAGGCAACCGCATTTTGATAAGCGACTTCGGCCTGTCCGATGCCTTGCATGCCAACACCCAAGCGGGCCTCGTTCATCATTGTGAACATCGCACGCATGCCTTTGTGTTCTTCGCCCAACAGGTATCCTGTGGCACCGTCGTAATTCATTACACAGGTAGAGTTGCCGTGGATGCCCATCTTTTCTTCGATTTTGCCGCAAGCCGCGCCATTGCGGGCCCCGACGGATCCGTCTTCGTTCACGTGGAATTTAGGGACGATGAACAAGCTGACGCCTTTAATGCCGTCTGGCCCACCTGGGATTTTTGCCAAAACCAAATGGATGATGTTTTCAGACAGGTCATGTTCGCCTGCTGAAATAAAGATTTTTTGGCCAGTGACCTTATATGTGCCATCACCTTGCGGTTCTGCCTTGGTACGCATCAGGCCCAAATCGGTGCCGCAATGGGGTTCCGTCAGGTTCATAGTGCCGGACCATTCCCCCGAAATCATCTTTGGCAAATAGGTTTCTTTTTGTTGATCTGACCCATGCGCCACAATCGCGGATGCCGCACCATGTGTCAGACCATGATACATGGTGAACGCTTGGTTGGCGGCGCAGAACATTTCGCCGCAAACAGTGTTCAACAGATGCGGCATGCCTTGCCCGCCATAGGCCTCTGGCATGTCGATACCGGGCCATCCGCCTTCGTGAATTTGATCATAGGCCGCTTTGAACCCTGTGGGGGTGCGCACAACGCCATTTTCAAAGGTACAACCTTCGGTGTCCCCAACAACATTCAATGGGGCCAAGACTTCGTTTGCGATTTTGCCGGCTTCGTCAAAAATGGCCGTGGTGAAATCACGATCCAGATCGGCATATCCATCAATATCCATGTCTGAAATTTTCAAAACATCATGCAAAACAAACAACTGATCTTTTGTAGGTGCGGTGTAGGTTGGCATTCTCTGCTCCGGGATTTGAGTGTTCTTGGGTGGGGCGTTTTATTGCGCTGCTTCTTTGCGTTGCAGCTCTTCAATGACGCTTTCGCCCCATTTCATTTGTTCTTTGAGGTCTTGAATTGCCTCAGTCAGCTCATCACGTTGGCGCTCCATATCCGCCAAACGTTCTTGGGCCACCTTATAGGTTTCTTGCAATTGGGTCGCTTGTGCGTCCCCAATGTCATACATGTTTAACAATTGGCGGATTTGTTCGAGCGAGAAACCAAAACGCTTGCCCTGCAATATCAGTTTAAGGCGTGCTTGGTCACGCCGGGTGAACAGGCGTTTGGTGCCGTCACGTTCAGGGAATAACAATTCTTTGGCTTCATAAAACCGAAGGGTACGCGGCGTGACGTCATAGACTTCACACATTT
Organism: Planktomarina sp.; assembly: GCA_020630015.1. Taxonomy (GTDB): domain Bacteria; phylum Pseudomonadota; class Alphaproteobacteria; order Rhodobacterales; family Rhodobacteraceae; genus Planktomarina. Next base: position 7,201 of record JAHDCF010000037.1, on the reverse strand, counting down.
CGCGAATTGTAAGGTTTGCATCCGTCATGTCGTGGACTCCTTATAATTGGGAGGGTTCAACAGAATCGATATGGCGCAAATATAAGTTTACGTTGACGTCAACGTCAAGAGTATTTGTGTAAATTGCCATTTCTGGTCTTTGATACCCATTGCCCGATTGGGTTAGGGGGCCATAAATCCCGGTGCAAAAAAGTAAAATCCATAGGCAGCAATAAGACCGGGAACGGCGGAATAGGCCGTGGCGGCAATCGCGGCTTTAGGATTCAGGGCAATGGCAGGGAAAAGCGCATCCCCATCGTTGGATATTGCGTTTCCGATCAGCGCTGAAAATGGAATGAACCCGTTCAGATAAAAGGTCGTCACCAAAATCTGTGGTCCACACCCGGGGATAAAGCCGATAACCACGGCCATCAACGGCACGATGGGTGCAACGACGGCAAACCAAGCCTGCAAATCCAGCCCGCCAAAGGCGACCAAGAATTCAAACACCAAAAAGGCGCTTAATACCCAAATTGCGATAAAAGATGTTTCTTCGGCCATGCGCGTTAGGGCAGGGTCGCCCTGATTGGTCATGGCACGTACAGGGGACATGGCCCAAACAAGAAGGCCAACGAAGGTGCCCCCCAATCCCAAAAACAACAAAGTATTGGTGCCGAAGATTGCTTCGATATCTTGATTGGCCAAATCCAATATACCCACGATCAATCCGGGCAGGGCGAAGGCCGCAAAGGCCCAGTGGTGGGGTTTTATGGATCCGATTTCAGGGGCCAATGCGGCCGATTTATTTGGATCAGATGGAAATTCAATTTTGTTCACACGGTCCACAACCCAGCCGGATAATATCCCAACCACAAAGGATATGGGCAAAACCACCGCCGCCGCGGCAGGATCTTTGGCAATCAGAAGGAAAGCCGCATCACCCATGGTCGCGGTCAAAGCAGCCACCACCGCACCGAACCCCACATGGCCAGAGGAATATGCCGCAACAACAACAACCGCCCCACCGCACCCGGGAATGATGCCCATCAAAGCGGCAAAAGGCACTTGCAAGCCTTTTGCTTGGGCCATTGTCTCAGGAAGGTTGAACCGAAACAGTTTTTCCGAGCCATAAAAGATGGCCAAAGTGGCCGCCACAAAGCAAGACACGGCAAAATAAGCATCCAACATTTGTTCACGCGACAATGCGCCAACCTCACCTGGGGTCAATGCGAGCGCCACCAAAGCAAGCACAAGCAGGATCCGTTTCGAACGAAAGGGCCCAATCCAATCTGTTGCTGTCGCGGTTGAGGATGTCATGTGTGTTCCTTTTATTGCGAATAAGTCGCAATAACAAGAAATAGACCTTGGCATTCATATTGCAAGGCGAAATAAAGATGTCATGGAAAACCAACTCGTCAAAATTGCGCGCCAATTCATTGATGCACTGCCGCACAGCAAACGCCTTGGAATGGTCTTGCAAGACCTTAAAGAGGGGGAGGCGACAATATCGATGCCATATGATCCTGAACTGATTGGCGATCCGGTGTCCAAGGTTATCCATGGTGGGGCTGTTTCAGCGCTGATGGATACTGCTGGAGGTGCCGCTGTGATGTCGCATCCTCAGGCGGGGATTGGAACTGCGACGCTTGATCTGCGGATTGATTACATGCGCCCCGCCACACCGGTGCAAACCATCGTTGCAACCGCCACCTGTTATCACGTGACCCGCAGTGTCGCTTTCGTTCGCGCAACGGCCTGCGATGATGATACCGCACGCCCGGTTGCCACCGCGACAGGGGCCTTTACGGTTGTGAAAGGGCGGTCGGCGTAATGAAAAAACCTGAAGCCGTCGCCACCGTTAAACGCCGCCGTGATGCCGCCCTTGCGGCGATCGTTGGTCAAATTCCTTATATCAAATTTTTGAATGTCAGTTTTGATCGCCACGGCGATGAATTAACAGCCACGATGGCCTATCATGACGATCTGATTGGCAATCCAATGCTGCCGGCCTTGCATGGTGGGGCGACCGCTTCGTTTCTGGAGGTCACCGCCATCGTCGGTCTGACATGGGTCAGTCAATGGGAACAAATTGAACAGGGTGAATTGGATCTGGAGGCTTTGCAAGGCGGGGCCATTTCGTTGCCAAAAACCATTGATTTCACAGTTGATTACCTTCGATCTGGCCTGCCGAGGGACGCTTATGCCCGGGCCGTGGTGAACCGTTCGGGGCGTCGATACGCCAGTGTTCATGTGGAAGGTTGGCAAGATAACCGTGACCGTCTGTTTGCGCAGGCAACAGGGCATTTCTTGATGCCAGATCAAGATGCAAAGCGGACCTGACGCCACCCCCATTACACATCGGCGCATCTTTAATATTGCGGCTCCGATTGTGTTATCCAATGCGACCGTTCCCATTCTGGGGGCGGTGGATGTGGGGGTTGTCGGACAAATGGGGCAGGCTGCCCCGATTGCCGCGGTTGCCTTGGGGGCGATCATTATCACCACCGTCTTTTGGTTTTTTGGGTTTTTGCGCATGGGCACCGCCGGTTTGGCCGGACAGGCAGCCGGTTTGGGCGATGATGCCGAAGTTTCCGCTATTTTGACCCGTGCCATCGTGATTGCGGTGGGGGGTGGGGCGATTTTGATTGTTCTGCAACCCCTGATCTTTTTGTCGGCATTCGCCATTGCACCGGCCACGCCCGAAGTTGAAGGCATGGCCGCGACATATCTTAAAATTCGTATCTGGGCCGCCCCTTTTGCAATCGCGGTTTTTGCCTTCACCGGTTGGATGGTCGCGATGGAACGCACCATGGGTGTTTTTTGGGTTCAATTGGTGATGAATGGGCTGAACATCACATTGGATTTTGTGTTCGTGATGGGTTTTGGCTGGGGTGTGCCGGGTGTGGCTATTGCCACGGTGATTGCGGAAATTACGGGGGCGGGTCTTGCCCTTTATCTGTGCCGGGATGCCTTTCGAAACGCGGCTTGGCGTGATTGGGGGCAGGTGTTTGAACGATCAAAACTGATCCGTATGGCGGTGGTAAACCGTGATATCTTGATCCGTTCTGCCTTGCTGATGACAATCTTTACATCGTTCGTGTTTGTTGGGGCGCGGTTCGGAACCGTGACCTTGGCTGCAAACGAGGTGTTGATCCAATTTTTGTACATAACGGCCCATGCCATGGATGGGTTTGCCTTTGCTGCGGAAACATTGATCGCCCGTGCCTTTGGTCAAAAGAATGTGCCCCGGCTTCGAAAAAGCGCTGTTATGACCAGTCAATGGGGCTTTGGCATATGTTGTTTAATGTCTTTGTTTTTCGCCTTGGCTGGGCCTTGGTTGATTGACCTGATGGCGAAGGCCCCAGATGTGCAGCTTGAAGCCCGCAGGTATTTGTGGTGGATGGTATTGGCCCCGCCGCTGGGATGCGCGTCTTGGATGTTGGACGGAATATTTATCGGCGCGACGCAGGGGCGCGATATGCGCAATATGATGGCCGTCTCGTTTGTTATTTATTGCGTTGCTTTGGTGATCCTTTTGCCGATTTTCGGCAACCATGGTTTGTGGATCGCGCTGATCATATCATTTGTCGCCCGGGGGATCAGCCTTGGTTTCAGGTATCCTGCGCTGGAAAAGGCCGCGTTGGATTAAAGCCAAGTCTCCATATCACATCCAATGGCCTCGCCGACATGATCGTATCCATCGCGGTGCAATAATTCATCCAAACCCACAGCCACATCACAGGCAATCGATAGACCCTGATAGACCATGGCGGAATACAGCTGAACCAACGTCGCGCCCGCCTTAATCTTCTCATATGCATCTTGGGCGCCGGCCACCCCGCCCACACCTATCAGAGGAATGTTGCCTTCTGTTGCGGTTGCAAGTTTGGCCAAAACGCGGGTTGATTTTTCAAACAAAGGGCGACCAGATAATCCACCTGCCTGACCAGCATGGTGGGATGTCAGGCCAGTTCGATCCAAAGTCGTATTGGTGGCGATAATCGCATCAAGCCCCGCATCCAAGGTTAGATCTGCAATGTCCTGAATTTCCGCTTCTGTTAGATCTGGTGCTATTTTCAAAAACAATGGCACCGGTTTCTCAAGTGCGTCATTTGCATCTTGGACTTGGCCCAACAAATCTTCGAGGGCGGCTTTGCCCTGCAAATCCCGCAACTTTTCAGTGTTGGGTGAAGATACGTTGATGGTGGCAAAATCTATGTGTGGGCCGGCGATACCCAATACTGTGGCATAATCTTGGGCGCGATCTTTGCTGTCTTTGTTGGCACCAAGGTTCAACCCGCATGGCACATAGGATGTTGCCGCTGACAATCTGTCCGTGATTTTGTTAACCCCTTGGTTGTTGAACCCAAACCGATTGATCACCGCCCGATCTTTGGTCAGACGAAACAAGCGGGGTTTGGGATTGCCATCTTGGGGTTTTGGGGTGGCGGCCCCAACTTCGATGAAACCGAAACCGGCTTGGGAAAGCGGTGTGATCGCTTCTGCGTTTTTATCATATCCTGCGGCCAATCCGACAGGGTTCGCAAATTTCAACCCTGCCAATTGGGTTTCCAGACGCGGCCGACGAACGGGACCGGGTTTTGGTGTCAGCCCGGATTTGAGCGCTTTGATGGACAGACCATGGGCAACTTCAGGATCAAACCTGTGAAGGCTAAACAGGGCGATGCGATCCAAAAAAGTCATGTCGGATTTGTGGGAAATTGATGGTGCCCATCCACCAAGGGCAGGTCTTTGCACCAGACAACATCGGCATGACGCAGTTTTGCATAAAGATGGGGGAACTTGGCCCCACCCCGTGACACATCCCAATGCAATGCATCGCCCAATGCGGTTGTATCGAATGCAGCAACCTTCAAACCGGTTTGGCCCGTGAAATGTAAATCAGCCGTTTCTTGGGCTTGCTCAGGCGTTGAAAAATGGATGAAGCCATCCGCCACATCAATTGGGGCACCGTCGGTTTCCCCAAGTTCAACCAGTTCATCCCATTGGGCTTGCGTCAGAATTTTATATATCAACATGACCTTCATCTGGCTTGTGATGGGGCTAAGGTCAACTCTGCTTTGCGTTTAATGTAGCGGACCCAAGGTTCTGTTTGACTCGACTCACCGTTCAAGGGTCACATGGGGGCAGTATTTATGAGGGGGACTGTTTACATGAAACAGCTTTTAACAACGGTGGCCGCATTGGCCGTGACAGCCACGGCAGCATCCGCTGATTTCACATTGAACGTATTGCACATCAACGACGTCCACAGCCGGATCGGGCCAATTAATAAGTGGGACAGTTCTTGTGGGGCTGAAGACGATGCCGAAGGCAAATGCTTTGGCGGCATCGCACGTGTGGCAACCAAAATCAATGAACTGCGTGATGGTGTGAAAGCCGCTGGTGGAAATGTGATTGTGTTGGATGCCGGTGATCAGTTCCAAGGATCCATGATGTATACCACATATAAGGGATCTGCGGCGGCTGAGTTTATGAACATCATTGGTTTTGACGCCATGGCCGTGGGCAACCACGAATTTGACGATGGCCCCGAAACCCTGCGCAAATTTACGGATGCCGTGGATTTCCCGGTAGTGTCAGGCAACCTTGACCTTTCTGGTTCAGATTTGCTGAAGGATCATGTTGAAGACTATGTTGTTTTGGATGTGAACGGTACAAAAGTTGGCATCATCTCAGCGCTGGCAACCGATACGGTCGATACATCCAGCCCGGGTGATAACGTGGTCTTCCAGGATGAAATCGAAAGCCTAAAGGCGGATGTTGCCGCCCTTGAAGCGGAAGGTGTGAACATCATTCTTGCCCTCAACCACGTTGGTTTTGTCAAAGATTTGGAAATCGCGCAGTCGGTGCCAGGCATTGATGCGGTCATCGGCGGTCACAGCCACACGTTTTTGTCTTCCTCAAGCCAAAAGCGGGCAGGGGCCTATCCAACCTATGCCAGCCAAGCAGATGGAACATTGGTGCCGGTGGCACAGGCCTATGCCTATTCCAAATATGTTGGAAACCTAGAGCTGACATTCAACGACGCTGGTGAATTGTTGTTTGCCGGTGGTGATGCTGTTGTTTTGGATGCCTCTGTTGAACCAGATGCGCAAATCGCGGCACGTGTGGCTGAATTGTCTGGTCCAATTGAAGAATTGAAAAACACAGTTGTTGCGTCTTCTGCAGCCACCATTGATGGCGCGCGTGAGAATTGCCGCACCGGCGAATGCCAGATGGGCAATCTGGTGGCAGACGCGATGTTGGATCGTGTGGCGGATCAAGGAATCACAATTTCAATCCAAAACGGCGGTGGTCTGCGTGCCTCCATCGATGCGGGTGAAGTGACAATGGGTGAAGTTTTGACGGTGCTGCCATTCCAAAACACATTGGCGACATTCCAGATGTCTGGACAAGGCATCATTGATGCGCTCGAAAATGGGGTCAGCCAAGTGGAGGAAGTCAAAGGTCGCTTTCCACAGGTTGCAGGCCTGAAGTTCACATGGGATCCATCCGTGGCTCCAAATGAAGGCCGTATCGTTGAAGTTATGGTTGCCGAAGGGGATGGTTTTGCGCCGATTGATCCTGCAAAAATCTATGGCGTTGTGACCAACAACTATGTACGTGGCGGTGGCGACGGATACAAAATGTTTCGGTCTGGCATGAATGCCTATGATTATGGCCCCGGATTGGAAGTCGTGGTTGCCGATTACATGGCGGCCAAAGGCGACTACACACCTTATACAGACGGCCGCATCAGCAAAAAATAAGCTGAAGCCAAATCTAAACATTCCGCCCCTGACCAACTTCGGGGGCGGTTTTTTTTATGAAAGAATGATTTGCGCCGTTGCCTCTGCGGCCTCAAGCGCGCCTTCAAGAAATCCGCCAAAGGTTTGCGCGACCTCGGTTCCTGAAAACAGCAATTTGCCATTCCACAAGTTTTGAAATGGCTTGGGCATGCCTTAGGCCGGGTGGCGAAACACAGGGGCATGATCTTGCGCCGTGGCGGTGCCGGCATCAAACGCCCAATCTTTGATTATTAGATGATCTGGATTTTGGGCAAGCGGTCCGAACATCCGTGTTAGTTGCGCCTTAATTTCCCGTTGCAGAAATGATTGATCTTGGCGTTTGTGCGGTGGTACACCCACAAACCCGAACAAGGCTGATGGACCCGTATCATTGGGGCTGGCATCATGGATTTCCATTAATGGGCCACGAC
>JAHDCF010000036.1 GCA_020630015.1 Planktomarina sp. | reverse complement strand
ATACGCAACGTTTTTACCGCATCGGGCCGGCCAGCAGGCCTTACACAGATCAAATGTATTCTCAGCTTTCTCATTCCTTCAAGGGAAATGGATTGCGCCCCTTTGCGCCTGCATTCTTGCAAGCAACCGTCGAAAATGGGGATTTGATCGCATCATGGATCCGACGCAGCAGATCGGTGGTCGATGGATGGAATGTGGCAGATGTTCCCATTTTTGAAAACCAAGAGAGATATCAGGTGAAGATTTGGAAAAATGGGGCCCTTTTGCGCGAAACTTTCGTCACAGAACCCCAATGGACGTATTCAAATACCCAAATCAACGAAGATGGTGCGACAGGGGATATCGTGATCCAAGTGGCGCAAATGTCTGATGTTTATGGGCCGGGCTTGTTTTCGGACCTAAGCACCACTTTGTGATTTCATACCACTTTGCGTTGTCCGTTTTATTCGTGTTAGAAACAAATCGGGCATCGCAAAGGAAACGGCATGGCACGTTCAAACCCCAAAGTGACTGAGCTTGATCCAATTTGGGATCAAATTTTAACAGAAGCAAATTCAGCAATCGCAGCCGAACCCGCCCTTGCAGGTTTGGTGCATTCAAACATTTTGCACCATACAAGTTTGATCCAAGCTTTGTCTTGTCGCGCATCCCGCAAATTGGCGACAGACGCCATGCCAGAACAAATTCTGCGTGAAGTCGCAGATGCGGCCTTTGAAAACAAAGAATTGGCACATGCTGCGCGTGCAGATTTGGTGGCTGTCTATGAACGCGATCCAGCGTGCCACAGCCTGATCCAACCGATTTTGTTTTTCAAAGGTTTTCAGGCGATCCAATCGTACCGGATTGCCCATTGGTTATGGACCGAAGGCCGCAAAGATCTTGCATATTATGTTCAATCCCGCGTGTCAGAGGTGTTTGGCGTTGATATCCATCCCGCCGCAAAAGTCGGCAAGGGCATCATGATCGATCACGCGCATTCCATCGTCATAGGTGAAACTGCGGTCGTGGGCGATAACGTTTCGATGCTGCATTCCGTTACACTGGGTGGAACTGGCAAAGAAGATGATGATCGCCATCCAAAGATTGGCAATGGGGTTCTCATCGGGGCCGGGGCGAAGGTTTTGGGTAATATTAAAATCGGACATTGCAGCCGGATTGCGGCGGGTTCTGTTGTTTTGCAAGAAGTTCCACCGTGCAAAACTGTGGCGGGCGTACCGGCAAAAATCGTGGGCGAGGCCGGATGCGATCAGCCATCTGTGACAATGGATCAGCTTTTGAATGCGGGGTGCGGGCAATAATTCGCCCGCACTAACCTTACCTTAGGCCAGCATTCCAATCGGGTTTTCCAAGTTGGACACAATTGCATCCAACAATTCAGCGCCCAACGCGCCATCAATCACCCGGTGATCGACGGACAAAGTCACCGACATCATTGTCGCTGTTACGATTTGATCGTCTTCCACAATTGGTTTCTTGATGCCCGCACCAACCGCCAAAATTGCACCATGCGGTGGGTTAATCACGGCATCAAAATTTTCGATGCCCATCATGCCCAGGTTTGAAATCGCGAAACTGCCACCTAGGTATTCATGTGGGGCTAATTTGCGATCCCGAGCGCGCCCGGCAAGATCTTTCATTTCCGTGGAAAGCGCGGACAAAGACTTGGTGTCGGCGTCTTGCAAAACCGGTGTAAACAATCCGCCTTCGATTGCCACGGCCACAGCCACATCGCTGGCTTTCATTTGCAAAACACGATCACCGGCCCAAACTGCATTGGCCGCAGGAACGGTTTGCAAGGCAAGGGCACATGCTTTGATGATGAAGTCATTAATAGATAGCTTCACCTCCCGGGCGGCAAGCTGTGCGTTGATCTGCTTGCGGAATGCCAGCAGATTATCCAGCTTGATCTCGCGACGCAGATAAAAATGCGGTATTGTTTGCTTTGCTTCGGTTAAGCGCGCTGCGATTGTCTTGCGCATTCCATCCAGAGGGACGGTTGTGAATTCACGCCCTTGATACATGGCTTCGACGGATGATGGATCCACCGCTGCGGCTGGTGCCGCAGATGCAGAAGGTGAAGAAATTGCCTTTGGCGCAGTGGAATTCGTCACACCTTCAACATCGGCCTTTACAATGCGACCGCGTGGACCCGACCCTTGGATGGCATTAAGATCAAGACCCTTATCCGCCGCAATGCGTCGGGCCAAAGGTGACGCAAAAACACGTGTCCCATCTTCGGCGGCTGCGGCTGCCGGTGCCGGGGGTGCCTGTGTGGGGGCAGGTGCCTTTTCTTGTGCTGCTTGGGCGGGGGGTGCCGCTGGGGATGGGCTGGCATCGCTGATGTCTTCGCCATCTTCGGCCAAAACGGCAATAACGGTGTTCACTTTCACACCGGCGGTGCCTTCTGGCACCATGATCTTGCCCACGATCCCCTCGTCCACGGCTTCAAATTCCATCGTGGCTTTGTCGGTTTCGATTTCAGCAATCAAATCACCAGATTGAACTTTATCCCCTTCTTTGACCAACCATTTGGCCAAGGTTCCCTCTTCCATGGTGGGGGATAGGGCGGGCATCAAAATCTCGATCGGCATGACGGGATCTCCTTATCGATACAAAACAGATTTTGCGGCTGACACCACTTCATCCGTTGTCACGAGGGCCAGTTTTTCAAGATTTGCCGCATATGGCATTGGCACGTCTTTTCCTGTGCAATTGATCACCGGGGCGTCCAAATAATCAAATGCCTCTTGCATCAAAACTGATGAGATATGATTTCCGATGGAACACACCGGAAAACCTTCTTCGATGGTGACGCAACGATTTGTTTTCATGACTGAATTAATAATCGTTTCGGTATCCAGTGGACGTATTGATCGCAGGTCGATCACCTCTACGCTGATGCCTTCGGCCCCAAGGATTTCAGCCGCCTCCAACGCATATTTCATTCCGATCCCGAAGCTGACCAGGGTGATATCATCGCCTTCCTGCCAGATACGAGCTTTGCCAATTGGCACCGTGTAATCGTCCATATCCGGCACTTCAAAGGATTGGCCGTACAGGATTTCATTTTCCAAGAAAATCACGGGATTGGGATCACGAATGGCAGATTTCAAAAGACCCTTCGCATCTGCTGCCGAATAGGGCTGCACCACTTTCAACCCGGGAATATGTGCATACCAAGCGGCGTAATCTTGGCTGTGCTGCGCGCCAACACGTGCGGCGGCGCCGTTTGGCCCACGAAACACCATCGGCGCACCCATTTGACCGCCTGACATATAAAGTGTCTTTGCCGCGGAATTGATGATCTGATCGATGGCCTGCATCGCAAAGTTGAAGGTCATAAATTCCACAATCGGGCGCAAGCCGCCAAAGGCAGCCCCGACGGCAATGCCGGTAAAACCATGTTCGGTAATGGGCGTGTCGATCACGCGTTTGGATCCGAATTCATCCAACATCCCTTGGCTGACCTTATAGGCGCCTTGGTATTCCGCGACCTCTTCACCCATCAAATAGACGGTTTCATCACTACGCATTTCTTCAGACATCGCATCGCGCAATGCCTCGCGAACGGTTTGGGTTTTGTATGTGGTGCCCTCTGGCAACTCTTCCTCGATCACACGGGCCTGAACAGGGGCGGCAACGGGTGTTTGCGTCGCCTCTGAAGGTTCCGGTTCGGCTGGGGCAGGGGTGGCTGACGATGCGATTGAATCTGCGCTTTCACCCTCTTCGATCAAAACGGCGATTGCGGTGTTCACTTTGACACCAGACGTGCCTTCGGCCACCAAAATCTTACCGACAACACCTTCGTCCACGGCTTCGAATTCCATTGTGGCTTTGTCGGTTTCGATTTCCGCAAGGATATCCCCGGATGAAACCGTATCGCCCTCTTTAATCAGCCACTTGGCCAATGTTCCCTCTTCCATGGTGGGGGACAATGCGGGCATAAGAATTTCAGTCGCCATTTTACACTACCTCCGCATAGATATCGGTCCACAATTCTTCGACAGCCGGTTCTGGGCTTTCTTTGGCAAATTCGGCACTTTCGTTGACGATCTTTTTGATATCTTTGTCGATGGCCTTGAGTTCATCTTCGGATGCATGTTTGCCGGTGATCAACATGTCGCGCACGTGATCAATTGGATCTTTTTCATCGCGCATTTTTTGAACTTCTTCGCGTGTCCGGTATTTTGCGGGATCAGACATGGAATGCCCACGATAGCGATAGGTTTTAACCTCAAGGATGTAGGGGCCTTTGCCCGATCTGCAGTGACCCACGGCCTTTTCACCGGCGGCTTTAACGGCCAAAACATCCATGCCATCCACGGCCTCACCCGGGATACCAAAGGCTTTGCCACGTTCATAAATTTCGGGCGAAGACGTTGATCGTTGCTGCGCTGTGCCCATGGCGTATTGGTTGTTTTCGATCACAAATACCACCGGCAAATCCCACAGGGCGGCCATGTTGAATGTTTCGTAAACCTGACCTTGGTTCGCGGCACCATCCCCGAAATAGGCAAATGTTACACGCCCATTGCCAAGGTATTTGTCCGCAAAGGCCAGACCAGCCCCGATTGGCACCTGCGCGCCAACAATGCCGTGGCCGCCATAAAAATGCTTCTCTTTCGAGAACATATGCATGGATCCGCCTTTACCCTTGGAATATCCACCTTCGCGGCCCGTCAATTCGGCCATCACACCATTGGGTTCCATACCGCAGGCCAACATATGCCCATGATCGCGATAAGAGGTTACACGTTTGTCGCCTTCTTCGGCAGCGGCCTCTAAACCAACGACCACGGCTTCTTGGCCAATATAAAGGTGACAAAAGCCACCGATCAGACCCATCCCATACAGTTGCCCGGCTTTTTCTTCGAAACGTCGGATCAACAGCATCTCTTTATAGAAGGACAGAAGTTCATCCTTTGAGACATTTGCGGTGGATTTCTTCTTGGCCATCGGTCCCTCAAAAATAGTTTAGCGTTAAACTATCTCTTACATGGCTTTGATGAAAAAGGAAAGCATTTCCATTGCGCGGACGGATTGCGCCAGCACAGTTGTCAAGGTTTCGTGTGTTTTTGGTTATTGAACGACGATTTCGTCAGGGCGGATCAGCCCCAAAACATCTCGTGCTTGTTGATCCAGAAGATCAAGATCCAAGAAATCATCCGACAATCGACGTGTCTTGTTTTCCATCAATTCGATTTCTTGGGTAAGTGCCGCAAGTTCAAGATGAAGGGCTTTCGCTTCGGCCTCTACCTCGGCGCGGCGCATAACGCCATAATCCCCTTGGACCGCCGCAAAACAGAAATACGCAGCCAGTGTCAAAGACACCAGCACAAGGGCCACAGGGCCAAGTGCAGGGCGGTTGCGCTTCTTGTTCATAAGGACTTGCCCTAAGGATGATCCGGGGCAAGATTGTGGCAAATCATTGAATTTATTGGGTGTTGGCCACAATTTTGCGTGCCAACACCCTGAAAATGTTGCTGAAAAGACTCAGCCCGCAATCGACGCGGCGTAAATGCTGTCGATCGTTCCTGCCAAAGTTGCATCAAACTCTGCATCACTTTGTTGGGCTGAAAGGCCCTCGGTCAACGCGCGAGAAAAGCTGGCGATCATGCCGGTGTTTTGCGAAAGACGTTCATTCGCCTCTGCGCGGCTGTATCCCCCTGACAATGCAACCACACTTAAAACACGGGGGTGATTGATCAGATCTTTGTAATGGTTGGCCGTTTCAGGCAGGGTCAGCTTCAACATGATGTTGTGTTCTGAGGCATCCAGATGCGACAAGATTTCTGCACGCAGCATATCTTCGGCCGCGGCCTTGTCTGAAATAGAGATTGTGACCTCAGGCTCTAGAATTGGCACCAACCCATGCGACAGGATTTGACGACCGAATTCAAACTGTTGGGCCACGTTGGCCTTGATTCCTTCGGCATTTGCGGCCCCGATGACGGACCGCATCTTGGTTCCAAAGATACCCATTTCAGCGGCCCGACGGCACAATCCATCAAGACCCGGAATTGGTTTCATCAACTGAACACCGTTGCTTGGATCATCCAATCCTTTGTCAACTTTCAAGAAGGGAACCACGCCGCGATCTTCCCATAGATATTGTGAAGATGGCTTGCCATCGATTTGCCGGTCCATCGTGTTTTCAAACAAGATGGCACCCAATACTTTGTCGCCGGTGAAGTCAGGTGATTTGATGATCCGCGTCCGCATGGCGTGGATTTGGTCATACATTTCATCATCATTGGAATAGGCTGTTTCTTCAACGCCATAAAGCCGCAGGGCCTTTGGGGTGGATCCGCCACTTTGATCAAGTGCCGCGATAAACCCTTGTCCGCCTTTAACTTTTTCCGCCTGTACTGAATTTACCATTTTGATCAAACCGCCTTTTTTCGATGTCTGAGGTCTTATAGGGGCGGTAAAGTAAAGGTTTCAACAATGGTGGCGCTAACGAATTGGCTTAACTGTCCAAAGCAGCCACACCCGGCAAGATCTTGCCTTCCATCCACTCTAAAAACGCACCTCCGGCGGTGGAAATATAGGTGAAATCATTCGCAGCTCCGGCTTGGTTTAAGGCCGCGACGGTATCACCGCCGCCTGCAACGGATGTCAGCTTGCCCATTTTGGTCAATGTTGCGGCGGATTTGGCCGCTGCATTTGTTGCCGCGTCAAAGGGTTCCAGTTCAAACGCACCCAATGGCCCATTCCAGATGACCGTTTTCGCGGTGCTGAAAACCTCACCGATTTTGGCAACACTTTCAGGGCCGGCATCCAAAATCATTGCATCATCGGGGCATTGATCGGCCGCAACTATGGAATGTTCGGCATTCGCTTTGAATTCACAGGCCACGACAACATCTTTTGGCAAAATGATTTCACATCCCTGAGTTTGCGCCTTTGAAAGGATGTCGCGGGCGGTTTGCGCAAGATCATGTTCGCATAAAGATTTTCCAACAGAAATACCTTGCGCCGCCAAAAAGGTGTTGGCCATGCCCCCGCCAATCACCAGATGATCAACCTTACCCACCAGATTGCCCAGCAAATCTAACTTTGTGGAAACCTTTGCCCCGCCAACCACAGCCACGACCGGGCGTTTGGGCTGTCCCAAAGCGGCTTCAAGGGCACCCAGTTCCGCGGCCATCAATCGACCGGCGCAAGAGGGGCGAAGATGCGCCAACCCAGTGGTCGACGTATGCGCCCGATGGGCCGCTGAAAAAGCATCATTGCAATATATGTCCCCAAGATCAGCCAAACGTTGCGCCAATTCCGGATCATTCTTTTCTTCACCCGGTTCGAAACGGATATTTTCGATCAAAACCACTTGGTTTTTGGCGAATGCAATGGTTTCGGGGGCATCCTCCAATGTGGTGAACTTCACGGGCTGCCCAAACGCGGCTTCCAGCGCGGGCAGGGTGATGTTCAGCGACATTTCTGGTACAGTTTTTCCCTTGGGTCGGCCAAAATGTGCAATCAAAATGGGTGTTCCCCCGGCGGCCAAGATATCTTTGACCGTTGGCACAATCCGATCGATACGTGTGGTATCACTGACCTTGCCGTTTTCCACAGGCACGTTGATATCAACCCGTGTCAAAACGCGTTTGCCGTTCAGGTCCATGTCATCAAGGGTTTTCCACGCCATATCAGCCTCCGATTGGTTTGGACTGTCTTCCCGTTTCTTCACCGTGACGTCAACCACTGGCCCTTTCCCTGTGGCGGGGAAAGCGCTAGATACCCATTAAAATTCGAAGGAGCGCCCGATGGCCGATATTAAAGACCCTGAAAACACAATCTTGATGGAACTCAGCGCAGGCACCGTCACAATCGAACTTTTGCCGGATGTGGCCCCAAAGCACGCAGAGCGGATGAAAGAATTGGCCCGGTCTGGCCAATATGACAATGTGGCCTTCCATCGCGTGATTGATGGCTTCATGGCGCAAACCGGCGATGTGCAACATGGCGACATGGAAGATGGGTTTAACCTGCGCATGGCCGGCACCGGCGGATCGGATTTGCCAAACCTGCCGGCTGAGTTTTCGAAGTTGCCGCATGATCGCGGTACATTGGGTGCGGCTCGTTCGCAAAATCCTGATTCTGCCAACAGCCAATTTTTCATCAACTTCAGCGACAACCATTTCTTGAACGGCCAGTACACCGTATATGGGCGCGTGATCGACGGTATGGATCATGTGGATGCCATCACACGGGGCGAACCCCCGGCAGAGCCTGATCGCATGATCAGCGTCAAGGTGGCCGCTGATGCATAAGCTGGCGCTGGTTCTTTCGTTCCTTGCAGGCCCGGTCTTTTCATCGGGTCTTGAAATCACGGTTGCGGGTGAGGGTGCGAACGGCACCATCAAAATAGATCTGTTGGAAGACATTGCCCCTAAACATGTTGCGCAAATCACGGCCATCGCGGGCCAAGGGCAATATGATGGTGTTGTGTTTCACCGTGTGATCAATGGATTCATGGCGCAAACCGGGGACGTCCAATTTGGCAAAGACCCCAGCAATATGCGCCGCGCAGGCATGGGTGGGTCTGATTTACCTGACATTCCGGCAGAATTTTCTGACACGCCATTTGACCGGGGTGTCGTTGGAATGGCGCGGTCGCAAAACCCAAATTCCGCCAACAGCCAGTTCTTCATCATGTTTGAGCCGGGGTATTTCCTGAACGGACAATACACCGTGGTGGGCCGTGTGACGGAAGGTATGGATGTGGTTGATGCCATCAAACGCGGTCATCCGCGCACGGGTTCGATCGATGGCGCGCCGGACGTTATGACCAAGGTTATGGTCACACAATAAGCAAATCGTTTACAGCTTGAAGCCGCGTTGAATGTCATTCAGCGCGGCTTTTTGTTGATCGGTAAGATTACCACCTGCATTTGACGTAGTGCTTTTGATAACATCCATAACCTTCTGAAAATGAAGGGTTTTGCTTTCTCGATATAAGTTCCGAGAAAGCCGATCAATGGCCGGTAGTGGGCCATTACACTGCCCCACAATCCAGCGCCCCAAAACAACAAGATCCGCGGCATCGCGTGCAGATACCCCGCAGGTTTTTGCAACCGAAATGGTCAAGGCTTGCTTGTCTTCATGGGTTGGAAAACCATCCAATTCGATGAAGGCATCCCCGATTGCGGCGATGGCGATGTTGGGATCTTCGATGATGTCGGCGGGATGTTTGTTCGCTTTCCTGCGAAAACCAAACCGACGGGCCGCAAGGCGCACATCATTTGCAGCATCCACCAATTCCAATGCTGTGTCTGATACGTTGCGGGCCCGATACATCCAATAGACGATCGTCCCAACAATTGCGATTAATCCCAGCAGAAATGGCATAAAGCCCCCCAAATGCGTTAAGATGACAAGAAAAACACAAATGCGTGTGAGGGTCTAGAACCTTGGCGAAAAATGGGAAAACTGTTCCCAACTTTTGCAGGGGGGTCCCATGTCCTTAAAATCAATTGTACTTTCCGTCAGCCTTGCCCTTGCCGGGGCAGCCGCCAACGCCAGCCCGGAATTTTGGCAATATGAATGGCCCAATACCGATTTTGAAAAAACAAGCGTGCAAAATTGGACAGAGATTCTTTCAGGCGGCCCACCGAAAGATGGTATTCCCGCGCTCAGCGATCCGGATTTCATTCCTATTGCTTCGGAAACGCGAATTGGGGATTTGGAACCTGTCATCACAGTCGAATTTGACGGGTCAACGCCCCGTGCATATCCGATCCGCTATTTAACTTGGCATGAAATCGTGAACGACACATTTGATGGCCATAAGATCGCGGTGACTTTTTGCCCTTTGTGTAATTCGGGCATTACCTTCGATCGAAATGTTGCAGGCAAAGTCTTGACCTTTGGGGTGTCAGGCAAACTGCGCAATTCTGATATGGTGATGTATGATCGCGAAACCGAAAGTTGGTGGCAGCAAGCCATTGGTGAGGCCATCGTGGGGGATCTTACAGGAACCAAGTTAACGGCCCTGCCAACTTGGATGGAAAGCATGGCGCAATTCAAAGCGCGAAACCCGGATGGCATGATCATGGATCAGCCAAAGTTTGCCCGTTCATATGGTCGTAACCCATACGTGAGTTATGACAGTTCGAAACGACCATTCCTGTACAATGGGGAAATGCCACCCCACGGAATCTCACCACTTGCCCGCGTGGTTCGAATTGATGACACAGCTTGGCCCTTAACCCGATTGGAATCCGAAAAGGAAATCGTGGAAAACGGTGTCAGGATTTCCTGGCAGGCAGGGCAGGCATCTGCCCTTGATGGGCCTTCCATCGCACGCAGTCGCGATGTGGGCACCGTGCGTGTGCGCGACGCAGCCACGGGTGCCGATCTTCCTCATGATGTTATGTTTGCCTTTGCGTTCCACGCATTTTGGCCAAGTGGGAATTGGAAATTGGGGCGCTAATGCGTCAAAGGCCGGGGGGTTCCCGGCCTTTTCCATCGGTTATCAATCTTTTTAACCGTCATAGTCGGCGATTTCAGTAAGGCGCAGTGCCTGTGGCCGCAGGTTGGCGATATCCATCAAATTCACACTGTCGGGTGTAAACTCACCCCAGCTTTTGACCAAATCAATTGCCTCTGATCCCGGGGCAATCGGATATTCGAAGTTCGCAGCGGCATAGATTTCTTGCGCCGTTGGCGATGCCAAATATTCCATCAGCTTGATTGCGTTCTCTTTGTTCGGGGCCGCTTTTGTAAGGGCCACACCGGAAACGTTAACGTGGGTTCCGCCGGTTTCAAATGTTGGGAACAACACATTCACGGCTGCGGCCCATTCCTGTTGTTCCTCATTGGTCAACATTTTGCCCATGTAATAAGTGTTCCCAAGTGAAATATCGCATTCCCCCGCCCAAATCGCCTTTACCTGCGCGCGATCATTGCCTTGGGGTTTGCGGGCCAGGTTTGATTTCACGCCTTGTAACCATTCCAATGTCGCCTCTTCCCCGTGGTGGTGAAGGTGGGCGGATGTCAGGGCAACCATATAGGCATGTGTGCCAGATCGGGTGCAGATGCGACCCTTCCATTTCGGATCAGCCAAGTCTTCGTATGTGGTGATATCCCCCTCAGACACACGATCCTTTGATGCATAAACAATCCGCGCCCGCGTGGTCAGCCCAAACCAATGATTGTCGGGATCGCGCAAGTCCGAAGGCACGTTATCCGTCAGGGTTTGAGAGGTTACCGGTTGGGTCAAGCCCGCGTTCACAACCGCCGACAGACGCGAAATATCAACCGTAAACACCAAATCGGCTGGGGATCTTGATCCTTCTGCCTTCAGTTTTTCCAACATACCTTTGTTCAAAAAAGCCACGTTCACCTTGATCCCGGTCTCGGCGGTAAACCCATCGGTCAGGGGTTTCAGCAATTCTGGCTGGCGATAGGAATAAACATTCACTTCTTGCGCTGCGACCGGCGCTGCAATTGCCAAGGCAGAAAGGAAAAGGGCGGAAAAACGGTGGATCGACATGGAAAGCTCCTGATGTGTCTTTGCTCACTTTATTTCTGACAAAAATAGTCAGGTCAATACCTGATTAAAAAAATCAGGTTTATGTTTTTTCCGCAAGCTTGGCCGCATTCCAAAGGTCATCCATTTCTTCCAAAGTGGATTGTTTGGGGGTGATGCCCCGTTGTTCCAAAGCGTCTTCGATGAATTCAAAGCGGCGCGTGAATTTTGCATTGGCATCGCGCAGGGCATGTTCAGGATCAATCTTCAGGTGCCGGGCAAGATTGGCGATCACAAACAAAAGATCACCGAATTCTTCGTGCTGTTCTTCCGGGGACGACGCGCTTTCCAATTCTTCCATTTCTTCGTGCACTTTGTCCAAAACCTGTGTGGTGGTTGGCCAGTCAAAGCCAACGCGCGCGGCGCGTTTTTGCAACTTCACGGCGCGCAAAAGGGACGGCAGGCCCAATGCAACCCCGTCCAAGGTGCGCGATTGCGCCGCCTTGGATCGTTCTGCGGCTTTGATCGTTTCCCAATCTTTGGTTTGTTGTTCAGCGGATTTATCGCGGCTTTCATCACCAAAGACATGGGGATGGCGGGCGACCATTTTATCGCTGATCCCATCGGCCACGCTTGCGAATGTGAAATGGCCCATCTCTTCGCCAATTGCCGTGTGATAAACGGTCTGCAACAGCAAATCCCCAAGTTCCGATTTTAAGTCGTCCATGTCGCCCCGATCAATGGCATCAGCAACCTCATAGGCTTCTTCGATCGTGTATGGGGCAATGGTCTGGAAGGTTTGTTCAATATCCCAAGGGCATCCCGTTTCCGGATCGCGCAAACGTTGCATGATGTAAATCAACCGTTCGATGCCACCGTCCTTTTTGTGGACCAAATCATCTTTGCCCATTGCGTCACCCCTTTGATTGCGTTTCTGTGTGGGTTGAATAGGGGTTTTTGTATGCCAGTCGTCAACCGGATTGCTGAATTTGCCGATGATATGAAGGTTTGGCGCCGCGCATTGCACCAAATTCCTGAGCTGCGGTTCGATTGCCCAAAGACATCGGCCTTTATCAAAGACCGGCTGGCGGAAATTGGTGTGGATGAAGTCCATACGGGGATCGCTGAAACCGGAATTGTTGCCATCATCGAAGGGCAGGGCGCGGGCCCGACAATTGGGTTGCGCGCTGATTTTGACGGTTTACCGATTGTTGAAGACACGGGATTGCCCCATGCCTCTGTCCATGAGGGGAAGATGCATGCCTGTGGTCACGATGGGCACACCACGATGCTGTTGGGTGCGGCCCGATATCTTGCTGAAACCCGAAATTTTTCCGGCAGAGTCGCGCTGATTTTCCAACCGGCAGAAGAGGATGGTGGCGGTGCCGGGGTTATGATCAACGAAGGCATTTTGGATCGTTTCAAGATCACCTCAACCTTTGCCTTGCACACGGATCCCACCGGCCCTGCGGGGCATATCCGCACCACGCCAGGCCCAATCATGGCTGGGGTTGATGATTTTAAGGTGACCATCATCGGCAAAGGCGGTCATGCGGCTTATCCGCATGAAACACGTGATCCCATCCCGGCGGCCTTGCAAGCGATTGGTGCATTTCAATCCATCGTCAGTCGCAATCACGATCCGGTAGAGGATTTGGTAATTTCAGTCACCCAAATCCATGGGGGCACAACCCATAATGTTGTTCCTGCCTCGGTCTGGTTTGGGGGAACCCTGCGCAGTTTTCAGGCCAAAACGCGCCAAATGGTTTTGGACCGAATGCAGGAAATCTGTACTGGCATATCGCAAGCCTTTGGTGTGCAAGCCACATTAGAAATCCAAGAAACCTATCCGGCAACCATAAACCACGCCGCAGAAACATCTTTCGCAGCGCAGGTCGCACAAGAGGTGGTGGGAAAGGCAAACACATCCATCGACAGAACACCCGAAATGGGGGCCGAAGACTTCGCATTTTTCTTAGAACATCGCCCCGGGTCGTACCTCTTTCTTACCCAAGGGGATGGCCCCGGTGTGCACCATCCGAAGTTTGACTTTAATGATGAAATAGCGCCCATTGGGGCATCTTTCTTTGCGCGTTTGGTGGAACGTGCCCAACCAGTGGACCGATAAATGGCTTTAAGTGATGCTGCAAATGATGTCGATAACGCATTGACCCGAAAGGGTTTTAAGGGAATGAGTTATGAGAACGCCTTTGGCGGCGCTTTGTCCTTTATGCGGCGCACCTACACCAAGGATTTGACCGGGGTTCAACTTGCCGTGACGGGTGTGCCCTTTGATCAAGCGGTCACCAATAGGCCGGGAACCCGCCTTGGCCCGCGGGCCATCCGTGAGGCCAGCACCCTGCAACCCTGTGATCCGCCCTTTGGTTGGGACATCAATCCTTTCGAAGAAAATGCCATTGCCGATTATGGGGATCTTGCTTTTGATTATGCAGATACGCGGTCTTTCCCGCCGGCGTTGAAAGCCCACATAAAGGGCATTTTGGATGCCGGCGCAGGGTCTTTAACCTTGGGTGGTGATCATTACATCACCTTTCCCATCCTTCGCGCCTATGCGGAAAAATTTGGCCCGATTGCCTTGGTACAGTTTGATGCACATTCTGACACATGGCCTGATGATGATATGGATCGGATTGATCACGGCACGATGTTTTATAAGGCTGTGAAAGAAGGCCTGATCGATGTGCAAAAATCCGTGCAAGTGGGGATCAGAACCCAAAATGATTATGACGCGGGCGTACATGTGATTGATGCGCCAAAGGTGCATCAACAATCCACTGCAGATACGATTGGGCAAATCAAAGCCATCGTTGGGGATCATCCGACCTATATCACGTTTGATATCGATTGTTTGGATCCCGCCTTTGCGCCGGGAACGGGTACACCTGTTTGGGGTGGGCTGTCATCGGCACAGGCCGCTGCGATCCTGCGCGGATTGCGGGGGGTGAATATGGTGGGGGGCGATGTGGTCGAAGTGTCCCCCCCGTTTGACACAACGGGGGCCACCGCCGTGGCGGGCGCGCATGCCGCTTGTGAACTGATGTGTCTTTACTGTTGGAATCTAAGGGAAGGGGCTTGATATGCCAAACCAACCGATATCTGGAAACGATCTGGCCCGATTTGCAGGCCCACAAACCTTTATGCGTTTGCCAGAGGCGGACAGCCCAGAAATGCTGGATGTGGCTTTTATGGGAATTCCCATGGATATCGGCACCAGCTGGCGATCTGGCACGCGGTTTGGGCCAAAACAAATACGTCAAGAAAGCGCTATGATTCGCCCCTATAATATCCAAACCGGCGCCGCCCCGTTTGATAGTTTGCAAATGGCGGACCTTGGGGATGTGTCAATCAATACGTTTTCACTGGCCGACAGTCTGAAAATTATCGAGGCCGCCTATGACAGGTTGATGGAATATCCTGTGGTGCCCGGCACATTGGGCGGGGATCACGCGTTGACACTTCCTGTTTTGCGATCCATCGCGAAAAAGCATGGCCCGGTGGCATTGGTTCACGTGGATGCCCACGCAGATGTAAACGACGAAATGTTTGGGGAACGCGAAACGCACGGCACCGTTTTCCGCCGCGCCTATGAAGAGGGGTTATTGGTGCCCGAACTGGTGTTTCAGATCGGATTGCGCGGCACAGGATACACCGCCGAAGATTTCACCGAAGCGCAGGAATGGGGGTTTAATATCACCCAAGCGCATGAGATTTGGCACCAACCGCTGACGGGAATGGGCAAAGACATTGTTAAGGCAATTGGAGATCACCCAACCTATATCACCTATGATATCGACAGCCTTGATCCGGCCTATGCCCCTGGAACCGGGACGCCTGAAATTGGGGGGCTGACAACACCACAAGCGATGCAATTGATCCGTGCCCTGCGCGGGTTGAACATTGTCGGATTTGATATGGTTGAGGTCAGCCCGATGTATGACACATCAGGCAATACCGCCCTGACGGCTGCCAACCTAATATTTGAAATTCTCAGCATTCTTCCGGGTGTAAAGTACAGATAACTCAAAATTAGTTTACAATAGCGAACAATAGGGGGTTTCGTGAAGATACTATTGGGTTTGGTCCTTTTTGCGGCGCTTTTGGTGGGGGTGACGCGGCTTTATGTAACGCGCATGGCACTGCCTTTGGTTGGGATTGATGGTTTGATCCCCGAGGAGGCAGAGAAAGACACCACCATGATGGGGGGCTTCATTGGTGTACGGCCTTTGACGTCGGACGCGGATCTGACCAACCTATTGCAAATCATCGAAGCCACACCCAATGTGAAAGCAAGATACCGTGTGGATGGGCCCATCAAGTTTATCGCTCGTTCCAAAGTGTTTAGGTTTCCAGATTTGGTTGAGGTTTACACCTTGCCAGATCGGGTGGTTGTCGCCAGCCACCTTGTGGTTGGAAAATCAGATTTGGGTGTCAATAAAAAGAGGGTCCTTGATTGGTTTGATGCGGCAAAACTGTCAACGCCATCATTCGGGTCATAAAAGGGGAAGACGGCAACGTTTGGGCCAATGGGCAGGCCAAGCGATCCAATTCCCGCCACATAGGAACATTTTGGGACATCTGACACTCTGCAATGAAACTGCGGCCATCCACTGTCAGGCACACACGATCCCCCAATTCATATCGGGTGCGGTTTTTGTCAGTACAAAAACAATCAGGCCAATCAGGGGTCGCGGTGGTATCTGCCACGGCACCTGATGCCAAAAGGATCAGGACAAGATGGCGCATTTTGCAATTCTATCACATATTGGCCCCTTGACCAAATCCAGCAGATAAGCGACGGGACCCTATGATCGCAGAAGACACATTGGTTCAGATTGTTCAGCGCTTTGAATTTCTTGAGGCGCAGATGGCCGAAGGGACGGGCGATATTGCGGTTTTGGCCAAGGAATACTCGGATCTAAAGCCCGTTGTTGAACAGGTTCGGGATTACCAAACTTTGCTGGCTGACATTGATGGGGCCAAATCCCTGCTGGAAGATCCTGAAATGAAAGATCTTGCGGCGGAAGAGCTTCCTGAACTTGAAGCGCGGTTGCCGATTGCCGAACATGCCCTGCAACTTGCCTTGTTGCCTAAGGATGAGGCGGACGCCAAACCGGCGATTTTGGAAATCCGCCCCGGCACTGGGGGGGATGAGGCATCCCTTTTCGCCGGTGATTTGTTGCGAATGTATCAAAGATACGCTGAAGGTATGGGTTGGCGCTTTGAGATGATCGAAGAACAGATGACAGAACTGGGTGGCGTGAAAGAGGTGACAGCCCACATCAAAGGCGAGAACGTATTTGCAAAACTGAAATACGAAAGCGGTGTGCATCGCGTCCAGCGCGTTCCAACAACCGAAAGCGGTGGTCGCATCCACACATCTGCCGCCACTGTTGCCGTTTTGCCCGAAGCCGAAGATGTGGATATCCAAATCAATCCAAATGATTTGCGCATTGATACGATGCGTTCCAGCGGGGCCGGGGGGCAGCACGTCAATACGACGGATTCTGCGGTGCGGATAACCCATATCCCCACTGGAATTGTTGTCACCAGTTCTGAAAAATCACAGCATCGAAACCGCGAAATCGCGATGCAGGTTCTCAAAACTCGTTTGTATGATCTTGAACGCGCGCGGGTGGATGGTGAACGTTCCGCCGATCGCAAAAGCCAAGTTGGCAGCGGCGATAGATCGGAACGCATCAGAACATATAATTTCCCCCAAGGGCGCATGACCGATCACCGGATCAATCTAACGCTCTATAAGCTTGATCAAGTCATGCAAGGGGATTTGACCGAAATTATTGATGCACTTACGACCGAAGATCAGGCCGCAAAATTGGCGGCTATGAACGTATGACAATCAGGCAGCGGCTGGAACACGCAATCGCATCCCTGAAATCGGCGGGTGTGATCAACGCTGAACGCGATGCGCGAATATTACTGGCCCATGTGCATGGATGCGATGTGGGGCGTATCAGTCTGATCCTTTCGGACCCCGATGATTGGACGCAAGCCCAGTCAGATCAATTTGAAAACAGCCTTATTCAGCGCCAACAGGGAAAACCTGTGTCAAAGATCATCGGGCGCAAATCATTTTGGAAAGCGGATTTTTGGGTCACCGAAGATGTGCTTGATCCGCGACCAGACACCGAAACTTTGGTGGAATTGGCATTGCAAACCCCCTTCCGCCGCGTTTTGGATTTGGGAACCGGGTCCGGTTGCATTGTGATCTCTCTTTTGTTGGATCAACCCGGTGCAACGGGTCTGGGGGTTGATGTGTCCGATGCGGCCTTGGCGGTGGCGCAGGAAAACGCAAGACGATTGGATTGCAAAGGCGTGAATTTTCAACGATCGGATTGGTTTTCTGCGGTTTCGGGGACCTTTGATCTGATCGTTTCAAACCCCCCTTATATCGCGGCGCCTGAAATGCGGGATCTGGACCCAACGGTGGCGCTTTATGATCCGGTCATTTCGTTAACCGATCATGGCGATGGATTAACCGCCTATCGCGTGATTGCGCAGAATTGCCAAAAATTTTTGGAACCGGGCGGGCGTGTGTTGGTTGAAATTGGTCCAACACAAGGGGCGGCGGTGATGGAAATGTTTCGGCAGGCTGGATTGCAAGGGGTTTCGATCACACGAGATCTGGATGGCCGTGATCGGGTTGTCTGCGGCAAAGCGCCATAAGTTTGAAGTTTACAAAGATTCCACTTGTTTTGTCCGTGTGAACGTGGTTTTGTCCGCGCACGCAGTGATTTTATCAAAACCTGCGGCCTTAACCCTTAAAATGTGACCCTGCTTGCAAATGATTGGCCGGGGTCCGCTGCCCAAAAACAGGCGAATTTTTCTGACATGAGATCTTCTAAATCGCGCAACCGCTCGAAAAATAACCGTAATAACAATCGGTCCGGAGCCAATGTCATAAATCGGGTGTTCGACAGTTCCGGCCCCGAAGGCAAGGTGCGTGGCACACCGCAGCAGATTATAGATAAATACAATCAGCTTGCCCGGGATTCACAATTGTCAGGCGATCGTGTTGCCACAGAGAATTTCCAACAACACGCAGAACATTACATGCGTCTTTTGGCCGATGCCCAGCGAGAGCAAGAAGCCCGCAGAGAGCAGCAAGAACGCGAAAACAAAGAACGTCAGGCACAGCGTGATCAAGAACGCGCCGAACGCCAAGAACGTGAAGCCGCCGATCCAGGATCGGCCCCACAGCCCGATGCGGGTGTCGCCGCTGATGGTGAAGGCGCTGATTTGATCGAAACGCCCGAACAGGCTGAAGAAGCCCCGAAAAAACCACGCCGCAAACGCGCGCCAAAACCCACAGACGACGGCGCAGAAATGGCGGATTCTGCACCGGATCAGGGAATGGACGAAGCGTCTTAAACTTGCGTGGATTTCACGTGCCTGGCTAAGGCACAAAATAATTCAATTGATATTTCTTCGGCACGCGCTGTGGGCGGAATACCCACAGCCGTCAACGCGGCTTCGGGATCTGGCAATATCGATTTCAAACTGGATCGCAACATTTTGCGGCGTTGATTAAATGCCGCCGCCACCAACGATTGAAGGGTTTTTGCATCCGCTTCGAATTTTGGCTTTTGCAATGCCGTCAGGTGCACCACTGCGGAATGCACTTTGGGTGCGGGGGTGAATGCTTCTGGTGGCAAGGACATCACGATTTTCGCATCGCATCGCCATTGGGCCAAAATGGCCAATCGGCCGTAATGTTTGTCGCCCGGTTGGGCCACAATGCGTTGGGCGACTTCTTTTTGAAACATCAGGGTCAAGCTGTCCCAAAAAGGGGGCCATTCCTTGGGCGTCAACCAACGTACCAACAGTTCCGTACCAACGTTGTAGGGAAGGTTGGCGGCAATCTTTATGGGCGCAGTCAGATGTTTTGTGACATCAACCGACAGCGCATCTGCGTTCAAGGTGGTCAATCGGCCGGGATAGGCGGCTTCGATTTCTTGCAAGGCAGCAAGGCATCGTGGATCTTTCTCCACGGCCAACACCCGCCGTGCACCTTCGGCCAATAGGCCCCGTGTTAATCCACCTGGGCCCGGCCCGATTTCCAGAACATCGCAATCTGTCAAATCGCCGGCCTGACGTGCAATTTTGGATGTCAAATTCAAATCCAAAAGAAAGTTTTGCCCAAGCGATTTTTTGGCGCGCAGGTCGTGGCGATCAATGACTTCGCGCAGGGGGGGAAGTGGGTCGATTGGCATTACACTTTATGCCCCATATCAAAGGCCATCTTCAGGGCCTGTATCATTGATGTGGGATCGGCTTTGTTTTGCCCGGCAATTTCAAATGCCGTTCCATGATCGGGGGAAGTTCGTACAAACGGCAGGCCCAGTGTCACATTCACACCGCCCGAAAAGTCAAGCGTTTTCAGTGGGATAAGCGCTTGATCGTGGTACATGCATAGGGCAACATCATATGTTTCGCGCGCTTTGGGGTGAAACATCGTATCCGCCGAAACAGGGCCAGATATTGTGAACCCTTGTTGGCGCAGTTGCGCTATAACCGGACCAATCAGATCAATGTCTTCACGCCCGATTTTACCACCTTCGCTGGCATGTGGGTTTAACCCAGCAACACAAATTCGGGGGGTGGAAAGGCCGAAATATTTTACCATATCTGCGTGAATGATCGCCACGGTTTCTGAGATCAAGTCACCTGTGATGGCGTCTGGAACATCGCGAATTGGAATGTGAATGGTCAATGGCACCGTGCGCAATTCAGGGCATGCCAACATCATAACCGGTCTGGTGACCCCACCCAAATGGGCCAAATATTCCGTGTGACCGGGATATTGAAAATCCGCGCCGTCTTGCAAAACTTGTTTGTGAATGGGCGCGGTACAAACCGCGCAGTGGGTGCCCGCCTGAACAGATGCCACCGCCGCATCAATTGCACGCACCACGCCAGCCGCGTTTTCCAACGTGGGCTTGCCGGAAGTGGATGATGCGGCAAAGGAAATGGGGTGCACAGGCAGGCCAGAACTGGTTTTGCCGGCGTGTGTCACATCATGCCAGATTGTCCCTTCTGGAAGGTGGCGTGGATCACCGAACCAAACCATCGGAATGGTGTTTCCAACCTCTTGGAATGCTTTGACGGCAATCTCTGGTCCGATCCCTGCGGGGTCACCACAGGTGACGGCAACGGGGCGTTGGTTCATTTACGCACGATCCGTGCCTTTGCCCTCAGTTCCGCCAAATAACCATCTGCCAAACTGCTAAGGCGGCGTTGGCGAAGTTGATCTGACACCACCTCACGAGAGGCATCTTCGTTTGCGACAAAGCTGCGGCCACACATCATCACGATTGTATTCGTATCCGCCGGGCCGGGCGTTACGGATACCTCGTTTGCATCCATACGCGACAAAAGAAGACTGATCTCTTTTGCGATCGCATCTGGTTTTTTGGTGTCGCGCACAAGATTGGTGCCCCCCAATTTCTTAGCGACACCATAAAGATCATCGCACACATCAATGCGCGCCATTATGTCGTTTGTGCGCTGTGATGGGACATCAATGGTGGCATATTCAATTGCCGAAACCTGACGCTTTTTGGGGGTTGTTTCGCGAACATCGCGCAGTTGAAACAAAAGAATTGCGTTTGTGACTTCCAAAGGTGCAGTGACTTCACCCGGTTTCAAAGCCAACAGGATCGGTCTGAGAGGGGCAGGGACATCAGAAATATCTGTCCATTGAAGCCTGCCGCCATTTCGACGTGTGGGAGAGGCGGAATACTTTCTGGCCTCTGCAGAGAATTTGGAGGTAGATCGAATTTTTGTGATGCGGTTCGCAAGGCGTTTTGCCCGGCGAACTTCGCCCAGCTGAGGACGCGCAGGTAAAACAATTTCTGAGAATAAAACCTGCAACCCACCACGGCTGCCACGATTTTCGAGGGCACGATCAATTTCAGTTTCTGAGATGTTGCCCTGACCGGCAAATCGCGCCCTTACAACTTCACGCCAGGTGATGTTGGCTTCGATAAAGTCACGCGCTGTCTGAATATCAACGCCGTTACTGCGCAAGATTTTTGCAAATTGATCAACCGTCAGATCGGCCCGGCCTGCGAACCGTTCCAATTCCGTTTCCAAACCTTCTTTTGTCAGCGCAATCCCGTTGCGCTTTGCGGCTTGCAGGCGCAGTCGATCTTCGATCAGTTCGTCTTCGATTTGGCGCTTTGTTTTGCCTCTTTGACCGATAACTTGAAAAAATTTTGTGCGTTGGCTGATTTCATAGGGTGTAATCCCATCGCCGTTCACCGTGATCACGGCTTCATACTTGTTTTGGGCCTGTCCCGCATTTGGGGTGATGCCACCCAACATGATAAGGACAATCAAAGCTATCGTTGAAACAAATTGACGGGCCATTTTAACCTCCGCACTTATGCGTTGCTGCGGGTGTATTCGCACTGCTGCCAAAACCACGCAACCCAATCTTTAATCCATAATCTGTGCTTGGAACACCGGTAAACTGTTTGGATGCAGAAAAACTTATGTCGATGCATTCGTTTTGATAACGGGCCCCGACGCCGGCTTGGGTTAATGTTTCGGTTCTAAAGTCGTATCTAAGGCCAGTGGACAAAGTCCAATTGTCGGTCAGAGCGTGATCACCCGTCAGGGCAAGTTCACTGACAGAGATTGTTCGATCTTCGGCCGCATCCGCAGCCAACCAAGTGTGTGAGGCATTGATGTTGGTTTTTTCGCTTCCAAATCCGAGGCGTGTCTCGCTTTTCCGAATGGTGCCTGAATCAGCGATGATGCTGCGATTAAACAGTTCCATTCCGCCTGTCCCTTTGAACCCCGCCTCAATAAGCCAATCAGAGTTTGTGCCGCTCAACCCAGATGTGGTCGAAAATGTGTTGGGGTTCGACGTTCGAATAACCTTACCAACGTTCCAAGCAATTTCGTGACCTCGCGCGGTCAGGTGGTTGCCCTTCAAGCCGATGTTGAATCGCCCGCCAAATTCCTTCAGGTCATGTCCCGGCGAACGTGAAGGGTTGAAGATATTCCCAAAATCGAATTCGACGCGCGTGGAATCTTGGTTCGGTGTCAGGTTTTTCGTCCCATCCACATAGGCAAGTTGCACAACTGGTTCGATGACTGTGTGCCCCCCTTGAGATGTTTTTCGCATCAATGGCCAACGCAGTGTTGCCGCAACCATGCCAGTGGCATTTGTAATATTGGAGGGCAGGGCTGCGTGTTGGCGAACGTTGAACACATCAAGGTTTGTGGATGCGGCACCTTCGACAATAAGACCATTCTTAAATGTATGAGAGGCATTCCAATACCCGTCAAAAGACACGCGCCCCACGTCAAACCCATCAACTTCGGAATCCAAGTCAGGCCCATCCACCCCAAGGGTGGAACTGCGGCGGCTTGCCAAAAAGCTGAGCTTATAGCCGACTTCACCAAATCTTGGAGAGATGGGGAAACGTTCTTCCATAATGCCTTCGGCCACAATGCTTTGGATCGTTGAATTATCATCTGTGCTGCGCAGCGAATGATAGGTGGACAAATGCACCTCAACATTTTTGTGGTGTTGAACGCGGCCCACCTCCACCCGTGATCGAAGGCGATCAAGATCGGAATATCGGTAATCTGAAAGGTAATCAGAATCTGAAACGGCTTGAATATCAAACGTCAGTTCATACCCACGGGCCAAATCAAAACGACCCGTTCCAAAAACATATCCGCGGCTTTCATTTGGCAAAAGTTCGTCGTCTGAAAAGGCACCCACAAATTCGATATCACCGGTGCGAAATGCCTGTCTGTATCGGTATTCCACGGTTTTTGTCTTTGATGTGAAAAAGGGCGAAATCGTCAAATCTTTATGATCACCGATCGGGATAAAATACGGAAGTTTCAAACCAAACCCAAGGCGGGTGTTGTTCTTCAGCTCAGGTATCAGAAATCCGCGGGCGCGTTCCAAGGATGGATCGGGCAATCGCACCCGGGGCAGGTAAAGCACCGGAATGTCGAAAAAGCGTAATTGCGCATGTTCAAAATAGATTTGACGTTCATCACGATCATGCACCATGCGCTGCGCCCGAATTTGCCAGATTGGGGTGCGCCCACGACATATGTGACACGATGTGGCGGCAATCTTATGGGCCTGGGTGTATCTGTCGCCTTCTCTAGATATTTCTGCGGCAACGACCTGCAACCGTTTGTCCAGTATGAACCGAGCGTCGGTCAGAACCCCAAGCCTTAGGTCCGCATCAAGTTCCGCTTCGCTTGCCAAGATGGTGGTTCGATCGCCATCGTCCAGAATGATCGGTCCTGTGATCGTCAATCGATCGCCATCACGTGTGTATCGCACTTCCGTCGCGGTGATTGTTACGTCGCCTTGCCAGATCTGAACATTGCCACTGGCCACCAAAACACCGCTGGGATCAACGCTGATGCGATCTGCAATCAGTGTCGCCGCCGATTGGGCAATGGCGATCACGGGTGCAAGAGACAACCAAAAAATAAGAAAAAGAAACCGCATTACCCGTCCTCGGTATGTAAAAGAAGGCTTAAGGCCAAACCAAAGGCCGCAAGGGATGGGGCCCATGCCGCCAACATCGGGTTAATCTGCCCATTTTCCCCAAGGATTTGCCCAAAGTTACGAATAAAGTAGAGCGCAAACCCCGTCAAAATTGCAAACAGAACCATGACAGAGGTTTGCTGCACGCGTGTATGGTGAACCGTGAATGCAGCACCGATCAGAACGATCCCAGCCAAAAAAAGCGGCAGCGCGATTTCCATGTGCATCCAAACAATATGACGTTTGGCAGAAAATCCCGCTGCTTCTAACCTGTCGATGAATTGAGGCAGCTGCCAAATCGGGATGGATGCGGGTGTGCCGAAACTGTCGCTGATGTGATCGCGGGTCAGATCTGTTGGTATCTGCAGATTGTCTTGCGACACCGCGTTCCGTTCAGGATTGGTGACGCGATCCAAGGGCCATGTTTTCGCGGATGTAAGCGCCCAATGCCCATCACTAAGGTTTGCAGATTCCGCAAATGTCCGTTCGATTGCCCGCCCTTCAAGATCAAACCGATGAAAAGTAACGTCAAACAATTGACTTCCATCCAGGTTCGCCCGTTCCGCATGGATCACAGTTTGTGATGTTTCGTTTCCTTGCCTCAACCAAAACCCGGTGGAAGAGACTGACAAGGCGCTTACCTCGCGCCCATTCATGGATGCGATCCGGTTCTCGTATTGCTTTTCCGTCACTGCAACCACTGGATTCAAGATGGCGACGGCCAACACACCAATCACAAAGCTGACCACCAAGGGGGGCAGGGTGCTGCGGAAGGCCGATCGCCCTGCCGCGCGCGCGACAACCAATTCGCTGGACCGGGCCAATCCTAAGAACAGTGTGATGCTGCTTAACACCATAATAAGAGGTAAGATTTGATAATACCGCGATGGGGCAGATAGCCCGACCAATCCCAATATTGCCCCCATCGAAAGATCCATGTCGCTGAACCGGCGGATCTGTTCCAGAAAATCGATCAAAATGATCAATGACAGAAATGCCAAACTGATCATCAAAAAAGTCATCAAAAACTTACGTGCGAAATAAAGATGCAGGGTCATGTCAAAGCCCCCGATCGCAGGCTTTGCATCACGCGATCTTTGCGCAAAAGGAACGCAAAGCCCAGAATAATCCCCACAACAATTGGCACATATAATGTCCAGATCATTCGACGTTCAGAAAGGACAAAATCTGTTGTGGCACTTTCCACCAGTTTAACAAAAATCAGAATAAGGCATGCCAAGAAGACCTGTGGCCAAATGCCAAATCGGTTGAAATTCGCAACCACCAAAGCGGCAAAGCCGATAAAGGCCCCAACCAAAGATAAGAGTGCCGTCATGGTGCGTTCATGTATCGCGACAGAGATTTCAGATGGATCAAACGAAGTTACCCCAAAAAGCAATGTTTGGCTGGTCTGGAATTCCAGTGTTTGAGCGTCTTTGACAGGGGGGGACACCATTCCGCCGATATCAAAGACAAAATCGTTGAAACGGGTCACGGTCAATTGACCGGTGGTGTCGTTTGCCACTTGGATTAAGCCGTCTATCATTACCAGTTTTGGGCCGGTTTCTGTCTTGATCAAAAACGCGCGACCCGCTGAATACGTCACGTGCGCTTCTGGATCGCGGCCATCATCCAAAAACACATTTATCAATTCACCTTCCGCAGAAATCCGGCGCAGATAAAACGTAATCCCATCGGTGGGGGACAAAAATTGCCCCTCCGTCAACAACCGTGCGGACAGGTTTTCGGCAACCTCTGTTTGCCGTTGGTTCAGGTTATCTTGGCTGATGGGAACAATAATATGGGTCAGAACCATCATCAAAATGGATATGATCAGTCCAAAAGCCACAAATGGGCGCGCCAATCGGCGGGCGCTAAAGCCTGTTGCGTGCACGACAACCAATTCGCTGTCCGTGGCAAGGCGGTTTGTGGTGTAAACGGCGGCCGCAAACGCGGCAATTGGCGTGACAGAGCTTATGATCGCCGGCAAAATCATCAGAGTGAATTCCAGAAAAACCAGCGCCGACTGGCCATCCGAAATCAGCTGGTCAAACAGTCTGACGGCCCGATTAATCCAATAGATCAGCACAAGAATAAGCGCAAAAAACCCGAAGGTCGCAAGCAACTGTCGCAATATGTACCAGTCCAGCCGTCCCATTGCGCCCCCCAGCGAATAGGGATTGAATATCTGATTCCTGAACGGTCCGAAACTGTAATCTGGCCATTTCCCACGGAAGGCAGTAGCGTCTTCGTGAGATAATTCATTACAGGTGCCCCCATGACGAATGTTGCAAGTTTTTCTGTCGAAGAAACAAACCTTGATCTGATCAACCAAGCCACAGGTAAAGTGGTGATATTGGTGGGTGCAGAAGGAAAACTGGACCAAGCCGCAAAACGCGCCAACAAGCTGACCAAAGGGGCGATTGAACGCTTCGTTCAAGGCGATGCGTTCGAAAAGATGTCCGAAGGTGCGGTGGCGGAATTGAAGTTTCCAACCGGGATGGAATGTTCAGCTGTGATCATTGGAAAGTTGGAAAAACGGTGCACCCCAGACGCTGCGCGTTCATTGGGCGTGAATGTTGCGAAGTTGTGTGAACCCGGGCATCTGCTGTTGGCCACGGGCAACCACCCCAAAAGTCCGTTGATCTGCGAAGGTGTGGCCCTGCGGCATTACAGCTACCAAGATCAAAAATCAGACCCGACCGAAACTGATTTGACTGTCACCCTGATGATTTCAAAAGCAGAAGAGGTGAAAGTCGAACTGGACACGGCCTTGGCCATTGCCGAAGGCGTGTTTTTCACGCGCGATCTGGTCAGCGCACCTGCGAATGTTTTGACCACCACAGAATTTGGTAACCAATTGGAATCCTTGCGTGAATTGGGCTTGATCGTCACGGTTTTGGAGGAAAAAGAGCTTGAAAAGCTGGGCATGCGCACTTTGTTGTCTGTCGGACAGGGATCTGACAGCCCATCAAAGGTTGTCACCATGGAATGGAAGGGTGGCGGCGATGAGGCACCCTTTGCCGTGGTTGGCAAAGGCGTTGTGTTCGACACGGGCGGTATTTCCCTTAAACCCGCCGGCGGTATGGAAGATATGACAATGGACATGGGCGGCGCTGGGGTCGTTGCCGGATTGATGAAGGCCTTGGCCCTGCGCAATGCGAAGGCAAATGTTGTTGGTCTGGTCGGCTTGGTTGAAAACATGCCATCTGGCAATGCAACACGTCCCGGGGATGTTGTGAAATCCATGAAGGGTGACACCGTTGAAATCATCAACACGGATGCCGAAGGTCGCTTGGTTTTGGCGGATGTCCTTTGGTACGCACAAGATAAGTTCAAACCCAGCGGCATGATCGATCTGGCCACGTTGACAGGGGCGATCATCATCGGGTTGGGGCACGATAAGGCGGGTGTTTTCGCAAATGATGACGGGTTTGCAAAACGCATTGTCGATAGTGCCGAACGCGAGGGCGAGGGGGCGTGGCACATGCCTTTGGCACCCTGTTATGACAAACTTTTGAAATCCAACATCGCTGATATGAAAAACGTAGGCGGACGTGCGGCAGGATCCATCACTGCGGCCCAATTTTTGCAGCGGTTTGTGAAAGATGATGTGCCTTGGGCGCATCTGGATATTGCTGGGGTGGCCTCGATCAAATCTGAATCGTCTTTTGCACCCAAAGGGGCAACCGGATGGGGCGTGCGCGCGTTGAACCGGTTTATTGCGGATCATTACGAAGGCACATCTTGAACGAAGTCTATTTTTACCACCTGACCCGTCAAACAGCGGATCAAGCACTTGTCCCATTATTGGGAAAGTGCTTGTCGCAAAAGTGGCGGGTGCAGGTACAGGCGACGGATCAATCCTATTTGGATTGGCTGGATGAAAAATTGTGGTTGGGTGCGGATGATGGGTTCTTGCCCCATGGTCTTGATACCGCCGAACACGCCGATTTGCAGCCGATCTTGTTGACCATCAAACCAGATACCACCGGATTTGATTGTCAAATTTGTTTGAACGGGGCAGGGCCAGTTCAAGAACAGATGGCGGATCTGAAACGTGTGTGCATTTTGTTTAACGGAAATGATCCTGACGAATTGGCATTGGCCCGGCAACAATGGTCGGAATTGGTGCAAGCTGGTGTTGGGGCCAAATACTGGTCAGAAGAAAGCGGAAGCTGGGACCTAAAGGCGCAAAAGAATATTGCGGTGGATTAACGCCGCAGGGTCAGGCGGTTTTGTCCAATTTCCAATGCATCAAACCGGCTAAGGTAACTCATCCCCAAAAGAGACCCCCGCATGGCGCCACCGTTCACACTGGCGAAAACGCGATGATCCAAAAATTGGCCCAACTCAACCTTATCCAATTGGGTGCGCGCAATGCGAACTTCGCCATTTGCGGTCTGCGCAGTGCCCAAAAAGGCCAAGTCATCCACACTTATGCCCACCCTTTGGGCATCTTGCTTGGTCAAAACCAAATCGCTGGCACCGGTATCAACCAAAAATTCAACAGGCACATCATTGATCTTCAGTGTCAGATAAAAATGCCCATCAGTGTCACGGGGCACGCTGATCTCTGCCTCTGACACAAGGGTTTGGTTTGGGCTTAAATTTTTGGATATGGTATCCCACATTCCATAAATACCCACGGCCCCCAAAAAGATCATCGCCCACACCAAAGCCGATTGCAGCGTTTGGTTAAAGCTCAGCCGATTATACCAAAAATAAGAGCCCGCAATCGCGATCAGCAACACAGCAGCGTAAATTAAATCTTCCGGGGCACCGGCATTTCCAAATCTGTCCATGGCGAACATATGGGGTGGATATTATGCACTGGCAAGTCCAAGCCCACGCAAACCATCCACCACAAATTGCACGGACAACGCGGCCAGAAGCATCCCCAACAGACGGGTAATGACAACAATCCCCGTTTGCCCCAACACGCGTTCGAATATTCCCGCGGTCAAAAACAAGAGGAACACCATGCCAACCACCAGCAAAAGAACACCAAAAACCGCAGCACTTACCAAAACAACACCATCCGAAGACCCCACAAGCAAGATCATTGCCGTGATGGCACCGGGTCCCGCGATCAAAGGAATGGCCAAAGGGAAAACCGATGGATCATCTGTGTGATCTTCCCCATGGTCTTTGCGGCGTTTGGTGCGAAATTCAAACAACATTTCAAGGGCGGTCAAAAACAAAAGCAATCCACCCGCGATCTGAAACGCCGGCATTGAAATCCCTAAGAAAGACAGCAAAGCTTCGCCCGCCAACCCAAACAAAAACAAAATACCAATGGCCAAAACGCAGGATCTGATGGCGATGCCGCGGCGTTTTTCGGGGGTCATCCCTTGGGTCAGGGCCACAAAAATCGGTGTCATTCCGATGGGATCAATAATGACAAACAAAGTCGCAAATGCGGAAATCAAAAAGGACGTTTCGATCATTGCTTCTTCTCCAGCTTATCCAACCTGTCAGAGGCCTTTACCCATAAATCTTCTGCTTTGGTGATTGCCTCTTCCACTTCGGCAAATTTCTTTTGCCATGCAACCCGGTCGGCCGCCATCTTGGGGGTATACATTTCAGGGTCAGCCAATTTGGTTTGCAGCTTGCCGTGCATTTCCATCAGCTTTTCCAGACGCGTTTCGCATTTGCGCACTTCGCTTCGGGCCGCCAACATCTGATCGCGCGAAGGCTTGGCTGGCTTTGGTGCAGCTGGTTTTTTCTTGGTTTCCGGCGTTGCCAGCACAAAATCGCGATAGGATTTCAAATCCCCCACAAACGGTTCGATCTTTCCCGCCGACACCAGCCATAACCGATCGGCCACCAGCGACAGCAAATGTTCGTCGTGGCTTACCAATAAAACGGCACCCGAATAAACGTTTAACGCCTGCACCAATGCCTCGCGGCTTTCCATATCAAGGTGGTTGGTCGGTTCGTCCAAAATCAGCAGGTGCGGCGCATCAAGGGTGGCAATCAAAAGGGATAGTCGGGCCTTCTGCCCACCAGACAATTTCCCAACTTTGGTATCCGCTTGATCCGCACCCAATCCAAACCCGGCCAAATTGGCCCGCAGATCTTTGGGGGCTTTGCTGGGCCGCAAGGCTTGCAAATGTTCCAGCGGGGTTTGATCTGCATTCAGATCATCCAATTGATGCTGAGCAAAATAACCGATCTTCAACTTGGATGCCGTGATCATCCGCCCCTGCACGGCCGGCAATCGTCCGGACACCAGTTTGGTGAAGGTTGATTTACCTTCCCCGTTCTTTCCTAAAAGCGCAATTCGATCATCTTGATCGATCCGCAGATCCAGATTTTTCAAAATGATCTCATCCCCATATCCCACGGCCGCGTTTTCCATGGCCACGATGGGGGGGGACAGGGTTGTGGGTTTCGGAAAATCGAACCGTCTTGCCGCTGTTTCTTCTGGCGGGGTGATGATTTCCATTTTCTCAAGCGCTTTGACCCGCGATTGCGCTTGCTTGGCTTTTGTCGCCTTGGCTTTGAAGCGATCCACAAAGGATTGCAAATGCGCGCGCTGGGCGGCTTGCTTTTTGGCCGCTGCGGCTTGGCCCTCCCGATGGGCGGCGCGGGCTTTGGCAAATTGGTCAAATCCGCCTTGGTACAATTTCAATTGTTTGTTCTCGAGGTGCAAAATGGACGTCACTGCCCGGTTCAACAACCCGCGATCGTGGCTGATGATGATGACCGTATGGGGATATTTCGCCAAATAGCTTTCAAGCCAAATCGCGCCTTCCAAATCAAGATAGTTTGTCGGTTCGTCCAACAGCAACACATCGGGTTGGGCAAACAAAATGGCCGCCAAGGCCACCCGCATGCGCCATCCACCGGAAAAATCAGCACAGGGGCGAAGCTGGCTTTCGTGATCAAATCCCAAACCTTTCAGAATGCTGGCCGCACGCGCCTCTGCGGACCATGCGCCAATATCAGCCAAGCGGGCTTGGTTTTCTGCGATTTTGTCGGGGTCCGTTGACGTGTCTGCCATCAATGCCGCGCGTTCGGTGTCGGCGGCCAGCACGGTGTCCAACAAACTTTGATCCGTTGCTGGCGCCTCTTGCGCAACACCGCCAATCCGGGCCGACTTCGGCAAAGAGATTGCACCGGATTCCAAAAAGATTTCTTGCCGGATAAGGCGGAACAGCGTGGTTTTGCCCGTGCCGTTGGGGCCCACAAAACCCACCTTATGCCCCGCCGGGATCGTGGCGGTGGCCCCTTCAAACAATCGGCGCCCTTCGATGGCATAGGTGATATCTTGGATCTTCAGCATAATCGCCACCTAACAGGGGGCACCGACCGGGGCCAGAGGAAAGAAGCCACCTTCACCCCAGAAACGGCCATCAAGGCTTTTCAAGCGTGCCGGGCCATGCTAACGCGCCGCCAGATTTATAATGGAGGCCACCATGGCACTTGAACGCACCTTTTCCATCATCAAGCCAGATGCAACCAAACGTAATCTGACAGGTCAGATCGTCGCCAAGTTTGAAGAAGCCGGCCTGCGCGTTGTCGCATCCAAGCGCATCCACCTGAGCAAAGCCCAAGCCGGTCAGTTTTACGCCGTGCACAAAGAGCGCCCATTTTACGACGAACTGTGTGAATTCATGGCGTCTGAGCCGATCGTCGCCCAAGTTTTGGAAGGCGAAAACGCAATCGCGAAAAACCGCGAAGTCATGGGTGCAACCAACCCCGCAGACGCCGCACCGGGCACCATCCGCGCAGAGTTTGCCGAAAGCGTTGGTGAAAACTCTGTTCACGGGTCAGACGCACCAGAAACAGCTGCAGAAGAAATCGCATTCTTCTTTTCCGGTTTGGAATTGGTGGGCTAAGCCCCATACCAACCCTCAAAAACAGAGAAGCCACCCAAATTTGGGTGGCTTTTTCTTTGCCTGACGCTCAAATCGTAACGTCAGATTGATGCCCAATCGGAAAACCGTGCAGGTTTTTGCACTGGTTGCGATTGCGTCTTTTTGGTCGGTGTCTTTTGTTCAGCCATCTGACTTTCCTCATTGACCATCCCACTGGTTACCGTGCAACAGCATTGCGACCAGATTAGGGCAGCAATGGGGTCGTTCAACGACTTTGCGCCGCACCGCGCGCAGTTGGGCAAAAGGCCGCCTGTTTACAGGGGCGTTGCGCGAAAATGTGCTGGTCCACCGATCCCCGTCTGCGTGTTTCGCCTCAATTTTGACTTCACCCGATAATCTCAACACAGATTCCCAAGGTGTGACAGGCTTTAAGCAATGGGCAAAGACGTCTGGGGGCAGAGGAAACCAAATAAAAACAGAGATTTAGAAGAAATTCCGAAAATTTCATAAAGGCGCTTGTGATTCAGGGGGTTAGGCCGTAGATCGGTCAGCGGAGACGTGGCCGAGTGGTCGAAGGCGCTCCCCTGCTAAGGGAGTAG
>JAHDCF010000064.1 GCA_020630015.1 Planktomarina sp. | reverse complement strand
ACGATCCAGCCGTCGTGCACTTGTTCAAGGCTTTCGACCTTGGTGGTTTCGTAATACTCCGCGCCGCGTTTCTTGGCAGCGGTGGCATAGGCCTGAACCGTGCCGGTTGTGTCGATATACCCCTCCCGGTCGGCCCACATTGCACCGACAACGCCGTCGGTCGACATGATCGGGCAACGCTTTTGCGCCTCTTCCGGTGAAATCAGCTCACAGTCATCAATGCCGATGGATTGGAACACGCGATAGTTGGCTTGCAGCCATTCCCAGCGGTCTTGGGTGCCAGCAAGGGTCAAACCGCCCGTCATGTGCAGGTTGATGTGCTGGCCGCTTTCTTTTTCAATCTCGGACAACAGGTCGATGGTATAGGCCTGCAAGGCCGCCATGTTCGGATCAGCGTTCAATGCGTGAATGCCACCTGCCGCGTGCCACGATGACCCCGACGCCAACCGCCGACGTTCCAGCATAACACAATCCGTCCAACCCATTTTTGCAAGATGATACAAAACAGAGGACCCAACGACACCCCCTCCGATTACAACCACGCGATATTGATTTTTCATTTTAATCCTCTTGTCAGGAACTGGCCGTCCATTTCTTATCATAAGTTGCGAAATTGGGTGTGGCCCGTCCAGATAAAAGCCGACACGCACCGTTCTATCCGCGACCGGGCTGGTGTTTGCGCCACAAAACCGTCAAGCTAAATATCAGAAATGCAAAAGGCATCCAGATGGCAAGCACGCAAAGAAAACAGCGCGACATGATCGAAGGCAACCCAGTTTTGATTGTAATCGATATTCAAAAAAGCACGTTCATTGATCACAGCGAAGTGCGATCCATTGATAATATGCCCGGTTACAAAGACCGCATGATCGCTGCACGGGGCCTTGTGGATGCGGCGCATGACAACGATATACCGGTTATCTTCATTCAAGAAATTCATCGCCCTGATTTTATCGATTTTGGGCGCGAGCTTGATGGTGACGAAGATGTGCACTGTTTGGCGGGGGATCCTAGAACCGAAATCGCAAAAGAAGAAATGGGGTTTCGCGAGGGGGACTACGAAATTCCCAAACGACGGTATTCGGCGTTTTTTGGAACTGATTTGGAAATTCTGTTGCGGGGGTTGCGCGCCCAAACGTTGATATTATGTGGCGGGCTAACAGATGTCTGCGTTCACTACACCTTTGTGGATGGGCATCAGTCAGACTATTTTTGCCGTGTGGTGGAAGATTGCGTTGGCGGGTCCAGCGTCGATGCGCATGAGGCATCTTTGAAAGCTATGGAATATCTTCAAACAGGTGCAATTCAGACAAAAGCCACGATGATTGATGCGATGGAAAATCACGTCAAAGCTGTATGAGAAAAGGGGCCACAAAATGCGGCCCCTTTCATTATTTGATGTCGAATATCAGATATCCAGAGTATTCGCGCGTTCCCATTCGCTGAAGTGTGATGTGAAATCATTCCATTCCGCGTGCTTCATCTTCAGATATGCGGCAGAGAATTCATCACCCAACATCGCTTTCAGTTCTTTGTCGCGATCAAAAAGACGCAAGGCATCTAGCATGTTCAAAGGCAGTTTCGGTGCACCACGCACTTTGTGACCTTCGGCATACATGTCGATGTCATGCCGCTTGCCCGGATCAGCCTTGGTGCGGATGCCATCAAGGCCCGCTGCGATAATCACCGATTGCAATAAATACGGGTTCACCGCGCCATCCGGTAGGCGCAATTCAAACCGGCCAGGGCCCGGGACGCGCACCATATGCGTGCGGTTGTTGCCCGTCCACGTCACCGTATTTGGCGCCCAAGTGGCCCCCGACATGGTGCGCGGCGCGTTGATGCGTTTATAGCTGTTCACAGTTGGGTTTGTGATCGCTGCGAGGGCTGACGCATGCTTCATAATCCCGCCAAGGAAGTGGCGCCCCTGTTCAGATAGGCCCAGTTCAGCGGTTTGGCTGCTGCCGTTTGGTTCCATCGCAAAGGCGTTTGATTTACCGTCCAAATCCCAAACACTGATATGGGCGTGGCAGCCGTTGCCGGTTAAACCTTCGACGGGTTTGGGCATGAATGTTGCGCGGAAGCCGTGTTTTTCAGCCACCGATTTGGTCATGAATTTGAAGAAGGAATGCTTGTCGGCCGTGCGCAGGGCATCGTCGAATTCCCAGTTCATCTCAAACTGGCCATTGGCGTCTTCGTGATCGTTTTGATACGGGCCCCAGCCCAGATCCAACATGTAATCGCAGATTTCACGCACCACGTCATAGCGGCGCATCACGGCCTGCTGGTCATAACAGGGCTTTGCGGCGGTGTCGTATTCATCGCTGATTTGCGTGCCGTCAGGCGTCATCAGGAAATATTCCGCCTCAATCCCGGTTTTGACGCGCAAGCCTTCGCTGGCGGCCTCATCAATCAGTTTGCGCAGAACGTTGCGCGGGGCTTGCGCCACGTCAGCGTCTTCCATGACACAGTTGCCTGCAACCCAAGCGACCTCTGGCTTCCACGGCAATTGAATAACGCTGGATGGATCCGGCACGGCCAACATATCTGGGTGGGCAGGGGTCATATCAAGGTATGTGGCAAAACCCGCAAAGCCGGCCCCATCCTCTTGCATCTCGGCAATGGCTTGGGCAGGCACCAGCTTGGCGCGCTGGCCACCGAACAAATCGGTGAAGCTGATCATGAAGTACTTAACGCCATTTTCGGCGGCAAAGGCGGCAAGATCCGTTGTCATTTTGTGTTCCCCGTTGATAACTTTTTTTAGATTAAAGACGACTTGTTGGAATTTCCCAAGGTTTTTTATGTTTTCATCCCGGACTTGATCTTGGACCTCCTCGCCGTCTTTGGTCGAGGTCCCGGGTGAAACCCGGGACGCCCGATGTCAGTAATCGGTCCCTGGTTTGCCCGGGTACCAATCTGTGCCTGCCAATGGGATTTTCGTCATGGCAGCAGCCTCAAGCGTTACGGCGCACAGATCCTCTGGTTCCAGATTGTGCAAATGGTTTTTGCCACAAGCCCGCGCAATCGTTTGCGCCTCAAGGGTCATAACCTTTAGGTAATTGTTCAATCGCCGCCCCCCTTCGATTGGGTCCAATCGCTTGGCCAATTCAGGGTCTTGGGTGGTAATCCCGGCGGGGTCTTGGCCTTCGTGCCAATCGTCATAGGCCCCAGCCGTGGTGCCCAGCTTGTTGTACTCAGCTTCCCATTTCGGATCATTGTCGCCCAAAGCAATCAAAGCGGCAGTACCAATGGCAACGGCATCGGCCCCTAAGGCCATGCATTTTGCAACGTCGGCACCATTGCGAATGCCGCCCGATACAATCAATTGCACTTTGCGATGCATATCCAAATCTTGCAGGGCCTTCACAGCCTCACGAATGCAGGCGATGGTTGGTTGGCCCACGTGTTCGATAAAGACATCTTGGGTTGCTGCCGTTCCGCCTTGCATCCCATCCAAAACAACAACATCGGCCCCAGCT
Source organism: Planktomarina sp. (assembly GCA_020630015.1). Classification (GTDB taxonomy): domain Bacteria; phylum Pseudomonadota; class Alphaproteobacteria; order Rhodobacterales; family Rhodobacteraceae; genus Planktomarina. The sequence goes on along the minus strand of JAHDCF010000064.1, from coordinate 2,354 downwards.
TTTATCGCAAGCGTTGTGTCAAAATAGGGTCTTGCCCCACCAACCTTGACGTAGATCGGAATTTTCCATCCTGTGATTTCCCGGATTTCCAGGATCTTGATCTCAAGATCATCTGGCCCCGTCCAATCGGGGTGGCGACAGGCCGATCTTTGATCGATACCTTTGGGAAGATTGCGCATTTCTGCAACGCGGTCACTGATCTTTTGACCCAAAAGCATGCCACCGCCACCGGGTTTGGCCCCTTGTCCCACCACCATTTCAACCGCATCTGCACGGCGCAAGTCATCTGGATTCATGCCGTATCTGCTGGGCAAGTATTGATAGACCAGTTTGTTTGAATGGCCCCGTTCCTCCGGTGTCATTCCGCCATCGCCCGTGGTGGTGGATGTGCCCGCCAACGTGGCACCACGACCCAAAGCCTCTTTCGCTTGGCCTGACAGGGCGCCAAAAGACATGCCCGCAATCGTAATCGGGGTTTTAAGCTCAATCGGGTTTTCCGCAAATCGCGTTCCAAGCGTCACGTTTGTTCCGCACGCTTCGCGGTATCCTTCCAAAGGATAACGGGACATGGATGCCCCCAAAAACAAAAGATCGTCAAAATGCGGCAGCTTTCGTTTCGCCCCGCCACCGCGGATGTCATAGATGCCAGTCGCAGCCGCGCGCCGGATTTCGGCGTTGACTTCCTGTGTGAAGGTTGCGGATTGAATGGGCAAAGTTTGTGGTTTGTCAGTCATTGATCAGCCCTCAATACGCGTTATCAATATCAAAGTTATAAAGCTTGCGGGCAGATCCATACCGTTTGAAGTCTTCCGGTTTTGCGTCGCATTTACCGCGTGCCAAAAGATCGGCAAGCATTTCCAGATGTTCGGGCCGCATTTCCTTTTCCACGCAGTCCGCCCCCAACGATTTCACAGATCCGCGCACAAATAATCGTGCTTCGTAAAGGCTGTCACCCAATGCTTCGCCTGCATCGCCACAGACAACCAAATTTCCCGATTGCCCCATAAAGGCAGACATATGCCCAACATTGCCATGCACGATTATGTCGATACCTTTCATCGAAATACCACAACGCGATGATGCATTTCCTTTGATCACCAAGGTTCCACCATGCCCCGTTGCCCCTGCGTATTGACTGGCGTCGCCTTCGATAACAACGGTGCCCGACATCATGTTTTCAGCAACCCCCGGCCCGGCGGATCCATGCACATGCACGGTGGCCTGTTTGTTCATGCCGCCGCAATAATATCCGGTGGATCCTTTCACGTTCACCTCAATGGGTGCGTCCAACCCAACCGCGATGGCGTGGCTTCCGCGGGGATTAACCACCTCCCACACTGTTTGGTTGGTTTCGGTCGCTTGCGCTTGCAAGGCTGCGTTCAAGCCACGCAGGCCATCGGCCTCAAGATCATAAGTTTGCATACTTAAGCTGCCTTCGCTGATGGGGTTGGGGAGTTATGGGACCAGAAATAGACCGTTGCCGGTTCAGGCTCCCACACGCGGGCGTTTTCGATGCCGGGCAAGTTTACCAACGCGCGGTATTCCGATCCGAACGCCACGTATTGATCAGTCTCTGCCAGAACGGCTGGTTTACAGGCAATCGGATCACGTAAAACACCAAAGCCATCTTTGGTGCCCACTACAAAGGTATAAAACCCATCAAGGTCGGTGATGCCCATTTCCAAAGCTTCACCCAAACTGGCGCCGTTTTGCATTTTCCATGTCAGATACGCCGCACCAACCTCTGTGTCGTTGTCGGTTTCGAACGCCATCCCCTTGCGCTGAAGGTCGCGGCGCAGGCGGTTGTGATTAGACAGGCTGCCGTTGTGAACAAGGCACTGATCGGCCCCTGTGTTAAACGGATGTGCACCCATCGTGGTGACGGCAGATTCAGTGGCCATGCGGGTGTGTCCGATCCCATGGGTGCCAGACATGGCCCGAAGGTTGAACCGATCCGCAACAGCGCCGGGCAGGCCAACCTCTTTGTAAATTTCAAGCGTGTCGCCAACCCCCATGACCCGGACACCGGGGCGCAGATCCGGCAGGGCGGCACGGGCTGCCGCAATTTGATCTGACTTCATGGTCAAAACGGCGTGGGTATCATTCACATCAATCGCGACCTTGCCATCAACCATCTTGCGCAGATCATTGTCCAGCTTTTTGAAATCCTCTGCCGGATTGTCCGATTGTGCCGTTAGTTTGGATTTGCCAGGGTCTTCCTCCCCGTAAATCGCGATGCCAGCGCTGTCAGGGCCGCGATCTGACATGGTGATCAACATATCCGTCAACATCGCGCCCAGTTGTGGCTGCAAGCTGGGGTCTTTTAGGAATAGTCCAACAATTCCGCACATAGG
>JAHDCF010000035.1 GCA_020630015.1 Planktomarina sp. | reverse complement strand
GCGGATGCGGATGCGGATGCGGATGCGGATGCGGATGCGGATGCGGATGCGGATGAAGAATCATCCAATTCTGATGATCAATCCAGTGACGAAAGCTCAGATTCGCAAACGTCGGCGGATGAAGAGGTTGATGAAACTGACACAGAAGCGGCCCCCGAAGAGACCGCTGATACGCCAAACACCGATGAAGCTTCAGAGGAATCAGACGACGAAGATGACGAGGTGGACGAACCCGTCAATACTGATCCAGATACAGTCGTTGATGATCAACCGTCTGATGAACAAGAAGAAGATGAAATCGTCGCACCCGAGGAAGAGCAACCAGTTGAAACTCTGGATATTGGATATGGCTTTGGGGAAGATCCACTTACCAGCATCGTTCAATTAAATGACGCCCCGGAAAATGTTTATCTGCCGGTGGGTGAAGATCAGCCAGAAGAAGAAGGTTATCTTGTCACGAATTTTAACCCGGAAACAGATGTCCTGCGGTTGGTGAATTTGTCAGGTGACGGTGATGGCAGTTCCATCGACGTTGAAACATTCGTCGGTTCTGATCCCGTGAACAATGCATTGCTGGAAGGAACCTTGGTTTCCGTTTCAGGAAATGATGGTGACACACTTATCATCGTAACCGGCGCAGAATTGACAGATGAACAAGCTGAAGATGTCATTCAGGTTGTTGATCCAGAAACCCTTGAAATTTATGGCGCTGACGAAACATCAACGGCATAATTCAATTTCAAATCCTTAAAAACTTCTGCGGCCCTTTCTTACAATGGAAGGGCCGTTGTTTTGAACACAGTCTTTAACGCAAAAGAACTTTGCACCTGCGTCACCCCAGGAAGGGTCGCCAAAGACTTTCGATGAATCCGGGCAAAATCATCTGTGTCTTTCGCCACCACTTTTAACAAGTAATCAGCCGACCCTGCCATCAAATGGCATTCTAAAACCTCTGGGATAAGGGCCAAGGCATTTTCAAATTTGTCCAAAACTTCTTCGGTCTGTCCAGAAAGTTTGATTTCAACAAAAACAGTCGTAGGACGATTGATTTTTCGCGCATCCAACAACGCAACATAGTCACGAATATATCCCTCCTCCTCCAACCTTTGAACCCGGCGATGGCAGGCCGATTGAGAGAGAGCGACAATATCTGCAAGTTCCGTATTGGAAAGTCGCCCCCGGCGTTGCAGTTCATGCAAAATCCGCTTGTCAATTACGTCAAGGCTCATGATTGGGGTCCGATGTCCGTTTGCAGATTAACTCTTTCTATGATCGGACATCTCACAAAAAAAGGCCACCCATGAAGGGTGGCCTTTCAAAAGGTATGTAACCTTTATTATTTTTTCAAAGCGGCCAAGATATCGGCAAGAAGATCTTTTTCGCTTGGGCCAGGATCGGCCGGTGCTTCTGCTTCTTCTTTTTTCGCGTTTGCTTCTTTGATTTTGTTCACTTGACGGACCAACATGAACACCACAAATGCGATGATCAAGAAGTTGATAATTGCCATGATGAAGTTACCATATGTGAATACAGCGTCACCAACAGAGGCAGACAAAGCAGAGAAATCAATCCCGCCCAAGAACATACCGATCAACGGGTTGATGATGTCTGCGACCAATGACCCGACAATCGCTGTGAACGCGCCACCGATGATGATACCAACTGCCATGTCCATGACATTGCCTTTGGCAATAAAATCTTTGAATTCCTGCAACATTTGCAGTCCCTTTCCTTATTATCCCTAGGATGATTTCGAAGTTTTTTTATTCATCCAAGTGCACTCATACCCAAAAACCTCGAAAAATCCACAAGTTTGTCGCATATATAGTGGCCGTCTTTAAGGGCAAGACTAAGCATTGTTTCCCCGTCGGTACCTTGAGAAAATTCCCACTTATCTAAACATTCGCTTTTTAAAAGAATGATTTGGTTCAGGCCGGAAGTGCTGACGTCAAAACATAACGCAGAATGTCTGCAACTTTCTTGGGGTCATCCGTCACGGCCAAAGCGGCTGCATCTACTTCTTTCAGGGCGTGCTGATGATCCGGGCCATGTACGATGATCAATGACTTACCCAAAGCAGATGCGTATCCAGCATCAAATGCGGCGTTCCATTGCTTATATTTTTCACCAAAGCGAACCACCACAACATCGGCATCCCCGATACCTTTGCGCGTGCGAATGGCATTTACCATCGCCCCTTTGTGATCGTGCCAATATTTGTCGGCTTCTGGTCCTAAAATAGAAACACCGCAATCATCGCTGGCTCCGTGATCAGTAACCGGTGCATGAAATTGCACGTTCAAACCAGAACAAGCACCGATAATTTCTTCACGCCAATTGGTGTGGATTTCACCACTCAGATAAACGTTTAACATTGTCGTCTCCAAACTAGGCCCGCAATGATCCGCCGGTTGCCTTATTAATTTTTTCCACGATCTTCGCGGATACCGCTTCGATATCTTTGTCGGTTAAAGTCGCATCTGTAGGTTGAAGGCGGACAGTAATCGCCAAGGATTTCTGACCATCCCCCATCAGGTATTCATCGAACACACGCACATCATCGACCAATGCTTTGTCAGCCCCTTTGGCTGCGTTAACCAATGTGATTGCCTCCACAGCTGTGTCCACGACAAATGCAAAATCCCGTTCAACCGCTTGCAGGTCATTTAAATGCAAAGCTGGACGTGTCGCGGATTTTGATTTTGGGACGGGAACATTTTTGATGTGAACGGCAAATCCCACGGCCGGGCCTTTAATGTCCATTGCATCCAAAACTTTGGGGTGCAGTTCGCCAAATCCAGCCAACGATGTTTTACCCAATGCCATTCGGGCGGACCGTCCCGGGTGCCACCAATCGCTCAGGCCTCGTTGAAATTGAACTTTGGCCGGCGCACCCAGGGCATGCAAAACAGCTTCGGCATCAGCTTTGGCATCATAAACGTCCACGGGGCGCCGCGCACCGTGCACATCCTTTGGCCCTGTGTGGCCAACCAATATACCACATGCCAAAACTTCTTGATCCTCTGGTTCGCCGCCGCTCCAAACTGGGCCAACTTCGAACAAAGCCAGATCCGCAAATCCACGCGTTTGATTTCGTGCCGCAGCTTGCAAAAGACCCGGCAAAAGCGATGGGCGCATATGGCTCATCTCTGAACTGATTGGGTTTTCCAACATAGAGGCATCACCACCCCCACCAAACATCGCAGCGGAATTTGCATCGACAAAGCTGTAAGTTACACATTCATTATATCCCAACGCTGCCATTGTTCGGCGTGAAATCTGCTCACGACGTTGTCCAAGTGTTAGAACAGGTTTTGGAACGCCGCTGCTGATACGCGGCATGGGTTTGCCTTGCAATTTGGTAAGGGAGGCAACGCGCGCTACCTCTTCCACCAGATCCGCCTCGCCCATCACATCTGGACGCCAACTTGGAACATGCGCCATATCCCCAGACAGTTCAAAACCAAGCGCCGTCAACGTTTGGCGCTGCTCTGCTTCTGGAATATCCATGCCGACCAAGGACTGCACCCGCGCCGCATCCAACCTAAAGGCACGCGACGTATCCGGCACCTTTCCGGCAACGATCATTTCGCTGACCTCACCACCGGCATTGTCAACGATCATACGAACCGCATGATCCAAACCATCCGGTGTAAAGGCCGGATCAACCCCACGTTCGAAACGGTACCGCGCATCTGAATTGATCTTCAATGCACGCCCGGCATAGGCAATCTGCACCGGATCCCAATAAGCACTTTCAACAAAAACATTCACGGTTTCTTCGGTCACACCGGTGCTGAGACCACCCATAATGCCTGCGATGCTTTCAGCACCGCTGTCATCCGAAATTACCATTTGACCCGGTTGAAGTGTATATTCTTTTTCATCCAGCGCGGTAATGGTTTCCCCACCTTTCGCCCGGTGTACCCGTAAGTTGCCTTTTACTTTGTCGGCATCAAAGACATGCAAAGGTCGGTTACGATCATATGTGAAGAAGTTGGTTACATCCACGAGGAATGAAATGGGTCGCAAACCAATCGCCAACAGTGCATCTTGCAACCAACGGGGGCTTGGGCCGTTTTTCACCCCTTTGATCAGCTGTCCACAAAACACAGGACATCCATCCATTGTGTCGTCGTCGATCGAAACAGTGATATCTGACTGAAAGCTTGTTTCCACGGGAACAACGTCCCGGGGTTTCATTTTGCCTAAACCACGTGCGGCCAGATCACGTGCAATGCCGCGCACGCCCAACGCATCTGGACGGTTGGGGGTGATCGCGATTTCGATCATGGGATCCACTTTCGCCGGATCGTTGGCCGCCAACCAATCTGTAAAACTGTCACCCACCTCACCCGATGGCAATTCGATGATTCCATCGTGTTCGTCGGAAAGTTCCATTTCGCGTTCCGAACACATCATACCAAAGCTTTCGATGCCACGGATTTTGCCAACCCCGATGGTTGTATCGATGCCTGGCACATAAACACCGGGCTTTGCGATCACCACAGTAATGCCCGCCCGCGCATTGGGTGCACCGCAAATGATTTGCGTCATTCCCTCATCGGTTTCGACCTGACAAACGCGCAGCTTATCTGCATCGGGATGTTTTTCTGCCTCTTTCACCTTGCCGATGGTGAAGGCCGACAACCGGTCCATCGGGTTTGAGATTTCCTCAACCTCAAGCCCCAAATCTGTCAAAGCCTCATCGATTTCATCGACAGAGGCAGATGTTTCCAAATGGTCTTTTAGCCATGACAGAGTGAATTTCATGTCTTAGGCCCTTTCCGAAAATCTTGAATTTAATTCGTGACGCACCGCATCAGCCGGTTCGGCGATCATATTCATTGGCAAATCAAATGTGGTTTCTTTGCCCTTTCGCGTAACGTTCAGGGTCACAACATCCCCCGTGCCAGCGATCCCCGCTACCTCAGACCAGCGGATCAAGGTGGGGCCAAAAGCGAATAAACGAATTCCAGTTATATCAGCCACCAACGGCGATTTCAGAATAAAAATCATGTAACAGCGCAGCGACAATAACACCGCGATCGGCAAAAAGCTAAGTTGCACAATCAAACGCAAACCACCTGTCGTCATCGATCCCAACAAAAGTGCCGCCGCGACAACAAACGCGATGTGCAGAAATGTTCGCCGCCGATAGGATTTTGAAACGGTTGTGACGTAGGGGGTCACCGCGACAACCCTCCGACCAACCCGGGTTGGTCAAGACTGCTGAAACCATAGTGGCGCAACCAGCGAAGATCGCTGTCAAAAAACGCACGTAAATCAGGAATACCATATTTCAGCATCGCAATTCGATCGATCCCAACGCCAAAGGCAAAGCCTTGGTATTTTTCGGCGTCAATACCACCTGCTGCCAAAACTTTGGGATGAACCATTCCGGATCCCAAAATCTCTAACCAATCGTCACCTTCGCCAACCTTCAGCTGCCCTTTGTCCCACGAACACCGAATGTCGACTTCGGCAGAAGGTTCCGTGAACGGAAAGTGGCTGGCACGGAAACGAAGTTCGACATCATCAACTTCAAAGAATGCTTTTACGAATTCCTCCAAACACCATTTTAGGTTCGCCATAGAGATTTCTGTATCAACGGCAAGACCCTCCACCTGGTGGAACATCGGAGTGTGCGTCTGGTCGTAATCTGCGCGATACACACGCCCAGGGCAGATCACGCGCAAAGGCGCCCCCATCTTTTCCATGGAACGAATTTGCACCGGGCTGGTGTGTGTGCGCAAAACATGGGGCGGGCGCTCATCGCCTTCTGCGCGATGCATGTAAAACGTGTCCATTTCGGCGCGGGCGGGGTGATGGCCCGGGATGTTTAGCGCGTCAAAATTATACCAATCTGTTTCGATCTGCGGACCTTCGGCCACCGAAAATCCCATATCCGCAAAAATCGCCGTCACCTCTTCCCAAACTTGGCTGATTGGGTGGATGGTGCCGCGACGTTCCGGGCGACTAGGCAAGGTGATGTCCAGCCATTCGGTTTTCAAACGTTCTTCCAAGGCGGCATCGGCAAAGGCGGTTTTACGCGCCATGATCGCGGAATTCACTTCCTCTTTCAGGGCATTTAACGCGGGTCCCGCTGTTTTACGTTCTTCTGGATCCATTTTACCCAGTTCGCGCATTTTCAGGCTGATTTCGCCTTTTTTACCGAGGGCCTGCACCCGCAGGTCTTCCACCGTCGCTTCGTCTGCCGCGTCTGAAATAAGACCCAAATACTTTTCGCGTAGATCGTCCATCACCATCTCCAGAACCTTTGCGCTTGCTAACGGGATTGGCCGGTTAGGACAAGATGGGCAATGCGTTCAACAGTGGTTGGTGTTGTTCCCTAGCGCCTATTTCTTGAACCAAGGCAAAAGCGCCAATGCCATCGTTTTGGATCCTTTGGGTGAAGGATGGGTTCTGTCAAAGGCATAAAAGGAGGTGTCGCCCGCCGGAAACACATTTTGCATATTGGCGAAATGCACAGATTTCCACCGCTTTGCCATCAGCGAAAGTCGCGCATCCATGGCATCCAAATCATCCCCACACCGGCGCGCAGGTGCATCCATCTCTCGTGCACGATGATACCCGACAAACAAAACCTTGGCGCCATCTTTGCGCACTTCATCCACCAGTCGGGGTATCGATCCTGATTGGCCGTCTTTTGAGATCATTTTATCCATAATGGGTTGGCAAGCTTTGTTATTACAGCTGCATTTAAAAATGAGGTCGTTTGCACCACCATTGATAACAACCCAATCCCAATCGCCTTTTTTGTATTGTTGGGTGATGCCCAAGTGCTGCGATGCATCACCATGAAACATGGCACCGACCGCAGACATATTTTTAACCCTTACGCCCAATTCCTTTCCCAAGATCTGTGGAATTGATCGGCCAGTGATGCGATTCCACGCCATCATGCTGTCGCCCATGGCTAAAATTTTTAGATCATTTTGGGCATGTGTCGTGGTCCCAAGGCCAATGCAAAACAGCAACAAGAAAATCCGGATCAAAACAAAAAATACCCCCAACAACAAAAAAGCCCCGCCAGCAGCGCTGACGGGACTTTCCAATAACTTGCTTAACAGCGCCTTAAGCTAGGGCTGATTGTGCCTTTTCAACGATGGCTGTAAAGGCCTCTGGCTCATGCACGGCCAGATCGGCCAAAACTTTCCGATCCACTTCGATGCCAGCCAATGACAGGCCATTAATGAAACGGCTGTATGTCAGGCTTTCGTCGTGGCTGCGCACGGCGGCATTAATACGCTGAATCCACAAGCTGCGGAAATTACGTTTCCGCGCTTTGCGATCGCGTGTGGCGTATTGGTTGGCTTTATCAACCGCCTGTGTTGCGGTTTTAAAGTTAGACTTGCGGCGGCCATAATAACCTTTTGCAGCCTTGATAACCTTTTTGTGACGGGCGTGCGTGACAACACCTGATTTTACGCGAGACATGTTCTACCCCTCCCTTAACGATCGTATGGCATATAGCTCTTGACGATTTTCGCGTCAGGAGCAGACAGGGTGGTCGTGCCGCGTGCGTCACGAATAAATTTGCGGGTACGTTTGATCATACCGTGCCGTTTACCGGCCTGTGCTGCAAGGACTTTGCCTTTCGCAGTCACCTTAAAGCGCTTTTTCGCGCTCGACTTCGTCTTCATCTTGGGCATTTGGCTCTCCTAATCGTTCAGAGTTTTCACGCGACTCGGCATGCCACTTTGGCCGGACACGTGCGGATGGGGGTCTTTAGATAAGCCTGACGTAAATGACAAGGAAAAACTTGCCCAGATTTACCGCCAGAACAGAGCGAACACCTCAACGAAGGCAAGCGGAAGTCGGGCGCCATTTACCTCTGGCTGAAGTGTGTAACCGTAATAGGCACAACCGACACCCACCAAAATCATTAACAAGGGAAAGATTATTGAACGCCGGTCGATAGAGGCAGACAAAATACCAATCAAACCAAACCCACACAGCAGTGTTGCACCAACGGTCAAATATGCGGGTAAGGCTTCCATCAGGTATCAGGCTCCGATTTAAAGATCAGCCGTTCTTCGCACGGTGCAATACGCAGAATATTTGTCGTACCAGCCTGATTAAACGGAACCCCGGCGGTGACCGCAATTTGATCAGTGGTTTCGGCAAAACCCTGCCCCACAGCCGCACGAACAGCCGCAACTACGCACATTTTAAATCGTTCTACAGGGCCTGTCATCACACAATTTGTCCCCCAAGACAGGCACAAACGGCGCGCGGTTGCCACCTCTGACGTTAATGCAATGATGGGCACGCGCGGGCGTTCGCGGGCCGTTAAAACCGCAGTTGTTCCCGAAGATGTAAAACAGGCAATGGCTTTAATTTCCGTCGTCTCTGCGATCTCACGCGCCGCCGCAACAATGGCGTCTGCAACGGTTGTGCGTTCCGCCGTGCGGCTTGCCTCTATGATGCGTCGATACGTTGGGTCTTTTTCCACTTCGATCGCTACGTTCGTCATTGTGGTAACCGCTTCGATCGGGAAACTTCCTGCCGCTGATTCCGCAGACAACATGATCGCATCTGCGCCTTCATAGATCGCATTAGACACATCAGACACCTCTGCACGTGTTGGCATTGGGCTGTCGATCATGCTTTCCAACATTTGCGTTGCCACGATCACCGGTTTTGCAGCGGCACGGCATTTGCGTACGAGTTGCTTTTGGATCGGGGGCACCGCTTGCACAGGAAGTTCAACCCCAAGGTCCCCACGCGCAACCATGATCCCATCACTAACATTTAAGATATCATCAAAGTTTTCGACCGCCGTGGGTTTCTCGATTTTTGACAAAACCGCCGCCCGCCCGTTGGCAAGGGCGCGTGCCTCATACACATCTTCAACACGTTGAACAAAACTGAGCGCCAACCAATCAACGCCCAAGTTACAAACAAATTCAAGATCTTTGCGGTCTTTTTCGCTGAGCGCTTTAAGCGGCAAAACCACATCCGGCACGTTAACGCCTTTACGATTGCTGATGGTGCCCCCGGCCACCACAGTACATTCCGCGTATTCAGGCCCACATGTATTCACTTTCATGCGAATTTTACCGTCATTCACAAGCAATGACGCGCCGGATTCAAGCGCCTGAAAGATTTCAGGATGCGGTAATTGAACCCGCTTGGCGTCACCTTCTTTGTCTTGCAAATCAAAGCGGAAGGTGGCGCCTTCCGCCAATTCTTCTTCGCCGTTCTTGAAGGTGCCAACCCGCAGTTTCGGCCCTTGCAAATCAGCTAAGATGCAAATGGGCGTACCCAAATCCGCTTCGATTTTCCGAATTATATTGTGCCGTTCTTCAATTTCAGCGTGGTCCCCGTGGGACATATTCAGTCGAAACACATCTGCACCGGCCTCAAACAACGCGCGAATAGTGTCGTAATCATTTGACGCTGGTCCAAGTGTCGCAACAATTTTGACGTTTCTATCCCGCTTCATAAGTGCCTCTTTGCTTTGTTATCGCTATCGGTGTGATGAAGGTCTTTTGACCCAATTCCCTTTCAAGGGCAACTGCGCTATTGGCGCTGGATGGAAGAACATTGCCCATTTCACATTTTTGGCGCTGAAAATCCCGGACCTTGGGTAATCACAGCTGATCACGCAAGAAACACCGTTCCCACCTGGGTGAATGGTGGGTGTCTGGGCCTATCTGAACATGACATGTCTCGCCATATTGCTTTTGATATTGGGGCCGAAGGTGTTGCCCGGCAATTGGGCATCTTATTGAACAGTCCAGTGATTGCCTCAAATTTTTCGCGCCTGGTTATCGATCCAAATCGGGGCTTGGATGATCCCACTTTGATCATGAAACTGTATGATGGAACCATCATCGACGCCAACCACCCCATGACAGAAGATGATCGAAACCGGCGAATAAATGAATTGTATCAGCCATATCACGCCGCTTTTGGTCGCTTGGTAAAATCGCGCCCAAACCCGGTCATACTGGCGATCCATTCGTTCACGCCGCAATTGAAAGACCGGCCATTGCGACCTTGGCATGTGGGTGTGCTTCACGCTCATGACACACGACTTTCTGATCCGCTTGTTCAAACATTACAGGCGGATTCAGATGTTATCGTCGGGGTGAATGAGCCCTATTCGGGCGAACTGCCTGGTGACAGCGTTGATCGCCATGCGCTGCAACATGGCCATCTTAATATATTGATTGAAATACGGAACGATTTAATCGAAACCGAAGCAGGACAGCGGAAGTGGGCGGAAAAACTCGCCCCAATTTTTACAAACGTCTTAAGTGATATAAGAGGGGTCTAACGTGCCACATATCGTCATCGAACACACCGAAAAAACCGCGGCAAAAATGGCAGACGTATGCAAAGCTGTTTTTGAAGCAGCTTGCGGATGTGAAACGTTTCCAAATCCAGAGGCCGTCAAAGTAAGATCACGCCTGTGCGCCAATCATACAGGTGGCACAGGTGATGATTTTGTACACGCAACGGTTCGAATGCTTGCGGGACGCACAAATGATCTTAAATCAGAAGTTAGCCAAGCGGTTCTTGGCGCGCTTGAATCCGCTTTCCCCAATACGGCCAGCCTGACCTGTGAAATCGTGGATATGCACGGTGAAAGCTACGCAAAACGGTATCTTTGAATGGCAAAAATTGACCCACAAACCCAGCTTGAACTTGAAGCCGCTGCATTCCGAAGATTGCAAAAGCATCTGATGGAAGATCGTACCGATGTGCAAAACATCGATATGATGAACCTTGCCGGGTTTTGCCGAAACTGTCTTAGCCGTTGGTATCAAGAAGCGGCGGATGCACACGGAATTGAGATGACCAAGGATGAAGGTCGCGAGGCATTTTACGGAATGCCATTTTCCGAATGGAAGGCAAACTTTCAAACAGACGCCAGCGATGAAGTAAAGGCAAAATTCAAAGACAGCCATGGCTGACCTGAAGCTGCATCACATCAACTTGGTGACCGAAGACGTTGATCGCATGCGGCGGTTTTATGAAGACGTACTGGGGCTGTCTTCAAATGTGGATGGTTTGCCGAAGCTGGAAAAAGGCAAAGGATACGCCGGGGATGTCGCCTTTTTGTCAGACGGCAAAATTCAGATGCATCTTGCCCAAAAAGACATCCATGCAGGTTTTAAAACGGGTCAAGCCGTCAACCCAGTTTCGCGGGGGCATGTGGCCTATCGGACCTCGGATTTGGAAGCTGTAAAAGAAACGCTAACCGCCGCTGAAATTCCCTTTTCAGATTGGGGCCACACCGCCGTCGACGGATGGCACCAAATCTTTTTCTATGATCCCGATGGGAACGTCGTTGAGGTGCATCAGGTTAGTTCCTCCTAATACCCCATGATCAGTCAACCCCCTTCTTGGGGTGCGTTTATCAGCACAACATCTGACGGCGAAATCCCGACACGTCCTTTTATCGCAGCAACTTGTTCATCGCCGAGTCTGACGATTGTATTTTGCCCATTAGGTGAGGTTTCGACCGTAACGTCACTGGGATCAATGTTATCTGCATCAGGGTGATTGCTGACATCAATGGCGATAACATCCGTGCCCACTTCGAACCCCCGAATTACAACATTGGTTTCTTCGGCATCGTCCACACGCACGACAAATACATCTTCGGCGTTATCACCCACGCCACTTTGGAGATAATGCCCTGCAAGGGTGTCATTATTGTCCCCAATCAATGTGTCAGCGCCAGATCCGCCCGCGATGCTATCGTCGTTAAAAACATAGTCGACTGAATCGATGCCAGAAATGTAATCGTTGCCTGCACCACCAAACATCAACGATCGGCCGTCACCATCGGTCAGAACATCTGCTCCACCACCGCCGTTCAACGTATCAAATCCGCTGCCACCAAAAAGTGTATCGTTGTGAAACCCGCCATCCAGATTGTCGGCACCCGATCCACCTTCCAATACATCTGCACCATCGCCGCCTGAAAGGATATCATCACCCACTTCACCGTGCAGACGATCATTACCATTATCCCCCGACATAATGTCGGCGCCTACGCCACCAAACATGCTGTCAGAACCATTTTCGCCATGAAGATTATCGGCACCAGCACCCCCATAAATAAGATCGATGCCACCCCCACCATAGACGATCTGAAGACCACCATCTCCATAAACCTCGTCGATTCCATCGCCGGCATAGATCAAATCGGGTGTAGTTCCCGCGTTGCCGCTGTAGATTAGATCGGAACCTGTTCCGCCATTCAACGTATCAGCGCCCGTCCCCCCCCAAAGGGTATCAACGCCGGCACCACCCAAGATCTCATCATCTTGGCCGTATCCATAAAGCTCATCATCACCGACGCCGCCAACGATGCTGTCATCGCCCGGCCCACCAGAGACAGTGTCGTCTCCGTATCCGCCGTCTAAGGTGTCTTCGCCCGATCCGCCAACCAAGACGTCCCCTCGCAATCCACCACGAATAAGATCATCACCCACGCCACCAAAGATGCTGTCTTCGCCGTCGCCCGCATTGATTTCATCATTCCCGTCGCCGCCAAAGGCGCTGTCGTCACCCGCGTACAAGGAAAGTGTATCTGCACCAGATCCACCATAAACCAGTGAAGGATCGATATCGCCAATCAACGTGTCATCACCTGAACCAAAGGTTATGATATTCAAGGAATCTTCGCCCGAGGCGTTCACGGTGTCATCACCGGATCCGGGTGCCATGCCATCGTCGCCGGAACCCATATCAATGGTGTCATCACCTGACCCCATGGAAACGGTGTCTTCTCCAGATTCGGCTGTTGCGTCAGATGTTGACGATCCCCCGTCGCTTCCATCAAGCAGGAATGCCAAACCCAATAAAATTAGTAAAATTTCCATAACATCCTCCACCGATTGTTGAGGATCAGCATCAAATGGCAACTCTAAGCTGTCAACGATGGGGGGAAATATCCGCAAATCTTGCAAAGTTTCGCCGATAATGGGGCATTTTATTCAATTTCAACACGAAAAAAGCCGCCCCATTGGGACGGCCTTTTCAATTGTAACCCTTGTCAGGTTCTTAATACACGCCACCTTTTTTGACCTTTTTGGAAAACTCTGTCGTTCCCCCTTTGGCCAAAATCTTGGCTTGCTTGACCCATTCATCACGGGAAACGCGGCCTTTGAAACCTTCTAGGTTTGCGTCAACCCACGCCACTTCGGCTTTCTTCCAGCTGGCGATTTGGTCAAAATGGTAAAAGCCCAGTTTGTTACAAAGCTTTTCCATTTTTGGGCCAACACCTTTGATCATTTTCAGATCATCGGCTTTGCCACCACGTGCAGCTTTCAACTGCTCGGGTCGGGTACCTTCGTTTTTACCTTCGATCACGCCATCGCCATCAAAATCGCGATCATCGGCTTCGATCTTTGCGGCCGGTTTCGGCTTTGGTGCTGGCTTCGGCTTCGCAGCGACTGCAGCTGCTGCGGCCGTTGCGGCGGCGGCGGCGGTTGCAGCTTTTGCGGCGGCAGAAATTTCTGCGTCTTTGCTGGCGCAATCGTTGCGGCAAGCTTCCAAATCGGCTTTCAAGCGTGCAATTTCTGCGTCTTGGTCGGCACGACCGCGCAAGCATGCATCAAGATCACCTTGTACATCACCATCGACATTAACTTCAGACCGGCGTCCCCAGATTAACCATCCTGCAAACAGGCCGATCAACGCGGCCAATGCAAGAAGAACCCAGATCTCGCCTAAAAGAAAACCCCATTCACGGAACATTTGTTCTACTCCCTTCGAGCTTTGGCTTATTCAGATCCCACATTGTGGGCTGGACCGAGCGATTACTCGGACCAGTTGATTTCAGTTCTGCGGTTGGCGGCACGGCCTTCGTCCGTGTCGTTATCCGCAATCGGTTGTGCTTCACCATATCCAGTTGCAACCATGCGATCCGCCGGCAGGCCACGGGCCAACAATGCATCACGCACTGCATTTGCTCGTGCTTCGCTCAACGATTGGTTGCTGCTTTCTGAACCAACGCTGTCGGTGTGACCCGCAACTTCCAGTTTCAGATTGGTTTCGCGAATACAAAAATCGATCAGACCAGCAAGGCGTGCAATGCTTTGGGCAGAAGATGGATCCAGATCCGCCTTGGAGGTGACAAAGTTAACTTGGTTGTCCGCCAGCAGATCCGTCGTCGCCGCGCGGCATGCATCTGGTGTTGGGCTGAAACCAAACACGGTACGCCATGCACCATCGCGATATTCCTCATCCTGACCGGTTTCGTCATTTACACGACGATCCCCATTTTGTGGGGCACGCTCGGGTGCAGGATTGACAATCGCGGTTGGGAAATCAGCAAGCACCCCTGCTTTCAAGGCGTTGTAATCTACGCCCTCCGATGCACCCATTTCGATTTGAGGATCGATGTCCCCACCCGTAAAGATCAGGTAATCCACCTGTGGAACAGCGGACGCAAGTTTGCCCAACTGATCCAAGACGGGTTGATCCGTATCCATCATTCCTTCGGTCGCTGAGCTGTCGAATGAAGCAAGACCAAGCGATCCAGCCACATCAGATGCTGACACACCTTCCGGCAATTTTCCGATCAATGTGGCGGATGCACCTTTGCGATAATCCGCGGTAAAGCGCGGGGCCTTACCATCATCAAGCGCATTGATTGCAACCACGTCACCCAAACCACCCAAAGCTTCTTCCGCTTTGGCTTTTTCAGCGGGTGTGCGTGCATCACCGCGAACTGTCAGCAGATTGTTTTCGATCTGCATGTACCCGCGTTCCAGCATTGCCAATGATGCCAACCCTGCACGGGCTTTGGCGTCAAAACCCGCATCGCCATTGCGTGACACAGTGAGATCAACATCGCTGTTCACTTCAAATGCGCCTGACACCACATCGGCGGACATTTCGGCCGGAACTTTGCCAGATCCGACGGCCACCTGACCATCGTAATCAACTCGCATCGCAAACGGACGACCGTCGTCCAGCACATCAATGTCTGTAACCACATCATCAAGACCTGCCAAAGGTGCAATCGCCTTAGACCGTGCCGCTGGATTGGTTGCCATACCAGTTAGCATTGTTTTGCCTTCTGTGACCGTCAGCTCACCCGTTTCAAGACCAGCGAGGGCAGCCAGCCCGGCACTTGTGCGACGTGCAAATGCGCCGTTTGTCAGCTCACCTCGTTTCACGGCGCTGGTGTCCAAATCACCACCATAGGCACCTGACAAATATGTATCAGACAATCCAAACGGCAGTTTACCAGAGGCAATCGTGCTTTCACCGCGTGTCGCGTTCAACATCAATGCTTCACCATCATCAAAGATGCTGATGTCGGATGTTGCGGTATAACCCGCAGGCACTGTTGCCAGCGCGTCTTGTGCCGCTGATTTTGCAGCGCGGGTGCCAACACCGGTCAAAGTCATTTCAGAACCAGTGACAGACAATTGGCCAGAATTCAGGCCTTTCAATGCGATCAAACCAGTGCTGGCAAAGCCTGGCCATTGGCCGTCTGCACTTTCGATATCTGCATTGCGCGTTAGGGATGATGGGCTTTCTACACCCAGAACAGACGCGGCAATATCTGTGTCCATACCGAACGGCAGTTTACCAGCCGACAACACCTGTTTCCCATCATAGCTTGCCTCAAGCGAGAATGGCGCACCATCATCTGCAAAAGACAAAGACTTGGTTACGTTTACGTCCGTGATGTTGGCCAGTTCAGCCTCAGCCGCGGCAACACCTTCCCGCGTTCCTGCACCCGTCAGCTCAACCGCATCTTCCGTTACGGTCAACATACCATCTTTCAATGCGTCCAATGCCTTCAAACCCGATGACGCGCGAATTGCAAAATCAGGTCCTGAAAGGGCAGATACATCTGCACCAACAGTCGCATTCCCTGTGGCAAGCCCTTCAATGGCCGCCGCTGACAATTCAGCTGGGGATTTGCCTGTAACTGTCGTCATTCCACCACGACGTTGCGCGTTTAATACAAACGGTGCACCATCATCGATCACTTCGATTGAAGCCATTTCCGCAGCACCGTCACCCAAAGCCGCCATGGCCGCCGCCATACCCGTTGGGGTGATTGCCGTGCCGGTTAGTTTTGTGGTGTCAGAACCAAGCGTCAGAGATCCACGTTGCAACTTCGACAGCGCCATCAAACCATTGTTCGCGCGATCGGCAAACGCGGGATCTTCGATTTCTGCGAAGGTCACGCCGTTGGTATCCACGTCAGATCCAAACGCAGTATCAACCTCTGCATCACCAAATCCAAATGGCAATTTTCCAGATGCAACAGGTTGACCAGACGTATTGTCCACCATCAAAGACATGGGTTGCCCATCATCGGCAATGGCCAAATCTTCAGAAACACTCACACCTTCAGGCGCCTTGGCAAGGGATTCCTTGGCAGCAGCGATACCTGCACGTGTTCCAACACCTCTCAAGGAAATTGAACCTTCGGCCACAGACAATTCACCTGAATCCAAAGCACCAAGTGCCCCAAGCCCAGCGCCAGATGCCAACGACCAATCCATGCCATCTGCGTCTATATCCGCGACTTGAACATCTGATTGCGCTTCAAATCCGGCAAGTGCAGCCAAATCAGTATCTTTCATGGCGTAAGGAAGCTTGCCTGAAAGGCTGTTACCGTTTGCCGCTTTGGCAGCAACCAATCCAAAGGCTTTTCCATCATCAAAAATGTTCAGATCTTCGGTAACCGCAACCCCTTCTGGCATCCCAGCCAGCAATGTTTTTGCGGCGTCAATTTGTGCGCGTGATCCAACACCAGACAAATTGACCGCATTGTCAGTTACTGAAAGGTTACCCGTCTGCAATTTGCCCAATGCGGACAAACCCAAACCCGAAACAGCGGGCCAATTCATCCCATCTGCTTCGATCTCAGCTACTTGCACATCCGAAGTCGCATCAAACCCGGCGACACCAGCCAAATCGGTATTCGCCATACCAAACGGAACCTTGCCAGAGATTGTGTTACCTTCGGCCCCGCGCACAGCCATCAAATTGAACGGCTGGCCATCGTCGACAAACCCAATGTCTGTAGACACCGAATAATCGCCAGAAATACCAGACATCATTTCAATGGCCGCATCACGATCTGCACGTGTTGCTGTGCCTGTCAACGAAACATCGCGATCCGCGATCGCCAAAGTACCAGTGGATAGTTTGGCCAAGGCACCAAGCCCGGTATCAACCGTCGTATTCCAATCGGCGTAAGGCGCAGCAACCTGTGCGACGTTGATGTCACCTTCAGTCGCATCAAGGCCCAAGGCACCCGCAACAATCGCAGGGTCCATGTCAGCTGGGAATTTCCCAACCGCGGTTGCCCCTGCTTCGTCACGACGCACGGTCAAACGCATTGGCGTTCCATCATCCTCAATCTGGATATCGCTGGTCAGGGAATACCCTTCAGGAAGATCACCGATGGCATTCAATGCCGCTTCACGCTGCGCAGGCAAACCGGCAAGACCGGTGATGCGCACATCGCGGTCAGAAACATTCAATTCGCCATTTTTCAAAAGGGCCAAACCAGCAAGACCTTTATCCACCACGGAAGGCCACTGTGCGTCGGGCATCCCTGCGGCAAGGTCGAACCCAGCCGCCGCATCCCCAAGAGATCCAGCCCATGTGGATCGTTGACCTTCGGTTGGGGTGTTGCCCGCAAATGATTGCCCATCAGCTGATTTTTGTGATTTGAAAACATAAGGCGACGCGACCTTCAAAAGGTCTAGTTCATCATGAACCACCCGACGTCCGTCCAAAGCATTCAAGCGATCGACGATTGCATCGCGTTCGGCCTCTGAATTTGCGCGGCCCGTCACAGTGACGTCACGACCAAATACCCGTAAATCAACCGGATGTGTTGTTTGACCCAACGCAGAACCTGCGCGTTCTGTAATGTCGGCTTCCATATCGACGGCATTGTGGGTCGTGCCCCACCAGCCAAGAATACCAACACCTAATACCAATACGATGACGCCGAGAATTACATGCACGGTCAGTCCCCCCAAATTCAGTTTTGCGGAAAGAACGAGATTTCCTTAAAAACAACAAGGGGGAACGCGCGCGGACCCGTCCCCCCCAGATAATGTGTGACTTAAAAGTCTAACAACTATATCGCCGATTTCAGACTTTCTTCGAGATATATCTCGCGCAAACGGGCGGCAACACTTCCGGGCTTTCCCGTTCCGATTGCTTTGCCGTCAATATCAACAACCGGCATCACAAATGTGGATGCGGATGTGATAAAGGCTTCGTCGGCATCCTTCGCTTCGTCCAACGTGAAGGATCTTTCTTCAACCTTCATCTGTGCTTCACGCGCAAAGCGCAAAACGGCAGCACGGGTAATACCGTGCAAAATCTCATTTGAAAGGTGGCGTGTGACAATGGTGTCACCTTTCACAATATAAGCGTTGTTCGATGTGCCTTCGGTCACCATGCCATCTTCGATCATCCAAGCATCATCCGCACCGGCAGCTTTTGCCGCCATTTTGCCCATCGAAGGGTACAGCAATTGAACCGTTTTGATGTCACGACGGCCCCAGCGTTGATCTTCGATGGAAATAACTTTCATGCCTTTTTGTGCCATGGGGCTGTTGGCCAATCCGGGCTTGGACTGGGTGAACAACACAATGGTTGGTTCCACATCATCACCTGGATAGGCAAAATCACGATCTGCAGCACCACGTGTGATCTGCAGATACACCAAGCCTTCTTGGATGTTGTTGGCGCGCACCAATTCGCGGTGAACTTCCAACAAATCTTCTTTGCTGATCGGGTTGCGCATCTCCAGCTCATCGAGCGAGCGTTGAAGGCGCACCGCGTGTGCGTCGAAATCCAACAGCTTGCCACCCAGAACCGATGTCACCTCATACACACCATCGGCAAACAGAAAGCCCCGGTCAAAGATGGATACGGTTGCTTCATTTTCTGGCTTATATTCGCCATTCACATAAACTGTGCGTGTCATGGTTATCCCCATAAAGCTGCATCAGGGGCGTGAACGCCCTGATCATCAAAAGTCAAAGGTGTATCGCGATCTTCGGCCAAAAGAAGCGGGCCGTCCAGATCGGTAAATGCCGCACCTTGGGCCAGAATCGTGGCCGGTGCCATGGCCAGTGAACTGCCCACCATGCAGCCCACCATAACGCCATATCCCTGTGCCAGACCCGCCTCGCGCAGGGCCAAAGCCTCGGTCAGGCCGCCGGTTTTATCCAGTTTGATGTTGATCACATCATACTTGCCCTTCAATTTGGGAAGGCTTTCGCGATCATGGCAGGACTCGTCGGCGCACACAGGCAAAGGCCGTTCAATTTCGGCCAACATATCATCTTGGCCCGCAGGCAAAGGCTGTTCCACCAGTTTTACACCAAGGCCCACCAAATGTGGGGCAAGCTCGGAATAAACCTCGGCCGTCCAGCCTTCGTTGGCATCAATAATAATGGGCGTGTCTGGTGCACCGCGGCGCACCGCCTCAAGCCGTGGCATATCATCCGGTGTGCCCAATTTGATCTTCAACAGCGGACGAAAGGCGTTTTTCTGCGCCTGTGCTTCCATCGCTTCGGGCGTGTCCAGCGACAGGGTATAGGCCGTGATTTCAGGCTTAGGTGCAGGCAGGTTCAAAAGATCCCACACCCGCTTACCCGCCTTTTTCGCCGCATGATCCCAAAAAGCACAATCCAGCGCATTGCGTGCTGCACCCGCTTCGATGGCGTCAGGCAAATCGGCCCAAGTTCCATCAAACGCATTGATTTGCGCGGTAACCGATTCAAGCGTTTCGTTATAGCGCGCGTACGGCACACATTCACCAAAGCCCTTTGCACCATCACCTTCAACGCTGACCGTCAGAACTTCGGCCTGCGTGCGTGACCCGCGCGAGATCGTGAAGACCTGCGCGAGCTTAAAGATGTCTGTTTTTACACTGATTTGCATCAGATGTTGGCCAATGCATCAACCAGCTTGCCCGCACCCACGCGGATCGGATCGGTTGTTGGTAGGCCCATGCGATCTTCAACTTCGGCCAGATAGGCCATCGCCTCATCTTCACCCATGTGCTGCGTGTTGATCGAAATGCCGACAACCTTACAATTCGGGTTCACAACCTGTGCCAGACGCAATGCCACATCCCGCAAATCTTCCAGCGCTGGCTGCTGATAATCCGGCAAACCGCGCATGTGTTCACGTGTTGGTTCATGGCCCAAAATCAGCGCATCCGGTTGACCGCCATGCACCAACGCCATGGTCACACCGGAATAAGAAGCATGGAACAAGCTGCCCTGCCCTTCGATGTGATCCCAGTGATCTTCGTCATTGTCTGGTGTCAGGTATTCAACAGAACCGGCCATAAAGTCAGCGATCACAGCATCCAGCGGAACACCATCGCCGTGCACCAGAATACCGGTTTGGCCTGTGGCACGGAACGTTGATTTCATACCGCGCTTCCGCATTTCCTGATCCATCGCCATGGCGGTGTACATTTTGCCAACTGAACAGTCGGTGCCCACTGTCAAAACACGCTTGCCTGTGCGCTTTTTGCCTGTGGCGATCGGGTATTGAACCGAAGGAACGCGCACATCGTGCAGTTCACAACCGTTTGCCTCGGCCGCTGCAACCAAATCAGCCTCTTCGCGCAGAAGATTGTGCAAACCAGAGGCCAGATCATAACCCATGTTCAGCGCTTCGATCAAAACGGATTTCCAAGCGTCGCTGATCACGCCGCCACGGTTTGCCACACCAATGACCAATGTCTTGGCGCCAGCTTCCTTGGCTTCGGCCAAGGTCATCTCGGTCATGCCCAAATCGGCCTTGCAACCTTCCATCCGAAATTGGCCAACGGCATTTTCAGGACGCCAATCCCGAATGCCAATTGCAACTTTCGCCGCCAACATGTCAGGCGCGTCGCCCAAAAACAAAAGGTACGGTGTTTTGATCATAACTATATCCCCTCAATGTTGTGCGCGGTTTGGGACAAAATCGATGCAATTTCCATAGAATAGTTCGACGATAACAACAATTTAATGAGTAAATCTTCGGATTTTGTATGCAATTTCGGTGATATCTTGCGCATTCTGCAAATATTCCGCCGCGATCCCCGAATCGCGCTTATGCTGCACCTGCAAAATGCGCTTGCAGCGCTTCGCGTAAGTTCATATCCCTCAGCCAACAAAATTCGTAATAATATTTCGCACCGGAGATTTCGACATGTCTTTTCGCCTGCAACCCACCCCTGCAGAACGCCCAAACCGATGCCAACTGTTCGGCCCGGGTTCACGCACAGCATTGTTTGAAAAAATGGCAGCTTCAGCGGCGGATGTGATCAACCTTGATCTGGAAGACAGCGTGGCCCCATCCGACAAAGAAGAGGCACGCAAAAATGTGATCCAGGCCACGCATGACATTGATTGGGGGAATAAAACTCTGTCGGTTCGCATCAACGGCCTTGATACACCTTATTGGTATCGTGACGTCGTGGATTTGCTGGAACAAGCCAGCGACCGTCTTGATCAAATTATGATCCCAAAGGTGGGATGCGCAGGCGACATATATGCCGTTGATGCCTTGGTGACAGCCATCGAAGCCGCAAAAGGGCGCACCAAGCCAATTGAATTTGAAGTGATCATCGAAAGCGCGGCTGGCATCGCCCACGTAGAAGAAATCGCAAGTGCAAGCCCCCGCATGGTTGCCATGTCACTGGGCGCTGCAGATTTCGCAGCATCAATGGGAATGCAAACAACGGGAATTGGTGGCACGCAAGAAAACTATTACATGATGCACGAAGGGGCGAAACATTGGTCCGACCCATGGCATTGGGCACAAGCCGCAATTGTTGCCGCCTGCCGTACCCATGGCGTTTTGCCGGTCGATGGGCCTTTTGGGGATTTCAGTGATGATGATGGATTTGTCGCACAGGCAAAACGGTCTGCCACTTTGGGCATGGTTGGCAAATGGGCCATCCATCCAAAACAGATCGCCCTCGCCAATACAGTTTTCACCCCATCAGCTGAAGCTGTCGCCGAAGCACGAGAGATTTTGGCAGCCATGGAGCAAGCCAAAGCCAATGGTGAAGGGGCCACGGTTTACAAAGGTCGTTTGGTTGACATCGCGTCAATCAAACAAGCCGAAGTGATCGTCAAACAATCAGAAATGATTGAGGGCGCGTAAACGCATCGAACGGGGTGTGGGTTGACTGTGTAACCTCAATCACTTGAGCCATCATTGTTTCGCGCGCGAAACATTTAAGGGCCAATCCAATATTTCATGGATTGGCCCTTTGCATTTTTCATACGATTTTTATTGCGCAGCGGTGCGAAGCCAAATGTTGCCCGCTTGGCACTGACGTTTGCAATCACGTGCATCCTTCATCACGTCATCGACGGCAATGATGCCGTCGGATCCCGGGCCGTCAAATCGCGCATCATCGCATTCACCATCACGCGCCCATTTGGAACTATTATTCCCAAATTTAATCTTGGAACAATTCGTCGCTGCCCGACCAAGCTTTTCACTGGTCAGCTTGATCATCCCAGCGCGATACAATTTGCGGCAATCATTGGCGTCGTGGAAATTGTCATCTTCATCAAGACTGGTGGCCATTCCTTGCCCGATGAACCTACGATCATCACATTCGCCATCATTTGCATATTCGCTTTTGTTATCACCAAATTTAACAGATTGAGAAAACCCAACCGATGGCACAGCCAAAGCAATGATTAACCCCAATGAGGGTGCAAGCTTCCATTTCATAAATTTCATCCTTCAAAACCAATTAACCGCAAGGCGTTTGGGGTTATTGCCAAAAGATTAGAGACCGACCATATACGGGGCAACCCTATTTCTGCAGGACGCACCAATGACCAACTATATGGACTTTGAAAAACCCTTGGCCGAAATCGAAGGCAAGGCAGAAGAATTGCGTGCAATCGCCCGCGGAAACGATGAAATGGACGTCACAGAAGAAGCCGCCGCCCTTGATAAAAAAGCGGCGGCGATGCTTGTGGATTTGTACAAAAATCTGACGCCGTGGCGCAAATGCCAAGTCGCCCGTCACCCAGATCGCCCCCATTGCAAAGATTACATTGCAGAGCTTTTTACCGAATACACCCCATTGGCAGGTGATCGGAATTTCGCGGATGACCATTCCGTGATGGGGGGGCTGGCGCGTTTCAATGATCAGCCGGTTGTGGTCATTGGCCATGAAAAAGGAAGCGACACCAAATCTCGCATCGAACGCAATTTTGGCATGGCGCGTCCCGAGGGATATCGCAAAGCCATCCGTCTTATGGATTTGGCCAACCGATTTGGTCTGCCTGTGATTACTTTGGTGGATACGCCCGGCGCATATCCGGGCAAAGGTGCCGAAGAGCGCGGCCAATCCGAAGCAATCGCCCGATCAACTGAAAAATGCCTGCAATTGAAGGTGCCGATGGTGTCAGTCATTATCGGTGAGGGCGGGTCCGGTGGGGCTGTGGCCTTTGCAACCGCAAACCGTGTGGCGATGCTGGAACACTCCATTTATTCTGTCATCAGTCCAGAAGGATGCGCCTCCATTCTTTGGAAAGACGCAGAAAAGATGAGAGAAGCGGCAGAGGCCCTTCGCCTTACGGCACAAGACCTAAAGACATTGGGTGTGTGCGACAAAATCATATTGGAGCCTCTGGGCGGCGCGCACCGAAACAAACCCGCCACAATCGAAGCGGTGAAAGCTGCGATCGCATCTATGCTGAAAGATTTGAACAAGAAGAAACCAGCGGCTTTGCTGAAAGATCGCCGTCAAAAATTCTTGGACATGGGTTCCAAAGGTTTGGCGGCCTAATCGCCAACCTACCACATGGTTTTTTCTGCGCGGGACGCCCACGTTTCATCATAAGCTTTGCCGTCCACATCACCAGATGTCTGGGCGCGCAATATTTCCCCCATGGATGGCAAGTTAACTTCTGCGGCCCCATTCCAAAGGCCGGACCGGATTAATGCGCGGGCGCATTGGCTGTATATCTCTGCAATGGTGACAATGATTACGCTGGATGGATGTTTGCCCTTTTGATCAAAACTTTGAACAATTTCGGGTTCATCCGTTAGAACCGCTTTTCCATTCACACGAATGACATTGGTTTGACCGGGAACCATGAACATCAATGACACCCGTCCATCCTCCACGATATTGCGAAGTGAATCCAACCTATTGTTGCCGCGCCAATCAGGCATCCAAAGGGTTTTGTTTCCCACAATACGCACCACTGGGCCCGCATCCCCTCGTGGGCTGCCATCGGTGCCCTGTGGCCCCACAGTTGTCAAAACACAAAAGTTCGACGCATCAATCCAAGCTGCGTATTCAGCCGTCATTTGGGTGGCAACTTTGCGCAAACTGTTTGGATCTATGGCGCGCGGGTAAAGCGCTTCCAACGTGGCTATGTCGTTGATGGTTCTCAAACTTTGAACCCGATCTCGGCCATCAGTTCATTCGACTTTGCTTCAATCTCTTGTTCAATTTTTTCCATGAACTCTTCTTGCGGCATGCCGGGTAAGATCGGATCAAGAAACTCAACTATTGCTTTGCCAGGCTTTCGATAAATTCCGCGCTTGGGCCACAAAACGCCAACGTTTACGGCCGCAGGTACGCAAGGTTGCCCAAGGGCGGCATAAAGGATCGCTGTCCCTTTCTTATAGGCAAGCTCTGCCCCCGGAGCGACACGGGTACCTTGCGGATAAATGACCAATTGCCCAGGCAAAGCGCGGCCTGATTGAACATCCGCCAGCATATCGGTCACGGCCTCTGCCCGGCCCCCTCGATTTACAGGCACGCATCCCAAACGGTACGCATATTGCCCCAAAATCGGGGCCCACAAAAGTTCACGTTTCATGATGAACTTTGGCTGGGGCATGCACCCGAAGATTAGGATGATATCCAAGAAAGACTGGTGTTTTGCGGCGACCATCACCTCGCCTGTGGGTATGTTCCCACGAATTTCTGATGTGATACCCACCATCCAACGCGCGGTCCAAACCACCCATCGGCAATAGGTGTGACAAGCCCGGATCGCCCAACGTTTGCTAATCAACATGGGGATTAAAAACACCACGGCCATGATCAACATCATGAGATACATCTGAATGATGAACAGCAACGAACGGAACCATTGGATTGCATACATCATGGAAGGGACCTCAGTAATCTGTTTGCAGCACGTCTTGTCGCCAAGAAAGCGATGATGCCTGTCACAATAGGGATCCAAACCGGAAACAGCCATCCCCACCCCGTTGGGGCCAAACCTGTTAAAAATCCGGCAACACCCCCTGCCGATGGCATCAGGGCAAGGGCCAAAAGACCGAGGCAGACACCGATCACCGCCCCAATCAAACCGCGGATGGTGAAGCGCCGAACGAATGCTTGGGCAATATATCCATCCCGTGCACCGATCAGACGCATAACCGAAATCACTTGGTGATTGGCCGCTAATGCCGATTGCGCAGCCAAGGTGACCATCACGGCCAAACTGGCAATTATCAACGCCAAGGCAACCCAACCCAATATCTTCAATCTGTTTGCGGCATTCACTAATGGAGCGCGCCAACGACGGTGCGTGTCAAAAACGGCGGCGGGGGCTTCGGCCGCCAATCGGAACTGAAGATTTTCCGCGTCAAATCCACCGGGCCGCTCAACGATTTCGATCAGGGTTGGTACGGGCAAAAGTTCCAGATCAATCTCTTGCCCAAACCACGGTGCCAACAATTGCCTTTGTTCTTCGGTATCAATCACACGGTAAGATTCCACACCCGGTGTCGTTGCCAGAACACCCAGAACTGCGTCCCGCTGCGCAATCGCTTGTTGGGTGGATGATGCAATGCGGATGGTGGAACTGCGCGATAATTCACTGGTCCATTTATCCGCCAAGCGCCCCGTTGCCATAGAAAACGCAAGGGCCATTGTCGCCAAAAACGCCATGGCAGCGGCGGCAAACACTGTAAGACGCACAGTGAACCCCGTGGGTGGCACCATGCGTTCGGCTTGTGCGTCCCCAATCAGGAAGATCAGAATATTTTCAAAAATGCCTTTCACAGATCTGCCCCCGCAAGCCAAACTTGTTTCGCTTGAATCCGCAAAACCCGCGATTGCACTTGGGTTTTCGCCGCCCGGATCAACGCCATATCATGGGTGGCGATCAAAACTGTTTTTCCCATCTTGTTGAGTTCGATCAACAACTTCAAAAGACGCTGCGCCATTTCCCAATCAATGTTACCGGTTGGTTCATCGGCCAAGATAATGTCAGGGGCATTGATCAAAGCACGCGCCAAGGCCGCGCGTTGGCGTTCACCGCCCGAAATCTCTGGCGGAAATGAATTGGCCACTTCTGCTAAACCGACCCAATTTAACAAATCCTGCAGGTTGCCCACTGATCGCGCACCAGCTTGTCCAGAAACGACTGTGGGCAAAGCAATGTTTTCAGCCACGCTAAGGTGATCCAAAAACTGGCAATCTTGATGCACCACCCCCACATTACGGCGCAGAAAGGCAACGCCATCACGATCAAGGGTGGCTGCGTCTTTACCAAAGACACGAATTTGCCCGGCCGAGGCCCGGAGGGCGGCATAACAAAGTTTGATCAACGTCGTCTTGCCGGAACCAGATGGCCCAGTCAGGAAATGAAAGGATCCCTGCGGCAATGCAAATGACACCTCATCCAACAGCGAACTGCCGCCATACGTATAGGAAACACCTTGAAATTCGATCACTGCACTGCCCCTTCACAGTTGATTTGACTTTGCAGCATCCTTGCGTGGGGTTCAACGGGCTTGCGGGGGAAAACTTGGCCAATTGGTCCCCACCTGTTAACAACACATTCACGAATTAAGTAATGGCCCTAGAATCACTGGTTGAATGAAGTGCGAATAACCTGTCCAAATTGCGCGGCGCGATACGAAGTGCCTGATGATGCCATCCCCGCAACAGGGCGGGATGTGCAATGTTCTGATTGTGGACAAACATGGTTTGCACGCCCTGAAAACCCTTCGGACAAAGCGGTTGGGGAAACCCCGCGCCCGCGCCCGGCGCCTAAGGCGCCTCCGCGGCCTTACCCACCACAAGAGCGTGACCCCCTGCCACCGCGTCAAGAGCTGGACGCAAGTGTAAAGGATATCTTGCAACAAGAGGTCGATCGCGAGGTCGCCGCCCGCAAGGCAGATGCCAATGCAGCATTGGAACGCCAACAAGATTTAGGTTTGGACGATCTGCCGGCCACCGCGCCGGCGACCTCTGCAACAGAAATCGAAGAACGGGCACCGGCCGAAAAATCCAAAGACAGCCTGCCCGATGTCGATGATCTTGATACCGACATGGACGAAGCATTGTCCGGCCTGCAACCGCGCGAAAAAGAGATTCCTGCTGAAGATCCAACAAAACTGAAACGGCGAAATCGGTTTGGATTTCAGTTTGGGTTTTGGGTGGCCATTGCGATCCTCATTTTGGCGTTCTTCATATACAAAGATGCGCCGATCATTCAAAAGAACATTCCCGCCACCACCGATTACTTGAACAGTTACGTAAGTTGGGTCGATGGTTTGCGCAGTTGGCTTTCCGAAAAAGCTTCTGATGCCCAAACTTGGCTGGACGCGCAAATGGGCGGCGGGGCTTAGTCGTCTTCCAACAATCTTTTGAGGTAATTCCGCTCTTCCTGCGACCGCTCTAGGGAACCTGACCTGCGGCGAATTTCCTCTGTTAACTCTTGCGTTCTGCGCCGCAATTCCTGTTCGGGAAGGGCGTTTTCTTGGGTGCCACTGTTGCCATTCATTCCCAAACTGCGCCCGGTTGGATCAACATCATCTTGACGTGGCCCAGACTGTTGACCATTTGCCTGGCCCTCAGCTTGGCCCTGTCCTTGCTGTTCATTTGCAAGGGCTTCGCCAAGGTTTCGCAATCCTTCCCTCAGATTTTCAATTGCCTGGGATTGATTTTCAATCGCCCCGGCCATGTCGCCGTCGCGCAAATCTTGTTCCGCCCGATCCATCGCATCTGCGGCTTCGCCAAGCCTGCGGCGACCCTCTTCCCCTTCTTCGGTACCTGCCCCGGGCAACCCACGTTGTTGCCTTTGCAATTCACGGCGCAGGGCACGTTGCTGATCCGCCAAAGAAGGTTGCTGTCCTTGTTGGCCATTCCCCGCTTGATCCTGACCATTCCCTTGTTGCCCCTGTTGACCTTGGGGTTGTTGGCCTTGTTGGCCATCCCCTTGCTGACCTTGGGGTTGCTGACCATTTGGATTGAATTGTTCTTGAAGCTGGCGGAATGCCTCATCGCTCAGGTTTTGTTGTTCGCGCAATGTGTCTGACAAATCTTGCATCTGTTGTTGGCCTTGGCCTTGTTGGCCGTTTTGGGCTTGCTGGACTTCAAGATTGTCCATCAGACGATTTATTTCTTCCAACAACTCTTGTGCCTCGGCCATGCGCCCTTCTTTCATCAATTGCTCCAAACGGTCCATCATCTCTTGCAATTGATCTTGGGTCACTTCTTCCCCTTGCTGGCCCTGTTGTTGTTCACCGGCTTCAGGTGGATTTCGTTCGGCAAATTCTTGCATGTAATCGCGTTGTGCTTGGCGCAATTCATCCATCAATCTTTTGATGTCTTCGGGGCTTGCGCCATTGCGGATCGCCTCTTCCAATTTGGCTTCGGCGCGTTCCAAAGCCGCCGCCGCATCAGCCAAATCGCCGTCTTCCAGTTCAATCGCCAAATTCCAAAGTTCTTCGGCAACATCATTGGTCTTTGCCTCATCGGGCAAACCTTGTTCCAAAGACGCAATGATACCCTGCAACGTTGTATCATCTTCGATATCACGGAAGACCTGATCGGGCGCCACCCGCAAGGCACGCAAAATCTGAGAGCTGCGCGTGGAATTTTCCGGGGTCCACAGGATGTCCCGTCGCTGTTCGATCAAGGCCTTTGCCATCGGGTCAAAAAATGCGCGTGATGGCAATGTCATCTCTTCTACTGCTGATGAACCTGCCTGCCCCGCGGCATCATTGACCGTGAACACAACACGCACCGGAAGCCCGGCCCAAGGATGTTTGGAAAAATCATCTGAGAAAGTTTCTTGGAAATCCGCACGATTGCCAGAAACCGTCAGAGGGATTGCTGATTTATACGGTGCACGTTCAAACGGGGCCAAGGCAAGGCCATGACGCCGGTCAACCTCTTGCAGGTTCAAAACGACCTCTACCTCGCCTGAGATGACACCGTAATCGTCCAATGCTTTGAAATCTTGGCGATACAAACCCGGTGCCCCCTGACGATCTGCGGGGCTTTCGGTGAGTTGGATCGAAGGTGGTTGATCGGGCTGCATCGCGATCACCCAATCGGCGCCCCTGTTTCCGTTCACAGACACTCGTCCGGATTGCACCACGCTGAAACGTTGTTCGGCCTCGGTCACACTGGGCAAATCGCCAATGCGTGCTGACACGGTTTCATCCACCGTGAATTCACCAACCTCTCCGTAAAGGCGGATCATGATTTCGCTACCTTCGGGGACTGAAACGGTCTGCCCCATCAAATCATTCAAGTACAGCGTTGGCTTTCGGGTATATCTTGGGGGTTGCACCCAGCCTTCCCAAACCGGGCCCGTTGCAACCTGTTGAGATGCGGTCAATTCAATTTCGCGAAATGAAAAAAGGCTTCCAAAAATCAACCCAATCATCGCCAACAACATCGCCATATACCGCAGGGCAAAGGGATCCATTCGTGCAATACGCATGTCGGGGGTTGCTGCTTTGGCCTTTGACGCCTGTTGGCGCATTCGGGTTTGATGCGCTTCCCAAAGGGTTTTGGCCGCTTCGTCGTTGGATGCGGCCGACAAAGTATCGTCCAACGCCATCAGCGGTTGGTCGTCAAAATGCAAATCCAAGCGATCTTGTGCGTCCCGTTTCGTTGGCCAACGGAAATGACGAACCGCATAAACAATTGCCCATAAAAACGCCGCGACAAATGTCGCGACCACCAACCAAACACCTTCGATCGGCCAAGCATCTGGCGTTGTCAAAAACGCAAGCGCAATCCCAAGACATATCAGTGTTAAAAACGGCCAGAAGGCACGCCAAAGCCGCTCCCCCCACAGCCCCCAATGGGTCAGCCTCAGGGCACGTCTTGCCTGTTTCGGCAGCGGCTCCATTAAAGGACCGCGCATGTTTTGGGCATTAAAGCCATTCTGGGATGGTATCGCGATTTATCATCTCGTCAAAGGTGGGACGGGCCCGGATAACCGCAAATTGATCACCTTGCACCAAAACCTCTGGAATCAATGGGCGGCTGTTATATTCGCTGGACATTACGGCGCCATATGCGCCTGCGCTGCGAAAGGCGACCAAATCACCATCTTGCAATGGTTGCATTTGCCGACCCTTTGCAAAGGTGTCACCACTTTCGCAGACTGGGCCAACGATATCGTAAGGCACATATTCTGTGCCAATGGGGGCCTCTATGACTGGAACAATATCGTGATGCGCCTCGTACATGGCGGGGCGCACCAGATCGTTCATCGCAGCGTCCAAAATCAGAAATTCCCGATCTTCCCCCTCTTTCACATAAATAACTTTGCTGACCAAAAGCCCAGCATTGCCCGACACCAATCGGCCCGGTTCAATCTCAATCTCACAACCCAAGTGACCCACTTTTTCGCGGATCAATGCGCCATATTCGGTGGGCAATGGCGGGCGGGAATTGCCCTGTTCGTAAGGGATGCCAAGACCACCGCCCAGATCAAGCCGCTTGATCTCGTGCCCATCAGCGCGCAGCGCCTCTGTCAGCTCTGCCACTTTTTCATAGGCCAAGCCAAAGGGCTCGAGTTCGGTCAGCTGCGATCCGATGTGCACATCGATGCCGATGACTTTCAGCCCCGGCAAAGCCGCTGCCATGGCATAGACTTCACGCCCACGCGAAATAGGAATACCGAATTTGTTTTCGGATTTACCTGTCGCGATTTTTGCATGCGTTTTCGCATCCACATCTGGATTCACCCGAATGGTAATTGGCGCTTCCACGCCCATGCTGCTGGCCACGTCTGAAAGGGCCTTCATCTCAGGTTCTGACTCCACGTTGAACTGACGAATACCGCCCTCCAAGGCCATGCGCATTTCTTCTTTGGTTTTACCAACGCCCGAAAACACGATGCGATCACCCGGCACGCCCGCGGCGCGGGCACGGGCGTATTCACCACCCGACACCACATCCATGCCAGCCCCAGTATCGCCCAAAAGTTTTAGCACAGCTTGGTTCGACAGGGATTTCATCGCAAAACAAACAAGATGATCCGTCCAATCCAAGGCGTCGTCGAACAACTTGAAATGACGCAACAACGTGGCAGAGGAATAAACGTAAAACGGTGTGCCAACCGCCGCTGCGATATCGGCGATTGCAACATCTTCGGCAAATAGATTGCCATCACGATATAAGAAATGATCCATATGTCCGCGCCTTCCCAAATGACGTAACTTGGACATATCAGCACAAGCGCAATCGTCCACCCCGCTTGGTTGGAATTACGGCGTCAAA
The DNA here is from genome assembly GCA_020630015.1 of Planktomarina sp. Lineage (GTDB taxonomy): Bacteria > Pseudomonadota > Alphaproteobacteria > Rhodobacterales > Rhodobacteraceae > Planktomarina. The sequence goes on along the minus strand of JAHDCF010000035.1, from coordinate 2,025 downwards.
TTATGTGAATTTGATTGCAAAGCTGGCTTCAACGCCAACGCAAGAAAATATAAAGTGGCAGGCCACAACTGACACCGATGCAAAACGTGGCCGGGATTGCGATCAAATTGATCCACTTTTTCGACTGAACGGTTTCGATGATCACCCAAACCGTCAATGCCACCGCGGCGACAGTTAGATCCCAAACCAAGCCACTGGTGGCGGCATTCACGTGCCAAGCATCCACCATTTTAGCAAGATCATACCCATTTGCGTTGAACCAAGTGATGAACCAGGACATGGGGTGGATGGTGCCCCAAATGGCCAAGCCCAAAAAAATCCATCGCAACTGTCGCATGTTATAGTCCAACCCCGACGGACAATGGACCTTTGCGCACCCCAACGCTGGCACGTGGCGTTACGCCATCAGATGAAACCGTAACACCCACATTCATTGACGGTGTAATCGGCGCACCATCAATTCCACATGCAGTCAGGGCTAAAAGAGCCAATCCCAAAATATATTTCATCACAGCAAACCTTTCCAACGTTTCACCTCTGCCCTGACATTTTCTGGGGCAGTTCCACCAAATGACGTTCGGGACCGGACCGAATTTTCCACGGTCAAAACGTCAAAAACACTTTCGTTAATATCAGCATGAACTGATTGCATTTCAACCAAAGTCAATTCTGGCAAATCTACATCGCGGCTTTCCGCCAGTGCAACCAAACTTCCCGTCACGTGGTGCGCTTCGCGGAAAGGCATTCCCAAAGTCCGCACCAACCAATCTGCAAGATCGGTTGCGGTTGAAAAACCGCTGGCGGCCGCCGCGCGTAAGGCATCTTTGTTCGCGGTCATGTCTGTGACCATCCCGGTCATTGCCGCCAATGCCAACATAAGGTTATCCGCCGCATCAAAGACCTGTTCTTTATCTTCTTGCATATCCTTCGAATACGTCAGCGGAAGCCCCTTCATAACGGTCATCAAGGCGACATTCGCCCCAAAAATACGCCCGATCTTGGCACGGATCAGTTCCGCCGCATCTGGATTTTTCTTTTGTGGCATGATCGACGATCCGGTGCTGAACCGGTCGCTGAGCGTTACAAATTTGAACTGAGCAGAGGACCATATCACCAATTCTTCGGCAAAACGGCTGAGGTGCATCGCGCAAATAGAGGCACATGATAAAAACTCTAACGCGAAATCACGGTCGCTGACTGCATCCAACGAATTTGCGGCGGGGCGATCAAATCTTAAGGCTTGCGCAGTCATTTCCCGGTCAATGGCAAACCCTGTGCCGGCAAGGGCGGCGGCCCCCAAAGGCGAGGTGTTCATGCGGCGTCTGGCATCTTCAAAACGGGATTTATCACGGGCCAGCATTTCCACATAGGCAAGCATGTGATGGCCCCATGTCACGGGCTGTGCCGTTTGCAGATGCGTAAAGCCGGGCATAACCCAATCAGCGCCTGCATCTGCTTGATCCACAAACGCGCGCATCAGGGCGTCAATCCCTTCGATTGCGGCGTCCATTTGATCACGCACCCAAAGTTTGAAATCTGTCGCGACCTGATCGTTGCGTGAACGCGCGGTGTGCAAACGGCCCGCGGGTTCACCGATCAAATCTTTCAAACGCGCTTCGACATTCATGTGAATATCTTCCAATGCAATGGAAAATTGAAACGTTCCCCCCTCAATCTCTGACAAGACCGTGAGCAACCCTTCACGGATCGCATCTGCATCTGTATCTGAGATGATACCAACCGCGGCCAACATTTGGGCGTGGGCGCGGCTGCCTTCGATATCTTGGGCGGCCATGCGGCGATCAAACCCGATGGATGCATTGATGGCTTCCATGATGGCGTCTGGTCCTGCGGCAAACCGCCCGCCCCACATTTTGTTTTGGTCTTGGCTCATGATCGTCTTTCGAAAGGCTTTTACATGCGTTTTATTCTTGGCTTTGCCCTTTATACGGCCCTTGCCACCGCTGCAAATGCAGACCTGTCTGCAATCGCAGATTTGCGGGAAGGCGATATGCGGAAACTTCG
>JAHDCF010000034.1 GCA_020630015.1 Planktomarina sp. | reverse complement strand
TCCCTCAGCCCCTGCCAGACCACTTTCTTTCAAGTAAATAAAGACTTCGAGCTCTCAAAAGGCCTCTTGCGGCCCCTAAGCGAGGCACGAGGTTGTCATGAATTCCACCCAGTCGACGGAGGCTTAAGCGGCACAAGCTAAAAGCTTCCGGAGCGCCAAGGAACACTGGGCTTGGATGATGGACTAAGCGACCAACAGGCAGGTACCTGAATGAAACTTAAAACCTCCGGCTCCGTTTTGGGGTCGGGGGGATGGGCTTCTTGGTTTTTTATTCAAACTGTCGGTCTAAATGCCGTTCCACCAACTCGTGTATTTGATTTAGAATTTTGGAACTATCCTCAATTTTCGAGATTGGGATTCCTCGCCTAACACTATCGCGGAAATCCAAGAAATTGCTTTTAAACCTAGAAAAGATAGGTTCGAATTCAGGTACGGACCACCAGTGATCATACAGTTTTCAAGCCACCATCATCGCTGAATTGATGGCCTTTTCTTCTTCTTGTTTGGTGATGTCTGAAAAGCAATTGCCGAGTTTTTGACCTGCTCCGGATTCCCGAAGGTTATGAAAATAATCTCTTGAGTCTGTAGATACTGTATCGAAGGCGAACTTCGCATCATCGAAATTGCGTTCACCCCAATAACGCAAAGCTTGTCGCGAGGCCACTTCTGCAACGCAGATCAAAAACACACCATAAGACACCAATTGAGTTTCCTTTTTGAAAACAAATCCAACTGAGTCCCTGCATTGGTTCTATGTTGGCACTTCCAGTCAGACTTGTTGTCCTGGTCTGCAAAGCGAACATTTGTATATCGGTCCTTCGTTTTTGGAGATCGACCCGTTGTTCACTCTTCTTTTTTCGAAACCACAAAACAAACTCCTGAACCAATTAGAAACTACTGACCTCTTGAGCTTATCTCACTGGCCCAGATATCCAAGTTGAGCTCCGTCGATATCCACCCATCCCCCCTTTTTTCTTCTTACACACGACTTTCCCATTACTGGTAGCTATTCCCCTTCTTGCTTCCTTCTTCCTCCCCAACACCTAGGGGTTGCCCAAAGGTCTGCCTGAGTGCCCCCACAGCACATCTTCACAAGTCTGATAGGCACCTCATCAACCTAGCCCTACGCTTCCCTTGCGTGTCACTCCGTGTGCCTATTTGGCTTTGTGCTATAGAATCTACCCAACGTCCTATCCCTCCTGTATCCGGGTTTGGTTGCGTTTGGTTTGGTTTGTTGTGCCGGTCTGTATCGTTGTGTGCGGAGCTGTGTTGCTGGCTGGGGCGTAAGGCCTGTCTGTGATTGTTTGAGAAGCCACCCGAAGCACCTGTCTCGCCACAAGGAAGGCCTAACGTCAAGAACAGAAAAAGGGAAAGCAACAGGTTTCTTGGGGAAGCAGATTTCCTTCAGCCACTGGCAGTTTATTTACGAAGGCTCATAACCCTTGATTTGATTTAAACTCTCAACTTTGACAGGTTCACCATTGGTAAATTTCGATGCTGTCCGCCGAAAGTGAATATCCAGTTTGGCCCAAATCGGTTTTTTGCAGTTTGGTTCGCATCAGTCCTGTAACCCAAACAGCATCCCACAATTGATCACCCGGCCAGGCTTGTTTTGAATTCACAACAACCAATTGATTGGCCGGCGGTGGGGGCGTATGAATGCATGCCCCAAGATAGGGCACCAACATAAAATCGGTGACCCCTTTGGCGCTGACATCAAAAGGGACAATGAACCCTGGCATTTTTATGTAAACGCCATTCAGCTGTTCGTTCAATTTAATACCATTCGCGTCATAGACCGGATTCCAAAAATCGTTGGCCTCGTCCAATTCGCCTTCGCCGATAATTTCAGAATAAGGAACGCCGGGGGGGATCAAATCTTCCCACATGATTTCACGCGCGGACGCGGCGAAACTCAGCTGTGGAAAACTGGCGGCGCCAGTCAACAGTGCCAATGTTTTACGACGTCCAATCATTTGTTGGCCCCTTTAACCTTAAGTTTGAACCAACATACCATCGGCAACTGAAATTCGGTAAGCCCTAATCGCGGGGATCAAGCTCACAATTATGCTAGCTATGATGACAGCCAAAACCACCCAAACCTCTTGCGCGGATGGGGCTGTAATTGGAAGCCAAAGCCCAAAAGACGCATCAACAAAGGGCTGTGCGATCATCAAAATCAAATACAAAAGCGCCACACCGATCAACGCACCCAATGTGGCCATAACAATCGCTTCGATGAGCAATAGGCCAAAAATGGTCGTTGGTCGTGCACCCATCGCACGAAATATTGCCATTTCACGCCGACGCTCGCTTAAACTTGCAAAAAGGGTTGCCATCATACCGATCAAGGCCGTGACAACCACCATAACTGACACGGCCAATAGGGCAGTTTCCGCCAATCCAACAATTGACCATAGTTCCTGCAATGCAACCCCGGGCAAAACTGCCAACAATGGTTCGCGGGGATATTCATTTATGGCCCGTTGCAGGGTGAAAGTTTGCAAAGGGTTTTTCACACCAACCAAAGCTGCTGTCACCGCCTGCGGATCCAATGGCATGACGCGCAAGGTTTCCGCGGGGGTTGATTGGCCGGGTTTTTTCCCACCACCTTTCCAATCCACATGAATGGCCTCAATGGCCCTGAGGCTGACGATGATGGTGCGATCCACAGGTGTTCCAGTTTTATCCAAAACGCCAGAGATCCGAAAAGGTTGATCTTTATGATCGGTAAAAGACGCAATGCCATGGGCAACGATTATGGGATCACCAACATCATAGTTCAGCGTTTTGGCCACGTCTGCACCAATCACAGCATCAAACAAATCGGAGATGACTGCCCCATCAGTTATCTGCAGGGATCGTCCTTGGCGGTATTTATAGTGATCAAAAAAAGCAGTTGTTGTGCCCATCACACGAAATTGGCGGTGGCTGTCCCCCAAAGAAATTGGGACGATCCAGTCCACCTCGGGTCGGTTGGCTATGTCTTGGTAGCTTTCCCAAGTTACATTGTTGGTCGCACTACCGATACGAAAGACTGAATAAAGCAACAATTGCACTGATCCGGATCGCGCCCCAACGATCAGATCAGTTCCCGAAATTGTATCTGCAAAGCTGGCTTTGGCCCCGGCGCGCACTTTTTCAACGCCCAAAAACAGAGCAACAGAAAGGGCAATCGCAAGGATCGTCATACCAACTGTGACGGCTCGCGCGAACAAGGATGCAATCGCCAAGCGAAGAATCATATCAGACCTCTTTCGAACGATGCGATGTCTTTCATTTGTATGACGCGATCAAAATGGTCCCCAAGTCGTGGATCGTGGCTTACCATAACGACGGATGTGTCGTGGGAAGCTGTTTGATCGAACAGCAGTTTTAAAAAAGAGGTTTGCGTCGCCGCGTCCAAAGCGGATGTGGGTTCATCGGCCAGCACCAACGGGGGATGTCCGATCAACGCCCGGGCGACAGCTACACGTTGCTGCTGACCGACGCTAAGCGTATTTGCCTTTGTTTTTTCAATCCCTTTCGGCAGATCAAGTGCGGCACAAAGCTTTTCCACTTCGGCCTTTAGGGTGCGAACCCTTTCGCGCCGCTTCGGGGCAAAGTGAAGCGGTAGCAAGATATTGTCCCTTACGGTTCCAAACGGCAAAAGATTAAATTGCTGAAAGATCACCCCAATTGCTTCAGCGCGCAATTGATCGCGCTTGCCACCAGACATTCGATTGATGTTAATCCCATCGATTGAAATCGTGCCATGATTGGGCAGAATCGTTCCACAAATCAGAGATAAAAGTGTGGATTTTCCAGAACCACTTTCCCCCAATAATAGAACGGTTTCCCCCTTCGCGACATCAAGTTCCGGCACCGACAAAGAAAAGCCCGAACGGCCAGGCCATTGGTATTGAACGTCGCGCAAAGAAAGGGTCAACTTGATTGCCTATTGCTGTGCGATGGTAAGAAGCGGTGAATCCTTTTCCACTTCATACGCCTTCGCACCTGACGCTGTTACCAATTGAACCTCAACTTCTTGGGCGTTTGGGAAACTGTCAAAATAGCTAAAGTTAATTTCGCGCATCGCTGTCGGATTTTCACATGTCAGTGCGTAAGTTGCCTGAAACTCTGTATGGTTTTCGACTTGATCGTGATGATCATCATGATCGCTATGCTCGTTATGCTCGTTATGCTCGTTATGCTCGTTATGCTCGTTATGCTCGTTATGCTCGTTATTTCCGTGCTCTTTGTGAGTGTCACCTTCCAATTCGGCTTTCGCAGATACGACGCTGCAATTCGCGTCAGGGGATGGAACAAAAAGATCAAGCGGTGTGTTCAACACCTTAAGTGCGGCATCAACTTTTTCTTTGTCGGCGTCTGATTTTGCTTCGTGTTCAAATCCAACGATATCCGCGCCCGGCGCAAAAAACTCCATGAATACAGACTTTCCGTCAATTGCGATATTTAGGGAACCGACGCCATGTTCATGGCTGTCTAATTGGCGGAATTCATCTGCTAAGGCCGGTGCGGCCACAATAACTGAAAGAATGAGGAGTGAAGTTTTCATCGGCGTGCCTTTTTGAATTCACCAAATGTAGCAGCGACCCTGCGCAGTTCAAAGCCTACTTCGATCACAATTCTTTTTTGTGCTGAAAAAAGAAGTATTTTTGATAAATCGCACAGAAAACAGGCAGGTTTGGTCTGGCAAGATGTGCGGGCATCCACCAGACCAAACCGTCAGCGATATGGGCTTAATCAACCACCCGCGCGTTTGAACTTTTGATGTTCGTCCTCGACCAATCCAATTTTCCAATATCCAGAGATATATGTGTCTTTGCGCGGCACCTGCATTTCATTGTTTAGGAAATCCCTGAGTTGCCGGATGACGCCAGATTCGCCTGCAACGCAAGTTTCCACCCGGCCTGATGGCCAATCCAGGTTTTGCAAAAATTCATATTGTGCTTGTGATGGTTTAGATGGGTCTGGATGAACCAGCCAATGCACGTCTATTCCTTCTGGAATATCAATGCATTGTTTGTCTTCGATGGAAGTTACCTCAAAAATTGCGATACCTTTTGCGTTGTTTGGCATGGCCTCCAAAGTTGCCGCCGCCACTGGTATTGCCGATGGGTCTGCCGCAACCAGAAACCAATCGGCGTCAAAATTCGTCACTTTGGGCCCGCTTGGCCCAGCAAATCCCAGAAAGTCACCAGATTTTGCATGGTTGGCCCATTGTGACGCCGGTCCGTTATCACCATGATCCACGAAGTCGATGATCAGTTCACCTGTTTGGGCATCAAAGGAACGCACAGTGTATGTTCGTTTCACCAGTTTATGACCGGTTGCCAATCTGGTGGCGAAATCTTCTTTTGTTTCGCCTGGGGACGGCAACAACAATTTGCAATTGCCTCCATCACAGCCCGTTGGAAACCCTTCCAATTCAGGTCCCGAAAATATCACCCGGATCATATTGGGTGTCAGGTGAAACGCGTCTTTGACGGTTAAAAGGCGAGGACCAGATCTTTGTGGCCTGTTGCGCAGGCCACGCTGGAGTTTGGAGATTACGTTCATGCATTGCTTTCGAGTAAACCTGAGTGATTTTATAAGAATTGGGATGGGTCGCCAAAACTTTCAAGTAATGGTGCGGAATTTATAATTTTGATGGCGAATCCTGCGGAAATCCGCAGGGGCGGTCTGATCTTCAATCTGGGTTAACTTTACAAAACAATATGTCCTGCCAAAGTTGCGTTCATGAGGTGCCCCAATGACCCTTGAACCTTCAAATCTGAAAATGCGCAAAAGCGTAATCGCGATATTGGTGATCACGACAGTCTTACTGACGACGGCAATTCACTTTGGCGCGCGTGAGTATTTTCGCCACCAAGCTTTGCAAAACTCAAACTCTCGGGTTGTTCTATTTCAAAGAGGGTTGAACCAAACATTGGAACAGCACCGGCATTTGCCATTTATTTTGGCACAAAGCGCGGTGTTTGATCTGGATCTGTCGCAAGATACTTCGACCCTGCTGTTGAATGAAAAACTTCGTTTATTTGCCGAACAAGCAAATCTTGAGGCGATTTATTTGATGGATCAATCTGGGATCGTAATTGCTACATCGAATGCGGGATCAAAGAACAGCTTTCTAGGTCAGAATTATGGTTTCCGGCCCTATTTTCAAAATGCTTTGAAGGGGCAACGCAGCGACTATTTTGCCATTGGGGCAACGTCTGGTCGGCCGGGATATTTTGTGGCGGAACCTTTAACATATGGCGCGGGAGGTAATCCCGGTGTGATTGCGATAAAGTTAGACATTAGCGAATTTCAGAAAAGCTGGGAGAACAGTGGTGAGGTTCTTTTCGCACTGAATAAGGATGGTATCGTTGTGTTGGCATCAGAGCCAGACTGGCTTTACCGTCCTGAGTTCCCCCTTGATGAAAACAAAACAAAAAATTTGCTGGACAGTCGGCAGTTCGGCCAGCAAGCATTCGTTCCTTTGAACATTCAAACCCTGCAAGGCGATCAAGTGGTTTTGGATGATACTTCCTATTTGATGTCCGTTGTTTCAACTGAAAGAAACGATTGGACCATTCGGTATTTGCATCCAATGCAGTTAATTTCACAACAAACATGGATGGCCACGGCAATCTTTGGGGGTATGGTCGCGGTTCTTGTTGGGTTCGCAACATTTCTTCGGTCGCGGCGTATCGGACTTGCCCTTGACGCATCAGAGGTACAACGAGACGCATTATTGGCTGCCAATCAGCAATTGGAAGATGCGCAAGCAGAACTTGAAAGTTCCGCACAATTCGCGGCCTTGGGGCAATTGGCTGCGAGTGTAACCCACGAATTGGGCCAACCGATTTCTGCCTTTAAAAATCACTTGGCCGCAGCTGAAATTGGCAAAGAGATCACATCATCCACCACAGCGAAAAACCTCAATCAGCTTGTGGATAGAATGGAAGCGATCACAAAACAATTTCGGTTTTTCGCCAGATCACAACCATCCCAAGATATGTTGTTTAGTCTTAATGATGCGATGGTGGCTGTGCATGAATTGATGGGATCAGATATGGAAGCGAACCAAGTTAACTTCGAAATGAATACTTTGTCGCAAGATGTACGGATTTTCGGCAATAAAATACAATTCGAACAAGCCGTGGTGAATTTGCTTAAAAACGCTTTGCACGCTGTGCAGGGACGAACTGACGCTGAAATAAAAATGCGCGCTTATCACCAAAGTGAAGCCCATGTTTTGGAGGTCGAAGACAACGGCCCCGGCGTGGATGGCCAAACACTTACGCAACTTCAAGCGCCATTTTACAGCACAAAACCTTCCGGGGTTGGTATGGGGTTGGGTCTTGCGATCGCAACCAAAATAATACGCGATCATGGTGGGGAAATCGCAATGGAAGCGCACGACGGTGGAACTGTGTTTTCCATTTCGGTACCAAGAGAGCAAATTGGGGAATCCATACAATGAATGGCAAAATCCTTATCATCGATGATGACAAAGAAATGCGCACTTCTTTGGAACACCTGATCACGCAAGCGGGCTTTGACACAACCACCGCTCAAAACGGGCGTGAGGGTTTGCAATTGCTACAATCGTTTAACCCCGATGCTGTTTTGTGTGATGTTCGAATGCCGCAAATGGATGGGTTGGAGTTTCAGAAAAAAGCCCAAGAAATGTTGCCAGTACCCGTAGTGTTAATTTCGGCGCATGGCGACATACAAATGGCGGTGGATGCTGTGCAAAACGGTGCGTACAGTTTTGTTGAAAAACCGTTTGATCCAAGACGATTGTTGGGCATCTTGAACAACGCAACCAAGATGAAGCAATTGCTGGATCAGTCTAACCGGCTGCAAGATCGTCTGGCGGAACTTGTTGATCTGGAAAAAATACTTTTGGGCACGTCGGATCAAATGAAATCTGTACGAGCAATGATTGTTGATTTTGCAACAAGTTCGGCACCTGTGTTGATAAAGGGCGACACGGGAACCGGCAAAGAATTGGTAGCGCGTGCCCTGCATGACTTAGGCCCCAATAACACCGCGCCCTTTGTTGCGGTGAATTGCGCGGTTATTCCAGCCGACCGATTTGAAGATACCGTCTTTGGAACCGAAGATCGGCCAAATGGCCTGTTGATCCAAGCACATGGGGGAACTTTGTTCTTGGATGAACTGTCCTCTTTGCCGTTTGAAACCCAAAGCAAGATGTTGCGGGTCATTGAGACCAAACAATTCCAACGCTTGGGTGCGATGAATAGTCAAAATGTTGATTTCCGCGTGATCAGTGCTTCGTCTCATACGATCGAGGATCAAGTTGATCAGGGAATCTTCCGGCGCGATCTTCTTTTTCGCCTAAATGCTTTGGTGATTTCCTTGCCCAAGCTTGCAGATCGCGGAGGCGATATTTTGTTGTTGTTTCAACACTATTCATCGCGCTTCGGGCAGATTTACGATATCAACGTTCCGCCTTTGACTGCTGAAGACATGAGTGTACTTCTTACCCATGATTGGCGTGGCAACGTTCGTGAATTGCAGGGCGTTGCGGAACGACGTGTTCTTGCCATACGGCGATCAAATCCCTCTGTGAAGTCGGCATTGTTTGCCACAGGAAACGAAGGCCAGTTTCCCAGTACCTTGCGAGAGGCCTTGGCAACATTCGAACGTGAATTGATTGGCAACGCCTTAAAACACCACGAAGGCCGGATGGATGACGCTGCAAACAGTCTTGGAATTGGCCGTCGCACCTTGAACGAAAAGATTGTCAAACTTGGACTCGATAAACAGGCAATTTTGGATGGGTCTTGATATCTGCGGTAATCCGCAGGCATTTTTTTTCATGACTCGCAATTTTCTTCATATTGGCGGACACTCAGATCATTCATGAATGCTTTAAGCTGCGTGTGCAGCAAATTCTGGGAGGAAAGAAAATGAAACTATTTAAGGCAATCGCCCTCAGCGCAGGTGTGTTGGTGTCGGGTGGTGCGATGGCGGACAACGTTGATTATGTCCTGAACACCGCATCAACAGGGGGTACTTATCACCCTGTGGGGACAGCGATTTCCACTTTGTCCAAAGTGAAATTATTACCAAAGCAGAAATTTTCTTTGACCGCTGTCAACTCTGCAGGATCGGGCGCAAATGTTCAGGCCTTGTCCGCTGGCACTGCTGATTTCGCAATTTTGCAAGGGTTGTTTGGATCGTATGCCGCGACTGGCACGGGCCCAGTAAGTGAGCCACAGGAAAATCTGCGCGCCGTCACGATGTTGTGGCAGAATGTGGAACAGTTCGTTGTTCCCACCGAAAAGGCCACAACCGGCACAGTGGATGACCTGAAGGCGTTGAAGGGAATGTCCGCGGGCATGGGGAAACAGAATTCCGGAACAATCGGATCAAACACTGTTTTGTTGTCGGGTCTGGGTCTTGATGTTGCGTCGGATTTCACCCTTGTGCATGCTGGCTATGGCCCCACTGCAGATGCATTGGCCAATGGTCAAGTGGTTGCCGCTGGCATTCCTTCAGGTCCGCCAACTGGTGCGATCACAAAATTGATGGCAGCAAACGAAGGCAAGTTCACAATTCTTGACGTCACTGCTGAACAGCAAGCCGCGATGGATGCTGGCCGCAACCTTTGGGTGCCTTATACAATTTCCGCAGGTACCTACCCAGGTCAAACCAAAGATGTGAACACAATTGCGCAACCAAATTTCTTGGCGGTGAACGCATCGGTAGATGAGGAACATGTCTATCTTTTGACAAAGACAATGTTTGAAAACCTGCCATTCTTGCAGGCGATCCATCCCGCGACCAAGGCAATGGCCGTGGAAAAGGCAATGGCCGGTCTTCCTGTACCACTGCATCCCGGTTCTGCGCGGTATTACAAAGAAATGGGTTTGGAAATTCCATCACATTTGATGGCCAAGTGATGGTCTGAAACCTGACGAAATGGGGGCATGCACAAAAAAGCGCATGCCCCTTTTTTATCCACTGTGGAAATGGATCATGGCAATGAACACGCAATCTTCACCTGCTGACCGCTCTAAGCTCTGGCAAATTCCGCAAAATGGATTCCAGCTACAGCATCTTTTTTTGGTGTTCGCCTTTGTTTTTGGTCTTTGGCATATTCTGACCAATGTTTATCTGACGGAACCCGGATTATGGCAAAACGCAATTCACTTTGCTGGCTTTGCATTCTTGGGTTCCATCACCCTCAGCCCTTGGGGGCGTCGATCAGGAACTTCCTGGGCATGGGCTCTGGATATTTTGTATGGCCTTGCTGTTGCCTCTGCCGCACTTTGGGTCGCTTACGCTGAAAGTGGGATTTACGATCGGTCTTTGTCGGTCACGGGGCAAGGATGGCAGTTTACAGTTGTCGATTGGGTGGCGGGTTTGCTGCTTATATTCGCCTGTATTGATTTGTCGCGCCGCGTTTCCGGTTGGGTTATCCCGATCTTGGTAATACTTTCTTTGTGTTACATCTTGTTTTTGGGGACGATGCTTCCCGGCGTATTCCGTTCGGCAAGCCTGCCGTTGGATGATGTTTTATTTCGCACCCTTTACAATGACGAAGGCATGTTCGGGATCTTAACCAGCATTTCTGTCACCAACATTACACTTTTTATGATCTTTGGTGGTTTTCTGCTGGCATCCGGTGCAAGTAATTTTGTGATCGAAATAGCCAAAGTTGTCGCTGGGCGGATCAAAGGGGGGGCGGCGTTTGTGGCGGTTCTTTCATCCGCTTTGACTGGAACAATTTCTGGTTCTGCAATCGCCAACACTGCATCGACAGGCGTGATTACCATTCCCTTGATGAAGGCCAATGGATTTCGCCCTCAATTCGCCGCCGGGGTCGAGGCAGCAGCGTCAACCGGCGGACAATTGATGCCACCGATCATGGGGGCCGGGGCCTTTGTGATGGCCAGCTATACCTCAATTCCGTATGGAACCATTGTTGCGGTGTCTGTTATTCCCGCGATCCTATATTTTCTGTCTGTGGCGTTCATCGTTCGGATCGAGGCGGTTAAATACAACGCTGGTGAACACATCGACCTGACAGTTGATCGCAGCAAACTTATCTCAGGCGGGCTAGTTTTTATTTTACCACTGACGGTTATGATCTGGTTGTTGCTGGATGGTGTTACACCGGCGTTCGCGGCGTGTTGGGCAATTGCGGCTTTGGTTCTAACCTCTTGGGCCACCAGCCTCTGGTCAATTTTTATGCCAAAATCACAATTCAAACCTGTTGTTATGGGGCCATCCAAGATCGTCGAAGCCGTGGTTGGCGGTGTACGAGCCGCCGTTATGACCGCGATTTTGTTGGCGGCCATCGGGATTATGAACAACGCAATCGTAACCAGCGGGGTGGGGAACGGGTTTTCTTTGATGATTGCACAATGGTCACAGGGATCACTGGCGCTTGCCATTGTGCTGATCGCGCTGGCATCTCTTGTTTTGGGTATGGGGCTGCCAGTGACAGCGGCATATATTATTCTTGCAATTTTGACTGCACCAGCATTGGCAGGCTTGATGGCGGATGGCGTGATTGTGGAACAACTCATCACCGGAATTTCTGATCCAACAAAATCCGCGCTTTTCTTTTTGGTGGATCATCCTTTGGCACTGCAGGTGGCAACTGGAATGACACGCGCAGAAGCATGGGAATTGATCCGAAATACACCATTTGAAATTGCTGTTACAATTAGACCAGCATTGGTTGATCCAGCACTGCAAACGACGTTCTTGTTAACGGCGCATTTGATTATTTTTTGGCTCAGCCAAGATTCCAACGTCACACCGCCGGTGTGCCTTGCTGCATTTGCCGCAGCCGGCATTGCCGGTTCTCGACCCATGGCAACTGGTTTCGAAAGTTGGAAAATTGCCAAAGGGCTTTATATCGTTCCGCTACTCTTTGCCTATACGCCTTTGATATCGGGGGAATTCTTGCAGGTCATGCAAATTGGGTTCTTTGCCCTGTTTGGGATATACGCCACCAATGCATTGATCCAATGGTATGCCGAGGGGCCGATCAACCCGATCATTGCGGGAATTTTGGTTCTGGGCGCTGTGGGCGCGTATTGGCCACTTGCTTGGGTTCAAAATGGGGTCGGTGCGGCCTTGGTGATCTTTGCGATAGTCTGGTCAAAGCGCAACTTGCGACAAAGTGAAAAGGTGTCAGGCGGGGCAGGGACTTGAAAGATGGATCATTCCTGCGTAACTGCCACATAAGTCGAAGTTGAGGATTCCCATGGCCCGCACCAACCCAATCCAGTTTATCCAGCAAACACGCGCTGAAATTTCCAAGGTTGTTTGGCCGACACGGCGTGAAGTGTTGATCACCACTGCCATGGTTTTGGTATTGGCGATCGTTGCGGCGCTGTTCTTCTCTGGTGTGGTGGACAATATCATCCGCTTTGGCTTGCGCATGCTTCTTGACGCAGTGGGTTAACCCCAGTCTTGCATTACAGACACGCGGCGGGTAATTGCCTGCCTTAACAAACAGGCGTGCGGCGATTCGGCCTCACGCCCGTTTTTTATCAGCCGCGCGTTGCGGCGTTCTGGCGGTTGTGCCAGCTCAGATCAAAGGGCTTTGGAATGGCAAAAAGATGGTATTCGGTAAGCGTGCTTTCCAACTTCGAAAAGAAGGTGGCTGAATCCATTCGGACGTCCGTTGTGGACAAAGGCATGGAAGATCAGATCGAAGAAGTTCTGGTGCCCACCGAAGAAGTAATTGAAGTGCGTCGTGGTAAGAAAGTTACAACCGAACGCCGGTTCATGCCCGGGTATGTTCTTGTTCGGATGGAGATGTCTGACGAAGGGTATCACCTCGTAACATCAACAAACCGCGTCACTGGCTTCTTGGGCCCGCAAGGCCGACCCATGCCAATGCGTGATGCAGAGGTAAACGCCATTTTGAACCGTGTCCAAGAAGGGGAGGAGGCGCCGCGCCTCGAAATCTCTTTCGAGGTTGGTGAAAAAGTGAAGGTCAACGACGGTCCGTTTGAGGACTTTGATGGTTTGGTTGAAGAAGTTGATGATGAAAACCAACGACTGAAAGTCACCGTTTCGATCTTTGGTCGTGAGACCCCTGTTGAGCTTGAATACACACAAGTCACAAAACAAGTTTAAGATCGTCAATTAGATTTTTGATAGGGTGCGCCGTATTTCGGTGCACCCTTTATTTTTTGCGCAGACCTGCGGATAGTTTGCCCAACAAATCAGCCAATTGTTGGGCTTCTTGCGGTGACAAAATAGTTTCGATTAATTCGCCGTTCGACGCATTGAAATTATCAACCAATGTTTCGACCAATTCTTTTCCCTTTGGCGTTAATTTTACGAATTGACTGCGCCGATCTTTGGGATTGGATACCCGAACGACATGTCCGGCATCCGTTAAGGCATGAAGTGCCTTTGTCATCCCTCCAGATGTGGCTTGCACCGCTGAATAGAGTTCTGTTGGGGAAAGGGTGTGATCGGGTGGGACAAACCGCAGTGAAACCAAAGTTGAAAATTGAGTCCAGCTCAATCCAGCTTCTTCCACGATGCGCTTGTCACTTCCCCAAATGAAATTTCGACACATCAAGAGTGGGCGCACAATTCGTGCAGGAAGAGAGAATACGGCTGGCCAGTCTTCGTAACGCAAAAAAAATGTTCCATTTAATTCTTACGAAGTGTGCCAGTTTTTGATTGCACTGTACAATTCAATAAAATATCTTTCTGGAAAGATAAAACTGGAAGGGAAGAAATCAATGAAAACTGCTGGAATTCCAATGTGGCTGACAATCGTGTTGGGCCTTTTGATTCTGTTAAGCATCGTCTCTGGAGGGCTTGCTTTGATGGGCAACGGATTGGATGCGTCCATGACGGAGTCCTGGGGTGGCCGTAACCTAGGAATTGCTGCGGCAGCCGCTGTCGCAATCTGGTTGAAAAGCCCGATCGCTTATATCGCTGCTTTCGTTGCCTCAATTTTCCGCGAATTGGGCGATCTGATTGGTACACTGAAAGCTGACACCATTAATATGGGCATGTTGGCGTTCATCGTCGTACTTTTGGTTATCTGGGTTTACGGTATTTATATCGCAAACAAGGCAAGATAACCTTTCCGGGGCCGGTTACCCTTTTCCGGCCCCGATTTTTGGGAAGTGCGCCGCAGTGCGTCCACCCAACTTTACGAATCTCTTGCAAAAATTGAATTGATGCTTTAGCGGCTGCACCGTTGGGAAACCAACGCCCATGTGGGAGGGGCACGCATCGCGATGCGCAATCCGCACCACATCGACAAAGGCCAAAGAACGCGTTCTGCGGCTGTTGAAAAAAGGAGACGCCGATATGGCGAAAAAACTTGCTGGTACAATGAAACTGCAGATCCCTGCAGGCCAAGCCAACCCATCCCCCCCTGTCGGCCCTGCATTGGGTCAACGTGGGATTAACATCATGGAATTCTGTAAAGCGTTTAACGCGAAAACACAGGAGATGGAGCCAGGTGCACCTTGCCCCACCGTGATCACGTATTACCAAGACAAATCCTTCGCGATGGATATCAAGACGCCTCCTGCGTCTTATTATCTGAAGAAAGCTGCGGGTCTGAAACCCGTGGGCAAACGGAACCGTCCAAAGGGTGCGGAAACCCCAGGTCGTGAAGTCGTTGCTACTGTGACCGCCGCTCAGGTTCGTGAAATCGCAGAAGCTAAGATGAAAGATCTAAGTGCGAACGACATCGAATCTGCCATGCAGATCATCGCGGGTTCTGCCCGGTCTATGGGCATCGAGGTAAAGTAAGATGGCGAAACTTGGTAAAAGAACAAAAGCTGCGCGTGAAGCGTTTGCCGGGAAATCAAACCTAACAGTTGAAGAAGCTGTTGCCTTGGTAAAAGGTAATGCCGGTGCGAAATTTGACGAAACTGTTGAAATCGCGATGCAACTGGGTATCGATCCACGTCACGCTGACCAGATGGTTCGTGGGACAGTAAATCTGCCAAATGGCACAGGTAAATCTGTTCGCGTGGCGGTTTTTGCACGCGGCGCAAAAGCAGACGAAGCCAAAGAAGCTGGTGCTGATATTGTTGGCGCAGAGGACCTGATGGAAACTGTTCAGAGCGGAACAATCGATTTTGATCGTTGTATCGCGACACCTGATATGATGCCTGTTGTTGGTCGTCTGGGTAAAGTTTTGGGCCCACGTAACCTGATGCCGAACCCAAAAATCGGTACAGTTACAATGGACGTTAAAGAAGCTGTCGAAGCTGCCAAAGGTGGTCAGGTGCAATTCAAAGCCGAAAAGGCGGGGGTTGTGCATGCCGGTGTTGGCAAAGCGTCATTTGACGAAGGTAAGTTGATTGAAAACGTTCGTGCCTTTGTGGATGCAGTGGCCAAAGCAAAGCCATCAGGCGCCAAAGGTGCGTATATGAAAAAGATCGCGATCAGCTCCACTATGGGGCCAGGCGTGACAATCGCAGTGGACAGCGCTGTCAGCGACTAAGCCACCATACAATTGAACATTAAGGGCTGCACGATTGTGCGGCCCTTTTTCGTTTATGAATTGGTTTTCTGTTTGTTTTCAATTTTGAATAAAATGGAAATCGGTTTTCCAAAAAACCCAGCTTCGCTTCATACCTGTTTAGTTCTCTTAAAAAACAGTGGTTTACGGAATGCTTTTGGGCTGGTGGGGGGTGAAAGACCCGTGTTCGACCCTTAAGATCCATACAGGTTTGAAGTAAAATTAAAGTCTCTCATCAATGAATTGCCTCCGAAATTTGCGGGGGCAAGACATGAGTTTCAATTTAGAGAATTTCAAATGGGGTGGCAGTGCGCATGGTGATGCCAGCGGTGTTGTACGCGTTTCTGCAAATCTTTCAGGGTTGAAATTCGATGACCAAAAATTCGATCAGTCAGATTTTGTATCGTCGTTGAACAAAGCTTTGAATGCTTGGGAAAAGGTGGCCGCTGTTGATTTTGAATCTTCTGGCGGTGCACCTGGCCAAATTCAAATCGGCACCCAATCGTTGGCGGGATCCACGATCGGGCTGGCGCGGGTTTCATTTTCCAACCGTTCGGGAATTGATCTGATCAAGAAGGCAGAAATCTCTTTCGACAGCGATGAAGACTGGGCCCCAAACGGTGAAGGCGGTGCGCAAAACTTCTTTGCCGTGGCATTACATGAAATTGGACATGCGTTTGGCTTAGGCCACGCAAATGATCGAAGTGAGATCATGAACCCGGTCATCTCTACGGATGATTTGGGTGATGGCGATATTGAGGGTGCGCAAAAGATGTATGGTACTGATCCAGACGATTTAGACGCCCCACCTTTGCTTAACCAAGAGGATGCGGATGGGCCAATTGACCCCCAAGATGCAGATGCACCCACCCCGGCGCCATCCGAAGAAGACGATGATGATGGGGGAATGCTGGGAATGTTGCTGGGGGGACTCGTGGCCCTGATTTTAGGGGTTTTCTCTGGTGGCGCGGCCTTGGCGGGGGCGGCCTTTTTGGCATTGGGATCTGGTGATGATCCGATCGAAGTACCTGAATATGAAGGAAGTGGGACAACCTTGGATGAACTTGTGCCAACCTATGATCTTGAAGGGGAACATGAAGTTGTGCATCGACTTTTCGATCAAGAAGAAGAATATCACCACCACCATGGCGAAGAATGCGACTGTTGTAATGTCATGGCGTGATCCGGTGAAATGTGTTGGACGCTCAGGTTTGGCTTGTCACATCTAAAAGAATCCTCTAATGCCCCACTTCAGATGCTCTGGCTGTTTTTCAGTTGGGGTGTTGTCTGTCCGAGACGGCGGGTTGGCTTGCCAATAATTCCTGCCTGAGATGGGGAACAAAATATGAAATGACACTGGGCTTGTTCCAGCGTGATTTTGGCTTTGGTTCTTATCGTGGACTCGTTGCCGGGCTTGCCCGGCGGAATTGAGCCGGGGGACCAAAATCCCCCTAAATTTGGAGTGAACTGTGGATAGAGCCCAGAAAGAACAATTGGTCGAAGAACTTGGCCAAATCTTTGAAAGCTCTGGCGTTGTTGTCGTATCTAAGTACGAGGGCATGACAGTTTCTGAAATGCAGGATCTGCGCGCGAAAATGCGTGAAGCGGGTGGATCTGTGCGTGTTGCCAAAAACAGGCTCGCCAAAATCGCACTGGATGGGAAGCCTTGCGCAAGCATCGCTGACTATCTGTCGGGCATGACCGTGCTCGCCTATTCTGAAGATCCTGTTGCAGCTGCCAAAGCTGTGCAGGAATATTCCAAAGAGAATTCCAAACTGGAAATTCTTGGCGGTGCAATGGGTGATACGGCACTTGACCAAGCGGGCGTAAAGGCCGTTGCCGCCATGCCAAGCCGCGAAGAGCTTATTGCCTCTATCGTGGGTTGTATCGGCGCACCAGCCAGCAACATCGCCGGCGCGATTGGCGCACCTGCCAGCAACATCGCAAGCATTATCTCTACTGTTGAAGAGAAAGCTGCGTAACAGAAATCGTCTTGCCCGCGTCCATGGATGGCGCGGCGTTGGAACACAAATTTTAAAACGGAAAGAAGTCAAATGGCTGATCTGAAAGCACTTGCCGAAAGCATCGTGGGTCTGACCCTGCTGGAAGCACAAGAACTGAAAACCATCCTGAAGGATGAATATGGCATCGAACCTGCCGCCGGTGGCGCAGTAATGATGGCAGGCCCTGCTGGCGGCGACGCTGGTGGTGCTGCAGAAGAAAAATCAGAATTCGACGTAGTTCTGGTTTCTGCTGGTGCGTCAAAAATCAACGTGATCAAAGAAGTTCGCGGCATCACAGGCCTGGGCCTGAAAGAAGCCAAAGAACTGGTCGAAGCTGGCGGCAAAGCTGTCAAAGAAGGCGTCGACAAAGCAGAAGCAGAAGACATCAAAGGCAAGCTGGAAGCAGCTGGTGCCGAAGTCGAACTGAAGTAATTTCGGTTCTTGCTTTGCAAGATTTGGGCCGTCCCTTTGGGGCGGCCTTTTTCGTTCCGACCCACCGAACGTTGCGTTTACCTTTGGGGTGGCACGGCCCGAATTCGGGTTCACAACCTGTACACAACCCGTACACAACCCGTACACCGGAGCGTATTATTGGCAAAAGTTAACAAACGGCCTGAAATCCTTACCAAATCGTAAATCTTCGCTTCAACAGATTCCTGATCGGGCGTGATTTTGACGCTGAAATCCATTGGTTGCGTTTTCCAGATATGCGCAATCCTTGCCGATTTTGAAAAACACTTATCAATTTTGAAAAATCCTGATCGATTTTCGAAATCAGAGGGCATCACGATCCATGTTTGGTTCATCCAGTGGTCAGTTACTTGAAACGCAACGATCACAAACCTGAAAGGATCACGACAATGACCAAGACCAAACATATCGCCGCCCGTCTTCTTTTGGCCAAACAACGCCCTTTGACATCTTTGATTGAAAAGGAACTGATCGCGGGTACTGCGGATTTTGAATATGATAAATCTGACTGGGTTCCCTTGTATTTTGATCGGGGAAATGCGGTGACATCTGATTGTGGTACGATCACTGCGTTTCGGGCCGCCACCCTTCAAGGACAGCTTTTGTGGATGGTGCACACACCGGGAAAAAGCTGTGGCTATCACGCGGATTGCGACGATCCTTTCGACGCGATCGAACAGGCGAAAACCAGCTGGGCCAGTCGAAAGGCCGTTCGTCAAGATTGGGATTTGGTCGAACAAACGGCAAAAGATCTTTTGTGGGGGAAACAGCGTTTTGATGTTCGCATTGAAGATGCCCATGCATCCCCGCTGTGCACCGCGGGTGTCGAAGGGTTCCGATCTGCCATCGGCCTGGGGCGTTTTACAAAAATGCCGGGTTGGATGGCGGCTGTTCTGTTTAAGGTGGAACCGCAAATGGGCTTCGTCATTCACGCGGCCATGCAACGACATGCGGCAGAACAATCCAAAGCATCGCAAATGGATGTCGTGCCCAGCACGATCTAAAACAATGGACAAACAAAAACTTTCGGTCATCATATACCTAGGGATGGCCGGAGGTTTTTTTTGGACCTGCTTTATATTGATATTGCTGTGCGGGGTGGGGCGACCGCAGTTGGCTTGGTTTTGGTGGTTCTGATTTGGACCAGCCGCATCGCCAAAGAGGCGCAATGCGCGTTCACCATGGTGATGGTCTCAACCCTCTTCATATTATGGACCAAAGTTGCCCCCATTTTGGGGGTGCCGGATGATGTGATCTGGTGGATGCGATTTGTGAACGCGGGTACCACATTTGCAATGACATGGTTTGTCTTGACGATCTTTTTGGATGACAAAAGGTTTTTCTGGGCATGGCTTGCTTCAGGTGTGTTGATCTGGGGATGGATTTTAATCACGCCGATTTTCCCGCAAACCATATTCATCTTACGTTTATTCGCTGCGTTGCATTTCATTGCACTGTTGGCGTTGGTGTTTTGGTCTGGTGTGGGTGATTTGCAAACGGCACGGCGAAAACTGCGGCCAAGCATGTCAGCGTTTTTGTTAATCTATTGCATTGGGCAGGCTTTCACCTCGCGCCCGTTACAAGATATGCGAACGCTGGATGTTCAGATCTGGCAATCCAGTACATTTTTGTTCTTCTTGATGGTTTTTGCGGTTTGGTCTTTGAAGGCCAATCTGAAAAATTGGCCGGGCGAGGTTGATCGATCCTTGCCGCCTGCATCGTCTGCGGCGGAAACAACTTTGGAACAAAATGCATTGATTTCGCGCATACAAAAGGAAATGGGCGATGATATCTGGAAAGTTGAAGGGTTAACCGTTGGTGCCTTGGCATCACAAGTAAACGCGCCAGAGCATCAAGTTCGAAAAGCCATAAATCAGGTTTTGGGATATCGCAACTTTGCCAGCTTCATTAATGGGGCGCGGATCGAAGCCGCGAAAAGGAAACTTCGATCAGGGGACCTGCCGGAAAAAACCGTTTTGGAAATTGCTTATGATGTGGGCTTTAGTTCGCTTGGGCCCTTTAATCGCGCCTTCAAAGAGGCGACGGGCCAATCCCCCACGGATTTCCGCAAAACCGGGGGTGAGGTGGGATAAAGGGTGGTTCATCCTTGGATTGACGTCAGGGGAAGATGCGCGAAAAACCACATTCATTAACGCCTAGCCCTTGCCATTTACCTGACATCAACCTATCTGGAAATTCTCAGCGGGCCCGAGCGATTCGGACCCGCTGATTTGCGTTACTGAAGCGAAAGGAAGTTGTACCTTACGAAATACGTCATCTCATCCTTTCAAAGTAAGCAGCCAACCTTCAAAATTCGGTGGCTTTTTTCTTGGAAAGGACGTGATCGGGCGCACACCATTGGGCCGGTGTGCAAGGATAGATCAGGTCTTTTTTAGTCTTTGATGGTTTGCAGCCGGTGCCCCGACGGCGTGCAGACAGGCAAAGATGGAGTGCGCTTACGCATGGCACAGTCGTTTCTAGGACAAAAACGTCTTCGTACATATTACGGTAAAATCCGCGAAGTATTGGAAATGCCGAACCTGATCGAGGTTCAGCGGTCTTCCTATGATCTTTTCTTGCGCTCGGGCGACAGCCTGACACCGCTGGATGGTGAAGGCATCAAAGGTGTTTTTCAATCGGTTTTCCCGATCAAAGATTTCAACGAAACCGCAATTTTGGAATTCGTGAAATACGAGCTGGAAAAGCCAAAGTACGACGTTGAAGAATGCCAACAGCGTGACATGACGTATGCCGCGCCGTTGAAGGTGACGCTACGTTTGATCGTGTTTGATATCGACGAAGACACAGGCGCCAAATCGGTTAAAGACATCAAAGAACAAGACGTGTTCATGGGCGATATGCCGTTGATGACGCCGAACGGTACTTTCGTGGTGAACGGCACCGAACGTGTGATCGTTTCCCAGATGCACCGTTCGCCTGGCGTGTTCTTTGACCACGACAAAGGCAAATCACACAGCTCGGGCAAGTTGTTGTTTGCATGTCGGATCATCCCATACCGTGGGTCATGGTTGGATTTCGAATTCGACGCCAAAGATGTCGTTTACGCACGCATCGATCGCCGTCGTAAATTGCCAGTGACAACCCTTCTGTATGCGCTGGGCTTGGATCAAGAGGGCATAATGGATGCCTATTACGATACCGTCGATTATTCCTATGAAAAGGGCAAAGGTTGGGTCACGAAGTTCTTCCCGGAACGCGTGCGCGGCACACGCCCTGCGTTTGATCTGATCAACGCAGAAACAGGTGAACTGATCGCGGAGGCCGGCAAAAAAGTAACCCCACGTGCGGTGAAAAAGATTTTGGATGAAGGCGATGTGCCAAATCTGATGGTGCCTTTTGAAAACATCCAAGGCAAATTTGTTGCCAAGGATATCATCAACGAAGAAACCGGTGCGATCTATGTCGAAGCTGGGGACGAGTTGACATGGGAAGTGGACAAAGACGGCGAAGTTATCGGCGGATCCATCAAGGATTTGTTGGATGCTGGCGTTACCTCCATTCCGGTTCTGGACATCGATAACGTCACAGTTGGCGCCTACATGCGCAACACCATGGCGCAAGACAAGAACATGAACCGCGAAACCGCGTTGATGGATATTTACCGCGTGATGCGCCCGGGTGAACCACCCACCGTTGATGCGGCATCCGCCTTGTTTGACACATTGTTCTTCGACAGCGAACGGTATGATCTGTCCGCCGTGGGCCGGGTGAAAATGAACATGCGTCTGGCGCTGGATGCAGAAGACACCGTTCGTACGTTGCGCAAAGAAGATATTGTTGCCTGTATCAAGGCCTTAGTTGAATTGCGCGATGGCAAAGGCGACGTGGATGACATCGATCACCTTGGCAACCGTCGTGTGCGGTCTGTTGGGGAACTGATGGAAAACCAATATCGCGTTGGTTTGCTGCGTATGGAACGCGCGATCAAAGAACGCATGTCATCGGTTGAAATCGACACTGTCATGCCGCAAGATTTGATCAACGCGAAACCTGCCGCCGCGGCAGTGCGTGAATTCTTTGGTTCCAGCCAGTTGTCGCAGTTCATGGACCAAACCAACCCATTGTCCGAAGTGACGCACAAGCGCCGCTTGTCAGCACTTGGGCCAGGTGGTTTGACACGTGAACGTGCGGGCTTTGAGGTGCGCGATGTGCACGCCACCCATTATGGCCGGATGTGCCCGATTGAAACGCCGGAAGGGCCGAACATTGGTTTGATCAACTCTCTCGCGACATTTGCGCGGGTGAACAAGTACGGCTTTATCGAAACACCATACCGCAAGGTTGAAAACGGTGTGGTAACAGACGACGTCAGCTATATGTCCGCCACCGAAGAAATGCGCCACACAGTTGCGCAGGCGAATGCGGTGTTGGATGAAAACGGCAAATTCGTGAACGAAATGGTGTCGACCCGCCAAAACGGCGATTACATGATGGCCTCAACCGAAGCGGTTGATCTGATTGACGTGTCTCCGAAGCAGTTGGTGTCGGTTGCGGCGTCTTTGATCCCATTCCTTGAAAACGATGACGCCAACCGCGCATTGATGGGATCAAACATGCAACGTCAGGCCGTGCCGTTGTTGCAAGCCGAAGCCCCCTTGGTGGGCACCGGGATCGAAGGCGTTGTTGCCCGCGATTCAGGCGCGGCTGTGATGGCGAAACGCGGTGGGATCATCGACCAAGTGGATGCCCAGCGGATCGTTATTCGCGCGACAGAGGATTTGGAATTGGGCGATGCGGGCGTTGATATTTACCGCATGCGCAAGTTCCAGCGGTCTAACCAGAACACCTGTATCAACCAACGTCCATTGGTGAAGGTGGGTGATTACGTGACCAAAGGCGAAGTGATCGCCGATGGCCCATCAACCGATCTGGGTGAATTGGCCTTGGGTAAAAACGTGGTTGTCGCGTTTATGCCTTGGAACGGTTACAACTACGAAGACTCGATCCTGATCTCAGAGCGCATCGTGCGCGATGACGTGTTCACATCCGTGCACATCGAAGAATTCGAAGTGGCCGCCCGTGATACCAAATTGGGCCCAGAGGAAATCACACGCGACATTCCAAACGTGGGTGAAGAGGCGCTGCGCAATTTGGACGAAGCCGGCATCGTTTATATCGGTGCAGAGGTTGGTCCAGCGGACATTCTGGTTGGGAAAATCACCCCCAAAGGTGAAAGCCCGATGACACCAGAAGAAAAACTGCTGCGTGCGATCTTTGGTGAAAAGGCATCTGATGTGCGCGACACATCCTTGCGCTTACCACCCGGTGATTTCGGTACGGTTGTTGAGGTGCGTGTTTTCAACCGCCATGGCGTTGAAAAAGACGAACGTGCGCTTCAGATCGAACGGGAAGAGGTGGAACGCCTTGCCCGTGACCGCGACGATGAGTTGGTGATCCTTGACCGGAACATTTATGCCCGTTTGCGTGGTATGATCGAAGGCAAAGAAGCCGTTAAAGGGCCAAAAGGCACCAAGGTTGGCGTGATCACAGCAGAATTGCTGGATGAAACACCGCGCAGCCATTGGTGGCAGTTCGCCATGAAAGACGATAGCGATGCCCAAGTGATCGAAGCCCTGAACGACCAATATGAGGCGCAGAAGCGCACATTGGATGCGCGTTTCGAGGATAAGGTCGAAAAAGTCCGCCGTGGGGACGATCTGCCCCCAGGTGTGATGAAGATGGTCAAAGTTTTCGTTGCGGTGAAGCGTAAGTTGCAACCGGGCGATAAAATGGCCGGTCGCCACGGGAACAAAGGGGTTATCTCCAAGGTTGTTCCAATGGAAGACATGCCATTCTTGGCCGACGGGACGCCCGTTGATTTCGTGTTGAACCCTCTGGGTGTGCCATCACGGATGAACGTGGGTCAGATCCTTGAAACACATATGGGTTGGGCTGCACGCGGTTTGGGCCTTCAGATTGACGATGCGTTGGACGAATACCGTCGCAGCGGTGATCTGACACCTGTGCGTGACGCGATGAAGATTGCCTATGGCGATGACGTGTATGCCGAAGGTATCGAAGGCATGGATGAAACCCGCCTGTTAGAGGCCGCAGGCAACGTGACCGGCGGTGTTCCAGTGGCAACACCCGTGTTTGACGGCGCCAAAGAGGCCGACGTGAACGATGCATTGGTTCGCGCTGGGTTCTCTGAATCTGGTCAGTCTGATCTTTATGATGGCCGTACGGGTGAAAAATTCGCCCGTCAGGTGACCGTTGGGATCAAATACCTGCTGAAATTGCACCACCTTGTGGATGACAAAATCCACGCGCGTTCCACAGGGCCATACAGCTTGGTCACGCAACAGCCGTTGGGTGGTAAAGCCCAATTCGGTGGTCAGCGCTTTGGTGAGATGGAGGTCTGGGCATTGGAAGCTTACGGTGCCGCCTACACCTTGCAGGAAATGCTGACGGTGAAATCGGACGACGTTGCCGGACGGACGAAAGTCTATGAAAGCATCGTGAAGGGCGAGGACAACTTTGAAGCTGGCGTACCAGAAAGCTTCAACGTGCTTGTCAAAGAAGTCCGCGGCCTTGGCCTGAACATGGAACTCCTGGATGCGGAGGTGGATGAGTAAGGGGCGCTTTGCCCCCGGACTTCACCCTTCGCTTTCGGCCTAATTCATAGGAATTCAAAATGAACCAGGAACTGTCAACAAACCCGTTTAACCCTTTGACACCTCAAAAGGCGTTTGACGAAATCAAAGTCTCGCTCGCCTCTCCTGAACGGATCCTGTCGTGGTCTTTCGGTGAGATTAAGAAGCCAGAGACGATCAACTATCGTACGTTCAAGCCAGAGCGCGATGGACTGTTCTGTGCGCGTATCTTTGGCCCGATCAAAGATTACGAATGCTTGTGCGGCAAATATAAGCGCATGAAATATCGCGGCGTTGTCTGCGAAAAATGTGGTGTGGAAGTGACGCTGCAAAAAGTGCGTCGTGAACGCATGGGCCACATCGAACTGGCCTCGCCCGTTGCGCACATCTGGTTCTTGAAATCGCTGCCATCGCGCATCGGTTTGATGCTGGATATGACACTGCGTGATCTGGAACGTATTCTTTACTTCGAAAACTATGTTGTCATCGAACCGGGCCTGACGGATCTGACCTACGGTCAGTTGATGTCTGAAGAAGAATATCTTGATGCCCAAGACACATTTGGCATGGATGCCTTTACCGCCAATATTGGTGCTGAAGCCATTCGTGAAATGCTGTCTATGATCGATCTTGAGGCGGAGGCAGAGCAGCTGCGCGCCGATTTGGCGGAGGCAACAGGCGAACTGAAGCCTAAGAAGATCATCAAACGTTTGAAGATTGTTGAAAACTTCATCGAATCTGGCAACCGCCCGGAATGGATGATTTTGACGGTGATCCCTGTGATCCCGCCGGAACTGCGCCCGTTGGTGCCGCTGGATGGTGGCCGCTTTGCGACGTCGGATCTGAACGATCTGTATCGCCGTGTGATCAACCGGAACAACCGTTTGAAGCGTCTGATCGAATTGCGCGCACCTGATATCATCGTGCGGAACGAAAAGCGGATGTTGCAGGAATCTGTGGATGCGCTGTTCGATAACGGCCGTCGTGGCCGCGTGATTACAGGGGCCAACAAGCGCCCGCTGAAATCATTGTCTGACATGCTGAAGGGTAAGCAGGGTCGTTTCCGTCAGAACCTTTTGGGGAAACGCGTCGACTTCTCTGGTCGTTCGGTGATTGTGACCGGACCGGAACTGAAGTTGCACCAATGTGGTTTGCCCAAGAAGATGGCGTTGGAGCTGTTCAAGCCGTTCATCTATTCCCGTTTGGAGGCCAAAGGTCTGTCCTCAACCGTGAAGCAAGCCAAGAAATTGGTGGAAAAGGAACGCCCAGAGGTTTGGGATATCCTGGACGAGGTGATCCGCGAACACCCCGTAATGCTGAACCGTGCGCCAACGCTGCACCGTTTGGGCATTCAGGCGTTTGAACCGGTTCTGATCGAAGGCAAAGCGATCCAACTGCACCCGCTTGTATGTTCGGCATTTAACGCCGACTTCGACGGTGACCAGATGGCGGTTCACGTGCCGCTGAGCCTTGAAGCGCAGTTGGAAGCCCGTGTTCTGATGATGTCCACGAACAACGTTCTGTCGCCTGCAAACGGCGCGCCGATCATTGTTCCGTCACAAGACATGATCTTGGGTCTGTATTACACATCTTTGATGCGTGAAGGCATGGCCGGTGAAGGCATGGTCTTTGGGTCGGTTGACGAAGTTCAGCACGCTTTGGATGCGGGTATTGTTCACCTGCACGCAAAAATCGAAGCCCGAATTCCTCAGATTGATGAGGAAGGCAACGAGGTGATGAAGCGTTTTGAAACCACGCCGGGCCGTGTGCGTTTGGGGGCATTGCTGCCCAAAAATGCGAAAGCACCGTTCGAATTGGTCAACACTTTGTTGAAAAAGGGCGAAGTGCAGAACGTGATTGATACTGTGTATCGTTATTGCGGTCAGAAAGAATCCGTCATCTTCTGTGACCAGATCATGACCATGGGTTTCCGCGAAGCGTTCCGCGCTGGTATTTCGTTTGGTAAGGATGACATGGTTATCCCAGACGATAAATGGACGATCGTTGATGGTGTTCGCGAACAGGTAAAAGAGTTCGAACAGCAATACATGGACGGTCTGATCACCCAGGGTGAAAAATACAACAAAGTCACCGATGCATGGAATGTGTGTAACGACAAGGTTACGGCATCCATGATGCAGACAATTTCATCGCAAGATCGCGACGAAAACGGCGCCGAAAAGGAACCGAACTCTGTCTTTATGATGGCGGACAGTAAGGCCCGTGGTTCTGTGACACAGATGAAGCAGTTGGGCGCGATGCGTGGCCTGATGGCCAAGCCGAATGGTGAGATTATCGAAACGCCGATTATCTCAAACTTTAAAGAAGGCTTGACCGTGTTGGAATACTTCAACTCCACCCACGGGGCCCGGAAGGGTCTGTCTGATACGGCGTTGAAAACTGCGAACTCTGGTTATCTGACCCGTCGTTTGGTTGACGTTGCGCAGGATTGTATCGTGCGTGAACCTGATTGTGGCACCGAACGGTCAATCACGGCGCGTGCCGCCGTGAATGATGGTGAAGTGATTGCATCCTTGGCGGAACGCATCTTGGGCCGGATTGCGGCGGAAGATGTGGTGAAGCCTGGCACCGATGAGGTGTTGTTGACCAAAGGTGAAATGATCGATGAACGCAAAGCTGATGCCGTAGAGGCAGCGGGCGTTGCAACCATGCTGATCCGCAGCCCACTGACGTGTGAAACCGAAGATGGCATCTGTGCGGCCTGTTATGGCCGTGACTTGGCCCGTGGTACGCAGGTGAACATGGGCGAAGCGGTGGGCATCATCGCGGCGCAATCCATTGGGGAACCTGGTACACAGTTGACCATGCGGACATTCCACATCGGTGGCGTTGCCCAAGGTGGTGGTCAGCAATCTTTCCAAGAAACCAGCCAGGCTGGTAAGATCGAACTGCGTAATGCCATTTTGTTGGAAAACAGCGCAGGTCAAAACCTGTTGATGAGCCGTTCTACGGTGGTTGCCGTTCTGGATGCAGGCGGTACCGAAGTGGCCAGCTTCAAGGCTGGATACGGGTCTGTCTTGTTGGTCAAAGACGGTCAGCAAGTTGAACGGGGTGACAAGTTGTTTGAATGGGATCCATTCACACTTCCAATCATCGCGGAAAAGGCCGGTACGGTGAAATATGCTGATCTGACATCGGGTGTTGCCGTCCGTGACGTGACCGACGATGCAACCGGCATGACCCAGAAGATCGTTATGGATTGGCGCGCGGCCCCCAAAGGCAACGAGCTGGCACCAAAGATCATCATTGCGGGCGCTGATGGCGAACCTGTGAAAAAGGATGACGGCAACCCGGTTGCATATCCAATGTCTGTTGATGCGGTTCTGTCCGCGGAAGATGGGCAAGAGGTCAAGGCCGGTGACATCTTGGCGCGTATCCCGCGCGAAGGTGGTCGGACAAAAGACATTACTGGTGGTTTGCCACGGGTTGCGGAATTGTTCGAAGCACGTCGTCCGAAAGATCACGCGATCATTGCCGAAATTGATGGTTATGTGCGCTTTGGCAAAGACTACAAAAACAAGCGCCGCATTGCGATCGAACCTGCAGATGAAACCATGGACAAAGCTGAATACATGGTGCCGAAGGGCAAGCACATTCCGGTTCAGGAAGGTGATTTCATCCAGAAGGGCGATTACATCATGGACGGGAACCCAGCCCCGCACGATATTCTTGCGGTTATGGGTGTGGAAGCCTTGGCTGATTACATGATCGACGAAGTGCAAGACGTTTATCGCCTGCAAGGGGTGAAAATTAACGACAAGCACATCGAGGTGATCGTTCGTCAGATGCTGCAGAAGTGGGAAATCACCGACAGCGGTGAAACAACACTGCTGAAGGGTGAGCACGTGGACAAAGCCGAATTTGATGCAGCCAACGAAAAGGCCGCGGCAAAAGGTGTGCGTCTGGCCCAGGGTGAGCCGATCTTGTTGGGCATCACGAAGGCGTCGTTGCAGACACGTTCGTTCATCTCTGCCGCGTCGTTCCAAGAAACCACACGCGTTCTGACAGAAGCTTCTGTTCAGGGTAAGAAAGACAAACTGATCGGTTTGAAAGAGAACGTGATCGTTGGTCGTTTGATCCCAGCAGGGACAGGTGGTGCAACGCAGAAGGTCCGCAAAATCGCGCAAGAGCGTGACAATGTGGTTCTCGAAGCGCGCCGGGCCGAGGCCGAACAGGCCGCACAATTGGCGGCGCCAACGGATGGGCCATCGGCATCGGATGTTTTTGACAGCTGATCTTGGTGTCATAATTAATAAAAGGGGCTGCAATTCGCGGCCCCTTTTTGGTTTGAAGGTTTGCGCGCCAAGGCCATTGCGATGGTGCGGGGTTCTGTCATACTCCCTCTCAACAGATCTTGGGATGGCCCTTTATGTTCAAAAACCAGATCATCGGTATCACGCGGTTTTCGATACCGTCGTTAGAGGCGTTTGAAGTATCGCGCGCTTCGATCGCGGAATGCGAAGCAGTCTTGTATGCGCCAGACCGGTTAGAAAAGCGGTTTGAGCTGTTTGAACGGTTTTGCCTGCCATCCATTGCCAATCAAACCGATAAGGGTTTCATGGCCCTGATCTTGATTGGTGAGGGGTTGCCGCAACCCTACAAAGATCGTTTGATTGCATTGATTGATGATGTGCCAGAGGCCTGCATTGCCGAGGTTGCGCCTGACAAACATTTCAAAATGATCAACAAGGTGGTGCATGAAATCCCGGCCTTGGGCCAAACACATCGCACAACATTTCGTTTGGATGATGATGACATGGTTGATGTGAACTATGTCGCGCGTATGCGCAAAACCCTTGATGCGCTGTCCGTTGTAACGCCAAAGGGGCCCTTCGCCTTGGCCTATCACCTTGGGTATTATCTTGATTTGGCAGGCAATGAGCCGGAATTCTTCGAACTTACCGAAAACCTGCCCCTTGGTCTTGGCCTGTCTGTGACAGCGCCAATGGCGTGGCGTTCAAATATTTATGCGTGGAACCATCGGTTTGTTCCCAAAAAGTGCAACACTTATATCGACACACGCGTTCCATCCTTCATTCGAACAATGCACAGCTTTAATGATGCCCCCCGTCAGGCCGGGTTTTCAGGTGTGGCCAAATCACGTGAGGAAATGGAACCCATTTTGGATGAACATTTTGGCCTGACATGGGATGATCTTACCCGTGATATCCCGCCAACCCTTAACGCAGTGAAATCATCATGATCTCAGAAAACCTGCGCGGGGCGGGGTTCATGGTTGCCTCTATGGGGGCGTTTGCTTTGAATGATGCCTTGATCAAATCCTTGGGTGGGGTTTTGCCGGTGTTTCAAACACTGTGTCTGCGAACTGGTTTGGTGGTGATCTTTTTGGCCTGCATGATTACCGTGAACAAAACATGGCGGCCCAAAGATATCAGTACCCACGACAAATGGGTGATGGCGGCCCGGGCCCTAACCGAAGTGGGGGCGGCTTACTTTATTGTGACGGCCCTATTTAACATGGAGTTGGCCAATATGACGGCCATCCTTCAGATATTACCCCTGACCATCCCATTGGCCGCGATGATATTTCTGAATGAACCGCTGGGTTGGCGCAGGATGGTTGCCATCTGCATCGGCTTTGCGGGCATGTTGTTGATCGTTCAACCGGGGGGGCAGGGGTTTAACGCCTTTTCATTTTACGCCTTGGGGGGTGTTGTCTGCGTTACAGGGCGGGATATTTTCGCCCGGATGTTGGGTGGGCGCGCATCGGCCGAACTTTTGTCGTTACAAGCGGCGATGGCCGTATTCCTGTTTTCCCTGATCGCGGCCTTTTGGGAAGATTGGAACCCGGTCTCTATGGCCACTTGGGGTGTTCTGATTGGATCGGCGATTGTTATTTCCATCGGGTATATCGTGTCGGTTCAGGTGATGCGGCACGGCGATATCGGGTTCACCGCGCAGTTTCGGTATACCGGGCTTTTGTTTGCTTTGATCTTGGGCTTTTTGTTCTTTGATGAATGGCCCAATTTGCTGACAATAATTGGTGCCCTGATTGTGGTTTTGACCGGATTGTTCACACTGTATCGCGAACGGCGGACAAGTGATGCGCAAGCCCCTGTTGACAGGTCCCGCGACTCCCCCTAAAAGCCGCCCATCTGCCACGGGGGATACCCCGATAAGGCGACATCAAAATGTGAAGTGGACAAGAACAGGCAACTGTTCCTCTGGAAACCCCGCCGCCCCCTCCGGACCAATGGAAGGGATGCGGTTTTGGTCGTGCTTTGGCAAAAGAATAACGCCCTTCGGGGCACTTTCGTTGGCCATAGGGGGACGCCTCTGTTGCCTGAAAAATAGGAACCGGCGGGGTACGTCCTGCCACACATGTGTAAAAGACGGGAAAGTACCGCCGATGCCAACAATTCAACAGCTGATCCGGAAGCCCCGACAGCCAAAAATCCGCCGATCAAAATCGGTTCACTTGCAAGAATGCCCGCAAAAGCGTGGTGTTTGTACGCGCGTTTATACAACGACACCGAAAAAGCCGAACTCAGCGATGCGTCGCGTGGCAAAGGTTCGTTTGACCAACGGGTTTGAGGTGATCAGCTACATCCCGGGTGAAGGCCACAACTTGCAGGAACACTCTGTTGTTCTGATCCGTGGCGGTCGTGTAAAAGACCTTCCCGGTGTGCGGTATCACGTTCTGCGCGGTGTTCTGGATACACAGGGCGTTAAAGATCGTAAGCAACGTCGTTCGAAGTACGGCGCGAAGCGTCCTAAGTAAGGGAAATCAGATATGTCACGTCGTCACGCCGCTGAAAAACGCGAAGTTCTACCAGACGCCAAATATGGCGATAAGGTTCTGACAAAATTCATGAACAACCTGATGCTGGACGGGAAGAAATCCGTCGCTGAACGCATCGTCTATGGCGCGCTGGATCGCGTTGAAGACAAGGTAAAGCGCGCGCCGGTGGAATTGTTCCACGAAGCGCTGGATAACATCAAACCTGCTGTTGAGGTTCGCTCACGTCGTGTGGGTGGTGCAACCTATCAGGTGCCGGTTGAGGTTCGCCCTGACCGTCGCGAAGCGTTGGCCATCCGTTGGTTGATCACGGCTTCACGTGGTCGCAACGAAAACACAATGGAAGAACGCTTGGCTGGCGAATTGCTGGATGCAGTGCAATCCCGCGGTTCCGCAGTGAAAAAGCGCGAAGACACACACAAGATGGCCGAGGCGAACAAAGCCTTCAGCCATTATCGTTGGTAATTCAGTCAGAGGCTTGAAATCATGGCACGCGAATATCCACTAGAGTATTACCGCAACTTTGGGATTATGGCCCATATCGACGCTGGTAAAACAACATGTTCAGAACGTATCCTGTATTACACAGGTAAAGAACATAACATTGGCGAAGTACACGACGGCGCTGCAACCATGGACCACATGGAGCAAGAGCAAGAGCGTGGGATCACCATCACGTCTGCTGCGACAACCACATTCTGGGAACGCACAGAAGATGGCGAAACAGCCGAAACACCCAAGCACCGCTTGAACATCATCGACACCCCAGGCCACGTTGACTTCACCATTGAAGTTGAGCGTTCTTTGGCGGTTCTTGATGGCGCGGTTTGTGTTTTGGATGCAAACGCCGGTGTTGAACCACAAACTGAAACAGTTTGGCGTCAGGCCGACCGTTACAAAGTTCCTCGTATGGTTTTTGTCAACAAAATGGACAAAATCGGCGCGGATTTCTTTAACTGCGTGAACATGATCGAGGATCGTACAGGTTCGCGTGCGGTTCCGGTTGCTGTGCCAATTGGTGCGGAAAACGAACTGGAAGGTCTTGTTGACCTTGTCACCATGGAAGAATGGTTGTGGCAGGGCGAAGATCTGGGCGCATCTTGGATCAAAGCCCCAATTCGCGACAGCCTGAAAGACATGGCTGACGAATGGCGTGGTAAAATGGTCGAAGCGGCCGTTGAACAAGACGACGACGCCATGATGGAATACCTTGAAGGCAACGAACCAGATGTTCCAACCCTGCGCAAATTGCTGCGCAAGGGCACCTTGGAAATGGCGTTTGTTCCTGTTTTGGGTGGGTCCGCTTTCAAAAACAAAGGTGTTCAACCTTTGCTGAACGCCGTGATCGATTACCTTCCATCCCCATTGGATGTTGTGGATTACATGGGCTTTAAACCCGGTGACGAAGACGAAGAACGTAACATTGCCCGCCGTGCGGATGATGACATGGCGTTTTCTGCGTTGGCGTTTAAAATCTGGAACGACCCGTTTGTTGGATCGTTGACCTTTACACGTATCTATTCTGGCACCTTGTCCAAAGGTGACAGCATGTTGAACTCTACCAAAGGGAACAACGAGCGTGTGGGCCGTATGATGTTGATGCACTCAAACGACCGTGAGGAAATCAGCGAAGCATACGCAGGTGACATCATCGCGTTGGGTGGTCTGAAGAACACCACAACGGGTGATACCTTGTGCGACAAAAATGATCCGGTTGTCTTGGAAACAATGACATTCCCTGATCCAGTGATCGAAATCGCGGTTGAGCCAAAAACCAAAGGCGACCAAGAAAAAATGGGTATCGCCCTGCAACGTTTGGCGGCTGAAGATCCATCCTTCCGTGTTGAGACTGACCTGGAATCTGGTCAGACCATCATGAAAGGCATGGGCGAACTTCACCTCGACATTTTGGTCGATCGTATGAAGCGCGAATTCAAGGTTGAAGCGAACATTGGTGCACCTCAGGTGGCCTATCGCGAAACCATTGGGCACGAAGTTGAACATACCTATACCCACAAGAAACAATCTGGTGGGTCTGGTCAGTACGGCGAAGTGAAATTGATCATTTCACCAACTGAACCGGGTGAAGGGTACAGCTTTGAATCCCGCATTGTTGGTGGTGCTGTTCCAAAAGAATACATCCCTGGCGTTGAAAAGGGCATTCAGTCCGTTATGGACAGTGGTCCTTTGGCGGGCTTCCCTGTGATCGACTTTAAGGTTGCCTTGGTTGACGGTAAATTCCACGACGTTGACTCCAGCGTTTTGGCCTTCGAAATTGCATCTCGTATGTGTATGCGCGAAGGCATGCGTTTGGCTGGGGCAAAACTGCTTGAGCCGATGATGAAAGTCGAAGTGATCACACCTGAAGAATACACAGGTGGCATCATTGGTGATCTGACATCACGTCGTGGCCAAGTTCAGGGCCAAGAACCACGCGGCAATGCCATTGCAATCGATGCGATGGTGCCGTTGGCGAATATGTTCGGATACATCAACACATTGCGCTCCATGTCTTCGGGCCGCGCGCAGTTTACGATGCAGTTCGATCATTATGATCCTGTACCGCAAAACATCTCAGACGAGATTCAAGCGAAATACGCATAACCGGGATGGCGGGGTGAACCCCGCCCTACCCATCCACCGTAGGGCGGGGTTCACCCCGCCACCTGATAAGAAAAGAGGAGCCACATCATGGCTAAGGAAAAGTTTGAACGCACGAAACCGCACGTTAACATTGGTACGATT
>JAHDCF010000004.1:114975-131867 GCA_020630015.1 Planktomarina sp. | reverse complement strand
GATCCTGCCAAGGTCCACATCGTTGGGATTTCAGCAAACCACGCATACCCCAAAACGATGGCCAACAACATGCTGGTGTAATCGAATGGTGCCACCACTGATGCGGCCGCATATCGATAACACGAGGTCAGACAAATTTGCCCAATCCCACCGATCACACCTGCCAATATCAAAAGACTGGCATTCCAAACCGACGGGACGACCCACCCAAAAGGGATCGTGCACAACGACAATACAGAAATCAGCAATGACAAATAAAACACGATCTGTGCTGTTGTTTCCGTTTCCACCAATCGCCGCACGTGCACTTGCGCCAAGGCCGCCAAAGCCGCTGATCCTAAAATGGCAAGGGTGCCCCACACCTGCATGCTTGAACTGTCTTCAAACCCCAGTGTTGGCCATAACACAATCAACACACCGATAAATCCGATGCCCACGGTGGTAATTCGAAACGCCCGGACCGTTTCCCCCAACATCAAAGCGGCCAAAAGGGTAAGCACCAATGGCGTTGTAAAGCCCAGCGCCGTCACCATTGGAAAACTTAACATGCCAAGCGCGGCGAACCGCAACGCCATGGCCGTTCCCCCCACCAAACCGCGGGTTAAATGGCCGGTGATGCGCTGGGTTTTCAACCCATGGGGAAATTTGCCATCCCACGCCAACCAAGCGGTGATCACCAACAACGAAAAAAAGGCCCGAAAGAAAACCTGTTGTCCGGTCGGGACATCATCGGATGTTTCTTTGATGATCGCCATCATCAGTGTGAACAAGCTGACGGCGGCAACCTTAAGCCCGATACCATAAAGGGTGGAATTCATATTGATCCAATCTGGCCCTATCGCGTGCCGCGACTTTGAACCTATGATTGTCACAGTCAACAAGGATGCCCAACATGACAAGCCGCAAAAACGAATTCGGCCAACCAATCGGCGAAAAGTTAGATTTCACCGGCCCGTGGCCGCGCCCGGATGGGCGTGACCTGATTGGGCGCACCTGCACATTGCGTCGGGCCAATTTGAAATATGCACCCGATTTGTTCGCATCTTATTCAGAAGACAAAACTGGAAAGAACTGGACATATATGCCAACCAGCCCAACCGGTGATCTGGCCGATTTCAAAGACTGGTACGCCAAAACATGCCTTGGTGATGATCCCTTTTTCTATACCGTTTTTAATGCGCAGAACCGCCCTGTGGGGCAGGCATCCTTTCTGCGCATCGCCCCAGACATCGGATCAATAGAGGTTGGTTGGATTGCAATGTCACCCTTGATGCAACGCAGCACCATATCGACAGAGGCGATGTATCTGATGATGGCCCATGCCTTTGATGATTTGGGGTATCGGCGATACGAATGGAAGTGTGATGCATTAAACGCCCCGTCCCGCGCCGCGGCCCAACGCCTTGGCATGACATTCGAAGGCATCTTTCGCCAATGCACCATTTACAAAGGCCGCAACCGCGACACCGCTTGGTTTTCAATCTTGGATGGGGAATGGCCTGCGCAAAAAGCAAAGTTTGAAACATATTTGAACCCCGCAAACTTTGATGAAAGCGGGGCCCAGATCAGGCCGTTAAACCCTTAAAGAAACGCGCGTTCCACAACCCAGTAAAGACCAACGATCGCAATCAGCAAACTGCCCACAATTGAAACGGCGCGATGCATAACCGGCACCGCCTCTGCGTGGGCTTCTTCGGCGGGCAAATGGGCAACTTTTGCCAATCGCGCGCCCAGCAAGATCAACAAGAAGGCAACCGCGATCACGGCCAATTGGCCAATTTCAACACCGATGTTGAACGCCACCAATGATGCAATGAAACGGCCAGCGGTCAAACCAACATCTGACAGCACGCTGGCAAACCCAAGCCCGTGCAACAGGCCAAAGCCAAACACCACAACAATGCGCCACCACCCCAATTGTGGGCGCAGGATATTTTCAATCGCGACATAACTGATGGACAACGCAATCAAGGTTTCCACCAACCACATCTGACTGTCAGGAATATTGATCACACCTACAGTCGCCAGACCAAGTGTAACTGTGTGGGCCAAGGTGAATGCGGTGACCTGCCAAAGCAGCGGCCGCCACGCCAAGGCAAAAAAGAAAAGGCCCAAAACAAATAAGATGTGATCCAACCCTTTGGGAATGATGTGTTCAAACCCTTCGATCACAAACCGCAAAAAGTTTTGCCCGGCTGTTTCTGCCGCGCCGCCATCCAACGGAATGGCCGGGCTAACCTCGCCATTGTTTAACAAAACGGCAAAGGCCTCTTCCACATCGCCCCAACGAACGACCAATCCGCCATATGATTTGATCCAACCAAATTTGAATGTTTCTGATCCAGCCTCGATCGGGGCCTCCAAAAAGATGCGTGTGTCGCGTGGGAATTCCAGATTGGGTTCTGGATCCACTTCGGCCTTAACCAATGAAACTGGGCCCCCGCCTTCGATCAGGAACCCAGGGGCAAGACGGGGCCAAGCTTTGGTGATTTCGGCCACAAGATCTGCATCCGGAAGGGCGCGCAAACCGTTATATGTTTCGGCCTCTGGTGCATCATTGGTGTCGGTATATTGCGACAAATCGATACCGGCCAAAAGACCTTCCATTGCCGTGTAAACCTCTATCTTGGCGACGTTGTTTTCGATGCTGATGTCGGCAACGGCGGGGCGTGTTTCATGCGCACCAACGGCCGCGGCCCACCAAAGGGTGATCAAGGTAAGGGTTGACTTCAGTGCCAAACGCACTCCCTCTTTCATCAAACTTTGCAAGGATGCCTTCATGTTCTTTCGTCCCCTGGTTGGTATTTTCAGCATGATCTGTGCCACGGCCCTTTCTGCCCATGAATTCTGGATTGATCCAGTAAAATATCAAGTACAACCCGGTGAAGATATTCAGGCGCATTTCAAAGTAGGTTCCGATTTCAAAGGTCCCAAGCATGGCTTTCTGGAAATGCGAAGCACGCGGCATGCCTTTGGGTATAATGGAACCGTGTTTCCGTTGAAGGCGCGATCGGGCGATCGCCCTGCGATGAACTTGGGGGCCACCCGCGATGGTCTGATAACTTTGGTGCACGAAACAACCGACAGCACCATAACATACAAGGATTGGTCCAAATTTGTGGGATTCACAGATCACAAAGATATGCCCACCGCCGTTGCCCGTCACCGTGAACGTGGTTTGCCAGAGATCGACTTTGTCGAAACCTATCGCCGCCATGGGAAATCTTTGGTCGCCGTGGGATCGGGTGCCGGAAGTGACATTCGCGTTGGCATGCAAATCGAAATTGTTGCCCTTACCAATCCCTATACCGACGATGGTGATATGAAGGTGCAAGTTTGGTTCAACGATGCGCCCCGCCCCAATGCGCAGGTCGAGGTTTTTGAACGCGACGCAGATGGTGCATTGAACATCAGCCTGTATCGGACCGATGATCAAGGGATTGCCAGTTTCCGAACCAAACCGGATCATTGGTATCTGGTGGACAACGTCGCCTTGATCGAACGGGATTTTGAAACCCTAAAGGATCCGGCGTGGCATTCCGCATGGGCCAGCCTGACGTTCAAAACCCCTGCGCCGTGATCCGATCAAACGCCCAGGTGGCCGCATCCGCGACCGTGGGATCGGGATCATCTTTAAGGGGGGTCAGAACGCCCAAAAGTGATGCATCACCCGAATTGCCAATCGCGTAACATACGTTGCGCACAAATCGGTCGCGCCCAATTCTTTTGATCGGGCTGCCGGAAAAACGCGCGCGAAATTCAGCATCCTGCAATTTGGCCAATTCTGCCAATGGCGGCATATCGTTTTCGGCCCGGGCGGCATATCGTACCTCTTTCGCGGTTTGGGCAAATTTGTTCCATGGACACACCGCCAAGCAATCATCACAACCATATATGCGATTGCCAAGTGCGGGGCGCAGATCCGGTGCCACGGGCCCTTTGTGTTCAATTGTCAGGTATGAAATGCACCGCCGGGCATCCATCTGATAAGGTGCGGGAAAGGCGTTTGTTGGGCACACCTCAAGACAGGATCGACAGCTGCCACAATGATCCACCTCTGCCGGGTCAGGTTCCAATTCCAATGTGGTGAAGATCGCACCCAAAAAGACCCAATTTCCAAGGTCACGCCCAACCAGATTTGTGTGCTTTCCCTGCCATCCCAAACCCGCGGCTTGGGCCAATGGCTTTTCGGCCACGGGGGCTGTGTCGACGAACACCTTTACCTGACAATCGGTTTCAGCCACCAACCAACGGGCCATGCGTTTCAGCCTCTTTTTGACCAAATCATGATAATCCTTCCCCCGGGCGTACACACTGATGTTGCCGCGACCCCGTTGTGCCAAGGCATCCAAAGGGTCACTGTCGGGGGTATAACTTTCCGCCAACATCACCACCGACCGCGCCTCTGGCCACAGGGCCGCAGGGTTGCCACGCCAATGGGCACGATCGGCAAGCCAATCCATCTGGCCGTGATATCCAGCATCCAAAAAAGCAGACAACCGATCCGGCACATCCGGGATCGCATTGGGCCGGGTAATCCTTGCCGCCGTGAACCCCTGCCCCAAGGCCTCAGCGATCAGGCGATCCTTCAGATCAGAAGTCAAGATCGGTGTATTGCGCAGGGGGTGGGAAACCGGGCACAACATCCGCCAAAATGCGACGGAATGCCGGGCGCGATTTTATCTTTGCATACCAATCCTTGACCACCTCGGATCGGTTCCAATCAACATCGCTGATGTAATCCAAAGACGAAAGATGCGCCGCCGCGGCAAAATCAGCCAAGGTCATGGCATCACCTGCCAACCACCGGCGGCTGTCAAGAAGCCATGCCATATAATCCAAATGATATTTGATGGCTTTTGCCCCGGCCTTTACATTGGCAGCCACGGGATACCCGGTGCCATGCACCTTACGATTTACCCGTTCGTACAACAAATTTGTGGTGACCTCATGGTGGAATTTGTCGTCAAACCAGCTGACAAGGCGGCGCACCTCATACCTTGCGCCGGGGGTCTTTGGCATCAAAGACGGCTCTGGATATTTTTCTTCTAAATACTCACAGATCGCAGCACTTTCGGACATGGTTCGATTGTCGATCTTCAACACAGGCACCTTGCCCGCCGGATTGCGCTGCAAAAAATCTGTCTCTTTCTGCCAGTATTTTTCTTCGATCAATTCCACATCAATCTTTTTTTCCGCCAATGAAAGACGCACCTTCCGACAGAAAGGTGACAAAGGAACGTGATACAAAGTGGCCATGGGTTTATCTCGACCTGTTATTCTTATTGCCCCGTCTTATCGCGCGGACATGGTATGTTTCAATCCTCGAAGCAGCCAGACCGACCATCCCGGCGGATCATATCAGATCCAGCGATAATGGAGGACGCACGATCGCGAATGAAATTGCTGGGATTCACCGCCTGATATTTACGTGGGTTTGGCAAAACTGCGGCCAATCTGCCAGCTTGGACACGGTTCAATTCACTGGCATCCCGGCCAAAGTGATGTTGGGCTGCGGCCTGAATGCCAAAAACCCCGGTGTCGAATTCGATGATATTCACGTAAAGTTCCAAAAGGCGGTCTTTGCCCCAGACCCATTCGGCGACGGGGGTGATCACAACTTCAAGCCCTTTGCGGATCCAACTTCGCCCCTGCCACAGAAATGCATTTTTAACCGTTTGCTGGCTGATGGTTGATCCACCCCTTTGTGCCCCCTCCGACAGGGCCTGTTGAATGGCAGACCAATCAACACCGCTGTGATTGCAAAAATCTGCATCTTCGGCCGCCACAACAGTGCGAAACAAAACGGGGGCCACATCTTCGGCATCCACCCATTCATATTTCACCCCACCCAAACGGTTTGATTCTGACCACATGTGATAGGTGGCCCAAGGGTTTACCCATTTATAGGCCAGGATCCAAAGACCAAGAAGAACGGCCGAGACAACAACCAACCGAAACACCCATCGCAGCACAAACCGCAACAATCGGCGCACCGGCCCGATCCGTTTTTCACGACGTCCAAACATGGCCAACACAGACCACGAGATATCCCAAAGCGTCAAGCCCGGGGTGGCCCCCGGGCATGCGGTTATTCAGCTGGAACTGCCGAACTTTCAGCGCTTAACGGAACAGGCAAATGGATCAACATTTCCTTCGGGCAAACTTGAACAAAATTGGCTTTTTCGATATCCCAATGCTGCAAAATATCCAGCGCCTTAAGGGATCCGGTTTCGTCCGCATGACGTTGCACCAAAGATTTCAGTTCATCTTCCCAGTGATCCATGGTGACAGGACATGTCACCAAAGTTTCCATGTTCAACATATCAGGCGCCTGCCCATGGGGATCATAAAGATACGCCATGCCGCCGGTCATACCCGCACCAAAGTTGGCACCAATCGATCCAAGGATCACAGCAACCCCACCGGTCATGTATTCACATCCGTTTGATCCACATCCTTCGATAACCACCTTGGCGCCAGAATTGCGAACGGCAAAACGTTCACCGGCACGACCCGCGGCGAACAAATGACCATCCGTCGCCCCATACAAAACCGTGTTCCCGATGATCGTGTTATCAGCCGCCACCAAGGGGCTGACTTGATCTGGCTTCACAACGATTGTGCCTCCAGACAGACCCTTGCCAACGTAATCATTGGCATCACCCGACACTTCCAGTTTCAAGCCAGGTGCGGAAAACGCCCCCAAAGATTGCCCCGCAGACCCCTGCAATTTGACGGTCAGGTGATCTGGTTGCAAATCGTTGCGCATGCCAAATTTGGTCACGATGTGGCTGGATGTGCGTGTGCCAATTGTACGGCTGGTGTTTTGAACGGCGTATTGCAATTGCATCTTTTCGCCGTCTTGCAGGAACCGGGCCGCGTCTTGCACGATTTGGGCATCCAACGTGTCCGGCACGGGATTGCGCGGCTTTCCACGGTTGTATGTGATTTGATCGGCCCCATCGACGGTGATCAACAATGGGTTCAAATCCAGATCGTCCAAATGGGCTGATCCGCGGCTGACCTGTCCCAACAGATCGGCTCGGCCGATGACTTCGTCCAAGGATCGTGCACCAAGTTTGGCCAAAATTTCGCGCACTTCTTGGGCGTAAAACGTGATCAGGTTCACCACCTTATCCGCATTGCCTGTGAATTTGTCGCGCAATGCCGGATCTTGTGTACAAACCCCAACCGGGCAGGTGTTTGATTGGCACTGACGCACCATGATACAGCCCATCGCGATTAACGCGGCCGTGCCGATGCCGTATTCTTCGGCCCCAAGCATCGCGGCCATCACGATATCACGGCCCGTGCGCAAACCACCATCGGTGCGCAATGTCACCCGTTCGCGCAGGTTGTTCATGGCAAGAACCTGATGCGCCTCTGTCAGGCCCATTTCCCATGGCAGGCCGGCAAATTTGATTGATGTGGCGGGTGATGCACCGGTGCCGCCATTATGGCCGGAAATCAGGATCACGTCTGCCTCGGCCTTGGCCACGCCCGCGGCAATCGTGCCAACGCCAGAAGCGGCAACCAATTTCACCGTCACCTTACAGCGCGGGTTGATTTGCTTCAGGTCATAGATCAGCTGTGCCAAATCCTCGATCGAATAAATATCATGGTGAGGTGGCGGGCTGATAAGGGTGACGCCTTTGGTCGAATGGCGCAAACGGGCGATCAGGTCAGTCACCTTCATGCCAGGCAGCTGACCACCCTCGCCGGGCTTTGCACCTTGGGCGACTTTGATCTCAAGTTCCTCACAATGGTTCAGGTATTCGGCGGTCACCCCAAAGCGGCCTGACGCCACCTGTTTGATCTTCGCAGATGGGTTGTCCCCATTGGGTTCAGGCACGAAATGTGCAGGATCTTCCCCACCTTCACCACTGTCGGATTTTGCCCCAATGCGGTTCATGGCAACGTTCAAGGTTTTATGTGCCTCTGGGCTGAGCGCGCCTAAAGACATGCCCGGCGTCACAAACCGTTTACGGATGGATGTGATGCTTTCCACTTCCTCAATCGGAACGGATTTTCCAAGAGGTTTGAAATCCATCAAGTCGCGCAAATGAATGGGGGGATTGGCCTGCAATTTGGCAGAATACCGTTTCCACAATTCAAAGCTGCCGTTGTTACACGCCGATTGCATCATATGCATTGTCTGCGCTTCCCAAGCGTGCTTTTCACCAGATCGGCGTGCCTTGTAAAAGCCGCCGATTGGCAAAACGTCGCTGCCATTTACATAGGCTTTGCGATGCACTTCTTCGGCTTTGCGCTGAATGCCCCCAACACCAATCCCGCTGATGCGGCTGGTCATGCCGGGGAAGAATTCAGCACACATGGCGCGCGACAGGCCAACCGCCTCAAAATTCAAACCACCGCGGTAAGAGCTCATGACGCTGATACCCATCTTGGCCATGATCTTAAGCAAACCTTGGTCAATTGCATTGCGATACCGCGCGACGGCGGTGGTTAAATCAGTGTCTAACAAACCGCGTTCGATACGATCGGCAAGGCTGTCCTCCGCCAAATAGGCATTCACAACCGTCGCGCCGCACCCAATCAAAACAGCAAAGTAATGTGGATCAATGCATTCCGCCGACCGGACGTTCAACGA
The DNA here is from genome assembly GCA_020630015.1 of Planktomarina sp. Lineage (GTDB taxonomy): Bacteria > Pseudomonadota > Alphaproteobacteria > Rhodobacterales > Rhodobacteraceae > Planktomarina. The sequence continues at coordinate 123,253 of JAHDCF010000004.1, read as the reverse complement.
TGTAAACGTGCGCAGACCTTTGCGTGTCAGCCAACTGTGTACCGCCGATGTGGCAAGGATCATTGGCATCGCAACTTTGTTGGCGTCAGAATGCTGATCTGTCAGCACAATATGGCCCGAGCCAGATCGCACCGCATCCTCCGCCTCTGACCGGATACGCGTCAACGCGTCTTGCAGGGCCCCAGCGCCACCGTCGGACGGGAACGTACAATCGATGGAGGTCATGGGCGCATTAAAGCTTTCTAACAATTCTTCAAACTGCGCGTTGCCCACGAAGGGGCTTTCCAGAACCAAAATCTCGGTTTGGGCGCTGCTTTCATCCAGAACGTTCCGCAGATTTCCAAACCGCGTTTTCAGCGACATCACACGATATTCACGCAAACTGTCGATTGGTGGATTGGTAACCTGACTAAAGTTTTGGCGGAAAAAATGGCTGAGCGGGCGGTAGGTATTTGACAACACCGCAGACGGCGTATCATCCCCCATCGACGCCAAAGTTTCTTTGCCATCTTCGGCCATCGGGGCCAAAATCTGTTCCAGCTCTTCTATCGAATATCCCGCCGCGATCTGTCGTTGACGCAATTCAGACCCGGCAAACAAAGGTTTCTCTGACACCTCTGCCAAGCGTGGATCAAGATCGGTGATTTTGCCCACCCATTCGCCAAATGGTTGGCTGGCGGCAAGCTTATCTTTGATTTCTGTATCGTGATACAGCTTACCGTCTTTCATATCCACGGCCAGCAATTGACCCGGCCCCAACGCCCCTTTTTCGCGAATGGTGGCTTCATCCACGGGCACCATGCCCGCCTCTGACCCCGCAATCAAAAGACCATCGCCCGTCACAACATACCGCATTGGCCGCAGACCATTTCGATCCAAACCGGCACACACCCACCGCCCATCTGTCATGGCCAAAGCGGCAGGGCCATCCCAAGGTTCCATGACAGAATTGCAATAGCTGTACATATCCCGCCACGCCTGTGGCAGATCCACGGCCTGTTTCGACCAGCTTTCGGGTACCAACATGGTTTTCGCCATCGGCGCATCCCGACCGGCCCGCACCAACATTTCAAACACCGCATCCAACGCCGCAGAATCCGATGAACCACCGGGAATGATTGGCTTAATATCTTCGGCCATATCCCCAAAAGCCGACGATGCCATACGGATTTCATGGGATTTCATCCAGTTGGTGTTGCCTTTGAGGGTGTTGATCTCACCATTATGGGCCAACATGCGGAATGGCTGTGCCAACCACCATTGGGGGAACGTGTTGGTGGAATACCGCTGGTGATACAGGGCAAAGGCGCTTTCAAAGCGTTCGTCCTGAAGATCGGGATAAAACACGGCCACCTGTTCGGCCAGCATCATACCCTTATAAATGATGGACCGACACGACAACGATGCCAGATACAAATCATTGATCCCCGCGGCACTGGCCGCTTTTTCGATCCGACGCCGAATAACATAAAGTTCGCGTTCAAAGGTTTCTTCATCCACGCCCTTGGAATTCGAAATCAAAATCTGTTCGATTTCGGGCCGCGTTGCATTGGCCTTTTCACCCAAACACGCAACATCCACAGGAACGTGACGCCACCCGTATATGTAATACCCCATGCGCAACACTTCGGATTCGACGATGGTTCGGCAAGTTTCCTGCGCCCCAAAATCGGTACGGGGTAAAAACACCTGACCAACGGCAAACAATTCGCCTTCGCGCACTTCGTGGCCGGTGCGTTTCACCTGATCATAAAAGAAGCTTCCGGGGATTTGCACATGGATGCCCGCCCCATCGCCGGTTTTGCCATCCGCATCAACCGCACCGCGATGCCAGACAGCTTGCAATGCCTCGATCCCCGCTTCGACAACTTTGCGGCTTGGCTTGCCATCGATAGAAACAACCAGCCCAACCCCGCAAGAGGCATGTTCTTCGGCATGGGAATACATTCCATTTGTGGCCATCCAATCGCGTTTGGCGGCCTCGGCCTTGGCCCATGCTTGATCAAATTTAGTCATTGGAAGCTCCTTCAACGGTGAAGCTGGCGCTTATGGTGTTGCAATCATATTTTGGGGTGTCCGACAGAAATCCCCTGTCGCCTGGGAAAGCGAATTCCACCGGGCTGCTGTCAAATTCGGACGTGCCATCGGCGGTTGTCCATTCACTGATCCCTGACAAGAAAATCCGGTGCTTAACGCTGATGTATTCTTTGCCTTTGGCCGACCATTTTAATTCGCCGGTTTGGGCATCGGTCAATGTCACTTCGTTGGCGCTTTCTTTTAAGGGAACGCCATCAATAATGACCTCGCGACCTGTCAGGCGATCATAGCCCACAACTTGCGTTTCTTCGCCGGCATCAGTGATGGTTTTGAAATCAAAGGAATCCAAACCCGTTTCAACCAATTCGGTGAAAGACGCAGGATCAGGCGCCCCAAGGGCAAGGCGTTCCCGCGTTCCTTGGGACAGATCAAGGGACAAAACCCACTGGGTTTCATAATCAATTTGACTAAGGAAATAAGGCCCATCCAGATTCAAATCCGCCCGCCATTGATGCCCTTCTGGATCTTGATCACAGGTATAATAATGCGTCACCACACAGCTTTTCTGCTGAACGGTCATATAAGCCGTGCACCCCTCGGGTGGGGTGAAGTCGGCAAGGGCTGACCCCGAGAGCAAACCGAATAAGGATAGTAAAACTGTCTTTCTCAACTTGTCTCTCCGCAATTATATTGGGGGCTTGTTGTGTAAAACCCGGGTTCACCTTCAAAGGACATCGAAACAATTTGGTCGGATTGATCCAAGTGTGAACTGAATGTTTGATGTGTTATGAAGAGATTCAAATCGTCCAAAATCAACACCTCAACTTCATACTCATTTTTGGTGCCAGTTTCGGGAAATTCCAGCCTGTTTTTCATTTCAACAGCTACGTAATTTCGGCCGCCAATCTCTTTCATGTTAGGTATACGTTTTGCTTGGACAACCAATTCGGCATCAAAGCTGTGACTAACCGAACTGGCTGTCATAAAGGCCCGTGAGGTGGCCTGACCTGTTTCAATAAACCGGGCGCGCGCGTTGTCCCCCTCCACACGTTTGGTTTCGAAAAATATTCTAGTTTCACTGAGCGTGAAATTCCCGAACATGTCATCTTTTGAAACTTGCCCGCGCATAACAACTTCAGAAGTATTGAAAACTTCCTGAAGCAGAAGATCATTTGGGCATTGCCAGTGCTTTTCATAAAGGCAATTTGCCCTTTGCACCGTCAAAATTTGGCTGCAACCATCGCTTGATCGTATCAGGTCGGAGGTCAGCCCCAATGCCGGGGTTGTCGCTAGGCAAGTCAGCAAAAGAGCCACCCTCATTTCGCCAACCTTCCCGTTAGCAATGCCCAAAGAAAACCCCAGCCGGTATAGGCCAAGGCACCTGAACCAAAGGCGTAATGGTCTGGCTTTTCGTTGCAGAAAATCTCGCGCTTCATTTCCCAACCTTCTTGATCATCAAACAGACCCTGTCCCAAGGTTGTATCGCCGGTTGCCCGCAATCGATGCCAAATGGCGGTTCCACAGGTTTTACAATGCGCACGATCGGCCCATGCGCTGGATTTCCATACTGCGACAGGGCCTTCGATTTCGGCCGTTTTTCCAGCCAAAACCCCCATCCAAACACCCCCCGCCCAACGGCGGCATGTGCGACAGTGGCAAACCCCATAAGTTTTTGTCACCTCTGCCACTACGCGCACGTCACCACAGGCGCATCTTCCACTGCGGTGCATTGCACTGTTTGAAGGCGTTAAGACAGACATACTGACCTTTAACCTTTTGCAAAGGTGGATTGGGTGCATCTGCCGGTGTACGGCCTGTGTACAGGTTGTGTACAGGTTGTGCACATGGGTTTATCACTCTGCGGCAATGGTTAACCCCGCATCCAGATCCGCCAAAATGGCATCGGCGCAATCGCGGCCATCACGGATGGCCCACACCACAAGGGATGCCCCACGCACGATATCACCCACGGCATAAACGCCGGAAAGGGCTGTGCGTCCGGTTTCGAATTCGGCCTTGATCGTGCCCCAGCGCGTCACCTCTAACCCTTCGGTATCCCAAAGTTTGGGCAGGTCCTCTGCCTCAAAACCCAAAGCTTTGATAACCAAATCTGCGTCTTCGACATAATCTGCGCCTTCAATGATTTCCGGTGTTTGACGCCCGGTTGCATCTGGCAATCCAAGACGCATTTTTTGGACCATAACCCCGGTAACGCTGTCCCCAACAAAGCCTTTCGGCGCCGTCAGCCAGACAAATTCCACGCCTTCTTCTTCGGCGTTTTGAACTTCGCGCTGTGATCCCGGCATATTGGCCCGGTCACGGCGATACAGGCATTTCACGGATGTCGCCCCTTGGCGAATGGCGGTGCGCACGCAATCCATCGCCGTATCCCCGCCGCCGATCACAACCACACGTTTTCCTTCGGCATTCAGGGTGCCGTCTTCAAATTCTTCTACGGTATCACCAAAGCTTTTTCGGTTGCTGGCGGTTAAGTAATCAATGGCCTTTTCGATGCCCTTCGCGCCGGAACCTGGCATCGCCAAGTCACGGGATTTATAGACACCAGTCGCAATTAATACAGCGTTATGAGCCTCTTGGATGCTTTCAAAGGTGATGTCATTCCCCACATCGCAGTTCAGTTTGAAGGTGACCCCGCCTTGTTCCAACTGATCAATCCGTTTCATGACAACGTCTTTTTCAAGCTTGAAACCCGGGATGCCATAGGTCAGCAATCCACCGCCACGATCGTACCGATCATAGACGGTAACTTGCACACCCGCACGGCGCAAAACATCCGCCGCGGCCAAGCCGCCCGGCCCCGCACCGATGATGCCCACGCTTTCACTCCGCTCTGCCGTTGGGGCGATTGGTTTGACCCAGCCTTCTTCCCAGGCCGTATCGGTAATGTATTTTTCGACCGATCCGATGGTGACTGTGCCGTGGCCGGATTTTTCGATCACGCAGTTGCCTTCGCACAATCGGTCTTGGGGGCAAATGCGGCCGCAAATTTCTGGGAATGTATTGGTGGCCTGACTGATTTCATACGCCTCTTGCAGGCGCCCTTCTGCCGTTAAGCGCAACCAATCTGGAATATTGTTGTGCAATGGGCAGTGGGATTGGCAATACGGCACGCCACATTGGCTGCAACGGCTGGCTTGCTCCTCTGCCTTTGCACTGATGAACTCTGCGTAAATCTCACCAAAGTCATCTTTGCGATCTTCCGCAGATCGCTTCTGAGGCATATCCCGAGGGATCGTCACAAACTTAAGCATCGGATTTTCAGCCATTGATTCCCCATCCTCCCAAAGAACCCCCACTATAATCCTAAAAATTTGGAAGAAAAGGCAGTACTACTGACTTATTAATGGTTTTCTTCAATATGCGCACTCTTGCCGCACAGTGGCGCAAAGATTTATTGGTCCGATTCGGACATATAAAATGGCTGGTTCTGTTTTATTATTCGTTTATCTAACCAAATTAACGTACTGGATACCTACAATGCCACTTTTTCATCTTGCCATTATAGCTTTAATTCAGGGACTGACAGAATTCTTGCCGGTTTCGTCATCAGGACATCTTATACTGTTGCCCGGCTTAACCGGTCTTGAGGATCAAGGAACAGCAATCGACGTGGCAGCACATGTTGGAACATTGATTGCAGTCATTTTTTACTTCCGAAGCGATGTAAGGGATGTGATGGCAGGTATACCTAGCCTGCTGAAAAGAGATCTTTCAGATAAAGGGGCATGGTTGGCATTTTGCCTAATTGTCGCGACTATCCCAGTCATCATATTTGGATTGGTTTTGAAAATCACAGGATTGACCGAAATGCTTCGTAGCATTGCCGTCATCGGTTGGACCATGTTGTTATTCGGATTGGTTTTGTATTGGGCAGACCGCACAGCTGTGCAGTCGAAAACCACTGACTTTTTATCCCTAAACGATAGTATCAAGCTTGGACTTTGGCAGATGATAGCTTTGATCCCCGGAACATCCCGTTCCGGAATCGTAATCACCGGGGCACTTCGTGCGGGATTTACCAGAACGGAAGCTGCGCGCATCGCAATGCTTATGTCAATTCCAACAATAATAGCATCCGGCACACTCGCAAGTTTAGACTTAATTGGTGGGACAGTCCCCTTACGGGATGTTGGGATTGTTGCTGTTTTAAGCTGTATCGCCGCATTGTTTGCGTTGCGACTGATGATGCAACTTCTAAAATCCGTCAGCTACACCCCTTACGTAATATATAGAATTGTCCTTGGACTAATTCTTCTCTGGATTGCATACGTGTAAAATTAAGTCTTAAGGTTTTTGGCGGAAGCCTTAATCTCTGCGTATTGCCCAGAGGGACGAAAACGCCAGAGATAGTCTGGAAGAACAGCTTCCATCGACGTTGGCGAAATTCCCAAATCCTTTAACCCAGAATATTCACCGGTGGGGACATTGTCCACTGACAGGCTGCGAGCTTGATCTAAGGTGATTGGGGTGGGTAACAAACCAATTGTGATCTTTTTCAAAACGTCACCGATTCCGCCCATCAAACGCCCCATAAATAAGGGCAGCCCAAGTATCAAACGACGACGTTCAATCACATCTAACATGGTTTGCATGATGCCGCGGAAACTGTCCGCTTCTGGCCCAGCAAGTTCATAAATTCCTGCATCAGCATGATTCAACAAAGCTTGCTCCGCTGCGGCGGCCACATCATCCACATATACCGGCTGAAACATCGTAGATGCGCCAAACAATGGTAGCGCAGGGCTCATCCTTGCAAGCGACGCAAAGCGGTTAAAGAATTTGTCTTCACTCCCAAAAACGATTGATAAACGAAAGATAGTCGCATTGGGGAAATGTTGTAAAATACGCTGTTCACCATCGGCTTTGGTTCTAGAATATTCACTAGGTGCATTTGGATCTGCACCGATGGCGGATAAATGAACTAAGCTCTCGACACCCATTGCAGCGGCTGTTCGCGCAATGCGTTCAGCACCGTCTGCTTGAACGGCTTGAAAACTATTTTTGCCAACTTCCTCAAGCACACCGACGCAGTTAACAACAGCGTCGGCACCATTCATCGCATCAGCAACAGAGGCATCATCGCGAATATTGCAAAGTATTGGTTCAACCTGACCAACAGCCCCATATGGCTTAACAAATAACGCTTCATTCGGCCTACGCACAGCAACCCGGACACGCCACCCTTGTCTTGCCATTCGGCGTGCGATGTACCGACCAACGAAGCCTGATCCACCATATATCGTTACGAGCTTTGACATGTGATTTCCATTTCGTTTTCACCGCTTGGGTACCTTGCCATATCACGTCAGACAAGTGGTTTTGAAGGCTTGACTTTCAACTGCGAAAATTTTCCTGATCCCCTTGACCCTTTCCAATCCTCAATTTACACGCCGTTTGAATGCCCAGATGGCGGAATTGGTAGACGCGCTAGCTTCAGGTGCTAGTATCTGTATGGATGTGGAGGTTCGAGTCCTCTTCTGGGCACCAAAATCATACGACTTTTCGACAATCAATTTCTTTGCTTCCGTAAGACTTAGATTTGTATCGCACGTTCCATTTTGAACGATCGTTCGGATTAATGCAGTGTCACAACGACGGTTACGCCTTTCAATCACAATCAATAGAGCAAGACCTTTTGCTTTCCGCTGGAGGCTTGAGAATCGTATCTTAGTGTAATCGACTTCAAGTTCTGCACTGGAAGGTTTGCCAAGCTTAATGCCCACCAGTCAGATTGCAATTCCATTGGCACATGCTTTTTGCGCGTCATGGTAAGAGTATTTTTTTGACCACCCTGGAATCTTAGATCAACTTTGATCCGTTGCAGTTTTGAATTAGGCAAACTCAAAGCCAAAATATCTGGAGCCGAACCACTGATGTCTATCAAGGTTGAACCCGAGGATTCGAGGGGAATAATACGGCTGGCAGCTTTGTCAGTTTCAAATTGGAGCGCACCTAACAATTGTCGAAGCATCCCGGTCGAACGCATTCCTTGAGTGTAGGGCAGTTCCCAAACCACTAAATCATATCGTTCATCTGCATCAAGAAGGCCTGCATTTAAAACGCCTTCAATTGCACCAATCGCCCCACCTCCGGAAACTGAATGGTTGATAACTTCAGCTTGGAGCACCCCAGATATCGCATCTGCAACACGGTAGGCATCCTTTTTATATCGGTTACTAAAACTTGAACCTGCCAATAAAACCTTGGGTCTTTCCGGAGT
>JAHDCF010000004.1:0-114875 GCA_020630015.1 Planktomarina sp. | reverse complement strand
TGGGTGTCATGTCGATAATAGAATTCATCTTGCAACCCAGGTACCGTAAGCGCTGTGTTAAGAAGATTTGGTACGATTGCGCCCGCTTTGTTCAAAACATCAATCATCTCATTGAATGAATTCGTGACTTCGGGAAGAACGAATTTTGTATTATCACCATATAAGGCATCCAAGGCAGATTGACCTGCAACCAAGGGGCGCGGAGGTGCAATCATAATCGCAAGTTTGGTTCCTCGTTTTTCAAATTCACCCACAATTTGTTCAAGCAATTCAATCGCTTCCTCGCTTGGGGTATATTTGGTATTCATTTGATCAGCTGTAATAATCCAATCGTTCGGACCAGCAGAAAGAACCGGCGCAAGCTTGCGATATTTTTTGGGCATGCTCTCCTTACTTGTAAACTCAGGGCAAAGAGGCGCCGCCTGGGCACTTCCCATACCCACTAACGCGGTGAGGCAGATTGCTTTTAGGATCTTCATTGGTCTTTGCTCCATGTGTTTATATATCTTTCTGGGATTTCCCAGATGACGATTGTTGGGTTGATTTCTGAAAATGAATTTCCATCCAAAAAAACTTGCATTGGATGAAAAGGGCCCAGCCCTTCCATAGCTAATGACACCACATCAGCGCGCAGTGCCGACTTAAGAAAGCCAACGAAATGGAAATCATCACGGGCTGAAAAACTGGTCCCGACCAAAGCGATGGGCGTGGAAACATCATCAAAAAGGCTAAGCTGATCTTCGCCAGATGATTGCGTTTCAAAGGTGTTTATTTGCTCATATTTTGGCCCTAAAAATGAGCGCCACATTCCTGTGTCGGCAAAGGCCAAAAGATCGCCATCAAAGGTTTTTGTCCCCGACAGCTGTGAGTCAAAATGCGCATCAAACTGAAAATCTTTGTGAACAGATTTGGCAATTTCATGTGCAACTGAACGTGCGCCTTCTGGGCTCCAATGTGTGTCCGTTGCCATGAAAGAATTCGGTTTTGAAAGTGCTGGCCGCAAGTCAATTGTTCGCAATCCTTGTTGCGAAATTGTTTGCAGCAAAAATTCGTAGCGTCCGTTGAATTGCGCAGATCGCGGTCTCGAAAAGGAAGATGGTAACATTCGCGCCTTGTCCGGAACAATGACCGGAACCAATTCAGCACCCAATGCTTTTATTTGCTGTGAAGCTTTGAAAAGGGCTGTTGCAAAATCCTGATCAACTTCAGGTGCCGTGAATTCCTCGGCTGTGAAAAGCACACTGTTGTTTCCTAGAACCGCGCCTTCACTTACCTCATTCAGCAAACCAAATTTTAAGGCAGTCCAGCTTTGGCGAAACAAAGTGCGCAACGGAAAACTGTCATCGAAGCCAGATTCGTAAAGGCGTTGTGTTTTTCCATCGAAGATGCCCGCATCAATGCGTGCATGAGGTGCATGAGCGAACGTAATGATCCCGGGCAACAGCGTCATGAACAAAAAAGTGCTCATGATCAGATGGGATTTAAGCGTTTTTGATAAATGCATCACAAACATCCTTCAAAATTGAAAGTACAGAAAAGGCGCTTCGCCGCGCGCTTGGATGACAACAGAACAAAATGAGAAAAGTGCCAGCGTGCTCAGCCCGGCAAATTTGGGTGTGCCACCTTGCATTGGTTGCAAGACATAGCTTTTTGCCCAGGCAGGAAAGACCGCTAAGGCGATACCTAATATTAGGAACATGATTTCCGTTGGGCGGATTAACAAAATCATTTCAGGTGTCATTGCGATGCCGTTCACACCAAGCATACCGCGATAATAAGCTATGGCATGAAAGACGGTTTCAGCCCGGAACATAACCCAACCGATTAACACGAAGGTCATGGTTAATGGCCAAGCAATCATTCTTGGCCAAACAGTGCCTTTGGATTTAGAACCCAACGCACGTTCCACCGCCATCAAACCACCATGCCAAATTCCCCACAAAATGAATGTCCAATTGGCGCCATGCCAAAGCCCACCTAAAACCATGGTCAACAATAGGTTGCGATAGGTTTTGAATGACCCACCTCGGTTGCCTCCCAATGGTACATAAAGATAATCGCGCAACCATGTGGAAAGGCTGATATGCCATCGCCGCCAAAACTCGGTTATGGATCTGCTGATGTAAGGTGCATTGAAATTTTCAATAAACTGAAATCCCAACATCAATCCCAGCCCGATTGCCATTGCTGAATACCCTGCAAAGTCAAAAAAGAGCTGAATGGAATATGCCGCTGCACCCAACCAAGCCTCCGCCAACGTAGGTGTGGACAATGCAAAAACACGATCCACAAAAGGTGCAACACTGTCGGCAATCAGAATCTTCATGGCCAAACCGATTACAAATCGGCGAACACCGGTACTAAATTTTTCCAACGAATGAACGCGATGCCTGAACTGATGTGCCAGATCTTTGTAGCGTAAAATCGGCCCAGCGATTAATTGCGGAAATAGAGATGAAAACGCTAAAAAATCGACCAAGCGCGCGGCGGGTGGTGCATCCCCACGAGCCACATCCAAAATGTAACTAATCGACTGGAATACTAGGAACGAAAGTCCGATTGGCAAAATAATTTCTGGCAGTGAAAGCCCTGGCCCCTCAGTTGCACCCAATCGCAACAGCGCATCATTGTAAGAACCAGCAACAAAATATGCATATTTAAACCATGCCAAAATCAAAAGATTGGCGGTGACGCCAATACGAACTGCCCAATTCCGCACGTGTCTTGACGCGCCACCAGTCGCAACAAGACCTGCCACAAAACTGAGCGTCGCAATCGCCAAAACCAACAACAGGTAGCTTACTTTCCACCAGCCATAAAATACGCAACTGGCGATCAGCAATACCAAGGTGCGAAACCTTACCGGTGTAAGGTAATAGACCACCAAGAAAAGAGGCAAGAACCCAAAAATGAAAATGGGAGTTGAAAAAACCATCGGTCTAACCTCAGTTCAAATCCAAGACTGGACCAAAAGTATTTTCGATCAATCGGGCGGATGTATCTGTCGCAACGAAGGTCAGGTTTTGCCCTCGAGAAAGTTTAACTTCAAATGCACCCAGTATCGTTCCATCGGATACACGTTCGACCGCAAGCTCAACTTCAATGGGATTTACCGCGCGGCTTTCAGCTTGTTCTGACTGTAAGGGTGCAACGACTTCCATGTCGCGACCAGGAACAACCAGACGCACCGGTGTCTTGCCCAAATTCATGAGTATGAGGTGTACCTTATTACTTGTTTTGCGAACTGGTTCTTTTATCAGAATGTTGTCCATCTGCCCGGCACCAATGCTGTAAAAGGACCCGGCAGTCACGTCTGAGAGATCGGACGCGCTGATCGCGATGTAAGTGTCTTTTTGTTCTTCAGACAAGGACAGCTTTGAACCCGCGAATGGCACTTCGCTTAGTGATTGGGTATATTCTGCCAAAACACGAACAAATACAGCATCTTTTGGAGCTGCGGTTTCATACAGCGCCGCTTCGTCAGCGACTGCGCAACCCGCAAAGCAAGCAATCGCTGTTGCGATTAATTTGGATCGGATAGTTTTCATGGTTTCGGCTCCTGGCTTTCCTGAGCCTTGGATACTGATCTGCAATGAAAAATCAGCGTGTCATTCCGAATAGAAAACGACCCGAAAGTATAGCGGCATTATCCAAATGTAATCTTTTCAGTCACGAAACGGTCCAAAAGCGGATTTCGAAACATAAGGTTTTCAATTTAAAAAGGCATAATTTTAAATGTTGATTTCGGCTTTTACAAACTTCCGGTTTCCCGCCCCAGTATAACTTAAGGCGAGAATACTTTGACTATGACATGCCATTCAATCTTGCGTATGCAATAGGTGACAATCGATTTAAGTATCCGATCCAAGCATTGTGAACTCCGTCCCAATGCGCAGTTCGTTACATCAATGGTTAGACAAATCTGTTGACGATGTTTTCCAAGATTTCTTGACGCCCAGACTTGGGTTGTGGGTCAATTCCATTTTTCAACACTGAGGCGGCAATGGTTTCGAAATCACTTTGTAACAGAGACTTCCCATTGTCAGTATCCCATTCGGCATATCTTTCCACGCGCATCGCCTCCAAGGTGCCATCATCCAACATGGCTGCCGCAGCCTTGAGGCCTCTGGCGCAGATATCCATTGCACCTGCATGCCCAGCAATCAAATCCTCTGGGTTAAGCGATTGACGACGCAACTTTGCGTCAAAATTCGTACCCCCCGTTTTGAATCCACCTGCCTTCAAAACTTCATAATAAGCCAAAGCAACTTCCGGCACATTGTTTGGAAACTGATCCGTATCCCAACCAGACTGATAATCATTGCGGTTCATGTCAATTGAACCAAAGATCCCAAGCGATGATGCCAAGGCAAGTTCATGTTCAAATGAATGGCCTGCCAATATCGCGTGGCCTTGCTCAATGTTCATTTGAACCTCATGTTCCAGGCCAAACTCTTTCAAAAAACCATACACGGTTGCAACATCATAATCGTATTGATGTTTTGAGGGTTCCTGGGGTTTCGGCTCCACCAATATCGCGCCTTGAAAGCCAATTTTGTGTTTGTATTCCACAGCCATCTGAAGAAATCGTCCCGCTTGTTGACGTTCGCGCTTCAGATCAGTGTTGAGTAAGGTTTCGTACCCCTCTCGCCCGCCCCAAAGAACATAGTTTTGCCCACCCATTTTATGGGTTGCATCCATGCAGTTCTTTACGGTTGCCGCCGACCACGCAAAAATTTCAGGATCAGGATTGGTGGCGGCCCCTGCCATGAAACGGCGGTGAGAGAATAGGTTGGCAGTCCCCCACAACAATCGGGTTCTGCTATTTTCCATTTTGCCAATCAAGTAATCTACGATTTCTTCAAAGTTGCGCTGGCTTTGTGCAAAGGTTTCACCTTCTGGCCGAATGTCCGCATCATGCCAACAAAAGAACGGCACCCCCAAAAGATCGAACATTTCAAACGCAATGTCAGCCTTCATTCGGGCCAAGTCCATGGTGTCGCCGAACCAAGGCCGTTCAAATGTTGGCCCTCCGAATGGATCCCCACCAGGCCAAGCAAATGAATGCCAATAAGCAACGGCAAAACGCAGATGATCTTCCATACGCTTTCCCATCAAAATTTCATCGGGGTTGTAGTGGCGAAATGCCAGATGCTTTGCATCGGGATCAAATTTCAGAGGGGGAACTTCTTTGAAGAAATCAGACATTTCATTAGGACCTTTCTTTGGTCAAGTTTGAATTTGGGGTAAGTTGTCCCGCACATAAATTGCTGGGATCAATTCAGGCAAAACAGGTTGTTCAACTTTGTCATTCGTTGCTTGGAAAACCATCAAGGCCCGCGAAATTTCGATTTCAGGACGCTGATCAAGGGCAACATCAATAATACCCTCCAGCAGTCCTTCGCGGATAATTGGTGAAATTTCGTGTGTAATTGAGAAAACAAAATGCTGAGGATCCAAAAAACGAAGCACATCAACAAGTCCTTCGTTGCCAGCACCCGCATTATAAATCGCTGTGAAAGAATGTTCGCCTTCCAGCCGCGAACGAAGTTCACGCCGCATGATGTTTGGCTGATCAAACGTTTCAATGGTCGAAGTCAGTTCAATGTTTGGAAAGTCATTATCGATTACTTCTTTAAAGCCGGAAATGCGTTCAAAATGATCACCAACATCCATTGAGCCTGCGATCAAAATGATCTTTCCTTTATCACCGCGATGAAAACGTCCGATTAATCGCGCGGCTGTGCGCCCAGCTTTTCTATTATCTATTCCAATGTAATAATCGCGGTAATTTTCAGGCACATCAGACACAAGCGAAACGATGGTTAGGCCATGCTTTCGAAGTGCATCAAGTGTTTTGGTGATTTCTTGAGTCTGTTGACCGACAAAAGCAACTCCATCAAATTCTTCGCTCCGAATATTCTTAAGCGTCAAGTTCAGGGCTTCTCCGTCGAAGGCTGCAAATTCAAACACTTTTATTGATAAACCTGCGTTCCGAAAATGAGATAGGTTTTCAACCAAATGAAGATGCATACGCCCAAAAAAACCATGATCTTTTCTTGGAAGTACGAAAGCGATCCGGAAGGCCTTATTTTTGGAAAGACGAGCTGCGGCAGAATTTCGAACATAACCCAATTTTTGCACGGCATCTTCGACCTTGCGAATTGATTTCGATGCAACATTGCCGCGTCGATTCAAAACCCGATCCGCAGTGGCCGAACTCACCCCTGCAAGATGCGCAACATCATGAATGGTTGGATTCTCCATACGCTTCCTTTGTGCGATTCAACATAAAATTCCAAAGAGAATCTTTGACATAATGATGTTCGTACATCATTTTTTGAATGACATCCATACATCTGTTTTTAATTAGTATTTTTTTGTGATTAGAGTTCAGTCATATACCAATGATTTTCGAAAATCATTATGACTGATCAAATTCCAAAATCAACAGCTCCTTTTCCGTTCGACGTTGACCAAGGTTTCCTGCAAAGATTTAGCCAACCAAAGGATTTCTAATGTCAGCTCAAAACATTCAAAATTGGATTGGAAAACAGGAAACTGTTTATGACGTTATTCACGCGAAACAAGCAGGCTTCATGCAAGCAACTTTGGATCAGCAGCCGTCAATTTGTGACGGGGATAAATTGCCACCGTTGTGGCATTGGTTGTATTTTTTAGAAGCAAAGCCAGCAAGCGCGCTGGGTCGAGACGCGCATCCCAAAAAGGGCGGATTCTTGCCGCCAATAAAACTTCCGCGACGGATGTGGGCAGGTGGAAGATTTAATTTTCACACCCCTTTAATCGTAGGAAAGCCCGCAGAAAAGAAATCAAAAATCATTAAGATCACCGAAAAGGATGGTCGGACGGGCAAGCTTTGTTTTGTCACTGTAGAACACAAAATCTTTCAAAATGGGCAGACTGCAATAACAGAAGAACATGACATCGTGTATCGTGAAGACCCAAAGCTGGATGGGCCCACACCGGCGTTAAAACATGCGCCCGAACTTTCTGAATTCGAAAGGAAAATTACACCCACTCAGGTTATGTTGTTTCGCTATTCAGCATTAACCTTCAACGGCCATCGTATTCATTATGATGTCGATTATGCGCGAAATACAGAAGGGTATGAAGGCTTGGTTTTTCATGGTCCGTTAACGGCGACCCTTTTGATTGACCTTGCTATTCGCAACCGGGTCGGAATGCCAAAGTCTTTCCAATTCAAAGGATTGGCACCGATTGCCGGTATGGATTCATTCAAAATTGAAGGGATCCAAAGCGGGCAATCCACGAAGCTTTGGGCAAAAAGGGCGGATGGCGTTTTGGCAATGTCTGCCCAAGCGGATTTTGAGTGATAAATGTGCAATTTGGGCTTGGTTATCTCCCAAATGAATGATCATTTATTGGCAGTGCCGGAACCCAGTTGTTTCAAGGAATGACATGACAGAAAAGTACGTAAATACAGTCGTCGTTGGTGGCGGCCAAGCCGGCCTAGCGATGAGCGAACATCTGACCAACCACAATGTCAGTCACGTTGTCTTCGAACGAGACCGCATCGCCGAAAGATGGCGTGTGGATCGTTGGGATTCCCTAGTTGCAAATGGGCCAGCTTGGCATGATCGTTTCCCAAGCAAAGAATTCGCGGACTGTGGGCCAGATGAATTCCCAACCAAACATAGCGTTGTTTCATATTTCGAAGAGTTTGTCACAGAAAAGAAAGTACCCATCCATTGCGGCGTGACTGTTTTAAGCGTCACTAAAACGCATGATGGTGAAAGTTTCCGTGTCACCACGACAGATGGTGAATTTCTTTCATCCAATGTGGTTGCCGCAACCGGCGCATTTCAAAACCCATCCATTCCTCCCCTTGTGCCAGAACAATCCGAGATTTCACAAATTCATTCCACAGAATATCGTTCGCCAAGTTCCCTTGCTGAAGGGGCCGTGCTGGTGGTGGGTGCCGGATCATCGGGAAGCCAAATCGCGGAGGAGCTTTGCGCAAATGGTCGGAAAGTTTATTTATCTGTTGGTGCACACGACCGTCCACCCCGTCAATATCGAGGGAAAGACTTCGTTTGGTGGTTAGGTGTGCTCGGAAAGTGGGAGATGAAATCTCCCCCAGTCGGCGCGGAGCACGTCACAATCGCGGTCAGCGGCGCGAATGGTGGGCGAACCGTGGATTTTCGCCGCTTTGCAAATGATGGGATTACCCTTGTGGGAATGACGCAGTCTTTTGAAAACGGAAGCCTAAAATTTGCGTCAGATCTCGCAAAGAATATCAGACAGGGCGATGCCAACTATTTATCTGTTTTGGATGAAGCAGATGCATATGTTGAAAGCGAAGGTTTGGATTTACCACTCGATGCGGCCGCTCGGAAAATCGGGACCGACCCTGATTGCATGACAACGCCATTACTTCACTTGGATTTGGTCAAAGAAGGCGTGACAACAATAATATGGGCCACTGGCTTCACGCAAAATTTCGATTGGCTAAAGGTCGATGCGTTCGATGATGCGGGTAAACCCGATCACATAAACGGCGTCAGCAAAGAACCCGGCATTTATTTTCTTGGTCTGCCATGGCTTTCGATGCGAGGATCATCTTTCATTTGGGGTGTTTGGGTCGATGCAAAAAACCTTGCCTCTCATATCGCAAAACGCGTGACATCCTGTGATTGAAGATTGGTCTACACGCAAAATTCTTGAGCGGTTGATTTCATTTCCAACCGTAAGCGCCGACCCTAATATTGACCTCATTCAATTTTGCAAAGGTCTACTGGAAAGGGCTGGTGCGGCGGTGACCGTGCTGAAAGACGAAACTGGAACAAAGGCAAATCTTTACGCAACTATTGGTCCCGAAAACACTCCGGGTGTTTTACTGTCTGGGCATACGGATGTTGTTCCCGTGGCTGGTCAAAATTGGACGGTTCCGCCGTTTGAGTTAACGGAAAATGACGGAAAGTTCTTTGGACGCGGTACGGCAGACATGAAAGGTTTTGTTGCTTGTGCCCTCAATCTTGCATTGAAAGCTGCCCAAGCAAATCTGAAGACCCCACTTCATCTTGCATTTTCTTATGACGAAGAGCTCGGTTGTTTGGGTGTTCGGTCGTTGATCGACCAGCTTGCAAATGCGCCCTTCCAACCAAAGCTCTGCATTGTAGGGGAACCAACGTCATTGCGCGTGGCAACCGGTCACAAGGGAAAAACTGCGGCGCGTTTAACGGCCATCGGACAGTCAAGCCATTCAGCACTTGCCCCCAGCGGGCTTAACGCCATTCATATGGCCTGCGACATGATTGGGTTTATCCGAGAAATTCAAGAAGAATTGTCCAAAAACGGTCATCAGGATGGCGACTATGATGTGCCTTATTCGACACTTCATGTGGGTGTATTCCAAGGTGGCACAGTCCTGAATATTGTGCCCAATCATGCAGAATTCTTATTTGAAATCCGAAATCTTGCTGGGGATGATCCAAATCAGATCCTGTCTGATCTTCGCAAAAAACGTGACGCTTACTTGGACAATATCAAAGATCGTTTCCCTGACGCAAAAATCGAAATTGAAATAACGAATTCTTATCCGCCGCTGGCCACTCCAAAAGACGCGAAAGTTGTTCAATTCACCCAAGAAATTTCTAGCAGCCAAGGCACAATTAAAGTTGCTTTTGGAACAGAAGGGGGATTGTTCTCCGACGTCTTAGGGTTGCCCACGGTGGTTTGCGGCCCAGGATCAATGGATCAAGGTCACAAACCTGATGAATTTATTGCTGTGGATCAACTTGCCGCTTGTGATGACATGATGGAAGAATTGCTATCGCGTTTGGTTTGCGGGGTTTAAATCAAATCTGGCTTAGAAAGCTTATTCAAATTCTGCATCCCTTCGCGACAACCAGTGCAAGAAATCCTTAACAGTACCTTCATAATCTTCACCCGCCAGTGGCCCGCCTTTGGCATGAACTGAACCAAGCGCGGTTTGCATCATTTCAAGTTTTTCGCGATCTTCCTGATTCACATCTTCCCAGAGCGCGATGCGTTGGTTGACTGTATCCCCATCAAGAGAGTCGCCAAATACCGACATCGTCCAACGAACCTCGATGCTTGTGGGTGTCAAAGGTCGGATAGACAACGATACCAAAAGCGATGCCGCAATGCTGACCACCTGACACGGGAACGTCGCGAAAAGTGTTGATCGATGCTTCCATTCGGCATCCAACCCCGGCGCGCCATCACCGCGAGGCGGGATATTGTCTGGATAGTTGGCAAAATAACTGGTGAACCCCGCCCCTTTGGGGCCCTTACGGCTCAACCCTGTCGGCGTGTAACCATGCAGGGTTTGCGGGTGAACCACTGAAAGGTGATATCCCTCCATGAAGTTTTCAACCAGCGCCTTCCAGTTGCAGTTCCAAACTTCGGTTGCTGCGTGCACTATGGAATATTCTTCAGGCTCGTACCGGCCAATCAACGCCGACAAATCTGCAAGTTCAGTGTCGATGTCAGGCGCATCGTCAGCAAGGCAAACATACACAAACCCGAACCGTTGCACACAATGGAACCGGCCCAGCTTGCACTTTTTTGGATCGAACCCGTCGTTTTTCATGCGCGGCGCACGCAGCAGCGCACCATCAGTGCCGTAAGCCCAGGCATGGTACCGACATACAAAACGGCTCGCGTTTCCCTGCCCTTCGGCCAGCGGCATTCCACGGTGCTGACAAACGTTTGAAAGCGCAACAATTTCGTCACCGTCACGCACGATTATCAACGGTTCGCCTAGCAGGTTTAGTGTCAGATAATCGCCTTGTTCCGCAAATTCATCGGCGCGTCCAACACAATGCCACCCCTGATGCAACACAGTACGGCATTCATGGTTGAAGAATGCTTCGTCATTATAAAAACAACCGGGCAATCCGCGCGGTGCGTCATCAGCGGCAGAAGCAGTTTCAGCCAGCATTTCACGCATCTCTGCCACGCGGGCGCGACCAAAGGCACTGCCCAACACATGTTCATTCATCGCCAGGAACTCCGTATGATGGCGCTTCCCGCGGATCGAGCGCGCGTTGGACGTAAGCTTCCAGTTGCGGTTTGTAGACATCCCAAGCTGAAGCGACGGCCTCGATCGGGCAATCTTCGGTCCAGTCACAGCGCAAATCAGCAACCGGCCATGCAACTTGGTCGCACAGTTGCATGCCAGCGGAATGAACCGGCCCGGCTTCACCACCGGCTGCAAGGCCCGCACGCATGGCCGCAATCAGCCGGTCGCCAAAATGGCCTGAAGCAGATTCAAAGCCGTTCACAATGGCTTGCGGTACAGTTTCATTGGCCAGAAGGTTGCCCGCTGAAATCACATTGGTTCCTGCCGCATCTGTCCAGATACCCAACGATTTTGGCCCTGAATGGATTGCGGTTTGGCCTTTTGCGTCGATTGCCAAAACCTGCCGGTATTCGATGAACTGCCCCTGATCACGCACGCCTGCCACGGCTTCAGCTGCAGTCATGCCGCCTTGCATCAAATCCAAGGCAAATGGGCCAAGTCGCGGATCAGTAATGTTCTGGCTGGCCACCGCGCCAACGCCTGCGCGCGTGTAAGCACATCGGGCCGCAACGGCGGGTGACGACGATGAAATTGCAATGCCAAACATACCTGTGTCGGCACAACGGGCCACTAGTGAAAACGTCATGCCGGGATCACCGCAGTGCCATCAATTTCAACCAACCACTCTGGACGAGCCAAGGCTTGAACAACCAAACCGGTCGATACCGGGTGTACGCCTTTGATATATTCGCCCATTGTGCGGTAAACTGCTTCACGGTGGCGCACATCGGTGATGTAAACCACAACTTTTACCAGATGCTCCATCTCGCCGCCGGCCTCTTCGATCAGCTGTTTAATGTTTTGCATGACTTTGTGGGTTTGTTCGACGGGATCATTGCTTTCAATATTCTTGGCATCATCCAGATTCTGCGGGCACTGCCCGCGCAACCAAACAGTTTTTCCGCCTTCGGTCACCACAGCCTGACACAGGTCGTTATCGAGGTTTTGTTCAGGGTAAGTTTCTTTGGTATTGAATTTGCGAATGCGAGTGTGGGCCATAGCGATGTCCTAAGCGTCTGCAGACTGGATGCGTTTGTTGATGTAGTGGGCAAAGTCGTAGTTTGGGCGCTCTAAATGCGAAAGATGCCCGGGCGTGGCCCCATCAGAAGACAGACCTTTGTAAACCTTTTCCGTGCACCCCTTATCCTCCACGTTCACCTCATCCAGCAATGTCTTGAGTTGGTTGAAGTTTTCCTGTGCGTCTGGGTCGTCAGAATAATCATTCGACATCCCGCCACCAAAACCGATCCGCACCTTGCCAACCCCTTCTGGGTGCAGCGTCAGATACCAGAAATACCCTGGCGTCAGCGTGATAAGAAGGCTGGGATAAATCGCCAGTAAATAAGTTGTGCGACGACGATCGCCTTCCATCCGCGTGTTTGATGGATGTGCCATTGCAATGCGCAGGGACTCATCTTTCAAAATAGTGTGGTAATTGAATGCATCTTCGCCAGGTGGGCAAATCATTTCCTCAAGTTTGGACAATCCCCCAATGGTACCGGCGTGGCAGACCGGCAGGTGATAACTTTCCATGAAGTTTTCCGCCAAAACCTTCCAGTTTGTGTCCCAGACATGGGTCTCAAAAAAGGTTTGGGTGTAATTCGACATGTCATAATCACCGACAAGGTCTTCAACCTTTGACAGTTGATCGGCCACTTCCGGCGCATTCGGATTCAAGGTTACAAATGCCCAGCCCAACCATTCCTGACAACGCACGTCGGGCAGTTTGTAGTCGGATTTGCAAAACCCTTCGTTCAGCGTCATCGCTGGCGCGCCCCGCAGGCTACCATCCAGATTGTAAGTCCAAGCGTGATACGGACAGACAATGCTTTTGGTGTTGCCTTGCCCTTCAAGCAGGGTCGACATCCTGTGCCGGCACACGTTTGACATTGCTTTCAACTCACCAGCGCTGTCGCGCAAAACGATGATGGGTTGATCAGCCAGTTCTAGCGTCACGTAATCGCCGGGTTTATCCAAAGCACTGGCGCGGCCCACACAGAACCAATCTTTCGCAAAAATCTGTTGGAGTTCACGCTTAAGAAAATCATCTGATGTGTAAACCGACGGTGGCATTGCCCGCGCCTGTTCGAAGGCTACTGAAACGTTCTCTTTCAGCTCTGTTGCTGCATCTTTCATTTGAAATCCCTTCGCCGCGTAAACGATGCCGACGAATAGAGTTTGCACAGGAATTTAACCCGGTCAATTCAAACAATTTGACTTTATGTGATGGCTACTCTGCCGCTTCGGCAGTGTACGATAACGGATCATCATGTTTCGGCTTTGCCAACTGATGGTAATCCTCAAAGGTGGATATTCGCATAAATGGAAATCTAAGGGAGATATCTTCGTTCGTTTGCCAATCTTCTATCTCTTTCCATTTATCTTTCACAACAACGTGGGAGTCATTCACGTTGCTGAGTGTTCGAACATACATGGGCTTGTCATATTGGGTGGTGAACCCATAGATCTTTGGAGCGTTTCGATGGTTAATTGCAAAAATATTCTTTTGGTGGCGGCTTCCGATCAAGGTCAAACCAAGATTGATAAATTTGTACCCGTGGGTCCAAA
This sequence comes from Planktomarina sp., assembly GCA_020630015.1. Taxonomy (GTDB): domain Bacteria; phylum Pseudomonadota; class Alphaproteobacteria; order Rhodobacterales; family Rhodobacteraceae; genus Planktomarina. Next base: position 101,218 of record JAHDCF010000004.1, on the reverse strand, counting down.
CACAAGTGTTGTCTTCACGAAGACCCAGCACATATCCAAATGGGAAGGTCAAAAAATGCGGAAACATCTCTTCGTTTGAAAAATCAAACTCTGAAATTTGAATTCGGAGGGTTTCGACAAAATCGTTTGATAGTGCATCATCGTCATCTAAAACCACTTGGGTCACCAATCCATCGCCAGCCAATTCAACCTGCATCAAACGTTGGTAACGTCTCGCTGGTGCGGGGCGAGCAAATCTTATCGTATACCGTCCTGCACCCACATATGTACGGCACAATTGTTCAAGTTTGTTTTGTGCCCATTTTGGCATCATGTTGCTGGATAATACGAAGTAATGAAAATCCTTGTCTGTTTGGGATGCCAGACTTCGCAGTGTTATATGCTCAAACAGCCAAAACCTTTGCAACAACCTGTTCTCATCGAACAAATAGTCAGGGTTCGTCGAAAACTCGCTTTTCCAGCCAGACAACCCAAAAAAGGAAAATCGAGTCGTGATCAGTATCTTTGGCAAATCTTCCAATTTTGATCCCTCATCCGTTGGCCGGATTTATTTAGAAACCACGATCGAAACAGTCCCTCTACTCCTCAAGGGATATAACTAATAAAAAATAAACCACTGTTGGTTGCAGAAACGATACTCGACAAAACGCAATACGCCAAGCTTCAGTTTTTGAACGCTAACGATTTTGGTGCACCAAAATCAAATTTCAAATATTCAGCGCACCAAAGCCTAGCTTCTAGGATTTCGGGAAGTAATCTTCACAACTTCCCTCGCGGTAAACATCTGCTGTGCAGCAATGCAAACCTCCACCAAAAGCATATGCATCTCGCAGATCGACTTCCACGACTTCCATACCAAGTTTATCCATCTGCTCGGCCTGATATACTTCAGATTTTTCAACACAAACTGTCTTTGGATCCAAAACCAGAACATTCATCGAAAGCCAAGTTGAAGAATAGCATAGTGGAGGAGGAGCGTTATGCGCAGGTTGTGCCGCATCCACAATTTGCCAATCATTTTTTTCAAACATTTCGCGTTGGTCTTCCGGCAAACGTCGCTGAGGATTGTTTAAGATCAGACCAGGTCTTAACGGGGTAAACGTTGCGTCAATGTGGATTGGATAAGGGTCACCTGGGAAGTTCACAGCATGAACACGATGATCAGGGAAATGGCGCCTGATCCATTCGATCCCTTTCATGTTTGTTGTAAACCCGTGCTGCACCACCAGATCTTTGCCAAAGCGCAAAACATCAGCCGCGTCAAAAAGCGGTTCTTCCTCCGTTGTAACAAAGAATTTTTCCGCGGCCCACTGAAGCCGTTTTTCCACACCGATTTTATCCGACAAATAATCTGGATGATAATCGGCATCTGTTAACCTGGGCTTGGGCGCTGCTTCGTGGCGGAAGTTGGGGTCTTCGTCCCAGTATTTTTGCATCAACGGTCGATAGTTTAGGTATTCAAACCAACGACACCGATAAGACATCGTTGCTTCCAGTATCTCTGATCCAACGGTCAACAAAACATCGCGCGGTGGCATACACCCAAATTGACTTTCGGTGTGAAAGTCAGGTGTCGTCGCTGGCAAACTGTGATCAATTGGTGTTGGGCGATCAACTCTGATTCCGCGATCTTCCAGTTGTTTTGCAAAATTATCCAAAAGTTCGTTAGCACGATCAATGGTTTCTTGCGGGCGGCGTCCCCATTGACCACGCATGTCGCTATCTTCTGGAACTTTTGCATCAAGCGCGGGTTCTTCGGGTGGAATATGGCAATCATCGGCACGACCGACAATCACATGTTTTAACGGATCCCATTCGTTCCAACTGTTCACAACGGTTTTCTGAGCCATTTTTTCCCCCAAGACTAAGTCAACATTCGTCTTAAGATCATTCGAAGATGACGACCAGCAAAATCCGGCGTAGTGTTGACAGAATACGCCCAAACACGCACCAAGATTTCAGATAGTAAAGGATAACGCATGGCAAATCATGTTTACCAAGGCGACCTGCCCAATGATCTAAAACTTGGACCGGTAGTTGCAATTGATTGTGAGACGATGGGGCTAAACCCTCAGCGCGATCGACTGTGTGTTGTTCAGTTGTCCGACGGGGATGGTAACGCCCATTTGGTTCAAATTTCAAAGGGGCAGACTTCCGCTCCGAATTTGTGTGCCATGTTGGAAGATAAGCAAACGCTTAAGCTTTTTCATTTTGGTCGTTTCGATATCGCGGCGTTGTACCACGCATTTGGTGCCCTAACTGCTCCAGTTTACTGTACCAAAATCGCCAGCCGCTTGGTGCGCACATACACAGACCGCCACGGTTTGAAGAACTTACTTCAAGAAATGCTATCGATAGATATTTCCAAACAACAACAATCTTCTGATTGGGGCGCACAAACACTTACCCCAGCACAAGTGGAATACGCGGCATCAGATGTTTTATATCTTCACCAACTTCGCCAGCATTTGGATGTGCGACTTGCGCGGGAGGATCGTCAAGAAATCGCGCAAGCGTGTTTTGACTTTTTACCGATGCGAGCAAAACTAGACCTTGCAGGTTGGCCAGACACAGATATTTTTTCTCACTCATAAAGTCTGAAGTGTGAACATCAAAAACAAACACAATAAAAGGGCGACATAGTGTTTCGACAAGGCGATCTATATTCAACCTTTGTGGTTTGGTTAAAGGTTATTCTGCCGATGTTCGCTTTGGCATTGCTGTCCACACTTTTCTTGTTTTCGGGCAAAGTCGACGTTACGCAGTCGATCCCTTATGCAACTTTGAACGTCGGTGAGATCGTAAAAGAACAAAGAATCTCACGTCCGTATTTTGAAGGCACAACTTCCAACGGTGCTGAGATTACGTTGACCGCAGCATATGCAAAACCTGACGCCGAAAAACCAGACTTGTTCACAGCAGAAGACCTTCAATTAAGATTGCGTTCGCAAGATGGTCGTGCCCTGCGTTTGACAAGTGGTCATGGCGTCATATCACCCGAGATGGCCCAATTAGACGGCGGAGTGACCACGTTCACATCCGGCGGTCTGACCATCAAAGCGCAAGAAATAACCGCTAACTTGAAATCTCAAATTTTTGAAACACAAACTGGAATTTCCGCAACAAGCGAAATTGGAATCTTAACCGCTGATACGATGCGAATGCATCAGAATGAACAAGGTTTAGAAATTCAATTTACAGGAAATGTGCGGCTGATATACCAACCCTAAGCTCCAAACCGGGGAAAAAACTGTGAAACACTTTGCGACATTTATTTTTACACTTTTCTTGGCAACTCAGTTGTCTGCGCAAACGGGCGTATCGTTAAGTGGTCTCAGCATTGATCCTTCCGCCCCTATCGAAACATCCGCCGACAGTCTTAAGATAAATCGCGATGCGCGTTCTTCAGTATTCGAAGGAAACGTTCTGATTGGTCAGGGCGATTTCCGTTTAGCTGCTCAAAGAGTTGAAGTGATCACGAATGGTAATGGCATTAGCCGTATTCGTGCAACTGGTGGTGTAACATTCACCACTTCCACCGATGCGATTGAAGCGCAATCGGCAGATTATGCATTGGCCGATGGAAGTCTGACCATGTCTGGTCAGGTTCTTTTGTCACAAGGGCAAAGTGCCATAATGGGGGATCGTGTGCGAATAAATTTGCGAAATGGAAGCGCTGTTTTCGATGGAAATGTTCGAACCATTTTGCAAACAGGAACGGGCCAATAAATGGCAGAGCTTTCGATATCAAACGGGGATGGTGGGCTTAAGGTTCAATCCCTTCGCAAAAGCTATCGCAAAAAGGTCGTCATTCGAGACGTCAGTATGGAATTGCACCGTGGTGAAGTGGTGGCCTTGTTGGGCCCAAACGGATCGGGCAAGACAACGTGTTTTTATTCCGTAGCCGGTCTTGTTACGCCAGACGGTGGAAAAGTTTTAGTTGATGGCAAGGATGTTTCGCGTTTGCCGATGTATCGACGCGTGAAGTTGGGAATTGGCTATCTTCCTCAAGAAATGTCAATTTTCAGGGGTCTTGATGTAGAAGGCAACATCATGGCAATTCTTGAAATTTCAGAAAAAAACCGCCGCAAAAGAAGAGATCGACTAGAAGAACTTTTGAACGAATTCTCCATTAGCCACCTTCGACAGGCACCTGCGCTGGCGCTTTCGGGCGGTGAACGGCGGCGCGTAGAAATTGCACGCTGCATCGCAGCCAACCCAAAATACCTGCTTTTGGATGAGCCTTTTGCGGGAGTGGATCCTATTGCCGTAGGTGAAATTAGAAAACTGGTTTCTGATCTCAAAAGCCGTGGATTAGGGGTGCTGATTACGGACCACAATGTGCGAGAGACGCTTGAAATCGTTGATCGGGCATATATCCTTCACGATGGCCATGTTTTGATGAGCGGGACAACCGAAGAAATCATCAATGATGATAACGTCAAACGCGTATATTTGGGCCAGAATTTCAAAATGGTTTGACCTTTTGGATTGACACATGGGGTGTTTTGGGTCCCAATTGACTTGTGAATATCCAAAATCTTTCAAAAACTTTTTCAGCGGGGTTTCTTAAACCTCGCCATAAGATTGTTATATTATTCACATGCTATCCTCAAAAATGGAGTATTTATGCGCTATCAAATCACTGGAAAACAAATCGACATTGGTGAAGCCCTGCAGACACACGTTAAAACAAATTTGGATGACGTTGTTTCGAAATATGCAGAACGACCGACGGATGCGTCAGTGATTTTTTCAAAAAGTGCTAGCGAATTTGTTGTGGAAACCGTTGTTCATTTATCCACAGGTTTGACCGCACAGGCAAGAAATCACGCGCACGACATTTATGCGGCATTCGACGGTGCCGCTGACAAAATGGAAAAACAACTCAGGCGTTATAAGCGGCGTTTAAAAGATCACCACAAAGAACGCTCAGCACCCGTTGAATTCTCTGGCGCTTCCTCCTATATCCTCGCATCAAACACGGATTCTGACGACTCGGAACCCGAATCATTACAACCTGTTATCGTTGCCGAGATAGAACAGAAGATTCAGTCTCTATCTGTTGGCGAAGCGGTGATGCAGATGGAAATTGCCGGTGCGCCGGTCCTCGTCTTCAGAAATGAAGGCCACAACGGAGTGAACGTAGTCTATCGTCGTGATGACGGGAATATTGGTTGGATAGACCCGACTTAACGTCGATACAGTTTAGATCGCAAATGGACCTAGTTGATATTTTGAATGCTGACGCTGTTCGTATTGGCCACGGCGTCAGCAGCAAGAAACGTCTTTTTCAAGACATCGCCCAACTGGTGGCGAATGAATACGGGATCGATTCCGATACCGCGTTACAGGCTTTGCAAGATCGTGAAAACCTTGGAGCCACAGGTGTAGGGCGTGGTGTCGCCCTACCCCATGCCAGATTGGATGATTTAGATAGAATTGTCGGCTGCTTCATCAAGTTGGATAAAGCCGTCGATTTTGATTCAGTCGATCGGCAGCCTGTTGATTTGGTTTTTGCATTGTTCGCGCCACAAAACAGTGGCGTTGATCACCTCAAAGCCCTTGCAACCGTATCCCGTACTTTGCGGGACATGGGGGTTTGCGAAAAACTTCGAAGCAATGATAAAACAAGCACTTTGTTTGAGGTTTTACTTGAAGGACCAGCATCGCAAGCGGCTTAGTCTAGCTGCGATGCAGTGGGTAAAACCCGAAGGTCAAATAGTCTTTTTGATATACATCTCTGACGGCCGCTTCGATTTCTTCATTGTACACTTCCTCAAGGGTAAACCTGTAATTGACAGGGTCCTCGCGCAGGTCAGCGCTTGAATACCCAACCAAAGTTGAAAGCATCATTAGTTCATCCGCCAGATTTGTTTCCCTTAGGATCAAATCAGGTGATGCGAATTCCGATAGTCCTTGCACAAAATGAGCCTGACTGGCCCAAGCGGTGTCTACACGAACTGCGGTTTGACCAGACAGATTGGCCTTAACAAATTTCAAAAAGCTCAGAAAAGCTGCTCGCATATCTGCGAGTGTAAAGTTGTCACCCGGTGTCCCTTCAGGAACTGGTAAGTTATGCACCTTACGAAGCGTTGCGCGCAAATCCTTGTAACTGCCTGGACCCACGTGGAAAATATGGCGACAAAAAGCATCATATGCCCGTGCAACGGGATGGCGAACAACCGTAAAGCTTCGATGCCCTTTATTCTGCCGCTTCCATTGGCGCACCTCTTTTTGTGACAAGTTCGACCGAAGGTTGGACATATCAACTTGATCCAAATCAGCCATCCAAGATTTGACAACATGGGTTGGCCCGCACTTGATTGGCATGAACAATAAAGGGGCTTTTTGTGCCAATGTGTAACTGGGCAGGTTTGCACCACGACGTGGTTCAAAGTTCGGGGTTCGAGACAAATTGAAACGATCCAATCGGGCCAAACCTTGCACCATGTCATCAAAGTTAGCCACTTTGTCAGACATTGGACTAGGATTTTGTTTTTTTAGTTTTTTGGACAGACCATCAAGTTCGGTCTTACTTCCCAAAAACTTTGCAAGACCATTCATAACCTCAATGTTTTGAACATCTTCATAAGCAACGTAAAACGCTGTTTGGCCTGTCATCTGCAAACGATTTAATAGTTCGATCTGAAAGCTTTGAAGCTTCGCCATATGATCTTCAAATTCACCAATATCGAAGTGAATTTTTTCAGACTTTTGATGTGTTGCGTTCGTAAGTTTCCACTGCCCTGTTGCAGATGCGATTTTCCATGAAACGAAGCTATCAACAGGATTCCTTGTAAGGATCACCTTACCGCACTTTGGGTCATCCAAACATTTTTCAAGTATCCGACCATCATGATCGTGGAAAAACCGAAACCCACCAATCCCGTTACTTTTGGTTTTGATTGCATTTAGCACCTGGAACGGATCGCTTTCGCGATCGGCATGGGTATATCCAAACAATTCATCTTTGTCTGGGTAGGCAAGAAAATGGGGATTAAATACCTCACCGTAGCATTCTATGTCAGGGTAACGGTTAAGATTTTCCTCCAAAAAATTAGAGCCAGTGCGCATTTCCGCAAACACCACGAAGTAATCAAATGCATGTGTCATCTTCAGCGCACCAGATATGGTTTACGTGCGGGCTTTTCGGAGACTTCTCGCCCATCATCTTGTCGAAAATCACCTAATACAAATGGGTTCATACCTTCATTCTTCAGGTTTTGCACAAAGGCACCAAATCCAGTCAGGTCAACCATCTTTGGCGCCTCGGTAATTTGCCGCCCAAGCCCAGGTGAAATATCATTCATGACTAATGAAAGATTTTCTGCCGGTGCTTCTAAAAACTCAGCCAAAGTCCAGATTCTTGATTTCGCATTGGCATAACCAGATTGCAAAGCATCCCGATGAGTGCTTTCAATCTTTTGATGCTTTGCCGCGGTTTTTCGTAATTCTTCAAATGGAAGACCCTTTCGAAAACCGTCAATCAACCAAGCGCCTGTAATCATTGCAACGCACGCATTCGGGTCGGTTGCAAATTCCCAGTGGATACTTTGATTATCCTGTGGGCCAAATTGAAAGGCTTGATGTTCATCACGTGCATTCCAAATCAAATTTCTGAGGAAACCAGTTGGATCATAATCTCGCAAATGCTTGCTATTTGACATCCCGCCTTTGAACATTGTTTCACCGTCAGCGAACTCAACAATATCTTGATTGAACAGATGCCCGTGTACTCGCAATTCTGTCGTGCGTTTCAACCATGGAATAAAATCTTCAAACAAACTGTCAAACCCTTCAAAGACCGCATATTCACGACATGATTTTCCATGTCGCCACATGTCATTGGGAATTCGACTTTGCATAACCAAACCATGACGTCCTTTTACGCGCCGTTCAGTTGCCTTAGAAAATAGACGGTCAATTTTTTCAGGCTGCGGTTCAGCAATTGTGAGGGCATCTTCGGGCGAACGTAAGAAAGTTTCATACAACTTATCTGCACCCGACCAGATTTTACGTGCCACAAAACAATCCGATCGCCGTAACAGCTGAAGATGATCATCGTAAAAGATATGTGGTTTACCTTGAAAATCAAATTTCGAAAGCGTCAAGGATCGGCTTTCAATTTTCCGACTATGGGTGCGTGACAGTGTTTGAAAGTATGATTCATCTGGAATCCAAACACGGCTGAAAAACTTGTCGTACTTGCCACGCAACGGATCTTTCAGGACCCCTTCCAAAGTTTCACGCGTCAAACACCACCACTGTGACCCAATGTGTGGTTGCATCTTAAACGGCAGTTTTCGCTTCACGCGCAATCTGCGCTGAAGACTTACATATCGATCAAAAAGTCGTCTTTGCTTGCGCCATGAAAACGGAAACCTAAGCGTAAATCGTTCTTCTTCTAACCCGTCGACCGTCCAGGTTACATCTTCGATGGTTGCGCTTTCGATGAAATCAGTGTCGGCGTGTGCATCAAGATAGGCGACCAATTCTTGAACAGGCCTTAAAGGAATGCATGACCCAGAAGATAAGTAAACGTGTCTGACATTTGGAAAGCTTTGCAGTAGCAATTCACTGGCATCTTGAGTTGCGGCAACAAGACCCCACATCCCCCATTCGCATTTGTGGCGTTCGGAAAACTTGATTTCATCAATGTCCGCAAGTGTTGCTTTGAATGAGCTGACCTTGGCGTCTGAAACCTTTTTATCAATATGGATAACGACAGGGCATCCGCCATCCACCCAATGACGCGCAATTTGGGCCGCTCGGTCGAAATCCGCATGCACCAACATGACAATTCCAACGGTCATGCCCAATTTCCTTTCGACATCAGACCAAGCACTTCTAATTGTCTCCAGTTGATATACTTTTCAGACCATTTGCACCAGATTTCTGGATTTTCTTCATTCGCATCTGCATATGCTATGTATTCTTGGCTGTTAGCGTAATGCTGACCCCGTTTAACTTCTTCTTTTGCCTTTGTTGCAAATGTGCTGAGAAACTTTGTGTGCAACAAAACGCCGGATGCTTTTTCGCCGCCATTTGTTTCGTAGTTGTGATTCAAACCACGTGGAAGCAGACTATGTGTTGAACTAAGATAAGCGAATGATTTTTCCCATTTGACCAACGGGGTTTTATTCAACGCTGGTGCTTTGTGCGGATCATCGGGAAAAAACAATCGGGATCGAGGGCCGCCTTGAATCCATATGTTTCCAATATCGTGATTGCGTTTATAGGTGTAATTTCCACTGTCAAACCAACCGGAAGCTTCAACGGGATCATCGCCTGCAAAATACTCTGTATCGTTAATCGGACCTTTTGGATACATGTCCAATAGCATTGCGCTGAAGGCACGCATTGAAGATGCATCAAGCCAGTCTGTTAGTGCCCGCAGTGGGCGAGAGTCGCAAAACGGAAATACAAAGAATTCATCTGGATCAACTACCAAACACCAATGCCCTGGTCCGTGTTTGTGTTGCAGGTGGTTCAACCAATCAACTCCAAATCGGGAAGACTTGTAAGACGCTTTAGTTGAATACAAAGTTACATCTTCTTGTGGTGCCAAATACTGCGTCGACCCATCATCGCTATCGTTATCAACAATAAAAAAGTGATCGACACCCATATTGCGATAATATTCAAGAAAATACGGAAGCCTAACAGCTTCGTTCCTCAATGTTGAAAACACAAATATCCCGTTGCCAGGTAGATTCTGGCTACGATCCACAACATTTCGCAACTCGCGTGACTTACGCCAAGCCCGCCAGAGGTATCTCTTGCGTTTTAATCTAAGACGGTATGACTGCCGGAAACCCAACCGCACTTTCCTTGTTTTATAATCGGCACCAATAACACTGTTCTAAGCATATTGTCTCTGTTTAGTTAACTCATGAACATTTGACGAGTAGTCTGCCTGAAATCGTCGCCTTTTTGGCACATTCTCGCTTCCGCTATGCCCAACCGCCAGAGGAAATCAGCCCTAGCCTTTCAAGCTGTTTCCAGTCTTGAAACTCAACAGATGTGTGGGTCCATAGATCAGGATTTTTGATCAATGCATCATAGTAATCATTGTAAAGCTCAGAATTATTGAAATGTTCTTTTCTCAATTTTTCTTCTTGGGATTTTTTCACAATCGAATCTAAAAATTTGGTGTGAAGCAGAACACCTGAAATTCTCTCGTCACCATTAACCCCGTATGATTGGTTGAGACGTCTAGGAAGCGCAGAGTGGGTAGAATTCACATATGCAAACCGCCGGTTCCATTTGACCAATGGGATTTTATTCAGTGTTGGCGACCTTTGAGGGTCACTTTCAAAAAACTGACGCGCGCGTGGCCCGCCTTGAATCCAAAGATTCTTCATCGGTTGCTGTATTTGGAAAGAATAATTTCCTGAATCAAACCAACGGAGCGTCTTCAAAGGGTTATTCAGATCGCACTCTTGTTGCGTACCAATCTCACCTTTTGGATACATATCCAACATCATCGCCTGAAGGGACGTTTGCCCACTTCGATCCAGCCACTGAGTTAAAGCCGCAAGTGGGCGATGTTCATAATGCGGATAAATTAGTAGTTCATCTGCATCGACAGTCAGAGTCCAATGCTTATGTCCAAAGCGAATTTGTAACCAAGTAAGCCAGTCAACTCCAAATCTGGAAGCTTTATAACTTCGATCTGTCACCCAAATTGAAACGTCCGGTTGTTCTTTTAAATATTCAACAGATCCGTCGGTACAATTATTTGCGACAATCAAAAAGTGATCGACGCCTAATAATCTGTAGTGCTTCAAAAAATGAGGTAGTCGATCAATTTCATTTCTAATCGTTGAAAACGACAAAATGCTCTTGCACTGGATCAGATGCGTTTGGTCCAAGGCTATTTTCAATTCGCGCCGCTTCAAAATCGCGCGCGCCAAAAATCTGCGTCGTTTCGTGCGCAATCGATACAGATTGACCAAAGAAAGAAAGAGATTTCCTAACCGCGAGAGCCAAATTTGGCCCTCGCGCCTAAATCTTTCAAAAATCGATGCAAAGCCCGTCATCAAAAATCCAACGGGCACGATCTCTATTCTGCAGGGTGCCCGGCCTGCACACTTGCAATAAATTCAGAAAATTCATCACGCAAGTCGGGCCGGTTCAACCCAAACGCAACTGTGGCCTGCAAAAAACCAGCCTTAGACCCACAATCATAGCGCCTACCCTCAAACTTGTAGCCGTGCACAGGTCGAAGGGATTTCAGCTCGCGGGCGATCGCATCTGTCAATTGTATCTCACCCCCTGCACCTTGCTGTTTCTTATCCAACGAGCGAAGCACATCTGGCGTCAATATATACCGTCCAATTACCGCTAAATTTGAAGGCGCTTCACCAGGTGCAGGTTTTTCCACCATACCTTTCGCCGCAACAAGCGGTCCCATCGATTCCTTGATATCCAAAACACCGTAAGAAGAAGCCTGTTCAGGTGGAACTTCCATGGCGGCAACCATGCAACCCCCAACTTCTTCGTAAGTTTCAACCATTTGCTGAAGGCAAGATTTTTCACCTGCAATAACGTCATCGGGCAATATGACAGCGAAAGGTTCATCCCCGATCAAGCGACGGGCGCACCATACCGCGTGCCCCAAACCCATCGCCTGATGTTGACGAATATAGGCGATGGCACCGCTGTCCATATTTGTTGACCTTAGGACATCGAGAAGCTCTGTTTTACCTTTTTTCTTGAGAGATGACTCAAGTTCAGGCGCGGTGTCGAAATAATCTTCCAAGGCAGATTTTCCACGCGAAGTAACAAAGATAAACTCTTTGATTCCTGCTGCTCGGGCTTCATCAATGGCATACTGAATCAACGGTCGATCAACCAGCGTCATGATTTCTTTTGGTACAGCCTTCGTTGCGGGCAAAAAGCGCGTGCCTTGTCCGGCGACTGGAAAGATTGCTTTGGTGACTTTTCTGTTCATGGCTGTCCTGCTTCGGTTTCTTTTATATCAAAGATACACACGATGATTCACTTCATTTAAGTTAACTCGAACATCTATTTCACGCGTCGGGGAATAAATTCCACTTGTTCACCCATTCGAATTCATTTTCGAGGAATCCCGTGCCAATTGACCTGTTATTAATTATCGTCCGACCTACATCAATCCGCTGCTTTCAAATCTACACCAGCGGCATATGCAATGAAAAACGGATTGGCATAGTCTTCTTTTCCATAAGTTAGTGTGGTGTGATTATCGAACCGCACGACATGACCACCCGCACCATTCAACACAGCATGACCCGCTGCTGTATCCCATTCCATCGTCCGCCCGATGCGGGGATATAAATCGGCTTCACCAGTCGCAACCAAACAAAATTTCAATGAAGAGCCAGCGCTTTTCATGTCCGCTGTTTGATATTTGCCGATGTAATCGTCGGTTGCTTGGTCACGGTGTGATTTTGATGCGACGACGCGCAGCGCACTATTGTCTGGATTTGCAACACGAATTGGCGAAGCCGGACCCATGGCGTTTGGATCAAATTCACCAGTTTCTTCCACCGATGAACCATCCGCCAATGTTATGAACATTCGCCCCTTTGCCGGTGCGAACACCACCCCGCGAATTGGAATTCCGTTTTCTACATAGGCGATATTCACGGTGAAATCCCCGCGCCGGTGCACAAACTCTTTGGTTCCATCAAGCGGATCAACAATTAGAAAATTCTGATCTGTCAAAGAATGGCTGTCAGCTTGTTCTTCGGTGATAAGTGTTACGTCTGGGAATTCTGACTTTAAACCAGTTGAAATCAAGGCATCCGCCGCTTCGTCTGCGGCTGTGACAGGGCTGTCGTCGGATTTTGAGCGCACATCAAAATCATCACTGTTGTAGATCTTCATTATTTCGTCGCCGGCTTGTATGGCCAACTTACGCATTACCGGGATCAAACGATCGAAATCCATGCCTCTTAACCTTATGTTTGCTCGAATTGCTTTTCTTATACATGAGGTTTAACCTGCCAGTGCAGGGGGAACTACAAAAAAAATGACCCTCTCAGTAAAGCAGCATTATCAGGTGTTTCATGTTTGAAGTCAGAAAACCGCAAACTGGATTTCAGCGCACAGTCGCGTTTCTTGAACTTTTATATCATTCAGTTGTGCGATCTGTTCGAAAATCCGGAGGCAATAATGCAATCTTGAGCCTGCTCAGTAATATGATGCAGACAGTTGTTTTCGTGGTTGCCTTCTTTGTGATGTTCCAGGTCATGGGCATTCGTGGCGCCGCTATTCGCGGTGATTTCCTGCTGTATGTGATGTCCGGAATTTTTGTTTTCATGACTCATACAAAAACAGTTGGACAAGTTTCCGGTGCTGAGGGCCCCACATCCGCAATGATGAAACATGCCCCCATGAACACGATGATTGCGATTGCCGCCGCAGCGTTCAGTGCTCTCTATATACAACTTCTCACCCTGATCGTCGTTTTGTATTTGTATCACGTAATCATGACGCCAGTAACAATCGATCAGCCCGTAATGGCATTGATTTGCGTGATGATTGGCTGGTTGTCTGGCGTCGCCATTGGAATGGTTTTGCTGGCTGCAAAACCTTGGTTCCCGGGTTTTGTTGGTCTTGCATCCACAATTTACCAACGGGTGAATATGATTGCATCGGGCAAAATGTTTGTTGCAAATTCCATGCCAAATTTCATGTTGATGATGTTTAGTTGGAATCCATTGTTCCACATTATCGATCAAACCCGTGGTTATACCTTCATCAATTATAATCCACACAAAACATCATTTTGGTATCCGATCATTGTCACGGTGGCACTGATTGTTATTGGCCTGATGGGTGAATTTTATACCCGCAAACGTGCATCAGAAAGTTGGAGTGCCCGCGCTTGATCCGCACAGCTTGGTTGGTTTTGTTTTGCTTTTTTGGCGCGATTGCATCTGCAGAAAGATTTCCTGCTCTTTTCGATGTGAGCGGTGTTCCTTCGAACGATGTCCTTAATATTCGATCAGGGCCTTCCAGTGACTACGTCACAATTGGTCAATTTTTCCCTGATGAAACAGACATAGAAATCATCAAACTCAATCGCTCTAAACGATGGGGCATGGTAAACATTCGGGAAGGAATTGGATGGGTTTCAATGGCGTTTTTGCAAAGACAGCCAGATCAAAACCAAGGCGATATCCCTAAAATAAAATCTTGCCATGGGAACGAACCCTTTTGGAATCTCGCCATACACGGCACATCAACACAGACACCTGCAGTCGAAAACAAAGCAGGAACCTCAGTTCCAAAAATGCATTCACCTCTGGGCTTTCGCTTTCAGTTGATGGGGTCTTCAAAGTTCGGCGTCTCAAAATGGGAAGCATTTCGTTCGGCAAATCGCACTGACGAATTCGCAATTCATGCAGAAAATTTTGTTGCCATCCTTGTAAATCAAACTTGCAACGACGGGATGAGCGATTTCGAATTTGGCTGGCGCACGACGGTTTTCTTTGAACAGCCTACAGGGGATTTATTATTGTCAGGTTGTTGTAGTCTTAAGTAACAATCCGAAGCGTAAGGTTTATGCGACCCGATTTTGGCAGTAAATCATTTGACCCTAATTTAATCCGATCAATTCCATGATAAACCAATCGTGCATCCCCTTTTAAGATTGCGACGTCGCCAGATTCCAACCAAACGCTTTCAGTATTTCCACCTCTTTCAACATTACCAACCCGAAACAGTGCGCTATCCCCAAGAGAGACGGATAAAACAGGGTGCCTAAAATCAGTTTCGTCTTTATCCTGATGCAAACCCATTTTTGAGTTTCCCTGATAGAAATTAATCAAACAACTTTCAGGAAGCGGTGAGTTTGGAAGAAGTTTTTTCCAAATTTCCAACACTGATTTTGGAATTTCTGGCCAAGTCTGACCGTTAGGATGTTTGGTTGTGTAACGATACCCAGATTGATCAGCATACCATCCAAATTTTCCGGCCGAAGTCATCTTGACTGACATTGGTTTTCCCCAAGGTGTACAGGGCGTGAAAAAGGGGACATTTAAAGCAATTTTTCTAAGATCATCCACAATCAAATTTTGCTCTGATCTTTCGACAAACTCTTTAAAAATGTGCACCCCGCGCAACACTTGGTCTGGAATTGGTTCAACCTGTTGATTTGAATCAGTCATTTCGCAATTTCGAACCCCTCAGAAGGTTGCAGCGTGGATATGGGCCACCTATATAGCGCGCTGAACGGGGTTGTCCCAACGACCCCAGATTTTTCAAATGGGGCTATTGGTGCCGCACTGCGGGTCAACCGCCCCGGTATCGCCAAAGAAAGGGATGCTAGAAATGGGTAAAGTAATTGGGATTGACCTTGGTACGACGAACTCTTGCGTTGCCATCATGGATGGTTCGCAACCTCGGGTGATTGAAAATGCCGAAGGCGCACGGACAACACCCTCAATCGTAGCTTTTACAGACAGCGAACGTTTGGTTGGTCAGCCTGCAAAACGTCAAGCGGTGACAAATCCGGACAACACCATTTTCGGTGTAAAGCGTTTGATCGGTCGCCGCGCGGATGACAAACATCTGGAAAAAGATAAGAAAAACCTGCCCTTCGCCGTGATCAACGGCGGAAACGGGGATGCATGGGTTGAAGCACAAGGTGAAAAATATTCACCTTCCCAAATTTCAGCCTTCATTTTGCAAAAAATGAAAGAGACTGCTGAATCCTATTTGGGTGAGGAAGTGGATCAAGCAGTTATCACCGTACCCGCATACTTCAACGATGCGCAACGCCAAGCCACCAAAGACGCCGGCAAGATCGCTGGTTTGGAAGTACTGCGGATCATCAACGAACCGACAGCGGCTGCTTTGGCATACGGCCTGGACAAAAAAGAAACCCAAACCATCGCCGTTTATGACCTTGGTGGTGGTACGTTCGACGTAACCATTTTGGAAATCGACGATGGCCTGTTCGAAGTGAAATCCACCAACGGGGATACGTTCCTTGGTGGTGAAGATTTCGACATGCGTATCGTGAATTACCTTGCCGACGAATTCAAAAAAGAAAACGGCGTCGACCTGACGAAGGACAAGATGGCCTTGCAGCGCCTTAAAGAGGCGGCAGAGAAAGCCAAAATCGAACTTTCGTCATCCAGCCAGACAGAAATCAACCAGCCGTTCATCAGCATGGACGCGAAGACAGGAACGCCGCTACACATGGTGGTGAAGCTGACCCGTGCCAAACTGGAAAGCTTGGTTGGTGATCTGATCAAATCCTCTTTGAAGCCTTGCCAAGCGGCATTGAAAGACGCTGGTCTTTCAACCAGCGATATCGATGAGGTTGTTTTGGTGGGCGGTATGACCCGCATGCCAAAGGTGATCGAAGAAGTTACAAGCTTTTTCGGTAAAGAACCAAACAAAGGCGTAAATCCAGACGAGGTTGTGGCCATGGGTGCCGCAATCCAAGCCGGGGTTCTGCAAGGTGACGTGAAAGACGTTGTCTTGCTTGACGTCACACCTTTGTCGCTGGGCATCGAGACTTTGGGCGGCGTGTTCACACGTTTGATTGACCGCAACACGACAATCCCGACCAAAAAGTCACAAATCTTCTCCACCGCGGAAGATAACCAAAATGCCGTGACAATCCGGGTGTTCCAAGGTGAACGTGAAATGGCTGCTGATAACAAGATCTTGGGTCAGTTTAACTTGGAAGACATTCCACCAGCCCCACGTGGCATGCCACAGATCGAAGTAACCTTTGATATTGATGCCAACGGCATCGTTTCTGTTGGTGCCGCGGATAAGGGCACGGGCAAAGAACAAAAAATTACGATTCAAGCATCAGGTGGCTTATCTGATGAAGATATCGAGGCAATGGTCAAAGACGCTGAAGAAAATGCAGAAGCTGATAAAGACCGTCGCGATCTTGTTGAAGCACGCAACCAAGCAGAAGGCTTGATCCATTCGACCGAAAAGTCGATGGAAGAGCATGGTGACAAAGTCGATCCGACGACCATCGAAGCGATTGAGCTGGCGATTGCGGCTTTGAAAGACGACCTCGAAGATGAAGGCGCTTCAGCCGACAAGATCAAGTCTGGCGTTCAAAACGTAACAGAGGCTGCAATGAAACTAGGGGAAGCCATCTATAAGGCCAGCCAAGATGCAGCGGATGCCGGCGATGCAGATCACGGACCAGAGCCGGATGAAGACATCGTTGATGCCGACTTCGAAGATCTTGATCGCGACAAGCATTGATCTGAACCGAAACTAAGGTCGTTGCACCCAAAACTCTGGGTGCAACGCCCACCGTTTTTCGGGGGAAATCACCATGTCAAAACGCGATTACTATGATGTTCTTGGGGTCTCGAAAGGGGCAACTGCAGATGAAATCAAAAAAGGGTTTCGTCGCAAAGCAAAAGAGCTGCATCCAGATCGAAATTCAGACAATCCAGATGCTGAATCCCAATTTAAAGAAGCTAACGAAGCTTATGACGTTCTGAAAGACGCCGATAAAAAGGCAGCTTACGATCGTTATGGTCATGCTGCATTCGAAGGGGGCATGGGCGGCGGTGGCCGCGCAGGCGGATTTGGTGGCGGCCAAGGCGATTTCGCCAGTGCGTTTTCTGACGTCTTTGACGATTTGTTCGGCGATTTCATGGGTGGACAGCGCGGGGGTCGTGCTGGGCAACGCGCCAGCCGCGGATCTGACCTTCGCTATAACCTAAGAATATCTTTGGAAGAAGCGTTCGAAGGTTTGCAAAAGACCATTAATGTTCCTTCAACCGTTTCTTGTGGTTCCTGCAATGGGATTGGGGCCGCTGCAGGAAGTGAACCAACTTCATGCCCGACATGTTCAGGCATGGGGAAAGTGCGCGCGCAGCAAGGTTTCTTCACGGTTGAACGAACATGTCCGACATGTTCAGGCAGTGGTCAGATTATAAAAAACCCGTGCAGTGACTGTCGAGGCGCCGGTCGTATTGAAAAAGAGCGGGCACTGTCAGTCAACATTCCCGCTGGGGTCGAAACGGGAACACGTATTCGTCTGGCAGGTGAAGGTGAAGCCGGAATGCGCGGTGGCCCTCAAGGTGATTTGTATATCTTCATTGAGGTGAATGATCACAGTATTTTTGAACGTGACGGTGTCAATCTATTCTGCCAAGTCCCTGTCTCTATGTCGACTGCGGCGCTTGGTGGCGAAATAGAAGTTCCCACAATTGATGGCGGTCGCAGCAGAGTGAAGATTCCGGCAGGTAGTCAATCCGGCCGCCAAATGCGTTTGCGTTCGAAAGGCATGCCCGCGCTTCGCGGATCTGGCCAAGGAGACATGTTCATTGAAATGGCGGTGGAAACACCCGTTAACTTAACGAACCGCCAAAAAGAACTTTTGAAAGAATTTGAAGAACTGTCACAGGACAACAACCCAAACAGCAGTAGTTTCTTTGACCGTGTCAAAGGATTCTGGGATGGGATGAAAAGTTAATCTCACATTAACTTGAATCAGGGGATCATAACAAATGTCTATGACCCCTGTACTCAATTTATTTCATCCAGACGAAGTTCAATTGGCACCGGACAATGATGAAACCGTCCCGAGCTATCTTAAAGATCATCGAAAACGATTGCGTCGGCGGTTTGTCGAAGGTGGTGCAGATGCCATACCGGACTATGAGCTTTTGGAACTTGTTCTGTTCCGCGCAATTCCCAGACAAGATGTAAAACCGCTGGCAAATCGTCTTTTGTCTGTTTTTGGAACATTAAACAATGTCATCGCCGCACCGGATTATCGACTTCTTGAGGTTAAAGGAGTTGGTGAGTCAGTCGTTTTGGAACTCAAAATCTTAGAAGCCGTTGTTCATCGCCATGCTCGGAACGACATTATTGAACTTCCGCTCATCTCTAGTTGGGACGCGGTTGTAAAGTATTGCCGTGCAAAATTGGCCAACTTGCAAACCGAACAATGTAGGGTGCTTTTCTTGGATCGGAAGAATAGGTTAATCGCAGATGAGGTTCAGGGCCAAGGCACCATAGATCAGGTTCAAGTCTATCCACGAGAAATTGTGAAAAGATGCTTAGAATTAGGAGCTGCAGCCTTAATCTTAATCCACAATCACCCTTCGGGCGATCCTTCGCCGTCAGATGATGATATTTTTGTAACCAAAGCCATTGAAGGTGCGGCAGCAACAATGGAAATCATCTTGCACGATCACATAATAATTGGCGGTTCAAAAGAGTTGAGCCTGCGGGCAGCCGGATACATTTAGCGAACCCAAATTTCCACACGCCTGTTCTCACGCTGTCCCCAAGCGATGTCATTGCATGCGATCGGCAAGACTTCTCCGAATCCGCGAGCCGTGAATTTTCCTTGTTTCGGGGCATTCTCGCCCATGATGCTTAAAATTGTATCACGCAATGCTTCCGCCCGTGATTGCGACAGTCGAAGATTGGATTGTGCGTTTCCCTTGCTATCACTGAATCCCGCGAACAAAATATCTCTGTTTATGAATCGTCCTTGCTGAAGAAGGCTAGCGAGGTAATCCAAGTTGGATCTTGATACGTCATCCAACTCTCGCGTTCCTCCCTTATATCGGAACGTTAGCGAAAGCCTTCCAAATCCACTGAGTATTCGGGCAGTTTTCTTCAAATCATTAAGGGCTGTATCACTTCCCGAATTCAAAACCGCATTCAACAGAATTCCCTGCTCAGATTCCAACCGCGCTTCTGAAGGGGTGCGGCTTACGTATCCAGATCGCGAAACAATACGCTGTGCTGGTAACGACAGAGTATAATGCATGAAATCCCGAGCAATTTTTGGCAATCGGACATTTGCGTGAAACATGTAAATCGGAGCCTGCAAAGGTTGCGCCCCAAAAGAATTTTCATCACGTGCAATTGGTGCACCACAACTGGCCGAGACCGGAATATGCTTTAAAGGTGGTGGTAAAGCCAAATTGGGTGTCACCATTATGACCCCGTTTTGAGAGCTTCGGGAACGCTCTGAAAAGGCAACGGGAACCGATTGACCCAACACCTGATGTAAGGCGATCAAACTGTCGCCATCACCATCAAGAATAAAACCTTCCAACGCACCATCTTCGTCTTCTCCTTTCGCTTTTTTGAAAAGATCTCGAACCGTTAGGGCACTAAGAGAACTGCTTTCGTTGGCATAAAGTCTGAGCGTTTCCCAACCAATGACCTGTGAACGCAAAACTGAAGGGTTTTTTTGGGATAGGATCTCTTCTTCAGACAAAGTCGGGCCGCGTCTGAAAATGGCCAGATCGGTGGAATTATCAGAAAGCCGACCAAACCCATCCGTTGCCTCCATCAATGTGAGCTTGAAATTTGCCACGGGACTCAAAAGTCCGGGTGAAGAAAGGACTATATCTACGGAACCCTCTTCTGCAGCTTTCGCAGAAAGACGATATCCCCGGCTTGATGCGAAACTTTCAATCAATGAAGGAACGAGAAGTTCACCCAAATCAGGGGACACCGAGATCGTGACAGACGGCACCAGTTCTAATGGGTCTGGGCATGCATCCCCCAAACATCGGGTCGTCGCAGCAGCCATCGTCAGCAACCCTAAGTCTGACTCTAGGGAATAATACTCACTGTCAAATTTGACGAGCTTCCCCTCAATGCTGAAAGACCCATCAATAAGCGTCAGAGTCACTTGATTATCTTTTGCAGAGGCGAAACCAGCAAAAGCGAACCAAAATACACTTAAAATACTTAACACTATCCGCCCGAATCCGGACATGAAATCCCCCACTTCTTGCGGGCGACCTTTGAGAGTTCACACGATTTTTTCAACTCAACGTGCAAATAACGCTGGTATCACACAGCAGATTCCGCAAATCACGTGGCGCTTATGCCACGCGACCATGACAATGTTTGAATTTTTTTCCAGAGCCACAGGGGCAAAGATCGTTACGACCTGGATTGCCCCAGGTACTTTGATCATTTTCATCAAAATCATTTTCTGATGCCACATCTGCAGCGCCGGCCGCTTCTGCTTGTTGTTGCATGATCGCTTGTTGACGCATCATTTCGGCCATCAGTTCTTGCTGCTCTTCAGGTGTCCGCATGCGGATGTGTCCCAATATTTGGCTGACACGTTCACGCAAACTGTCCAGCAAGGCTTCGAAAAGCTGGAAAGACTCTGACTTATACTCATTCAACGGGTCGCGCTGCGCGTACCCACGGAAACCAACAACAGATCGAAGGTGTTCCAAGGTCAAAAGATGTTCACGCCACTTTCCATCGATGGATTCCAAAATGACCTGCTTTTCAATGGCGCGCATATTCTCTGGTCCGAATTCCACAGCTTTTTTCGCCATAAAATCATCCGACATTTCTTCCAGCTTTTCACGAATGCTATCGTCATCTTCGCCTTCAGCATTCACCCATTCCAGAACGGGTGCTTCAAAGCCAAGCTTTTCAATAATTGCTGCATGCAGGCCTTCTCCATCCCACTGATCCGCGTATGAATTCGCTGGGATATATGTGGCAACCACATCGTCAATTACTTGATGACGCATATCACGCGTGATTTCAGAAAGATCTTCAGCCTCCATTATCTCACGACGTTGGGAAAAGATCACCTTACGCTGATCATTCATCACATCGTCAAATTTTAGAAGCTGCTTTCGTATATCAAAGTTACGCCCTTCGACTTTGGCTTGTGCGCGTTCAAGTGATTTGTTTACCCAAGGGTGAACAATTGCTTCGCCTTCTTTCATGCCCAATGAGGACAGAACTTTCTCCAAACGTTCTGATCCGAAAATTCGCATTAAATCATCTTCAAGTGACAAAAAGAACGAACTGCGACCTGGATCACCTTGGCGCCCGGATCGACCTCGCAACTGATTATCAATACGGCGAGATTCGTGTCGTTCGGTTGCTAAAACATACAACCCACCTGCAGCCTTTACCGCTTCTTCATCGGCGATATGTTGATCTTCGATCTTTGTGCGAATTTCCTCAGGATCGGCAGTGGGATCAGCGGCAATGGCTTCCATAATTTGGAATTCAACATTCCCACCCAGTTTGATGTCTGTTCCACGACCAGCCATATTCGTGGCAATCGTCACAGCACCCAATTTCCCTGCGTTAGCAACAATTTGCGCTTCTTGTTCATGCTGACGTGCATTCAGAACATTATGTTCGATCCCTGCTTGCGTCAGCATATTTGAAAGGAACTCTGACTTTTCAATCGATGTTGTCCCAACCAGAACAGGCTGGTTTTTCGTATTGGCTTCTTTGATCGCTTCGGCGATAGCTTCATATTTTTCGCGGCCAGTGCGGAAAACCTGATCGTCTTCATCAATACGTGCAACAGGTTGATTTGTTGGCACCTCAACAACACCCAAACCATAGATTTCGTTGAATTCTTCCGCTTCGGTCGCCGCTGTACCAGTCATTCCACCTAACTTGTCATACAAGCGGAAGTAATTTTGGAACGTGACGGAAGCCAGCGTGACGTTTTCAGGCTGTATCTCGCAGTTTTCCTTTGCTTCAATCGCCTGATGCAAGCCATCTGACAAACGGCGGCCGGCCATCATGCGGCCGGTAAATTCATCAATCAAAACCACCTCACCATCACGGACGATATAATCTTTATCTTTGGTGAAAAGTTTGTGTGCCCGAAGGCCTTGGTTAATGTGATGGACAATCGTTGTACTTTCAGGGTCGTATAACGATTGGCCCTCCGGAAGGATGCCTCGGGCAGTTAAAACATCTTCCAGCCATTCATTGCCCTCATCAGTAAAGGTAGCATTTCGGGCTTTTTCATCCAACGTAAAGTGCTCTTCTTGAACGTCTGGAATGATTGTATCGATAACTTTGTAAAGTTCTGAACGATCCTGAGCGGGACCAGAAATGATCAATGGGGTACGTGCTTCATCGATCAAAATCGAATCCACCTCATCCACGATTGCAAAGTTGTGGTACCTTTGGTGCATTTGCGACAATTCGGATTTCATATTGTCACGCAAATAGTCAAAACCAAGCTCGTTGTTTGTGGCGTATGTTACGTCACAGGCATATGCTTGTGCTTTTTCATCTTCGGGTTGCTGTGGGTAAACAACACCGGTCGTTAAGCCAAGCGCGGAAAATACATTCGCCATCCATTCGGCATCACGTCGGGCCAGATAATCATTGACGGTTACGACATGAACACCTTTTCCGGTCAAAGCGTTGAGATAAGCGGGGAAGGTTGCGACAAGTGTTTTCCCTTCACCGGTTTTCATTTCTGAAATATTGCCTTGATGAAGAAAAATCCCACCCATCAACTGCACATCGAACGCTCGTAGACCAAGGGCCCTTTTTGCGGCTTCACGGCAATTGGCAAATGCTTCGGGCAACAAGCTGTCCAAACTTTCACCATTCAAGGCACGTGCGCGAAACTCTTCCGTTTTTTCGATCAATCCTTCATCTGACAAAGCTTCAAACTCTGCCTCCAAGGCGTTGATCTTCTCAACCATTGGACGGGTCGCTTTGACCTTACGATCGTTTGGTGTGCCAAAAACTTTTTTGGCAATTGTTCCGAGACCCAGCATGCGCACTCCGCTTGGTTAACCAAATTGTGTGAGGGTTCTGACTTGCCCACCTTCATCACCCGCCCTAGAACTTGCGACAAGATCAGCTAAGAAAGCAATGCCCCTCGGGACCAATTAGCGATGTATGGGCCCGGTCAATGACTGTCAACGGCGCGACGGAAATGGCGCCACCGAAAGGAACAAATCATGGTATTTTCACATCCAATTTTGCGTGCATCGATTGTTGCGTTTGCACTCGTGTCCCCAGTTGCAGCTCAGGAAACTTCACTGTCTTCCGTTGTTGCAACTGTTGGAAACGATCAGATCACAGTCGCGCATGTATTGGATGTGAAGCGTTTGTTGCCACAACAATATCAAACAATTCCCGATAACGTCCTTTTTCCGGGAATTGTTGATCAACTGGTACGTCAGGCGTTATTGGCGCAAAGCTTGGATGAGGAACCAGCATGGATCAATGTATCGCTTGAAAATGAAAAGCGGAATTTGCGTTCTGACTTAGTAATGCGGGAAATTCAGTCATCCGCAGCAACCAAAGAAGCGCTGAAAGAGTTATACGATGAACGCTACGCAGGCCCAGCAGAACAAGAATACAGCGCCGCACACATCCTCGTCGAAACCGAAGAAAAAGCAGCAGAACTTGTGCAGCTTCTTAGGGATGGTGCGGACTTTGGCGAAACAGCGAAAGAACATTCTACGGGACCTTCAGGCCCTCGTGGAGGCGATTTAGGTTGGTTTGGAAAGGGTCAAATGGTCCCCCCTTTTGAACAAGCAGTGATGTCAATGGAACCAGAAGCAATTTCAGACCCTGTGCAAACGCAATTTGGTTGGCATGTCATCAGGTTAAATGAAATCCGCGATGTCCAACCACCTGCTTTTGAAGAAGTCGAGGCGGAGCTTGCAAACGAACTTGGAAATCGCGCAATCGAAAAGCGCCTGGCAGAGTTGGAAAGCACCACCAGTGTTCAACGCGTCCCTGAGGATGAAATCTCACCCGAAGTTCTGTCCACATTGAAGTTGTCAGATCTCGAATGACAGGTATTTCACCGCTCGCTCCAGACGCATTTCCAGAATTGCCAAGTATTGATGGCTTGAAAATAGCCACTTTCAAAGCAGGGGTAAAATACAAAGATCGAACTGATCTGATGATTGCCATTATGGATCCTGGTACAACAATCGCTGGTGTTTTTACGCGATCATCAACACGTTCCGCCGCTGTATTAGATTGCCAAGCAAAGCTTGGATCAGAACCTTCCGGGCCTGCTGCGATTGTTGTAAATTCGGGAAATGCCAATGCGTTTACTGGTTCAAAAGGCGAAGCATCTGTTGAACGCATTTGTAATCAGGTTCACGAATCTTTTGGTGTTAGCACCAACCGTGTTTTCACATCGTCCACCGGCGTAATAGGAGAGTTATTACCAGAAGGTAAAATCACATCTGCGATCGCCAAAATGGCCCCCGGCGATTCTAATTTGCAAAATGCAGCAGAAGCCATCCGTACCACGGATACCTTTGCAAAGGGTGCTTTCAAAGTTTTATCGACCGATGCAGGACAGATTAATATTTGCGGGATTGCCAAAGGATCCGGCATGATTGCACCTGATATGGCAACCATGTTGGTTTACATCTTTACAGATGCCAAAATTGATCAAGCTTATTTACAGGATACCTTATCTGAACTGAACGAGCGGACATTTAATTCCATTACTGTAGATAGTGACACTTCAACATCCGACACAGTTATTTGCGCCGCCACAGGCGCATCTGGGATTGACGTTTCAGGATCCACTACATTCTCAGATGCACTTCATGAGGTAATGCAAGATCTTGCACATCAGGTCGTTCGTGACGGCGAAGGCGCAACAAAATTCATCGAAGTAAGCGTCACGAATGCCGAAACGGATGCCGATGCAAACCTTATCGCAAGGGCGATCGCAAATTCACCACTGGTGAAGACAGCAATCGCGGGTGAGGATCCAAACTGGGGCCGTATCATTATGGCGATTGGGAAATCCGGCGCCATGGCAGACCGCGACAAATTATCAATTTGGTTTGGGAACATCCTTGTGGCGGAAAAGGGATGGGTTGCCAGTACTTATTCCGAAGGTTTAGGCGCAGCTTATATGAAAAACCAAGACATCCAGATTACGGTTGATTTGGGGTTGGGATCCGGAACCGCAAAAATATGGACTTGTGATTTAACCCATGCCTATATCACAATAAACGCCGATTATCGGTCATGAAATCTGTTTTAGTTTCCGCCGTAGCATTGATCGACATTGATGGCCGGGTTTTGCTTGCCCAAAGGCCGGAAGGGAAATCAATGGCCGGCTTGTGGGAGTTTCCTGGTGGCAAAGTTGAGGTCGGCGAAACCCCAGAACAGGCTCTAATCCGCGAGCTTGAAGAAGAACTTGGGATAAACACCTGGCAATCGTGTTTGGCACCTTTGACATTCGCGAGCCATCAATACGAAGATTTTCATCTTTTGATGCCTTTGTTTGCATGTCGCAAATGGGAAGGTACGCCGCAGCCACGTGAAGATCAGACCCTCAAATGGGTGCGCAAATCAGAATTGCGATCGTATGAAATGCCTGCGGCTGACATTCCATTGATTCCAATGTTGATGGATTGGTTATAAAAGATTGTGGCCGGGGCAGTTAAACCCCGGCACAAATTTCTTAGTCCAATTTACGTTCGACTTCTTCACGTTCGAAGATTTCGATCACATCATCGGCGCGAATGTCATCATAGTTTTCAAATGCCATACCGCATTCTTGGCCTGACTGGACCTCCGCCACTTCATCTTTAAAACGCTTAAGCGTTTTCAGAGTACCTTCGTGGATCACAACGTTGTCACGCAGCAAGCGAACACCGGCTGAACGTCGCGCCACACCTTCCGTTACCAAACAACCTGCAACTTTGCCAACGCCAGAAACTTTGAAAACCTCTTTGATATTTGCATATCCAATAAAGTGTTCACGAATTTCTGCACTTAGCAATCCAGAGGCAGCTGCCTTCACATCATCCACAAGGTCATAGATCACTGAATAGTATCGGATCTCCACGCCTTTCTGGTTGGCTGTATTACGCGCAGAGGCATTCGCACGAACATTAAACCCGACGACAGGCGCGGCAGATGCCTCAGCCAAGCCAATATCGGATTCTGTGATCGCACCCACACCAGAATGAAGAACGCGAACACGAACTTCATCATTGCCAATTTTTTCCATGGCTTGAACGATGGCTTCGGCGGAACCTTGCACATCCGCTTTCACCAGAATCGGAAGTTCGCTCACGTTTTCATCGGCCTTGGCATTGGCCATCAACTGATCAAGCGTTACTGCCGCACCTGCCGCAGCGCGTTTATCTTTTGCGGCTTGTGCGCGATATTCAGCGATTTCACGTGCCTGTGCTTCCGTATCAACAACGTTCAAAACATCACCAGCTTCGGGTGTTCCGTTAAGCCCCAGAACCTCTACAGGGGCGGATGGACCAGCAGTTTTAACGCGGTTGCCTTTGTCATCAACCAAGGCACGCACCTTACCCCATTGTTCACCAACAACGAAGATATCGCCTTGTTTCAAGGTACCATTCTGCACAAGAACTGTCGCAACCGGCCCGCGGCCAACATCAAGTTGAGCTTCAATAACTGCGCCTGATGCAGCACGCTCTGGGTTCGCCTTTAATTCGAGAATTTCAGCCTGAAGCGCAATCGCCTCAAGCAGTTCGTTCAAACCAGTGCCGTTGATTGCAGAAACCTCAACATCCTGCACTTCCCCAGACATTTTTTCCACAATCACTTCATGCTGCAGAAGGTCTGCGCGAACCTTATCTGGATTTGCGCCTTCCAAATCGATTTTGTTGATCGCAACAATCATCGGCACTTCGGCCGCTTTAGCATGTGCAATTGCTTCAACAGTTTGAGGCATGACGGCGTCGTCTGCGGCAACAACCAACACAACAATGTCAGTCACTTGGGCACCACGCGCGCGCATCGATGTGAAGGCTGCGTGACCCGGGGTATCCAAGAACGTCAATAATGCACCATCTTGGTCTACTTGATAAGCGCCGATATGTTGGGTGATACCACCGGCTTCGCCAGCAACAACCTTAGCATTCCGGATCGCATCCAATACAGACGTTTTACCGTGATCAACGTGCCCCATAACCGTGATAACCGGTGGGCGGGACTTTAGATCAGCATCATCATCTTCCACGGTATCGATTACGTCTTCAACGTCCGCATCGGACACCCGGACAATTTTGTGGCCGAATTCTTCAACAATTAGTTCTGCGGTGTCTTGGTCAATGGTCTGGTTCTGGTTGACCATCATACCCATCTGCATCAAAGCCTTGACGACATCTGGCACTTTCTCAGCCATGCGGTTTGCCAATTCAGAAACCACGATCGCCTCAGGCACTTGCACATCGCGAACAATTTTTTCACGCTGCTCCGCTCCGCCCAATGCTTTTTGACGAGCACGCTCTTGCTTGCGCTTCATTGACGCCAAAGAGCGTTGCCTGCCCCCATCACCACCTGACAGGGCTTGGTTTACCGTTAGCTTACCAGAACGACGTCCATCATCACGGCCTTTGCCGCGGTTCTGGCGTTGGTTGTCATCGCGACGTGGCTCTTGCACTTGTTTTCGTGCAGGTGCCGATTTTGCAGAGCGTTGCTCATCCGGTGCTGGCGCGGGTGCCGCAGCAGCCCTGCGTGCGGCCTCTTCCGCTTCACGTTTCTTACGCGCATCTTCTTCGGCCCGGGCTTTTGCCCTTTCTTCACGCTCTTTAATTTCGCGCTCTTTGGCTTCGGCTTCTGCACGTCTGCGTTGGCGCTCTTCATCACGCGCCTTTTCTTCTTCAGCGCGGCGGGCAGTGTCTTCAGCCTCTCGTGCCTTAGCGGCTTGAACTGCCTTCAGACGACGATCCATCTCTGCATCAGAAATTCCCGCGGGCCGTTTCGATGGGTCACCTTTAGAAACCGATCCAGGCCCAGATGGTTTTGCACCACCTGGCTTGGGAACCACAACGCGCTTGCGCTTGGTTTCCACCACAACGTTTTTGGTACGTCCATGGCTGAAGCTTTGCTTCACATTCCCCGCTCTGGGTCCGCCTCGAAGGCCTAGTGTTTTTTTTCCGTCGTCGCTCATTAAGATCTATCGTCCTTTCGCGCTGCAACGTTTTCGCGCAAACCGCGCAGCTTTGACGCATCCTCTATAACACGTGTGCTGAGTCCACCAGTCAAGAGTGCGCCGTGTATGACATGGCCACGTCCGAAAGCCAAACCCAATTCCTGCGCTGTTAAACAGCCAAAGTATCGGGCGCCTTCCGGTGTCCATAATTTTGTTTTCCCTCGTTCAGATCCATCACTCGCCTGAAGAAGAACTTTTACTTTGTTGTCGGCCAGTGACGTTTTCACCTTTTCAAAACCCGCGATGGCCACACCAGCTTTTCTTGCCATTGAAATCAAAGCCACGACACGATCCGCCAATAATTTTTCGGTGTTCCCAATTAGATCAACAGGCACCGATACCGACTGCTTCGCCCCTTTGGAGAAAACTTTTCCTTCAACCGCTTTTTCCAAAACCGTTCTCAAAGCAGAAACATAATACCCGCGGCCCGGTAGTTTACCCAATATGTCGGGAACCACTTGTCCTTCCGGGCCAGTTACAAAACGGATCATACGTGATTTGGGAAGTTGTTCCCCAGTTATCAAGCATGTCCTCTCGGAATCATCGCGAGCTTTATGATTTCTGCCTCTCGTCATGTTTCAAATGCCAAAGAATTAGGCTTCTTCCCCCTCGGATGTATCTTCAGCGTCTTCAACCAAATCATCTGGATCAACCCACCCCAACATAACACGCGCGGTCATAACCAAGGCTTGAGCTTCCTCCAAGTTCACGTCGAACTTTTCCAAAACACCGTCATCTTTGACTCGTTCGCCATCAACGGTTGTCCATCCACCAGCCAGTTCCCAATCGGCGCAAGTGGCGAAATCTTCCAGTGTTTTCACACCGTCTTCTGCCAATGCTTCCACCATTTGAGGGGTCAAGCCTTCGAAGTTAATCAGATTGTCTTCGACGCCCATGTCACGGGCATTTGCCAAAGCACGTTCGTTTTCTGCTTCGATCACATCGCGGGCACGGGCCTGAAGTTCCTTGGCGGTATCTTCGTCAACACCGTCAATGACCAAAAGTTCGTCTACCTCGACATAAGCAACTTCTTCCAGATTGGTGAATCCTTCGGAAACCAGAAGCTGTGCAAAGAATTCATCCAAATCCAATGCGGCCATAAACAAACGGGTGCGTTCTTCGAATTCGGCCTGACGGCGTTTAGACTCTTCTTCTTCGGTCATGATATCAATGGCCAAACCGGTAAGCTGACTGGCCAAACGCACGTTTTGCCCTCGACGACCGATTGCCAACGACAATTGTTCATCAGGAACAACAACTTCGATACGCTCTGCCTCTTCGTCCAAAACAACTTTGGAAACTTCAGCAGGTTGAAGTGCATTCACCAAAAATGTTGGCTGATCTTCATTCCAAGGAATGATGTCGATTTTTTCACCCTGCAATTCATTTACAACCGCCTGAACACGTGACCCACGCATGCCGACACAGGCGCCGACTGGATCAATCGATCCATCGTATGAAATGACCGCTATCTTAGCGCGTGAACCGGGATCGCGTGCAACCGCCTTGATTTCGATAATGCCGTCATAGATTTCAGGCACTTCCATCTTGAACAATTCCGCCATGAATTCTGGTGCTGTGCGTGAAAGGAAAATCTGTGGGCCACGCTGTTCGCGCCGCACATCTTTAATATAGACACGAATACGATCATTCGGGCGATAACTTTCACGACCTATCTTTTCGTTCCGGCGCAAGACGGCTTCACCCCGTCCGATGTCCACGATAACATTTCCGTATTCTTCGCGCTTCACCAGTCCGTTGATAATTGTACCAGCACGATCTTTGAATTCTTCGTACTGGCGATCACGTTCGGCTTCACGGACCTTTTGCAAAATGACCTGTTTTGCAGATTGGGCGGCGATACGGCCCATTTCCACTGGTGGAACCTCTTCAACAAAGGTCTGTCCAACTTCTGGGTTTTCCATGTACTGTTTGGCTTGTTCCACAGTGAATTCCGCTTGATAATTCTCAAGCTCTTCATCTTCAACGACTGTACGAACACGAGTGAACGTTGCGCGACCGGTTTTTCGATCAATGGAAACACGGATGTCCATTTCAGCGCCATAACGTGACTTTGCCGCACGCGCGAGGGATTCTTCCATCGCTTCGATCACCAAAGCGGGGTCGATCATTTTCTCACGTGCAACGGCTTCCGCAGTTTGCAAAAGTTCCAGCTGGTTTGCAGATGTAATTGCCATCAGTCTTCCTCTCCATCCACGATGGTT
Source organism: Planktomarina sp. (assembly GCA_020630015.1). GTDB lineage: Bacteria > Pseudomonadota > Alphaproteobacteria > Rhodobacterales > Rhodobacteraceae > Planktomarina. The sequence continues at coordinate 70,267 of JAHDCF010000004.1, read as the reverse complement.
TGAACGTCGTCGAATTGTGATTCATCGATTTGGCCCGCGTCTTTCCGGCCTTTTAGGACATCGCGGATCAAATCATCAGTTAAAACCAGCTTAGCATCCGCAAGCCAGTCAAATTTAAGGCCAATCGTACCTTCTTCGATTGTTACCAATACTTCATCATCGTCGGTTCCAGCCAGATCACCTTTAAAACGGCGGCGACCATCAATCAGGTTTTCCGTCTCGATTTTGGCGACATACCCATTCCATTGATCAAAATCCTTTAGACGTGTCAAAGGACGATCGATGCCTGGGCTGGAAACCTCCAAGGTGTAAGCTTCGATAATTGGATCTTCTACATCTAACAGCGCAGACACGGTTCCGCTGATTTCAGCACAGTCATCAACCTCAATCGTGCCGTCGGGCTTTTGCGCCATAATCTGTAGAATTGGCGTTTTTCCACCCATCAAGCGAATACGCACTATTTCGAACCCCATGGATTCCACCACCGGGTTGATAATTTCAAAAACCTTTCGGTCCATTGCAGCTTTTGCAACAAGATCAGCCATGAACACCTTTCGGGCACAAAAAAACGGGCGCGCGGCCCGTTATTTTTTCGGTGGGTTTCAGTTTTGGAAGCTGAAACGCCGCTGTTGATGTGCAACTAAGGCCGAATCTATGAAATTGCAAGTGAAAAGCCCCGCGTCACAGCGGGGCTTTCCTAATCCATCTATTTCGAATGGTTTACTTGAACCACCAGCGTTCTGTGATCCGGCTGCTGTCCATTTGCCAAAGGTTACCGATGTCATCGCCATGAGCAAGTTTTGTGCTGTTGGCATCAACGTAGTTGGCATACATCGGAACAATTGTTCCACCTTCTTCAGACATGATTGCCTGCATCTCGCCATAGATTGAACGACGCTTATCGCTGTCCAGTTCTGCACGACCAGCCAACAAAAGCTCTTGGAAACGGGCATTTTCCCAAGATGTATCGTTCCAAGGAACACCAGATTCATATGCTGTGGAGAACATCCAATCTTCAGTGGCGCGACCTGACCAATAACATGCGCACCAAGGCTTCTTCAGCCAAACGTTTGACCAGTAACCGTCTGCCGGTTCCTGAACGACGTTGATATTGATACCAGCACCTTTCGCAGAAGCTTGATAAAGCTGAGCCGCATCAACGGCACCAGAGAACGCCGCATCAGAAGCAGACAAGTTGATGTCAAGCGATGTCAAACCAGCCTCTTTCATATAAAATTTGGCCTTATCTGCATCAAACTCAAGCTGCGGCAGATCCGCCGCGAAGTATTGGTTCGCAGGTCCGATCGGATGATCGTTACCGACTTTACCGTGACCTTGCAAAATTTTGTCAACCATCTCTTGGCGGTTCACAGCATACTTCAGCGCCTTGCGAACATTTGCATCGTCATACGGTGCTTGGTTTGTCAGCATTGGGAATGTGAAATGCTGGTTGCCTGTTACCTCAAAGATTTCGACATTCGGATTTGCCTTCATCAAAGGCTCTGTCTTGAAATCGACGCGGTTAACGGCATCAACCTGACCGGTCATCAATGCATTCATCCGTGCAGATGAATCGTTGATCGCTATGGCTTCAACGCTGTCAAACCAACCTGCTGAACCATCTTTGTAGTGGCCATCAACGCGGCTTACCACCGCGCGAACGCCTGGGTCAAAGCTTTCAACTTTGTAAAGGCCCGTGCCGATACCGTTGGCAATGGCTTCTTCGATCTGACCCGCTGGGTACATCAGAATGTGATAATCTGACATCAAGAATGGGAAGTCGGCGTTACCAGCGGCCAAGGTGAATTGAACCTGATGGTCATTCATCTTCTTCATTTCGCTGATTGCTGCAACAATTGGTTTCGCCGCAGATTTTGCGCCTTCTGCCGTGTGCATCTGCAATGATGCAATCACATCATCGGCGCCAAATGCTTTGCCGTTGTGAAATGTTACGCCCTTGCGAAGATTAAATGTCCATGTCTTCGCATCAGAGCTTGCTTCCCAGCTTTCTGCCAATTCACCAACAAGTTCACCATTTGCTTTTACTTCGGTCAAACAGTCAAAAACTGTACCGTGACCCATGATGATCATGAAACTGTCGGAGTGTGTACGTCCATCCCAGCTATCTGATGTGTTTGCACCAGCCAAACCAAGACGCAACGTTCCACCACGATTTGCAGCTTTTGCCGGAAGGCCGGTTGCGGCCACAACCCCAGCAGCTGCACCGGTTTTCATCAAACCGCGACGTGTAATTTGAGACATTCGTTTTTCTCCCTTATTGAACATCTTTGGCGGAAAATTCCGCAAATCCTCCGTAGAGGGGTGATTCTTTATACCATTTTTCCAACCGCTGCGTCGCCAATATTATCAATTCCGCGTTTTTCAAGAAGTTCGGTCAACCAATCAGGATCCATTTCAGGAACCGAAGAAAGCAACAAATCTGTATACGGGTGGTGTGGAGGTTGGAACATATCTGCTTTGGGGCCTTGCTCCACAACACGGCCGTCTTTCATAACAACAACCTCATCACTGATCGATCGGACAGTTGCCAAATCATGCGTAATGAACATGTATGAAAGCCCAAGTGTATCTTGCAAATCTGCTAGAAGTTTCAAAATGCCTTCGGCAACCAACTGATCCAAAGCGGATGTAACTTCATCACATATTATGAACTTTGGATCAGCAGCCAAAGCCCGCGCAATTCCAACGCGCTGCTTTTGACCACCGGATAGCTCGGATGGCAATCGATTAATATATTGCGTAGGTTCAAGTTCAATTTGTTCCAGCAATTGTTCGACACGCCGACGCTTATCGGCACCAGTTAAACCACTGTAAAATTGAACAGGCCGGCCAATAATTTCGCCAATGGATTTGCGTGGATTCAGCGCTGTGTCTGCCATTTGATAGATCATCTGAGCTTGGCGCAGCTGGTCTTTATTTCGTTTCTTGTAATCCAGAGGGAGCGCCACACCATCGAATTCAATGTGGCCCTGTTTTGGTGGCAAAAGCCCCGTTATGCATCGCGCCGCTGTGGATTTCCCTGATCCAGACTCTCCAACCACCGCAACCGTACGACCTTGGTGAATATCAAAATTCACGTCGAACAACACCGGAACTGTGCCATAAGCGGCGGTCACATTTTGAACCGATATTACAGGTGTGGCGCCCGTGTTAATCGCTGGCTTTGCTGGGCGCTGAAATGATCGAACCGCCCAAAGTGACTTTGTGTATTCTTCTTTAGGATCGGAAAGCATTGTTCGGGTATCTGCTTCTTCAACTTCATCCCCTTTGAGCAACACTTTGATCTTGTCAGCCATTTGGGCAACAACAGCCAAATCATGCGTGATATAGATCGCTGCGGTATCAAATTGTTCGACGATATCGCGAATTGCCGCCAGAACTTCGATCTGTGTCGTCACGTCCAAAGCCGTTGTCGGCTCATCGAAAATGATCAAGTCTGGGCGGCACGACATTGCCATAGCCGTCATGGCACGCTGTAATTGCCCACCCGAAACTTGGTGAGGATATCGAAACCCAATATTATCAGGATCGGGCAATCGAAGCCTGCGATAAAGTTCAATCCCATCCGCCTGGCTGGTGGCCCGATCTTGAACACCGTGTTGAACAGGAGCTTCAACATGCTGTTCAATTAACTTGTGGGCGGGATTGAAAGAAGCCGCAGCAGATTGCGCAACATAGGCAATCCGCTTGCCCAATAACCCGCGCTTTACAGCAGCGGAGGCATTCACCAAATCGATGCCATCGAATTCCACAGTTCCACCGGAAATTCGACAACCATCACGCGTGAACCCCATTGCGGCCAAACCCGCCGTAGATTTCCCAGCGCCAGATTCCCCAATCAGGCCCAGAACCTCACCTTTGTTCAGATCGAAATCAATTCCATTAATAATTGGATTCCAGGTTTCATCTGCCCGACCTTCGATTTGCAAATTGCGAATTTTAAGAAGAGTGCCTGACATGCAATTATTCCTTAAGTCCGGAAGATTTGTGCAGCATCCAATCCACCACAAAGTTCACAGCAACCGTCAGAAGGGCGATTGCCCCAGCCGCCAGCAAAGGTGCGGATGCAACATTCGGCGCAAATTGGGCAAAGTTGATAAACTGGGACAAGTCTTTCACCATTGTTCCCCAGTCTGCCAAAGGTGGTTGAATACCAACACCCAAGAAGGACAAAGAAGCGATTGTCAAAAACACAAAGCAGAATCGAAGACCAAATTCTGCCAAAAGAGGTGCCGTCGCGTTTGGCAGAATTTCCCGGAAGATCAGATACATCAAACCTTCGCCGCGCAATTTTGCTGCCTCGATGTAATCCATGACCACAATGTTTTGACCCACAGCACGGGCAAGGCGATAAACCCGTGTGGCGTCGATCACCGCAATAATCACGACCATAAAAATGGTTCGGTCAATTCCAAAGTTATTCGCCCAAACCGTTGCGATCGTCATCAAAAGCAAGGCAAAAATCAAAGCCGGAATCGCCATCAATACATCAACGGTTCGCGAAACAATTTGATCCAACCAACCACCCAGTGTAGCTGCCAAAAACCCGAATGTTCCACCAATGAAAAAGGCAAGGCACGTCGTCGCAAAGGCAATGCCAACTGTGTTCTGCGCACCGTAAATCAATCGGCTATAAATATCGCGGCCAATTTGATCCGTACCCATAGGAAACTGAGGGTTTCCACCTGTCGATGGATCACCGCCCGGTGGTATGTTCGCTTGGGCAAAAACCTGTTCCTGACCGTAAGGTGCAATCCAGCCTGCAAAAATGGAAACAATTGCATAAAGAATAATAATCAAAATACCGAAAGACGCGGTAAGGGGCATACTGCGAAACAGTTTGCGCATACCAGCCGTCCCAAGATTTCGACCCAGTATCCGGAACAATACCGCAGCGACCGCAAAGATCACGAACCACTCCACCGCTTTGACAAAGAAGTAAAGCTTATTTGCAGCCGGAAATCCTGCAATTTTTGCCCCAATATAGGTAACGATAATCCAAGCCAAAACCGCCACGCCCAAAACGTACCCAAAGGCAACGCCATATGGCATATCCCGGAAAAAGGGTTTTTGATCCGAAAGAACTTGGCCTGAGAACCGGAAAACCCATGCGGCACACAGGCATCCAATCAAAGAAATCGCGAGGATTGTCAGAAGGCTCATTTGGGGTGCCTCAGTCTTGGGTTGGACAAAATTGACATGATATCAGCAGCCAAGTTCAGAAGGATGTAGGCAGCGGCGAAAATCAGGCAGCAAGCCTGTACAACAGGGATGTCTCGAATCTTTACGCTGTCCACAAAAAGCTGGCCAATTCCTGGATACACAAAAACAACCTCAACCACGACAACGCCTGTGATCAAATAGGCAAGGTTAAGCGCAATGACGTTGATGATCGGTGCAAGCGCATTTGGTAAAGCGTGCTTTACGATCACGCGCATCGGGCTGATGCCTTTGAGACGCGCCATTTCGATATAAGGACTGGCCAAAAGATTAATGATGGCTGCGCGCGTCATACGCATCATGTGGGCTGTCACCACCAATGTAAGCGTGAGTGCCGGCAACATTGTTTTGTTCAGACGATCACCGAACCCCATTCCATCAAAGATATTTGAAAGTGAAGGAAACACCGGGTTCAGAACTGCCAAAAACAAAATCAAAATATAAGCTAAAAAGAATTCAGGACTTGAAATCGAAGAAAGCGTTGTGATGTTTGCCGCTCGATCAAAAACTGTGTTGCGATACAGTGCGGCCAACAAACCAAGAATGATAGAAAGTGGAACTGCAATCACCGCTGTTACACCGGCAAGGAACATTGTGTTCATAAATCGAGGCCTGATCTGTTCAGCCACGCCGATCAATTGATCGCCACCCATATTCGATGCAAAATTCATTTGTGCAAAACTAATGCCCAGATTTCCGGTCAGCAAATTTCCTAACCAGCTAAAATATCGCAAAAAGTAGTTTTGATCCAAGCCGAGGTCCTTACGAATGGCCTCGATTGCCTCTGGCGTTGCGCCCTGCCCCAAAATTTGTTGGGCAAAGTCCCCAGGCAAAGCATTGACCGCCACAAATATAACCATGGAAACGATAAGAAGTGTAAGTAAACCTAAGGCCAAGCGTTGCAGAATAATCCGCGCAATTGATCCCACCTTATTTCCCCTGTGGCGTTGTTTCGTTTTGCCTGAGGTTAACAGCGTTTAAACTTCTGTAAAGCGTTTACGACCCTTTTTGTCGCAATCCATCCATGGTTTTAACCAGCTCCGCGCTGATCCCCGGCTCAGAAAGAGCGTGCCCTGCCTTTTGAACGTATCTCAATTTGCAGAGAGGCCATGCATCTGACAATTTGCGCGCAGAAACGGGTGGGCAAATCATGTCGTATCTTCCTTGAACAATTGTCCCAGGAATATCCTTTAACTGATCAACATTTGCCAAAATCGCTGAGTTGGAATCTAAAAAAACTTTGTTTTGAAAATAATGGTTTTCTAGGCGTGAAAATGCGCGCGCGTATTCAGCTGGACTTTCCCATGCAACACCGCTTGAATCGATGGAGGCAAGTGCATTTTCCCATCCTGCCCAAGCCCGTGCATAACGCGTTTCAATGCTTTGATCCCCACTGAACAAACGCCGCCCATACGCGGCGATCATATCTGTTCTTTCTTCTTCGGGAATGAGGTTTACAAATCTTGCCCAAGCCTCTGGCCAGAATTGCCCCGCGCCGCCGCCATAAAACCAATCGAGTTCAGATTGCGTTCCGAGAAAAACCCCTCGCAAAATTAGGTGGATCACATTGCTTGGATGGGATTGACTGTAGACCAACCCAAGTGTCGCCCCCCAGCTTCCACCAAAAACCATCCATTTATCAATTTCCAGTTCGACGCGGATTTTTTCGATATCTTTGATCAAGTGCCAAGTTGTATTATTTTCTATGCTTGCATGCGGCTTCGATCGCCCGCAACCACGTTGGTCAAACAAAACTATACGATAATACTTGGGGTCAAAATATCGGCGCATCGCAGGACTGCACCCGCCTCCGGGGCCGCCATGAAAAACGATCACAGGCATCCCGTTGGGATTACCGCATTGTTCAACATACACCAGATGACCATCCCCAACATCAAGCATTCTTTGATCGAATGGTGTGAGAGGTGGATAAAGATACTGAACTGCGCGTTTTTGACCTGCGTCCTTGTCCATGATCAGCCTATATATAAGGTGGGCAGGCCCAATGGCCCGTCTCTTTGTTAAATCTTTTGGAGAACCGGAATGCAAGCGACGGAAACCACAGTTGATCCCAAAGAAGTCGCAAAATTTGAGGCGATGGCGGCGGAATGGTGGGATCTTGAAGGGAAATTCAAACCTTTACACATGCTTAATCCTTGCCGATTGGATTACATCACTTCACAAATTGCGGCTGAATTCGATCGTGATCTCAGAACAAAAGCACCTTTTAAAGGCCTTCGGATTTTAGACATTGGATGCGGAGGGGGCTTACTGTGCGAACCTATGGCGCGTTTGGGCGCAACCGTTGTTGGCGCAGATGCAGCAGCAGGCAACATACCAGTTGCAAAAATACATTCAGAGCAATCGGGTCTTTCAATTGATTACCGAAACACCACAGCAGAAAAATTAGCCGAAAACGGTGAGGAATTTGACGTCGTTTTAAATATGGAAGTTGTGGAACATGTTGCAAATCCACTCGGCTATCTCACGGCATGCCAGCAACTCTTAAAACCTGGTGGGCTTCACATTTGCTCTACTCTGAACCGCAATCCGAAAAGCTATCTCTTTGCAATTATTGGGGCAGAATATGTCATGCGTTGGCTGCCAAAGGGGACACATGAATGGTCAAAATTCATTACGCCGCAAGAACTTTTTGAACTGCTTGAAAAGGCGGGGCTAATGCCTGTCGATAAGAAGGGTTTTGTATTTAACAAAATCCGCTGGACTTGGGGGTTAAGCGACCATGACCTAAGCGTGAACTACGTCACTTCCAGCCTCAAACCCCCAACAGATTTATGAAGACGCGAGACTAATCCTTAATTCTCTTAAAATCGGCAGTGCGTCTTTGAGGGCTGCTTCGCCAATCGCAGAGGATGCATCCTTTAAAATAGGTGCAATCTTTGAAAAGGCGGCATCACGCGCAGCGCGACCAGCGGGGCTGATGACCACTTGTTTTCTTCTGGCATCTTCCCAATCCGGGCGAATGTGCACGTAACCCGCCCATTCAAGTTTTGAGAGTGTGTTTGTAATCGCACCCCTAGTAACATTAAATGCCGTCGCCAACTGAGCTGGTGTGCGTTCACCTTCCACATGGGCCAAGTGATTCAAAATTGTAAAATGCGACAGTTCCATCCCTTTAGGCAGAACCTTCGAAAGGCGGTTCCGCAGAAGAGTTTCAAGCGCAAGAATTTCTGAAAAAAGCCCTACCGAAAGTGTTTCAATTTGATCAGGCATCAACTCTCTTCTTTTGCAGATCGAAAACTTTTCTGGTTCGCCAAGGTTGGTATCATGGAACGTGCCTTATCCACCAAGGCCAAATCAAGGTCCAAGTGGAAAAGACCCGCTTCTTCCCCGGCATCTAAAATCACATCGCCCCATGGATTAACAATAAGGCTGTGGCCATTTGTTTTTCGTTTCGAAGGGGTGTGCGTTCCGGTTTGGGCGGCCGCTACTATAAAGCAACCAGTTTCGATCGCACGAGATCGCAACAAAGATTCCCAATGCGCCAGTCCAGTTTCAACCGCAAAGGCAGATGGAACAGAAATCACTTTTGCACCAGCAATTGCCAAATCGTTGAACACATATGGAAATCGAAGATCATAGCAAATCGTGAAACCAATTGATCCATGATCAGTTTCAAAAACAGATAGCTGTTGTCCCGGCCGATACCCTCGGGATTCGTGGTAAGCTTCCGTCTCGGAAATTTTTACATCAAACATGTGAAGCTTGTCATACTTCCCCACGATGCCAACTTCCGGGTTAATCAAAAAGCCTCTGTTCGCAAAACGCCCGTCGGCATCTTTCGTTTTGACAGCCAAGGAACCCAGCGCCACCCAAATTCCCTTTTCAGTTGCTGCTTCTACGATGGTATTCAGAAAGTCATTTCTTTCTTCATTTTGCAAAGCTCTTTGCATGTATGATCGCGAAAACGAAATGCAGTTTGTGACTTCCGGCGTGAAAAGAATATCATGTTTTTCACATCGCTGGATTGCGTCAACAACTGCACCCAAGTTTTCCATTGGGTCATCACTGCTATTCATTTGAAGAACTGCGGCCCTCAACTTGCAATCAAGGCATCAAGCTTGCCCGCACGCTCCAACGCATACAGATCATCGCAGCCACCAACATGTGTCTGCCCCACAAAGATTTGCGGAACAGTTCGGCCACCATTTGATCGAGTCATCATTTCAGATCTTCGGTTAGGTGAATTTGCCAAATTGATCTCCTCAAACGAAAGCCCCTTCGAGCTGAGAAGCCGTTTCGCCGCATGGCAAAACCCACAAGTAGGCGTGGTATAAATTTCGATCTTTTTCATCGCGCACCTTTGTTTTCAGAACATCTAGGTGCTTTTGCTTACCCGTGCCAGAGCCAAGACCGACACCGACTTCACAGATCCATTCAATAAAGTGTGTGTTGCTGCACTGAATGTCGCCCCTGATGTCATAACATCATCAACAAGAATTACTTCTCTTTCTTTCAGTTCCAAACTTTCCGATTGTATCAAAGAAAACGCGTTTTCCATTTGTAAAAACCTTTCCTCTGCATTCAAGCCGTCAAGAATGGCTGAATGATGATCGCGCTTTAAAACATTCAAACAACAAGGAACTTTGGTCATTTTTGAAATGGCTTTAGCAAGCTCTGCCGCCTGATTATATTTCCGCTTCATCACCCTATACCGGTGAAGTGGGATTGGAACTAAAATTGCATTATCAGAGAAGAGATCTTCCCCTGAATTTACCATCCATCGCGCCAAAGTATGTGTCATATCAAGGCGGTCGCCATGTTTGTAGGACAAAACCAAATCGCGCCCAAGACCACCATAAATCACCGCAGCACGACCAACAGACCAGGGGCGCGAGACTTGAATGCATGAATCGCACAGTGTTAGTGTATCAATTTCACCGATAAGTTGATCCCCACAAAGGTAACAACAATTTTCATTTATGAAGCCGATCGAACCCCAACATTTTGCGCAGATTGATTGATGTTTTTCCAGTTCTTCCCCGCAAGAAATACACAGCGCAGGATATAGGAATGATAACAATGGTTGCATCGTCAGATAATCACGCATAGCCCCACCGCATGGTCCAATATTTATTTGATCGAGATGCAATTGTTCAAAATCGAAGCAGGGCAAAACCCGAAGGGATGTTTCTGCACGAAATTGCATTTGATAACATCAAGGAAAGACTGACAGAGGTTAACAGAACGTTCACGAGCCCGGCAATCGTCACTGGCTTTCCGGCGTTCTGGAAAGAATTAGTTCCCAGGGCTTTGATCTGTGACGATGAGGAATTTCTTCCTTTGAAAAAGGAATCCCACGATTTGGTGATTCATGCGATGGGATTGCATTCAGCGAACGATCCTTTGGGACAAATCATTCAATGTGCAAACGCATTGACGGCAGACGGCTTGTTTTTGTCGGTTTGTTTTGGTGGATCCACGTTAGCAACCGTTCGTGAATTGACCACGAAAGCTGAAATAGAGATTTGCGATGGTGCGCATCCACGCTTTCATCCAATGGCTGATGTAAGGGAATACGGAGCCCTTCTTCAACGCGCTGGGCTGGCCCTTCCCGTTGCGGATCGTTTCGAACAAAAAGTGAGATACAGAAATCTGAAAAGCGTTTTTCAAGATCTTAGAGACATGGGGGAAACAAATGCCCTCCAAGCGCGCAACAAAGGACTAACCTCAAAATCCTTGTTTGACTGTGCCTCAAAACTTTGGAACGGTGAGCCCGTTTCGTTTGAAATGATATTTTTGTCAGCTTGGAAACCGCATCACAGCCAACAAAAACCATTGCGACCCGGCTCAGCAAAAATTTCCTTGTTGGAGGCTTTGAAACCATAATCTTTTGACGCTTCAATTGACGCGATCAAATTTCCCATTAATTCAGCAACAAACATTATGGTGAGATGGCTTAATGACAAAATCCCATTCCAAGGATGCAAATCAAATTGGCGCAATGCGCCCGCAAAACGCCCCAGCGGACCATCCAGCGATAAAGCAAGAAAAAATCGGTGTATTACTTGCCAACCTTGGAACCCCGGATGGGCATGACTATTTTTCAATGCGGCGGTACCTGAATGAATTTTTGTCTGATCGACGTGTCATCGATTACAGCCCCTGGCTTTGGCAACCTTTGCTACAACTCATCATCCTTACCAAACGTCCATTTTCCTCTGGTGCTGCTTATGCGTCCATTTGGAATACAGACGCAGATGAAAGTCCTTTGATGACAATCACCCGGAACCAAACGGAAAAAGTCAAAGAACAACTACACCAAAGCCTGGGATCAAATGTCGTGGTCGATTTTTGCATGCGATATGGAAATCCGTCCACCAAATCCAAAGTAAGAGAAATGGTAGAGGCCGGGTGTCAAAAAATTCTGTTTTTCCCTCTGTACCCGCATTATGCAGGTGCGACGTCAGCAACCGCAAATGATCAATTTTTTCGGGCACTGATGGAAGAAACTTGGCAACCCACTGTCAGAACTGTCCAACCATATTACGAGAAACCATCATATATTGATGCTTTGGCAAAAAGCATTGAGCTCGCCTACAAGACCGCGAACGAAAAACCAGAAATCCTGGTGTGCTCATACCACGGAGTTCCAAAAAGATACCTGATGCAAGGTGATCCCTATCACTGTCAGTGCCAAAAAACGACTCGCCTTCTTAAAGAACGGCTTGGGTGGGAAGACACCGAAATTATAACGACTTTCCAATCGAAATTTGGACCTGAAGAATGGTTGAAACCATACACAGTGGAGGAGGTTGCAAGGTTGGCCGAAAGCGGCAAACGCAGCATTGCAGTTTGCGCCCCTGCGTTTTCAGCAGATTGCATTGAAACGCTCGAAGAAATTAATGAGGAAATCAAGGAAAGCTTCGAACATGCTGGTGGCGAAAACTTTCTTTACATACCTTGCTTAAATGATGGGGAAAATCACATCGCAGCGCTTTGCGAAGTCATCCAAGAAAATTTGGAAGGCTGGATATAAAAAAGGCGGCCCTGCAAGGACCGCCTTCAAACTTTTAAAATGGATTAGCTAGTAGCCAAGCCGATCAGTGCAACAATCAAAAGTGGGATGATGATCCCACCGCTTGTGCCGCCTGTGGTCGCTTCAACCATTTCAGTTACAACTTCAGCTTCCATTACAGGCTCTGACATTCCGCCAGCAACAGCCGCACCCGCAGCAAGTGTTACAGCAGCAGCAACAACAAACTTTTTCATTTTTTTTCTCCATTAGTACCCTTGAGCCACATATGTTGAGGGTGGATCGGGGCGCCTTAGACTTTCCTCGTAACCGCAACTAAGCAATTGTGATCATCAAAGGCAAATAGTCTGCTGATTTGGGTGTGAAAGCAGCGTGACTTGTCGTCAAATAAGCAACACCTGCGTTCCTACTTTCGTCAGACCATAAAGCTCTTCAATTTGCTCATTGTACAGTCCGATACATCCATTGGATGATCGACGGCCAATTTTTCGCGTATCATGGGTGCCGTGAATGCGGTAGTAAGTCCACGAAAGGTAAAGGGCGTGGGTTCCAAGCGGATTGTCTGGACCCGGCCCAATAAACTCCGGCCATTCTGGATTTCGCTCTCGCATCGCAGGTGTTGGGCGCCAGCTGGGCCCAGTTACTTTTCTTGTTACGCGGGTGCGACCCAAACGTGTAAGGTCATCTGTCAAAGGAACCGATGTCGGGTACAATTTATAAACAGACTGGTCTTCTGACCAAAAATGTAAAGCACGAGAGGTGACATCCACCAAAATAGCACCGTTTTTCAAATTCGAAAAATAAGGTTGCCAATCCAATGTGCGGAAACTGGAGGCATTTCGTCTGGACGTAGCCGAAACTTCACTTTCGATTTCAACTGTATCATTTGGTGATTGACTTTGCGCCAGCGCGGAAGACCCAATGAATCCTGCGCCTGCTGCTAAAAAACTGCGTCTTTTCATTTTTCTGACCTTTTAGTCACTACACTAATATTCTGCCTAGGTACCTCTATACGCGTTAGGTTTAAATCCGGCAATTCACACAATTGTCAGGTTTACTTTGGTGCAGAATGTGGGTTTGAATGGCAACGTTTTCGCGTTATGAAGGCAAAAAATGTGAGGGTAAGCAGATGCTAAGATCTGGTATTATTATTTTGGTTGCGTTGTTTTTAGCGGCTTGTACGACCGGGAACGTACCAATCGGACCAGATGGGAAACCCTTACCTCGGCTTTATCGCATTAAACCGGGTGATACCGGCCGGATCCAATTTAGTATGCAAGATGGTATTAACAGCTTGAGGACTGTCAAAGGGTTAGGGACCGTTTCATTAAATGCGCAACTCAATGCCGCTGCGGCAACGCATTCCCGTGATATGGCCGTTCAAAACCGACCTTGGCATTTTGGATCTGATGGATCATCCCCCATCGATCGCGTGAAACGCGTTGGTTATACTGGGCGCCTTACGGGTGAAAATATTTCGGAAACTTACGAATCAGAGCTAGAAACGCTTGCCGCTTGGATGGAAGAAGCGCCAACCCGTGAAGTTATCCTAAACCCTAATGCCACAGAAATGGGGTTTGCTTGGTTTCAGGAAAAAAATGGGAAAATCTGGTGGACGTTGGTGATGGCACACCCATAGTGACGTCAAGGTTGAATAACGATTTTAGTGCCGATCGTTAGCATTGAATAAATTTCACGCATTTCCCGATCAGTGACCGCGATACACCCCCATGTCCAATCTTGTTTGTTGGAAAACTTTTTAGGGGTGCCGTGAATAAATATATCCCCACCAGGGCTTTTGCCCATGGCGCGCGCGCGCGCGATATCATTGGCATTTGGGTATGAAATTCCAACGGATAAATAGAAGCTGCTGTTAGGGTTTTTTCTGTCGATAAAATACTCACCCTCGGGTGTCTTACCATCACCTTCAATTGTTTTATGGCCGGTAGGCGCAAAACCCAATTCAAAATCATAAACCTTCAAAAGGCGCTTGCCGCTGTACAAATGCATTTTTCGGTTCGATTTGTTTACAGACACAAGGGTAACCTTTGGCCCTCGATACACTGGGAATTTATTTGCACAAGCGCTGAGCCAAGCCAGCGCAGTTGCCCCCAAAACAAAATTTCTGCGTTTCATTTCACTGCCCATTTTTTGCGTCATATAAACGAAACCAAATCAAAACTGGTATCACTTTTTCGCAATTCGTCTATTTTTGAAGGAATGCCACAACTTCTGTGTGGGTTGTCCAACGAAATTGATCAATGACGTCCAGCCAGCTTAATGCAAATCCCGCATCCAACAGGATTTTAAGGTCACGGGCAAGCGTTACTGGGTTACATGAAACCAACGCAATTCGATCCAGATTTGATCGTGCCATCCACTTGGTCTGTTCTTCCGCCCCCGCTCTTGCAGGATCAATGATTGCAGCACCATATTTGTTAAGCTCTTCATCATCCAAAGGTCTTCGAAACAAATCTCGCTGATACACATTTACTTCTTTTAATCCATCAGCCTTTTTCACGGCCAAATCGAGGGCCAGACAAGAATCTCGCGAAACTTCAAAAGCATCCACTTTAACAAATTTCGCTAAAGGAAGACTGAGCGTTCCAATCCCGCTAAACAAATCAACAACGTTCTTGGCCCCCAAAACAGCTTCATGAACTGATTTCTGTAACGCACATTCGCCGTGCAACGTTGCCTGTGTGAATGTCCTTGCGGGTGGTTCAACCGAAACATTACCCAAAACTATTTTGGGTGCAGTGCTTTGCATAACTGTATCATCGCCAACGGTCAGCCGTGCAATCCCAGTCGCGCCTGCCAAAGATGCCATTGCTTCCAGTTCAGTTTTTGAGACATCGCCAAGTCCATCAACCGCAACATCGATACCTGTTTGCGTTTCAAGGCACCAAAATGACAACCTAGCTTTTCGGGATGAGAATCTATGAGTAAATTCTTCAAGAAAAGGAATTATGGAATTCAAGGTGTTGGTAATCACCAGGCACCCGTCAATGTTTTGAATTGTTTTCTTATCGCGCCCCAGAAAACCAACAACTGCAAACTTTTTCGTTCTGGTCCCTGTGAACTTCACACGCCGCCGCGTCTTTGGCGGTGATTGTGAAAAATTACGCACAGAGCATTTTATCCCTTGTGCGGCTAAAGCAGATTCCACGAATTCTGACTTCCAATTTTCAACAAAACCGTCACTTGCGTGGTGAAGTGAACAGCCCCCGCATCGATTGTAAGCTGGGCACCCAGGCTTGACCCTTTCATCAGATGGATGCAGAACTTTGACATTGCAAAGCCGATCGCCTTCAAGATCTCCAGTAACGACCTCACCTGGCAACGTGCGGGGTGCGAAAATAGGTCCATCGGCCAAACCATCACCATGGTGACCCAATCTTTCAATTCGTATCTCAGTCATTCAACGAATCCAAAAACCCACCAGATTGTCTTTCCCACATGCGCCCATATACCCCCCCAAGTTCAAGCAATTCTTTGTGAGAGCCCTCTTCAATTATTTTACCTTCATCCAATACGATGATGCGATCCATCTTTGCGATCGTGGAAAGGCGGTGTGCAATGGCAATCACAGTTTTCCCTTCCATGTGTTCGTAAAGGGCATTCTGAATTTCGGCTTCCACTTCACTGTCGAGTGCCGATGTTGCCTCATCCAAAATCAGGATCGGAGCATTTTTCAAAAATACGCGCGCTAACGAAATACGCTGTCTTTGTCCGCCAGACAACTTCACTCCTCTTTCTCCTACGCGCGCATCAAGTGCGGATCTTCCATCCTGATCTTTCAAATCTTTGATGAATTCGGTGGCTTTTGCATTTTCAATTGCCGCTTTGATTTGGGTATCGGCTGCTGCGGCCTGACCAAAAGCAATGTTTTCCAGAACCGATCTATGCAACAAAGAGCTGTCTTGTTGCACCACGGCAAGGTTTCGACGCAAACTTGATTGCGTCACGGATGAAATATCCTGCCCATCTATCAAGATTTGTCCTGACTCCGGGTCGAAAAAACGAAGGATAAGTTTTATCAGGGTGGACTTTCCAGCGCCACTTTTGCCAACAAGTCCAATTTTTTCGCCAGGTGCGATCACCAAGTTGATGTCATCAAGCCCGCCGGCACCTTTACCATAATGGTGTCGAATGCCTTGCATACGAATTTCACCCTTTTGAAAGTCTAAGCTTGAAGCATTGGGCCGATCCTTCAATGCAATTGGGTGCGCAATCGTCTCCATACCCTCTGAAACCACCCCTAGTTCGCGAAAGAATGATGTTGTTGCCCACATAATCCAGCCAGACATTCCATTCAGTCTCAAAGTCAATGCAGCTGCTGCTGCGACAACTCCAATTGGAGCGACCTCCGCTGCCCAAAGCCATAAGGCCCAACCAACAACTCCAACAATCAAAAGGCCATTTAAAACCACCATTCCAAAATCCATGATGGTATAAATTCGCATTTCCTTTTGAAATGTTTTTCGTCCATTTTCGATCGCTTCTTTGGCGTAAGCAAGTTCACCTTCATCGTGATCAAAAATTTTGGCTGTGTGGATGTTTGAGTAAGTATCCACGACACGCCCTGTAATCTGGCTTCGCGCATCAGATGCAGCTTTAGATGCAGGCCCAACACGTTTGACCGTCCACACGACTAAGCCCGCAAAAAATACAAACCAGATTAAAAGTGGCACAGACAGTCTTGCGTCCGTTCCATAAAGCATCAGTAAAGCCCCCACCAAATAAGCCACTGAAAAAGTGAGTGCGTCGAATATTTGAAATACAACTTCACCAAAGGCAGGTGGGGTTTGCATTATACGATTGGCGATGCGACCAGCAAAGTCATTTTCAAACCAACTGGTTGATTGCCGTAAAACATGTCGGTGCGCGCGATACCTTACCAGAGTACCCACGTTGGGAAGTAGAGAGTTATTTAACAACAAAACATCAACGATCTGCAAAACCGGGCGAACCAATAAAATGAAAATCACAACCCAAATTAGTTCAGTCCCGTAATCATTCCAAAACTGCTTAGGTGAAGATTGGGTCAAAACCGTCACAATGCGACCAAGATACCAAATTAGAAATATCTCTATCGCCGCTACGATGATTGAAAAGAGCCCCGCCACCATAAACAGGCGGTCAAACGTTCGAAGGTACAACCGCATAAACGGCCAAAGCTTCTTTGGCGGAGTTTCCTCTAAATCATAAGGCTTATAGGGATCGATCAGATTTTCAAAAAACTTAAACATAGCCGATCAGGATACGCGTATCGTTCAAAAAATCAAAGGAAAAGAACGACAATCATTGCAAGCAATAAACTTGCCATCACGCGCATAAATAAAACCCAGATTTTTTTTTGACGCAAAAACCGTGCAGTCGCTTGCCCCGTTGCAGTCCAAAACAAACAGACAAACAAATTTATCACCGCAAAAGCATGTCCCAGAATTGTGGCTGAAATCAAAGGGCTTGCTGTTGGAACATAAGCAAACGCAGCCAATGCAACGGCCCAAATTTTCGGGTTAACCCATTGGAACAAAACGGCCTGCATGAACGTGAATGGGGACGCCCCTGTGGTTTTTTCAGTGTAACTAGAATTCCAAATCTTTATCGCGAGATAGAAAATCCAAATCGCAGCCACCAAGTTAAGAACAAATCGCAGCCAAGGCAAATTGATCAATATCTGGCCAACACCAAGCCCCGTCAATGCGGCAATGACACCAACACCCAGCGCAACTCCGAAAACATGAGGTAGCGTTTTGCGCAATCCAAAAGTGGCGCCAGATGTAATCAACAATATGATGTTGGGTCCAGGACTAAAGAGCCCAAGAAATACAAACAAATAGACTGCCCATAGATCAGTCATTCATAAGGGCCGCTGAAATTAATTCCTCAAAGCTCAGATCACCGTTGGACCGGAGCCAAGCCTTTTCTGCCTTTTTCAACGCAACACCGATTTCAGGTCCTTCAAGATTTTCGGGAAGATCTTTGGCGCGCATTGGGAACGTCGACTTCGCGCCTTGCTTCACCGTATCAAGATCAAGTTCTTTGACCAGAGTACCAACGAACAAACACCTTAGAATATGCCCGGCGATCCCATCCGATTTCCCTAGTGAATATCCCGATTCAAACGGCGAACAACCATCCAAGATTAAAGATTGGATTCTTTTCAATCGAGTTGCATCGGATTTCGACAGCCTAAGCTGTGATTTTGCATCGGCTGGATTCAAAGCACTTAACCGATGAAGCCAATCAGGATTTGCGCTTGGATCAAAGTGGATAAACGGAGCAAGTTGTTCAGATGAAGCACCAGGCAAAATCTTCGAGAGAATTCCGCATTGATCCATCGTTGCAATCGTCTGTGCAGGATTAAAGGCCGAAAGAATTTTAGCAAACTCAGCCCCAATCCTTTCTTTCGAAATTTTCAACAATCCATCCGAAAGTTCTGAACATGCGGCGAACCCTTCGGCATCGGGGCCATCGTTGGGGTCGGCATACCAAGCTTGAAATCGAAAAAATCGGAGAATTCGAAGATAGTCTTCTCGAATACGTTGTTTGGGGTTGCCGATAAACCGAACTCGCCGGTTTATGACATCACTTTTCACACCCAGCGGATCAAGCACATTTCCATTGAGATCAGCGTAAAGCGCATTCATGCCAAAATCACGTCTTTGGGCATCCTCCTTCATTTTGGAACCAAACATCACTGTCGCATGGCGACCATCTGTTTTAGCGTCTTGCCGATACGTGGTTGCCTCATATGAGACTCCGTTAACGATAAAAGTCATCGTTCCATGATCTTCACCCGTTGGGATGACCCTTAAGTCGTGCTTTTTTGCGATCTCACGCATTTGAGAAGGTGTTGCGCTGGTTGCCAGATCGATATCAACAACCCGCTCACCCAAAAACGCGTTTCTTACGCACCCACCAACGCAAAAGATTTCGTACCCATGGAATGCAGCAAACAAAGTCGACAAAGACTCTGACCGCAGGAAGTCAGCCTCAATCCGCATTTAAAACAACCTGATCAGACAAAGCGCGCAGAATTCTAGCAGACGCCCCCCAGATGTAATAAGGACCATCTGGAACCACAAAATACCTTCTTTGTCTTCCCTGCCAATTCCTAGATTCAATGCTGAATTCTGTCGCGGACAAAACACGTGATATGGGCGAGAAAAATACCTCAGAAACTTCGTTTGGATCAGAAATAATATCCCACGGCTTCTCAACCCAACCCAAAATGGGTGTTACAGAAAACGAAGTAACCGTTTCATGTTTGGGGAGAATTCCTAAAACCTCCACGTTTTGCGGAGATAGGCCAACTTCTTCGAACGCTTCCCGCAGCGCGGTTTCTTGCAAACTATTATCACTTTGATCTTTCTTTCCACCCGGAAAAGCAATTTGACCCGGATGCGCCTTGAGGTGTGCAGCGCGTTTGGTCAACAAAACATGCGGCTCGGAAAACCAATTGCACACTGCGATAAGGACGGCTGCGTCTTTAAGGTTTCGGTTTTTAGGCAGTATTCCATCGTTCAAGTCAAAATCAGATGTCTGCGTGGATATGTTTGAACAAACCGAGGTTAGTGTGTCTTTAAGATGTACCATCTTTTTCTAACGCATCCATTCCAACTGAAGTGGGCTCCAAAACATAATGAGCACCGCAAAACTGGCAATCAGCAGTGACCTTACCTTCATCATTTATCATGTGTTTGATGTCCTTCGCGGAATAAATTGAAAGGCTGTCTCGAACCCGCTTTTCAGAACACGTGCACCCAAACCTAACCCGCTGCAGCTCTTGGGCTTTTGGGTTTTCTTCATGAAACAATCTAAGCAACAAGTCATGTTGCGAAACCGATGGCCCCACCAATTCAAGCTCTTCAACTGTATCTAGAAGAATGTTCACTCGATTCCAGTTTTCGTGATCATCACCATCCAAAAGATCTGTATTTTGAAGGGTGCCCTCCTCACCTGTGGCAGCGTCGCGTGCAATCAAAGGAGAGGCTTTTGGCATATGTTGCAACATAACGCCGCCTGCCCGCCAACTTTGAACACCACCAGCTTCCAAAGAACGACCGTGTGCCAACGAAAATCGCGTTGGCAATTGTTCTGATTGTGCAAAATAGGTTTCTGCACATGCAGACAAAGAACCACCAGAAATTGGTGTAATTCCTTGGTATGGTTTTGTTCCCTGCCCCTGATCAATCAAAATGGCAAAATAACCTTTCCCAATTTGTTCAAAGCCAGCGCCGGTCAAATCAAGTTTCTCTTTGTCGTAACTTGCGTAGGCACGTATCTGCCCAACATCCCCGTCTTGTTGGGGTGCGTAATAATCCGTTGCAATTAAACGCACCGCACCACTGCCACGAACCTGCAATGAAAGCTTCCAACGCAGCTTTACTGTTTGACCAATCAAAGCGGTCAAAATCGCCATTTCTGCAACCAAATTTTCGACCACAGCAGGGTAATCATGTTGGGCAAGTACATTGTCCAAAACTTTATCTAATCGAGCGACACGTCCTCGAATGTCTGCGGAATCCAACTGAAATGGAAGAATTGCATCATCCCAATCATGGCGATTTAAATCAGTCATTTTTCATTCCTTCTGGATTGGCGTTGCAGTAACTTGCATCAAACGATCCGTCTACAGCCAAGGGTATATATACTCGAAATGCGTATTCACAACTTTGGACCACCGCCAATCAAAGGACAAAAATATGTTCGCCGCCCCAGTGTCTATGCCATATTGCCCATTCGGCATGGGATTTTAGCCACCTATCAAGGTGGAATTCATAATGAATTTCAACTTCCTGGCGGGGGCGTTGAAAAATCTGAAACGTTGTTACAAGCAGTTCACCGCGAAATAATGGAAGAAACTGGATGGCGTATTCACCGCCCGGTTCCATATTTTCGGTTTCGAAGACATACATTTATGCCTGAATATGAAATGTGGGCCGAAAAGCTGTGTACTGTCTTTGTCGCCAAGCCAGTCCTTTGTTTAGGAAATCCCTTAGAACAAGATCATTCAGCACAGTTTCTGGATGCAAGCACGGCAAGCAAGTGTTTGGCCGTAGATGGTGATCGGTTTGCAGTATCTCAGTTTTTTGGACTTCGGTGACTTAAGATCATGCCGCACGCATCATCCAAAAGCTGACCTCCACCAAATCGTTTTGCCGCAGAATGCACTTCTTTCAAAATCGAACTGTTAGAAAGTGAATGTGATCGATTCAAAACTCTGCACAAACCTTGATCACCGAAATGCTCAGCTGATTTTGGCGATTCACTTTCCGAGATTCCATCAGAGTAAATCAGCATCTTTCCGTTTCTCGGTAAAACAATTTTGGTATTTTCATATTCAGCACCGGGAACCAAGCCAACCGGCACACCTGTTGCGGACAATGGGGCCGCTGGAAAACGCTGCCCGAAAAATATGGGTTGTGGATGCCCTGCCTGACAAAACTGGATCTGACCAGTATCGTGTGAAATGTTCCCCAAAATCGCGGTGGCATAATATTCTGTGTCAAAGTGACTAAACATAAGCATGTTAAGTTCACTTAAAACTGCTTTCGGTGATCTTGGTTGGGTTATCCCATTTTTGCTTTCCAAGGCTAAATTGGTCGAACTGATGTTCCCCACAAATTGGCCAGCCAATCTGGCACAAAAAAGTGCTGATGCTATGCCATGTCCCGATACGTCAAAAGAGAAGAAGCCTGTTTTCGAAGGGCCTGCCTCAAAAAAACCCATCAAATCACCGCCAATTGCGTCTTTTGCCCAAATTTCAAAATCTAAATGAATCGATCCTATTTCGATGCTCCGATTTGCTGAAAGATCTCTTTGAAGGTTTTTTGCAGCCTCTAAATCTTCATCAAGCCGCAAAAGCTTTAGTTGTTCTTTCTTTAGCTGAGTCAAAACACTATCCATCGATCGGGCTTGGTTTCGCTTTTTCGACAAACCACTCCCAATCAATCTCAGGGTATCTTGAACGCCTGCTTTCGTTTCATTTTGATTTAGAATCGCATCGGCCTCTTCGATATGGTGCCGTTCAAGATTTTCACCAACCATGATCAGACTTGTTGGAAACGAAATCTTCCTACGAAGTTGAGAGATCTCATCAAAATCTTGTCCGGGACAAGATACAAATACATCTGGAACCCGATGACCGCTGTTTGATTCAAGCGCACGTGAGATTTCGGATTTTGGGGATAATGCAATTATTTTGGAATAGATAGTCTCAGGCACATTTGGTGCAATCACGATAAAATCCAGCTCAACCTGAATGCCATCGCAACCCAAATCATTTTCGAAAACTGACATTAAGTCCCTCGGTACAATACCTCAGGTATACGTGCCCATTTGTTAAAACCGCTCAAACGGGGCTGGTTTTATTCATCGAATTTGATTGAAAATTAAATGATAAGATCAACAATCGCATGATCTTCGGTAATATCCCTCATCATCATACCCGCTTCGATTGCCTGACGTTCCAATGGGGCAAAATTGCTTGGGTTTGTCGTCTCAATTCCGATTAAAATCGACCCAAAGTTACGTGCTGATTTTTTCAAGTATTCAAATCGTGTGACATCATCATTCGGGCCTAAAAACCCTAGGAATTCCCTCAAAGCGCCCGGTCGTTGAGGAAGCCGCAATACATAATACTTTTTAACCCCAGAATATCTTTGGGCACGTTCTTTTACTTCGGGCAAGCGTTCAAAATCAAAGTTCCCACCAGAAGAAACACAAACAACTGTTTTTCCCTTTATTCTTTCTGAAATATCTTTCAGCGCATCAATTGCCAAGGCCCCCGCGGGTTCAAGCACGATCCCTTCGGTGTTCAACATGTCTATGATTGTTGTACAGATTCGATCCTCTGGAACGGATAATACATTATCGGCAGAGATTCCCTTTAGTGCTTCAAACGTATTTTCACCGATTCTTGCAACCGCTGCACCATCAACAAAAGTATCTACATCATTGATGGTCACGGGATTACCTGCCCTCACAGCAGCAGCCAAACTGGCACCACCGGCGGGTTCAACAAAGAATATCTCTGTATCAGGTGCTCTCTCAGACAATAACAAGCGCATTGAGGAGGACAGGCCACCACCACCCACAGGTACGACCACAATGTCGGGCGCTTTCCCAAGTTGATCAAGCATTTCATGGGTGACAGTTGATTGACCCTCCATAACATCCGGGTCGTCAAAAGGCGAAAGAAAATGCCCATTTACCTTTGCGCAGTATTCTTGAGCGGCCGCTAGTGAAGCATCAAAAAAATCGCCAACCAACTTTACTTCGATGTTTTCCCCACCGAACATTTTGGTTTTATTTACTTTTTGTTCAGGGGTTGTAACGGGCATGAATATCACGCCTTTTTTGCCCATATGTCGACAAACATACGCAACCCCTTGTGCATGGTTGCCCGCGCTTGCGCAGACGAAAACATCTTTATCAGATTGCTTACCCATCGCGTTATAAGCGCCACGCAATTTGTACGAACGAACCGGGGAAAGGTCTTCACGCTTCAGCCAAATCTCTGCGTCGTACAAACCAGACAGGTGTTCATTCTTTTGCAACGGCGTTGCCGGGAAAAGATCCCGCATACGTTGTTCTGCTTGGGCGGCAAGTTTTGCATATTCAGTCATGATCGATAGGTGCAGCATGGCCAACAAAATGGCAAGGACCGTGCTCTGATAATAAGTTTTTTAGACGTGTGGCAAAACTTGCTCACAGATTGAAAACCCGATATCGCGCACCTGAACCCTCATATCTTGGAGTTACTTCAATGGCTGCACCCAAAAAAGTTGTCCTCGCCTATTCCGGTGGTTTGGATACATCCATAATTTTGAAATGGTTGCAGACGGAATATGGCTGTGAGGTGGTAACTTTCACAGCCGATCTTGGCCAAGGTGAAGAGCTTGAACCGGCCAGGGCGAAAGCTGAAATGATGGGTGCATCTGCAATTTACATCGAAGACATTCGCGAAGAGTTTGTTCGAGATTTTGTGTTCCCCATGTTTCGTGCCAACGCGGTTTATGAGGGGGTCTACCTTCTGGGAACTTCCATTGCGCGCCCACTAATTTCCAAGCGCTTGGTCGAAATTGCCGAAGCAGAAGGCGCAGATGCGGTTGCCCATGGTGCGACCGGCAAAGGGAATGACCAAGTTCGTTTTGAATTGTCGGCATACGCATTGAACCCTGAAATAAAAGTCATTGCGCCTTGGCGTGAATGGGATCTTTCCAGCCGCACAAAGTTGATTGATTTCGCTGAAAAAAATCAAATTCCGATCGCCAAAGATAAACGTGGCGAAGCCCCATTTAGTGTGGATGCAAACCTTCTTCACACTTCTTCAGAAGGAAAAGTGTTGGAAGATCCTGCAGTTGAGGCACCTTCCTATGTATATCAACGCACCACCAACCCAGAAGATGCGCCCGATACGCCGGAGTATATCGAGGTAAGCTTTCAGTCGGGTGATGCCACAGCAATTAATGGTGAAAAAATGTCACCAGCAACCTTGCTTGCCAAATTGAATGAGCTTGGGGGCGCGCATGGAATCGGCCGTCTTGATTTGGTGGAAGGTCGATTTGTCGGGATGAAGTCCCGTGGTATCTATGAAACACCCGGGGGAACCATTCTGCTTGAGGCGCATCGTGGCATTGAATCCATCACGCTTGATCGTGGTGCCGCACATTTGAAAGACGAGCTGATGCCGCGATATGCTGAGCTGATCTATAATGGATTTTGGTTCAGCCCAGAACGTGAAATGCTACAAGCAGCAATTGATAAAAGTCAGGAACACGTCACCGGCACTGTCCGCCTGAAACTTTACAAAGGATCAATAAGCACTGTTGGCCGTTGGTCTGATCACAGCTTGTATTCAGAGGCACACGTCACGTTCGAAGATGATGCTGGGGCGTATGATCAGGCAGATGCGGCAGGCTTCATTCAACTTAATGCACTTCGACTAAAACTTTTGGCTGCCCGTGACCGGCGCTTTAAGTAACTCCGACAAGCGCGTTTCTTTTGAATTTGTCGTAGATTAGTTCAGCTTCTTCCAAAATATTTTGGTGACTTTCCGAAATTTCGGGCAGATCAGTCTTTGGTGCCCCAAATCCAGTGGATCGATGCACGCCGTCATACCAATGTTCAGCCCAAATCCCATCCTCGGGCCTTCGGCCCGCGGGCCAAGACAGCATATCTTCATCGAACGCAATCCCAAGTGATTGGCATAACCCTTCCAACATCCCGTGTGGGTTTTTCAAAATATCATCACTGTCGATGATTAGTGTTTCGGCGCCCTTCGATTTGCAAAAATTGAAAATATGAAGTTGCTGCTCAAATCCTAAGTCACTCAAACTCAATTGATCGCGTTTGGCGGAATAACTTGCGATTACTCTTTGAGGGTTACGGATAAGAAATACATTTTTGAAATTAAGCGTCCACTCTAAAGGAAAATGGGGCAACATATGATGCGTCATGTGTTTTTGATACCAAATACTTTTCGAATTCGGTTTCGAAATCTCAGTCACCACATCACCTGCATTATTCGGTTGATTTGCCAATATTTGAGCATTCATCGGATGAATTTCACCGCTCGACCTTAAGTATGCTGCATAAAATGGCTCATCCGTAATTTGACAGTCTTTTCTGTTTCCAAACGAATACATCATCGCAGTGGAAAGATTTCGAGGACCTGACCACATGGCAATCTTCATGTTTTTCTGTTTCAATTTTCACCCCAAAGAATTTGCCTAAGTAAAAGAAGCGTGAAGACCCCCAGGACAACTTGCCAACAAGTATCCTGTGTTTGAGGATAGTGCGAAACAAGGACTCTGTGTAATGAAAAAACTCTCGTATTTCTTCGTATTCATTGCAGGTATGACTCTTTCGACCGTATCTGTTGCCCGCGACATGCAAACATTGATTGTCGCTGGCGGGTGTTTTTGGTGTGTTGAAGCAGATTTCGAAAGCGTTCGCGGGGTTTCAAAAGTTGTATCGGGTTATACGGGTGGAACCACCAAAAACCCCACATACAAAAAAATTACAAACGGTGGCACAGGCCATTATGAGGCAGTAAAAATAGACTTTGATGCAGATAAAGTTAGCCGAAGAATACTGCTGGATTTGTTTTTTAGGTCGATAGATCCAACTGATGCCGGCGGTCAATTTTGCGATCGAGGTGAAAGTTATCGGACTGCAGTCTTTGTGAAAAACGAGAAAGAACGTGCAGTCGCACAGGCGGCAAGATCCCGTGCGCAAAAAGAACTTGGTCAAAAGATCGTAACCCCAATTTTGAACGAGGCTCAATTTTATCGTGCTGAGGCCTATCATCAAAACTACTACAAAAGTCAGAAAACCATTCTAACAAGGTTTGGACCGCTTTCCAAAGCGAAGGCATATAAACGATATCGAAATGCCTGTGGCCGCGATGCGCGTGTAAAAGCGCTTTGGGGTGATACGGCACCGTTTGTTAAGCCATAAACGCTCTTACTTCTTCAAGCTTTGGAATTACATCAGCCGTACCCGGTTTTGTAACTTTTAGCGCCGCGGCTGCGTTTGCCAGATTTAGCGCCTTTTTTGCGTTCACACCAAGTGAGAGTTGTCCAAGGAGATAGCCGAAAAACGTGTCGCCCGCACCGGTTGTATCAATTGCCTTAACATTCATGCCTTGGACACAAATGTGTTCGCCTTCGATCCAAAGCTCTGCACCTTGTTTTCCCAAGGTTCGCATGATCATTGGTACCGGAATATCGGAAGGCTCATCCGCGCCCAGCGCATCCATCACGGCTTTCGCCTCGCCCTCATTCACAGCCAATAAATCGATTTTATTAAGCATTTCCTTTACGGCGTTAATATCAAAAGGTGCGGCTGAATACGCAACACGGGCACCCCGTTTTTTTGCAAAAGCCGCTGCAAAAACGGTGTTGTTTGTTTCATTTTGCAATACCAACCAATCATCTGAACCAATGTTAGCCAAGCTTGCTTCAATGTGTTTTTGTGAAATATTTTGATTGGCACCCGGAAACAGGGTGATTGCATTTTCACCATCATCAGCAACGCAAATTATGGCATGACCAGTTGCATAATCCGAAATCGAAATCCGCTGCGTTTGTAAGCCCAAACGATTAAGTTGTTCTAATATCCAATTTCCATCAGATCCAACTGCACCAATATGAACCACTGATGCGCCCGCATTCATCATTGCAACTGACTGGTTTGCGCCTTTGCCGCCAATTCCTTTTGTCAGGGACATGGCCGCAAGGGTTTCACCCGGTGAAACAATATGGGGAACCCTGTAAAAGTAATCAGCGTTGATCGATCCTAAGTTATAAATCGTCATCTGATATCGCAGGCAGCAATGGCCGCCATATTTAAAATATCAGTGTCTGAATGTGCGTTTGAACAAATTTGGATTGGTTTATCAACGCCTGTCAAGATTGGCCCGATAACCGTTGCTCCTGCCATTTCTTGCATTAATTTTACAGATATGGACGCAGAGTGACGCGCGGGAACCACCAAAACATTGGCCGGTCCGGTTAGCCTTGAAAATGGATACTCAGCCATAACATTGGCATTTAATGCCACATCGACGGCCATTTCGCCTTCGAATTCGAAATCCACACCGCGGGATCCCAAGATTTTTGGGGCAATGTGCATCTTTTCTGCGCGTTCAGACACGGGGTACCCAAAGGTGGAAAAGCTGACAAAAGCAACACGTGGTTCAAGACCAAGGGCGCGCGCAACACCTGCACCACGTTCGGCAATATCCGCAAGCCCGTTTTCATCCGGCCATTCATGAACCAATGTATCTGCGATCAAAACAATTCGACCTCCAGAAACGACCGCCGTGACACCAACCGCACCATCTTTGGCGGAAATATCATAAACATGATTGATAAGCTGAAGGACATGAGCAGATTTACGCGTAACCCCAGTTACCAAACCATCACCGTGCCCATGTGCCAGCATTAAGGCACCGAACACATGACGATCCCGCGCTGCAAGGCGGTGGATATCTGCATTGTCAAAACCTTTTCTTTGAAGTCTTTTGTACAAGAAATCCTTGTAAGCATCTAAGTGCCCGGTTTTCGCTGCGTTGGTTATTTCAAGTTCACGAACTGCATCTGCCAATCCATTAGCTTCAAGTTTTGCCTTTACGTCCGCATCACGACCAATGACGATCGCTTGGCCGTAACCTTGCCTTTGATACTGAACTGCCGCGCGCAACACTCGGGCGTCATCACCCTCTGCAAAGATCATGCGGGCTTGTGCTTTGCGCGCGCGCGCATGGATGCCTTGCGTAATACTCGCGGTTGGATCCATCCGTCCGCGAAGATCAACTTCATATCCGTCCATATCAACGATTGGGCGCCGGGCAACACCAGTATCCATTCCCGCCTTCGCAACGGCCGGCGGTATGGAATGAATCAACCTCGGATCAAAAGGGGTTGGAATGATGTAGTCCCGACCAAAGGACAGTTTTTTCCCATATGCCAACGCCACCTCATCTGGAACAGGTTGGCGCGCCAAATCAGCCAATGCGCGCGCACATACAATTTTCATTTCATCATTGATGGCCCGCGCATGAATATCCAACGCGCCTCGGAACAAGTAGGGAAAACAAAGAACATTGTTAATTTGATTTGGATAGTCAGACCGCCCAGTGGCGACGATCGCATCTGGGCGAACCTCTTGCGCTTCTTCTGGTGTTATTTCCGGATCTGGGTTCGCCATTGCAAAGATGACAGGGTTATCGGCCATCTTGGACACCATTTCTTGTGTCAGAGCACCTTTAACCGACACGCCTATGAATACGTCTGCGCCCACCATGGCATCTTCAAGCGTTCTTAATTCTGTCTTAATCGCATGGGCAGATTTCCATTGGTTCATACCTTCTGTTCTGCCTTGGTAAATAACACCTTTGGTGTCGCATGCGATGCAGTTTTCATGTCGTGCGCCCATCGCCTTGATCAATTCGATGCAAGCGATTCCTGCGGCCCCTGCCCCATTCAAGACGATTTTTACATCTTCGATCATTTTACCAGATAAATGCAGCGCATTGATCAAACCGGCTGCACAAATCACCGCTGTTCCATGCTGATCATCATGGAATACTGGGATATCCATTTCTTCTTTGAGACGCTGTTCAATGATGAAACATTCCGGCGCCTTGATATCTTCCAGATTGATCCCACCAAAGGTGGGCCCCATCAACCGGACCGCCTTACAGAACTCATCCGCATCTTCCGTATCAAGTTCGATATCAATAGAATTTACATCTGCAAAGCGCTTGAACAAAACCGCCTTGCCTTCCATGACCGGCTTACCACCCAGCGCACCAAGATTGCCAAGGCCCAATACGGCAGTCCCATTTGAAATCACCGCAACAAGGTTACCTTTGTTCGTGTAATCATAAGCGGTTTCCGGATTTTCTGCGATTGCCTCACATGGCACCGCAACACCAGGGGAATAAGCTAGGGAAAGATCGCGCTGCGTTGCCATTGGCACGGTCGCAGTGATTTCAAATTTACCAGGGGTTGGTTCAAGGTGAAACTT
The DNA here is from genome assembly GCA_020630015.1 of Planktomarina sp. Lineage (GTDB taxonomy): Bacteria > Pseudomonadota > Alphaproteobacteria > Rhodobacterales > Rhodobacteraceae > Planktomarina. The sequence continues at coordinate 40,479 of JAHDCF010000004.1, read as the reverse complement.
CAACGCATCTTCTTTGGTAAACTTCGTTTTGGACATAATATCTCTCCACTGCTTTTGGCTGTTTTAACAGCCTGCCGTCTGGGAACAAGCGCTTCCCATCCGGTGACAGCCCGCATAGTGTTTGAATGGTGGGTCGAAGATAGGGGCACAAAATGTCAGCCACAAAAATCACGCCAATGATGGCGCAGTTTCTGGATATCAAAGCTGAATACCCGACTGCCCTTTTGTTTTACCGCATGGGCGACTTTTATGAGCTATTTTTCGATGATGCCGTCGCTGCATCCCAAGCTCTGGATATTGCCCTAACCAAGCGCGGAAAACATCTTGATGAAGACATCCCCATGTGTGGCGTTCCTGTTCATGCCGCTGAGGGTTATCTTTTGAACCTCATTCGCAAAGGTTTCCGAGTTGCTGTTTGCGAACAGCTTGAAAGCCCACAAGAAGCGAAAAAAAGAGGGGCTAAATCTGTTGTTAAGCGCGGCGTTGTGCGTCTCGTGACTCCCGGTACCCTGACAGAAGACAGCCTTCTTGCGCCGCGCCAATCAAACTATCTTGCTGCATACACTCATTCGGGCGGCACATATTGCCTGGCTTGGGTGGATATTTCCACGGGCGATGTGTTTTGTGCCATTTGCCCGCCAACCCGCCTTGGACCAGAGCTGGAACGCCTTGCGCCAAGCGAAGTTTTAACGCCCACTGGTCTGGAAGCTGACATTCTAAATTTAATTGAAGAATCTGGTGCAGCGTTAACAGAACTTTATCCAAACACTTTTGACAGCAGTCAGGCCATAGAAAAACTTCAAAGGGCTTATTCAGTTGATGACTCATTATCATTTAAGCACTTAGTGCGACCAGAGCTTTCAGCTTTGGGTGCTTTAATCGAATATTTGACCGACACTCAAAAAGGTCAGCTTCCTTTACTTAGGAAACCTATTTCTGAAAATCGAGATGATTTCGTCTCTATTGACTCCGCGACCCGGCGAAACCTTGAACTGACGCAAACATTGTCCGGGGAAAGATCAGGCGCTTTGCTTGATACGATAGATAAAACACTAACGGCCGCTGGCGGTCGTTTGTTCGTTCGTCGTTTGACATCACCGATCCGAAAGCTTGCCGAACTTAAGCATCGGCTAAACAAAGTTGATCTCTTCTTTAACCAAACTGTCACGCGGCAAGATTTAAGAAAAATACTGAAATCTTGCCCCGATATCGAACGCGCCTTAACGCGACTCTCTTTAAACCGCGGCGGGCCAAGGGATTTGCTTGCCATTGCCGAAGGGCTTCGGGTGGCCTCAAATGTTTATGAATTGCTAAATCGTTCGGAAGAATACGCTCCGTTTAAGGGCGATCTTCCAGAATTTCTTATCCAAGATGATTTCAGCAAAACCATAAAAAATGCCATCGTTGAAAGTCCTCCAATGTTGGCTCGTGATGGCGGCTTTGTTGCTGCAGGTTTTTCTGAAGAAATCGATAAGGTACGCGATCTGCGCGACGATGCCAGATCTGTTATTGCCGACTTACAGGCGAAATACGCGCGGGAAAGCTCAGTTCAAGCTTTGAAAGTGAAGCATAATAATGTGCTTGGTTATTTCATTGAAACACCGGCAACACATGCACAAAAAATGCTTTCAGAACCGCTTAACCAAACCTTCATCCACAGACAAACCACCGCCAACGCCGTCAGATTCACGACAGTAGAGCTTAGCGAAATTGAAACCCAAATATTGAACGCAGCCAACCAAACTTTAGCGCTTGAACTTCAAGTTTTTGAGAACCTCGCAAACCAAACATTGTCACAATCAGGTTTTATTCAGGTCGCAGCCCATTTCATTGCTGATCTTGATGTTGCAACCTCACTGGCAGAACACGCAGTAACAGAAAACTGGTGTAAACCAATTTTAGACTCTTCGCGTGACTTTGTTATTCAAGGGGGTCGTCATCCTGTTGTTGAGCAATCGCTCAAACAAACCGGTGAAAATGCGTTTGTACCCAACGATTGTGTGTTCAATGACGATGGCAAATATGTCTGTCTTTTGACCGGTCCAAATATGGCAGGAAAATCCACCTTTTTGCGACAAAACGCATTAATCGCACTTCTTGCACAAACCGGATCTTTTGTACCCGCTGAAAACGCTCGGTTGGGTTTGGTGTCTCAAATTTTCAGTCGCGTTGGTGCATCAGACGATCTTGCTCGTGGGCGTTCTACATTCATGGTGGAAATGGTCGAAACAGCTGCGATTCTGAACAATGCGGATGATCGGGCTTTGGTCATACTTGATGAAATTGGTCGAGGGACATCAACCTATGATGGCCTTTCTATTGCTTGGGCGACACTGGAACACCTTCACGACGTGAACAGATGCAGAGCGCTGTTTGCAACTCATTATCACGAACTTACTCAGGTTTCTGACAAGCTTGTACATGCCGAAAATGCGACCGTAGCTGTGAAGGAATGGGAGAACGACATCATATTCTTACATGAAGTCCGCAAGGGTGCAGCGGATCGATCATATGGTGTTCAAGTCGCCAAGCTGGCCGGATTGCCGGAGCTGGTTTTAGCTCGTGCTTCTGTTGTTCTAAAAGCGCTGGAGGACGGCGAAACCGAGAACAGCTTTACACCCAAGGCTTTGGTCGATGATCTTCCGTTGTTTTCAGCAACACCCAAACAATCGAAGATTGAGACAAAATCAAATATCGAAAAGGAATTGTCACAGATCAATCCGGATCTTTTGTCACCAAAAGAAGCCTTGGAATTGATCTATGAATTCAAATCGAAATTGTCAGGTGTCAGCCGGGATTAGAGGAAACACCCACCTGCGCGGGCCGCAACAACCGATCGTGCAATAAAAACCCTTCAGCCATAACCTGAATGATGTCACCGGCCTTTGTATTTGGAACAGGTGCTTCGAACATTGCTTCGTGATTTTGGGGGTCAAATTTGTCACCAACTTCGGGTGCGATTGGTTCGATTCCATGCTTTTTGAATACGTTCAACAATTCACGAAGGGTAAGCTCTACTCCCTCAATAAGGGCGGCAGATACTTCTTTCTGTTCATCGGTGGCCATTTCAAGGCCGCGTTTCAAATTATCATGAACGGGTAACAAATCACGCGCAAGTTTCGAACCGCCATAGTTTTCAGCCTCTCGCCGATCACGATCACTGCGTTTTCTTGCATTTTCAGCATCGGCAAGCGCGCGCATCCACTTATCGCGCATCTCGTCTCGCTCTGCGCTCAACTTGGTTATTTCGTCAATTTCTTCTTCAGAATCTTCCGCTTCTGCTGCAGCTTGTTCTTCTTTTGCGAGCTCTTCTTCGAATGCTTCGAGGTCATCCAAAAAAGCATCTGTCTCTTTGTCTTTCGCCATGAGGTCGTTATCCCCGATCCGATAATGTTTGCCCAATCAACTGGGCCGTATAATTTACGATAGGAACAATCCTGCCATAGTTCAGCCGCGTGGGCCCGATAACTCCGACAGCACCGATAACCTTTCGATCAGCGTTCATATAGGGAGAGACGACCAAAGAGGAACCCGAAAGTGAAAAGAGTTTGTTTTCTGACCCAATAAAAATACGAACACCATCGCCTTCTTCCGTTAAATCGAGGAAATCTGCGATATCTTTCTTTCTTTCCAAGTCATCGAAAAGAATTCGAACCCGATCAATTTCAGAATCATCATTGTTGGGATCCAACAGATTCGATCTGCCACGAACAATTAGTCGTTCATTTGGCCCACCTGCCCCATCCAATACTGCGGCCCCACTTTCCACCAAGCTTGCTGTCAAAACGTCCAGCTCAGCGCGATGTTTTTGGATTTCCACAGAAATGGAATGCCGCAATTCTTGTAATGTTTTACCTTGCCCAATTGCATTCAGAAAATTGGCCGCCTCCCTTAATTGGCTTGGTGTTTGACCGGTCGGAAGAGGGAACACACGGTTTTCTACGTCCCCATTTGCAAAAACCAATACCGCCAACGCCCGATCAGCAGCCAATGAAACGAAATCTATGTGTTTAACAGGTGCTGATTTTTTAGGGGCGAGCACCAAAGATGCGCCTTGTGTTAATCCAGACAATGCGCTTGAGACACGATCCAGCATCCCAGAGATTTCATCGGTTTCTTGAACGGTTGAGGCGATGGTCTTTTGATCTGAAACATCCGGGTCCCCTATTTCCAAAATCCCATCCACAAAAAGCCGCAAACCCAGCTCTGTCGGTATTCGACCTGCAGAAATATGGGGACTGTCAAGAAGGCCCAATTGTTCCAAATCTTGCATCACATTTCGAACGGTTGCGGCGCTGACGGGATCTTTCAACATTTTGGAAAGTGTCCGACTGCCAGTTGGCTCACCTGAGACTATGTATTCTTCAACAATATGTTGAAAAACCGCTCTGGCCCTTTGATCCATCTCTGAAAGTAGATTCGAAGAAGTTTCCATTGTCCTCTGACCTTGCCAATCACCCGGCGCTTCGCATATTCGCCGAACAAAGAAGAAAGGACAAGCGATGCGACCTTCAGGACGTAAAACAGATGAAATGCGAATTGTAGAAATTGAAACCGGAGTTTCAAGGCATGCTGAAGGGTCGTGCATCATTCGCTGCGGCGATACGCACGTTCTTTGTACAGCCAGCATAGAAGAGCGGGTTCCACCTTTCCTTAAGAATTCAGGTCTTGGCTGGGTAACTGCCGAATACGGTATGTTACCACGCGCCACCCACAGTCGAATGCGTCGTGAGGCAAAAAACGGACAATCCGGAAGAACACAGGAAATTCAAAGGCTTATAGGGCGAAGCTTACGTGCTGGTGTTGATCGTGTTTCACTTGGTGAGCGTCAGATCAGTATTGACTGCGATGTCTTGCAGGCTGACGGCGGAACGCGCTGTGCCTCAATCACTGGGGGTTGGGTTGCCCTTAGGCTAGCAGTGAACAAATTGATGGAAGCTGGTGAAATCTCTCAAAACCCAATGGTAGAGCCTGTATCAGCGATTAGTTGTGGCCTTTATGCGGGGCAACCGGTTTTGGATCTAGATTATCCAGAAGATAGCGAAGCGGGTGTCGATGGTAATTTTGTAATGTTGGGGTCATCAAAACTAGTCGAGGTACAGATGTCCGCTGAAGGTGCCACCTTTACGCGCGCGCAGATGGATCAACTCTTGGAACTGGCGGACAAAGGTAATTCTGAATTGGCTGCACTTCAACTTGCTGCGGTGTCTTAATGCGAAAACTTATCGAACCCAAAATTGTGATAGCCACCCACAATATGGGAAAGCTGAAAGAGATCCAATCACTTATACACCCTTTTAATAAAACATGCGTTTCAGCTGGTGAACTTGGCTTTGATGAACCAGAAGAAACGGAAAACACATTTGTAGGCAATGCTAAAATTAAAGCCCATTATGCTGCAAAGCAAAGCGGACTACCGGCACTTTCGGATGACAGCGGAATAATGGTCTCTGCCCTTAATGGTGCGCCTGGCGTTTATACCGCGGACTGGGCAGAAACACCTGCGGGGCGTGATTTTGATATCGCTATGCAGAGGGTTTGGAATGAAGTTCAATCTTCAAGAGCAACGGCGCCGTTTACGGCAAAATTTGTTTGCACGCTTTGTTTGGCTTGGCCTGATGGCGAAGACGCCATTTTCGAAGGGGTGGCAAAAGGACATGTCGTCTGGCCAAAAAGAGGAAGGAATGGGTTTGGGTTCGATCCAATGTTTGTTCCAAATGGTTATGACATAACTTTTGGCGAAATGCTTCCAGAACAAAAACAACCGCTAACCCACCGGGCCCATGCCTTTTCTCTATTTGTGTCTGGTTGCTTGAATGACTGAAAACTGGCTTGAAGGGGGGTTTGGAATCTATGTTCATTGGCCATTTTGTGAATCAAAATGTCCTTATTGCGATTTCAATTCCCATGTTCAGTCAAATGTCTCTCAGAAAAAATGGGCAAACGAACTTCGCGTTGATTTGGAGTCATACGGAAAAGAAATTCCCAATCGCACGTTAAACTCCATCTACTTTGGGGGTGGTACACCCAGTTTAATGGATGTCGAAACGGTTGAAGCCATTATAATGTCCGCCAAGGCCCAGTGGAATTTTTCCAACAATATCGAAATCACGCTTGAGGCAAACCCAGGTTCTGTTGAGACTGAAAAGCTTTCTGGCTTTCGTCAGGTTGGCGTGAATCGAATATCCATGGGCATTCAAGCCCTGAACGATTCCGATCTAAAGAAGCTTGGTAGGCTTCATTCAGTCGAAGACGCTTATTTGGCTTTAGACAAAATAAGTAGTGAATTTGATCGATTTAGCTTCGACCTCATCTACGCCAGGCAAGATCAGTCTCTTGCTTCATGGGAATCTGAGCTGACTGAGGCGCTTTCATTTGGCGCCTCTCATCTATCACTATATCAACTTACGATCGAAGACGGCACCGCGTTTGGCCGCCGGTTTGCAGCCGGCCAATTAAATGGCCTTCCAGACGAAGATCTGGCTGCGGACATGTATGAATTGACACAGGCCAAATGCGAACAAGCCGGATTGCCAGCATATGAGGTTTCAAATTATGCAGCCCCAGGACATGAATCAGTTCACAATCAGATCTATTGGAATTGTGGTGATTTTGTTGGTATTGGCCCGGGCGCCCATGGCCGCATCTCACTTGACGGCAAAAGGATAGCCACATCAACAATTTTGATGCCAAATGCCTGGCTCAAATCAAATAGCCGCGAAAAAAGAACGTTTCTATCCAAGGAAGATGAGAGATCAGAGCTTTTGTTAATGGGGCTTAGAACAAAGACCGGGATTTCGAAAAAGCGCCTGTATGAGTTGGATTTTCGCAATGATAGTGTCTTGAAACAATTCATTGCTGAAGGTTTTTTGCGTGAAACAAGCGGTAAAATAGCCGCAACTCAATCAGGCAGGATGCTGCTCAATTCTCTCTTGGCGGAACTTATCGACTAGCCTCCCGTCAAAAGGCGACATAGATCATCAAGCTGGCTCAAGGTCTTATATTTAATCTTCAAAACACCGCCATCTGCACCATCAGAATGATCTAACGTTACCGACATTTTAAGTGCGGCTGAAAGGTCTCCCTCCAGTGCAATTGTATCTGCGTCTTTCCCTTTTTGGTGAATCGGCGCACGAAGAGGTTTGCCCCCTGCACTCTTCGCCAATTTTTCTGTTTGCCGCACAGATAAACCTTTTGAAACGACTTGCGTCGCAAGGTCGATTGGGTTTTCCGCCGTGATAATCGCGCGTGCATGTCCGGCCGATAGCTGCCCTTTTTCAACCATTTCCTGAACTTGAGGTGGCAATGCAAGAAGCCTCAAAAGGTTCGCAATGTAGCTTCTTGATTTTCCAAGTGCATTTGAGACTTGTTCCTGTGTGTGGCCAAATTTGTCCATCAATTGACGATAGCTTTTCGCTTCTTCCAACGGATTCAGGTCGGTTCTTTGGATATTTTCGATAATCGCTACTTCGAGAACTTGTTGATCATCAAAGTCGCGCACAACAACAGGCACATCGTGCAGCTTGGCAAGCTGGGCTGCGCGCCAGCGCCGTTCACCAGCCACAATTTGATATGATCCCAAAGTTTTTGGATCTTTTCGCACAATCAGGGGTTGAATGACCCCTCGCTGCTTTATCGACTCTGCAAGATCCATTAGGTCTTCATTGTCAAAAGATTGTCTGGGTTGTTCTGGGTTAGGAATAACTAATTCAATCGGCACCACTCTATCGCCAGCTGAAGTCGTTGTTTCGTTCACGACCTCTACGTCGGACATCAACGCAGACAAGCCCCTTCCAAGGCCTCGGTTCTTTTTCCCTGTATTTGTCATATTTGGCCCTCTGACTTATTTTCTATTATTTCTTTTGCCAACGCACGATACGCAGCGCTTCCCTTTGAAAGGCTATCATAGGTTAAAACAGGCTCTGCAAATGAAGGCGCTTCACTAATTCGTACATTTCGCGGAATAACGGTCTTGAAGACCAAATCGCCTAGATTTTCACGGGCATCTTGTTCAACCATTTTGCTTAGTCGGTTTCTGCCATCATACATTGTTAGCAAAACACCCTCAATCCTGAGGTCAGGGTTGGCTGTTTTTCGAACATCTTGAACAGTTTTTAAAAGTTGAGAAAGCCCTTCAAGTGCAAAAAACTCTGACTGAAGGGGCACAAGAACGCTGTTCGCAGCCACAAGTCCGTTGATTGTCAAAAGATTCAATGAAGGCGGACAATCCAATAAAACATAATCAAATGAGCTTAATGCTGAAGTTCGCAAAGCAGATTTAAGAACATAACTGCGATCTGATCTTTCATAAAGCTCCATATCTGCAGAGCTTAGCGATGTATCACAGGGAACAACAAAAAGATTGTCGACACTAGTTTCCCGAACCAAATCTTGAAAAGGAACACCCCCGAGAAGCAGATCCCTTGCTGTTTTTATTCTCTCCGATGCGGCTATTCCCAGCCCCGTTGATGCGTTTCCCTGCGGATCCAAGTCCAAAATTGCAACTTTCAAACCAACTTCACAAAATGCCGCTGCCAAATTTATCGCCGTTGTTGATTTGCCAACGCCACCTTTTTGGTTTGAGATCGCAATGATTTTAGGCTGTTTAAGCACGCTTTACGTTCCTTAAGATGAGAATCTTAGATTCTGAGTCTAGCTCACTATCTACTACGTCAAAATCAAAATCCCAATCAATCTGAGCGGCCGATAACTCCTCTCGGTATGTTTTTCCTTTAGGAAAAACCAGCTCGGCATTACGCCCAGAATGAAGAAAAGCCATCTCCAGCAAGGCTTTCAGAGGCGCCAATGCCCTTGCTGAGACAATATCAGCCGATACCGGCTCCATCTCCATGATGTCCTTCGAGACAACCGTGGCATTCAGATCAAAATTTGCGATGACACTTCTCAAAAAAGCGGCCTTTCTGGTGTCGCGCTCAACAAGAACAAATTCTGTTGCAAAGCCTTTTTCCTGATAAGCGATAGCCACTACAAGGGCGGGGAATCCCCCGCCGGAGCCTATATCCAGCCAAACATCGCAAGGCCCCACATGCTTAAGCAGTTGAGCAGAATCTTGTATGTGCCTATGCCAAATTTGGGAAGTGTCTCGTTTGGAAACGACCTGGATAGTAGAGTTCCATTTTAAGACTTGCCGCTCAAAAGCTTTCCATTTGTCAATTGTTTCACGTGAAACATTAGGTTCAGACAGCATCTTTAATGCTATTTCTTTTAATTTGAAGCAGAACCGCTGTCATTGCTGCTGGTGTAATGCCTTCGATGTTCGACATTTCGCCCAAAGACCCGGGTCTTGCTTTGGTAAGCTTTTCGGTCAGCTCCCCACTTAATCCCGGGACGACATTATAATCAAAAGCCTCCGGGATCTTTACAGCGTAATCTGACTGGAGTGAGGTGTTGTGTTTTTCTTGGCGCTCAATGTAGTGAAGATAAACAGCGTCATTTTCTGCTTGTTCCGTGATTTGCGCCGGGAAACCACAAAGGTCTGGGGCAACCTTTGTTAATTCTGAAAGCCCGACATCTGGAAATGCCAAAAGCTCCCGACCTGTTCTTTTTTTACCATCCTTAGCAACGGTTATTCCAGCCTTAAGAGCGGCTTGAGGAGACACCGAAAGATTTGATAATATCTCATTGATCCCATCGATCTGACGAGCCTTTTCAGAAAAAGCCCTCCACCTTCGCTCCTCTACGCATCCGGCTTTTCGCCCTAACGGAGTCAGCCGCTGATCTGCATTATCAGATCTTAACAGCAACCTATTCTCCGCCCTTGAGGTAAACATCCTGTAAGGCTCAGAAACACCTCGGACGATAAGATCGTCGATCATCACACCTATATAACTATTCCGCCGATCCAGCCCCAGCGGCGCTTTTCCCTGAACCCACGCAGCGCAAGCAAGACCGGCCACCAGGCCCTGCGCCGCTGCCTCTTCGTAACCTGTGGTTCCATTAATTTGCCCTGCCAAATGCAGGCCCTCAATATCACGCAGAGAAAGATCCCGATTAAGCCCACGGGGATCGACATAGTCATATTCAACAGCATATCCAGGCTGAAGTATTTCTACATCTTCCAGCCCCACGATTGATCGGACATAGTCGAACTGGACCTCTTCAGGCAATGAGGTAGAAATCCCATTAGGATAAACCGTTTGAGATGTAAGCCCCTCCGGCTCCAGAAAAATTTGATGGGATTCTTTTTCAGCAAACCGAACCACCTTATCCTCTATGGATGGGCAATATCGGGGCCCTACACCATCTATCATTCCGCCATACATGGCTGAACGATCTAGATTATCCCTGATTATTGAATGCGTTTTCTCGTTCGTATGGGTGATTCCACAAGAAACCTGATCCACCACTGGTGCCCGATTCATAAATGACAGCATGGCAGGATCGGCATCTCCTGGCTGCATTTCTAGAATGTTCCAGTTAATAGTGTTCGAGTTTAGCCGTGGGGGGGTACCCGTCTTAAGGCGCCCAAAAGACAGTCCATAATCCCGTAGCCGATCCCCCAGCCGCACGGAAGCTTTATCCCCCAAACGGCCAGCCTCCATTGAGCGATCCCCGATGTGGATAATGCCTTTAAGAAAAGTACCGGTCGTTAGGATTGTCTTTGGCGCCCGAATCTCTGAGCCATCAGCAAGCCTTATACCGCGAACCGAATGATTGCTCTGAATGAGGTCAACGACCTCCCCCTCCAAAAAAGATAGATTTTCTTGTACCTGCAAGAAATTAACGGCGTTGCGCTTATAGAGCGCTCGATCAATTTGAGCTCGAGGCCCCCTCACCGCCGGCCCCTTGCGGCGGTTCAACAGGCGAAATTGGATTCCTGAAAGGTCGGACAGGCGACCCATAACACCATCAAGTGCATCGATCTCTTTTACAAGATGCCCCTTTCCGAGCCCCCCCATAGCCGGATTGCATGACAGTGTGCCAATGTCCGTCACCTTAAGTGAAACAAGTGCGGTCTTGCATCCCATTCGCGCTGCTGCGAATGCCGCTTCGCAACCTGCATGCCCTGCCCCCACAACCACTGTATCAAACTCAGATTGTTTCACGTGAAACACTCCTACTTTCCAATGCAAAATGAAGAAAAGACATCATCGAGAACGCTCTCTATACAATGAACACCTATAGCAAAAGAAAGCTTATTTACAGCATTTTGAATTTCTATCGCAATAATCTCCGGGTCTTGGATGCCCTCTATAAGGTCCAGTGACCCCAGCGCCTTTCGTAGCGCGCCTTGTTGTCTAGATCGTATTGTTGTTACTGAGGGTGGAATTCTCGATGCCAAAGCGCTGCGAAGATCAGTAAGAAGCAAATCTAAACCCTTCCCCGTTTTTGCTGAAATTCTAGCTTTATCCGGAAATAAATCCCCCTTTGAAAGATACTCAAGGTCGCCGTCTTGATTTTGAATGTTAATCTCGTCGGCCGGATCTGATCTCAAAAATATTCTTAAATCGGCGTTTTCTGCGCGACTGATCGCCAACTCAACTCCTAGTTTTTCAACCGTATCAACGCTTTCTCGAATACCTGCTGTGTCAAAAAGCGTGATGGGAATACCTTCAAGATCATATTTAACCTCTAAGATATCTCTAGTTGTTCCAGCTTGGTCAGAAACAATCGCAACCATACGACCAGTAATTGCGTTGATAAGTGAGGATTTCCCGGCGTTAGGTGGACCTACAATCGCCACCTCAAAGCCATTCTTTACTTGTTCCGACATACCCGAAAAGGACAGCACTTCTTCTATTTGTCCTCGAACCGAACCAACAAGCTCTCTTACTTCTGGCATTACATCGACTGGTACTTCCTCGTCAGAGAAGTCCAAAGTAGCCTCTATCAAGGCCCTGGATCGAATTAGTTTTATACGCCAGGTATCGGCTAACTCTGAAAACTCACCAGAAAACACTCTTAGCGCTATTTTCCTTTGATGCTCAGTTTCCGCTTCTAAAAGATCAGCAAGCCCTTCAACCTGAGACAAATTAAGCCTGCCATTACTCAACGCTCTGCGCGTAAACTCACCTGCCTCGGCAGGTCGAAAACCATCTATTTGATCCAAGCTGCTCAGCACAGCGCTCACTACTGCTGGACTGCCGTGCGTTTGGAGTTCAACCACTTCTTCGCCAGTGAAGCTTGATCCTTCGGGAAAGGCTAGGACAAGCGCTTGATCCAAAAGAATACCATCCAACGCAAATATGTTGCGCAATCGATGTTGGCCAGCTTTTGGAAGCTTACAAAGCTTTGAGGACCCATCAAAAGCATTAGGTCCAGAAATACGAATAACTGCCACACCAGATTTGCCTGGAGCGCTTGCCAGAGCAAAAATAGTATCTTCTGTCATTTTAAGTATTCATGGAATCGAAGAATTCTGAATTAGTCTTCGTTTGTTTCAGTTTTGAGATCAAAAATTCAATAGCATCTGTCGTGCCCATTGGGTTCAAAATACGCCGCAATACGTATGTTTTCTGAAGATCCACCTTATCCACCAACAAGTCTTCTTTTCGGGTCCCGGACTTAAGGATATCCATTGCTGGGAATACCCGCTTGTCAGCAACCTTGCGATCCAAAACGATTTCCGAGTTACCAGTTCCCTTGAATTCTTCAAAAATAACTTCATCCATGCGGCTACCAGTATCAATCAATGCTGTAGCAATAATGGTCAAGCTACCACCTTCTTCGATATTTCGAGCGGCGCCAAAGAAACGTTTTGGCCGTTGCAACGCGTTTGCATCGACACCACCTGTCAAAACCTTACCCGATGATGGAACAACAGTGTTAAACGCGCGACCCAGCCTTGTGATAGAATCCAACAATATCACAACATCCCGTTTGTGTTCGACAAGCCGCTTTGCCTTCTCAATCACCATTTCGGAAACCGCTACGTGCCGCGTCGCTGGTTCGTCAAACGTAGAAGAAACCACTTCGCCTTTCACAGAACGTTGCATATCCGTGACTTCTTCCGGACGTTCATCGATCAATAAAACAATAAGATAACATTCCGGGTGATTTTTTTCGATCGACGTGGCGATATTTTGTAACAGGACTGTTTTACCCGTCCTAGGCGGCGCAACAATCAATGAACGTTGGCCTTTTCCAATTGGGGCAACCAAGTCAATGATCCGGGCAGATCGATCTTTAATCGTCGGATCCTCGATTTCCATCTTCAATCGCTCATCCGGATATAAAGGCGTCAGATTGTCAAAAGCTACTTTATGTTTCGCCTTTTCTGGATCGCCAAAATTTATCTTTTCCACGCGAACCATGCAAAAGTAACGCTCATTCTCTTCTGGCGCTTTGATAACACCTTCAATGGTATCCCCTGTCCTCAGCGAAAACTTACGGATCATCTCCGGTGAGACATAGATGTCGTCCGGACCAGGAAGATAATTTGCCTCTGGCGAACGTAAAAAACCAAACCCGTCTTGCAAAACTTCTAGAACACCATCTCCTGAAATTTCCCAACCTTCTTCGGCTTGCTCCTTCAAAATGGAGAACATCATATCGCCTTTACGCATTGTTGATGCGTTTTCGATCTCTAAATCCTCTGCCATCGCAAGGAGATCTTTAGGGCTTTTTGCTTTGAGTTCTTTTAACGTTAGTCGATCCATAGACATGGTCATCCACACTCTGCCTTTAATCAGCAGCCAATAATATCTGTAAGAATAGAGCTTGCCCGAATGGGAGCTTCGCCCCCATACGACGATGAATACGAAGTGTCAATTTTAGAAGGGTCTCACAATGACGCTGATAATGATGATAAGAAGTAGAACGGTCGGCACTTCATTCATAATTCGATAAGATTTTCCGGTCATGCTATTTTCACCACGTTCAAACAGTTTCAATCTGTTTGAGAGCCATAAATGGAATCCAGTCATCAGCAGTACGGAAATAAATTTTATCCAAGGCCAAAACATTCCAAAATCTATAAGACCCGGAGTAATAGCCAAAAGAATCCCACAGACCCAAGCCACAAACATGGCTGGATACATAATGACGCTCATTAACTTTCTTTCCATTTTTCTAAACAGAAAGTCAGTATTACTTTTTGGTTCAACGGACTCTGTGTGGTGCACAAAAAGGCGGGGTAAATAAAACAAGCCCGCCATCCATGATATCACGGCAATAATATGAAGTGATTTAATCCAAGGATAAAGGGTGATGAGAAAATCAAACATTTTCTTATCATTAATATATATAGAAAGATAAAAGTAGTTTTATTTGTAGGACAGCTAAAAACTGTGGATTAAATTTTATCCACCAAGTTACACAAGTAAAAAAATAGAAATATGTAATATTTCTACTTAAAAATCAGATACTTATCATATTTTAAGAAATTTAACAAATTGGCTTAGCAACCTACTTTGTCCTTATCCACAGAGTATAAATGGTGTTTGGTTTGTGGTTTAACATCGGCGTCAATCCCGTTTAAGACAGAGCAGAGAGATGTGAATAAATCCCATCACAATTATGAACGGTTTTACACACAGGTTTATCCATGAATTTGATTTTGGCCTCATCCTCTTCTGTACGGAAACGAATTTTGAAATCAGCGAGAATAGAATTTACGTCTCATACACCGAATATTGATGAGGAAGTGGTTAAAGAAGCTTTAATCTCAGATGGCGCAAGTGCCAGAGATATTGCTGACACGCTTGCTGAAATGAAGGCAAGAAAAACATCTCAGAAACATAGATCTGATATTGTTCTTGGATGTGATCAGATTTTAAGTTTTTCGACCGAGATCAGAGGAAAACCAAACACAAAAGAGGACGTGGCAGCCTGGTTTAAAGAAATGGCTGGCAAACAACACATGTTGTTTACAGCAAATGTACTTTATCAAAACGGTCTGCCGATTTGGCGTCATATCGGCGAAGTTAAGCTAAAATTTCGCGATCTAAGTGAATTACAAATAAAAGAATATGTTCAAGAAAATTGGGATGAAATAAAAAACTGCGCCGGCGGTTATAGATTTGAAGAAACGCCACATCTTTTTGAATCTGTCGAAGGTACCTATTTCGATATTCTGGGTCTTTCGATTGGGCCCATCATTGCCCAAATGAAACGACTTGGGTCTTTGGATCAGGCACATCCTAATCCAAAATTAGCAGCAGTTTTAGGGCATCCAATAAAACACAGCAAATCTCCAATACTTCATAATTTTTGGTTGGATGAATACGGAATTCCCGGGGAATATTTAAAAATCGATGTGCCACCAGATTTCTTTTTAGAAACAGCAAGGCTTCTACTAACCGTAGGTTTCGAGGGATTTAATGTTACCATACCACACAAAAAAACCGCGATCGAATTGGCGAATGTGAAAACAGAAATCACAAAAAGGGTAGGGGCGTCGAATACAATCTATCGGAATGACGAAGGTCAAATAGTGGCAGATAATACAGATGGTTTAGGATTCATGAATAATCTTAAATCGAGCGTTCCTCATTGGTCAGCGAAAGATAAAAGAATACTTGTCTTAGGGGCGGGGGGTGCATCTGCATCGATTATTGATGCGTTTTTAAGCGAAGGCGCATCGAATGTAATCCTTACCAATCGTACGCGTGACACAGCCGAAGAGCTTGCCAAGCTTTTTGGAAATCGGGTGATTGTGGTTGATTGGGATGACAGAAACCAAGAAGTGAATGGTAGTGATGTGATAGTAAATGCAACCTCACTTGGGATGGTGGGTCAGCACAAACTGGAATTGGACATCGATAAAATCAGCCAGGACACGGTCGTTTACGATCTGGTGTATAATCCCTTGGAAACAGAGCTTTTGAAGGCTGCTAAAGAAAATGGTGCTCAAATAGTTGATGGGATCGGGATGTTGTTACATCAAGCCGCCCCTGGATTTGAAAAGTGGTTTGGGAAAACCCCTTCTGTCACAGAAAAACTAAAACAAGCAGTACTAAAATGACCATTCGCATCGCCTTAACAGGATCCATAGGAATGGGTAAAACCACCACAGCCAAAATCTTTGAAAGGTTTGGATGCTCAATTTGGGATGCAGACGAAGCGGTAAGGCGATTGTACAAAAAGGGTGGGGGGGCCGTTAATCTTATAGCGGAAAAATTCCCCACCGCCATTGTGAACGGGGCAGTTGATAAATCCGCACTTAGAGAAATTTTGGCTGAAGACACCGATAAATTTACTGAGCTTAATCGGATAATACACCCGCTTGTTTTTGAGGATCGCGAAAATTTTAAAAAAACAAACACCTCAATGATTCAGGTATTTGATATTCCCTTGCTTTTTGAACTGGGAATACAGAATGAATTTGATGCCACCGTATGTGTCTTAACCACGAAAGAGGAACAGCGGAGGCGTGTTCTGTCTCGGCAGACCATGAATGAAGCAGAATTTGTAACAATCTTAGATCAACAAATGTCGGCTGAAATAAAGGCCGCGAAATCTGATTTCGTTGTCAGAACAGACACTTTGGAGATGGCTGAACAAAGTGTTAAAAGTATTTTGGAAGAGTTAAGGCGGCAGGAAAAAAATGCGTGAAATAGTTTTGGATACGGAAACCACCGGATTTGAACCATTTCAAGGTGATCGCATCGTAGAGATCGGGGCCGTCGAATTACTCAATCACATGCCCACAGGCAGGACCTATCACCAATACATCAACCCAGAAAGAGATATGCCCCAAGGTGCATTTGAAGTGCATGGTTTGAGCGAAGAGTTTTTGTCGGACAAGCCAGTGTTCGCAAAAATAGCAGATGAATTTTTGGATTTCGTCAAAGATGCTAAATTGATCATTCACAATGCGGCATTCGATATGAAATTCTTAAACGCTGAATTGGGTTGGGTTAAAAAACCACTATTGCCAAATGATCAGGCAATTGACACGCTGGAAATCGCTCGCCGGAGATTTCCTGGATCACCAGCTTCACTAGATGCGCTGTGTAGAAGATTTGGAATCGATAATTCGGCAAGAACCTTGCACGGCGCGTTGCTTGATTCCGAGATTTTAGCGGAAGTTTATTTAGAGCTTTTGGGCGGCCGACAGCCAGATTTTGTTTTAACAGCAAATAAATCCAAAAGCACACAAATTGAAACAGACTCAAATTGGCGCGCGACACCGCGACCCACGGCTTTGCCTTCACGACTTTCTGAAAAAGAAAAGGCGGCGCACGAAGATTTCGTGGCCGCCCTTGGTGAAAACGCAATCTGGAAAACGATTTAGTTTGCTTTTTCAGATGCTTTTTCCGAGATTCTTCTTTGAATTTCCGCTCGATACATTCCCAAGAAATCAATCGTTTCAAGGTTAAGTGGTGGAAATCCACCGTCGCGAGTAACATCGCCGACAATACGACGCAGATATGGGAACAACTGGCGAGGGCACTCGATCATCAAAAAGGGATGCAGCTGGTCTTCTGGAATGTTTTCGATGTGGAAAAGTCCGGCATATTCCAACTCAAGAAGGAACATGGGCTCGCCTTTTTCTTTCGTGGTTGATTTGATATCGGTTTTGATGATGACTTCGTACTGGTTTTCAACAGCACGTTTACGGGCATCAAGATTTACTTGAACAGAAACCTCTGGTGTTGTGTCGCCGCTTGTACCTTTTTGCGCCAAGATGTTCTCAAACGACATGTCCCGCACATACTGTGCCAAGATGCGCATGTTCAGCGCTGGGTTTTCATTGGCTGGATTTTCCTCTGCCTTCGGTTTTTTTGCCATTCTGGCTATCTCCCAAAAAATGTTTCCGTTTCGTTAACAGAGATATGCAGATGCCTCAATCCTTGGTCCAACCAGAACGGTTTTGACTTTCCGAGACTTCACTAAATTCGCCATCAATTATGGTATGATTGGTGTTAGGGTCAGGATTTTCCTGCTCAGAGTGGTTTGACTGAAATGTTGAAACCACCATTCTTGAGCGAACATATGTATAAATTGCACTTCGAACTCCGGGAATTAAAAGCAATAGCCCAATAGCATCCGTAAAAAAACCAGGGGTAAGTAAAAGCGCCCCAGCAAATATTATCATCGCACCATGTGCCAAAGGCTCTGTTGGATCATTTAAGTTGGAAATAGATTTTTGAAGTCTTGCAAATGTTGCGACACCCTGACTTCTTATCATGAACGATCCAAAGACAGCCGTGATCAAAACAATAGCAAGCGTTGGCCACATTCCAATCATTCCGCCAACTTGGATGAAAAGCCCGATCTCAATAAGAGGGACAAAGATGAAAGCCAAAAGAAGGCGCATATTTGAAGTTTCCTAATCATTCTTGCTTTGTGGACTTGACCCAGCCCGTACCTTACATAAGTCCGAGTAAAGTAAATTGCCAACATCGCGAAAGTAGGGCCAAATGGACAGTCAATTGATACAGCTACTTATCCTTGCAGGGATAGCGATCTTTTTGATCTTGAAGTTGAGGTCTGTTCTTGGAACCCGGGATGGGTTTGAACAACCACCAGCACAGCAAGACCCGGCGCAACAATCCCGTCAGAACTTTGAAGTCATTGATGGTGGTTTTGACAATGATATTACAGATTATGTTGAAGAAAATAGTGACGAAGCGAAGGCACTGACCAAAATGAAGGCAGCCGAGCCAAGCTTTACGGTATCTGATTTTCTTCAAGGCGCAAAAGGTGCCTATGAGATGATATTGATGGCCTACGAAAACGGAGATTTGACCGAAGTCCGCGATTTCATTTCACCAGAGGTTTATGAGGCATTTGCCACAGGGATTGAGGCGCGCAAAAGTCAGGGCCTGACCATCGAAGCAAATTTCATAGGCGTTCGAGAGACCACATTGAAATCTGTCAACTTTGATCCTTCCACAAATGAAGCGGAAGTCGATGTGCGTTTCGTTGGCGAACTTACATCTGTTGTGCGTGATAATGCAGGTGAAATAGTTGAGGGTGATGAAACAGAGGTGAAGCGGCAGCGCGATACCTGGACATTCTTTAGAAAAATGGGTTCAGAAAACCCGAACTGGTATCTTAGCGCGACTGGTGATTGATGCGCCGAATATGTTTTTTCATCACTGCATTATTTTTTATTTCAAGCGCCGTGTCTGCTGAAATTACAAAATCGTTGCTGTCCTTTGATGACTTGGATGGCTGGGCCGAGGACGATCATTCAAGTGCATTGAAGGTTTTCAAAGAAACTTGTGGCGATCTTCGTGATGAAACATGGGCGCCAATTTGTACTGTTGCAAAATCGAACCCAAACCCAAAGCTTTTCTTTGAAACATTCTTTCAACCAGTGATGATCGAAGATGGTAAGCCAGGATTATTCACAGGGTATTTTGAACCGCAACTAAAAGGGTCGCTTGTTCAGACTTCACGATACGACACGCCTTTGTACACTTATCCAAAAGATTGGCCTGCTGGCCAATCATTGCCCTCAAGACAATCCATTGAAAACGGTGCACTTGATGGACGTGAATTGGAGCTTGTTTGGGTTGATGATCCTGTTGCGGCGTTTTTTCTTCAGATCCAGGGTTCGGGTCGTGTGAAGCTTACGAATGGTCGATCAATGCGCTTGGGATATGGGGGCGCAAATGGATTTCCCTATCGATCTATCGGGCAAGAAATGGTGCGACGAGGGATAATGGAAAACCATCAAGTGTCCGCACAAGGCATTTCGAAATGGGTTAAACGCAATCCTGAACTTGGACGAGAGCTTCTTTGGCACAATCCTTCATATGTTTTTTTTCGCAAAGTGGATCAGGTGCCTGCTGAAAAAGGTCCGTTAGGGGCCATGAATAGGTCAATTTCAAAAATGCGATCTGTTGCCGTTGATCCAGCGTTTGTGAAGCTGGGCGCGCCAGTTTGGATTGAAAAGGGGGGTCGAAAACCCATCCACCGTCTGATGGTTGCTCAGGATACGGGCTCTGCCATCAAGGGCGCACAAAGGGCGGATATTTTTTATGGCACGGGTGATGAAGCTGGAAAAGAAGCGGGCACAGTAAAAGACCCTGGCCGTCTGGTTGTTTTACTTCCCGTTGAGGCGGCATTCAAAAAGGTTGCGTCTCGTTGATATGGGACGAAAGATTTCCAATGATGAACGGGTTCTTTGGAACAAGGTTGCGGCAACTACTGACAAGGGGTTGAGCGAGCCGGCTGTTTTTGAAGCCCCTAAGGCACCAACAAAAGCGATAAAAAATTCAGATCGACCGACCATTCAGCATTTTCAAGTAGGAAGTGTATCGAAGCCGTTCCCGTCGGCTTTGATAGCTTCGAACGAAACAAAGCATCGACCCGACAGAAGAATACGACGCGGTAAATTGGTACCAGAAGGGCGAATTGATTTGCATGGTTTGACGCAGGCAGAAGCACTGCCTGAACTTACCAGCTTTATATTTAGAGCAGCTCAAAGAAACCTACGACTTGTTTTGGTGATTACGGGTAAAGGTAAAGTCAAACATGTTGATGGTCCAATTCCGGAGCGAATAGGAGTTCTTCGTCAGAACGTACCATTGTGGCTTAAGCGACCGCCGTTTTTAAGTTTGGTAAAAGATGTTATTCCGGCGCACCAAAAACACGGTGGAAGTGGTGCGTATTACGTATTTTTGAAAAATTCCTATCGATGAAAGCGCAAAGAAAACATTGCAACCATCGACATGGAAGTTGCGAAAAAGAAATATAAAGCCGCCCAAAAATATTGCTGATCTAGTTCCGATCCAAGATCTAAAAAATATCCGATTGTTGCGGGTCCGATCGCCGATCCGAATACCATCAAAGACATGCCGACCGATTTAATTGATCCTAAGTTTTTCGTTCCGTAAAACTCTGCCCAAAAGGCGCTAATTAGGGTTCCGTAAGAACCAGTGGAAATCGCCATTAAAATCATTCCAGTTATGATACCAAGATATGAATTCGCCAGAGAGAAAAACAAGAAACCAAGCGCAATTGGGATTTGGTGGAATGGTATCAACCTTCGGGTTCCCATTGAATCCAGCGCAATTCCAGATGCGATCGTGGATAAAATTGCAACCAGTGTGAAAACTGGAAAGACCAAAGCCAGTTCAAGGTGTGTAATATTGCTGATATCAGCAAACCGAACCTGGAAGAAAAAGAATGAAGTGACAAAGGCGGACGGTCCAATCAATGAAGGTAGAAGCATCCAAAACAAAGGGTGCTTCATCATTTCCGACCGCGTCCAATGCTGGTTTTGCATGCCAAGATTCATTTGATTTTCTTGTTCGGATTTTGGTTCGCGTTCTTCTTTCAGCAGCGTCCAAATGATTGGCGCAAGAAGGAGTGCGATTGCTGCCGCGATAATCCATAACTTCCACCACATCACATATGAAAGTAGCGCGATAAAAAGCATCGGAAGAAAGGCTTCTCCGATTGAATACCCCAATGTTGAAATGGCAATGGCCTTTCCACGGTTTGCAACGAACCATCGTGACATCGCAACAACAGAGATATGAGATATCATTCCTTGGCCAGTAAATCGCAATGCGAAGATAATGACAGGCAACATCCAAACCACGGGGTTCAGCGCCATGAACATGCAGGAAAACGCCAGAAGTAACAAAAACAAGGCGCCCAGTGCCCTGGCGCGAAAGCGATCAGTGAGTGAACCTGCAAAAAGCATCACCACAGCAGAAGACAAAGTTCCGACGGCGTAAATTACGCCCCACTCGCCATATGAAAGTTGAAAAAAACTCCTTATCTGGCCTTCAAAAAGAGAAATGAAAAAGGTTTGTCCAAAACTGGAACCGAATGCCAAAATGGCACCGGCGAAAAGCCATCTAAAGTTTTTCCCAATAAACCCGATCATCAAGCCTTTTTGATCGGAACAAGAAATTTAACAACCCTAAAGCACGTATCTGCTGAGATCGGCAGATCCAGTGAGCTTTTCAAGACGTTCATTCACATACGCCTTATCGATCGTGACCGATTGGCCAGATTGATCCGGTGCAACAAATGAAAGTTCCTCAAACACACGCTCCATCACCGTGTACAATCGGCGAGCACCAATATTTTCAACAGTTTGGTTTACCTGTGCGGCCGCGTGCGCAACCGCCTTTATACCGTCTTCAGAAAACGTCACGCTTACATCTTCAGTTCCCATCAGGGCTGAATATTGAAGGGTAAGAGCATTTTCCGTTTCTGACAAAATTCTTATGAAGTCATCTTCCGTTAGGTTGCGAAGTTCGACACGAATTGGCAGTCTTCCTTGAAGTTCCGGCAAAAGATCGGATGGCTTGGCCACATGAAAAGCACCAGATGCAATAAACAGGATGTGGTCGGTTTTAACGGGTCCATGTTTTGTTGAAACGGTTGTTCCCTCAATTAGTGGAAGAAGATCTCGTTGAACGCCTTCTCGGCTAACGTCTGCACCTCGGGCATCTGATCTTGCACACACTTTATCGATCTCATCCAAGAAAACGATTCCATTTTCTTCGACCGCTTCGAGAGCGGATTTTGTAACTGCCTCATCATCAAGAAGTTTGTCAGCCTCCTCGTTCATCAAGACATCATAGCTTTCTGCAACCGAAAGTCGTTTTTTTACTTTACGGCCGCCAAACGCCTTTCCAAACATTTCACCGAGGTTCATCATGCCCATTTGACTGCCGGGTTGGCCGGGTATGTCGAACATAGGCATTGCGTTGGATGCTTCTTCCACCTCAAGCTCTATTTCCGTTTCATCAAGCTCGCCTTTATGAAGTTTCTTGCGAAACATTTCGCGCGTTCCTGAGCGCGCATCTTCGCCAGCGATTGCTGTGATAACACGTTCTTCAGCCGCTTCGCGTGCTTTGGTTTTCACATTTTCGCGCATTGTTTCGCGTATCATTATTATGGCTGCATCAACCAAATCACGAACAATCTGTTCGACATCGCGCCCAACATAACCCACTTCAGTAAATTTTGTGGCCTCAACCTTAAGAAACGGTGCGCTGGCAAGTTTTGCCAAACGCCGACTTATCTCTGTTTTGCCGACACCAGTTGGGCCGATCATAAGAATATTTTTAGGATAAACTTCGTCGCGAATTTCAGAAGGAAGCTGTTTTCTACGCCATCTGTTTCGAAGGGCAACAGCAACAGCCCGCTTTGCCTCGGATTGACCAACAATGTGACGATCAAGCTCAGATACGATTTCACGAGGAGTTAAATCAGTCATTTTGTGATCTTTTCTACTGTTAAGTTGCCGTTTGTATAAACGCAAATATCCGCAGCGATTTGCATGGCTTCACGTGCTATGGACTCTGCATCTTTTTTGCTATCAATCATTCCACGAGCCGCTGCGAGGGCAAAATTCCCTCCAGAACCGATGGCTGCAATACCATGCTCAGGTTCTAGAACATCCCCTGCACCGGTGATGATTAAAAGCTCTGAACCATCGGTGACGATAAGCATTGCTTCGAGTTTTTGAAGATATTTGTCGGTCCGCCAATCTTTGGCCAGCTCTACACTGGCGCGGGCAAGTTGTCCGGGTGTTGCTTCGAGTTTTGCCTCAAGCCGTTCCAAAAGCGTGAATGCATCTGCAGTTGAACCCGCGAAACCGACCAGAACGTCATTTCCACCGGGTGACAAACGACGAACTTTTTTCGCGGTTCCTTTAATGACTGTTTGACCAAGGCTGACTTGTCCATCACCAGCAATGACAACCTCATTGCCTTTTCGAACACCAATAATCGTGGTTCCGTGCCAACCTGGAAATTTGGGGTTTGTCATTTACGAAGCTCCGACAAAATTTAACTGACAGTTCAAATCTGATTTTCAATTAACTTAAACAAAAAAAGGCGCCCCAAAAGAGGGGCGCCGATTCCATTCTACACAAATTAAATCGCGCTTTCGATCCAGCTTTGTAAAGATGCTTTGGGTGCGGCACCTGTCTTGTTTGAAACCACTTCACCATCTTTGAAAACGAAAAGAGCAGGAATTCCGCGGACGCCCAATGCGGCTGCTGCTGATGGATTCTCATCAACATCGATTTTAACCACTTTGACTTTTCCGCCCATTTCCTCTGAAATTTCTTCAAGCGCTGGGCCGATCTGCTTACACGGGCCACACCAAGGGGCCCAAAAATCAACAACAACCGGCAGGTCGGATGATTTAACTTCTTCTTCGAATGTGGCGTCTGTTACGGGGATTGTAGCCATTGGTATTCTCCAGCTGATTTTTAGTTGTTTAACACCTAGGCATCGTCGTTTTCTCCGTCAAGAACTTGGGGTGGTTTGCAGCGCCTCCATCACGATATGGTGCGGAAGCGGCATAAGCTTTGCGGACTTTGTCCACAAAATTGCAGTTTCAATGGTTTTGCCCGGAAAAACTTTTTCAAGAGCAGCCGCATATGCCCCCATTTGCCTAAGCAGGCCAATCGGCACGTTTTCTGCATTAACTGGAACATTCCGGTTTGTTTTGAAATCAATTGCCAAAACCCGTTCTTCAGAAAGCATAAGACGATCAATCGAGCCATAGATTGTTGCTGAATTCAGCTGATCTATCTGGGCTGACAGATCGACCTCTGCCAAAGATTCTTCTGAGAAAACATGTTGAAGGTGGGGTGCGGTCAAGGTTGAAGAGGCTTCATCAAACGCACTTTCAGGGCAGTCTTTAAAAAGGCGCTTTGAAATTTGCCGCCAATCATTCTGGGGATGAGACGGGAATATTTCTAGCATCCTGTGAACCATCGTACCGTGTTCAAGCGATTCCACATCACCTTCTGTATATTCGCCAGGAACAATCTTTTCCCCCGGTAGCTTTGATGGGGAAACAACAGTCGGCACTTGGCGTGAGGGGGGAATACTGTTTTCGAAGGTTGGGGTTTCAATTGCGATCAATTCCTGGGGCTCAACTTTATCTAAAATATTTGTGCCGGAGTCCCAAGGAATTGGCTCATATCTGAATACCGTACCATGTTCAGTTTCTATGTTTTTTGTTTTTAATTTCAACAAGCTTGATGTTAGCCGTTCATACCAAGATTCAGATGACGCGCTTTTTTTGCTAGACTCTGCAATGATCAACCATGATTCAGCTCTTGTTAAGGCAACGTAAAGCAAACGATCTGCCTCTTCCGCTTCTTTCTTCAACAAGTCATCTTTAGCGCGCTGCAGTATATCAGGCATTTCGTTGGATTTTGGCATCCAGAACAATTGCTCATCAAGCATCGCAAAACCACTTCGCATCTGTTCGCGCTTTGCACTTGTGTCAGGCAAAATGACAATGGGTGCTTCAAGGCCCTTTGCGCCGTGTATCGTCATGATGCGAACTTGGTTTTGATCTCCGTCTAGTTGTCTTTTAATTTCTTGCTGGTCTTTGGAAATCCAAACTAAGAAATCAGTGAGGCTAGGTATCGCGCCCGCTTCGTACAACAGCGACTGATTAAGAAGGCCATCAATTGCTTCTTCCGCTTCTGGTCCCAATCTTCCCAGCAGCTTTCGCCTCCCTTCTAAATTAACCAAAATGTATTGGATCAATTCAAATGGCCGTTCGAAATCTGACATATCCCTAAGTGTACGTAAGGAATGGTGCGTTTCGGGAAAATCGGCCGATCTTTTTTCAAGCTCACGCCACAAAAACTTGGAAGACCTGGCATGCGCCAAATCGTACAACATTTTTTCTGACCAGCCAAAAACCGGCGATTTCAATGCCTCTGCAAGGGCCAATGAATCTTCTGGCGTGGCGACAAATTTCAAGATGGATAGGATATCTTTTACGGCAAGTTCAGCGGTGATCATCAGCCTATCCGCGCCCGCAAGCGCAATACCAGATGCCTTGCAAGCGCGGTGAAGTTCTCGGAATAGTCGTGTTTTTCGACCGCGAACAAGGATCAAAAAATCACCCGCAGTAATTCTTCTTTTTGAAATATTTTCTTCTGCATCGGCTTCAAAGATATGATCTTCGTTGATCATCCTTTTGATTTCATTTGCGATCGATTCAGCAAGTGCTTTATCTGGATGTTCAGGCGAAACTTCATCCACCGGGCTGGTCCAAGGCAAAGGCTCTTCTTCGATTTCAGAGTGTTCAAAGCTTGGCCACATATCCACTCGACCTGGAAGTTTGGTTTTAAATTCTATGTGACTCGGTCTTTCAAAAAGCCCGTTGGAAGAAGAATTAAAAACAATGTCTGTAAACTCCAAAACCGCTTTTGAAGATCGAAAGGAGTGTTTTAAACGAGTTGCTTGAAAAGGCTTGTCCATATGGGATAGCCGGTCTTCGAAATAATCACACATCTGATCAAAGCCAGAAGGATCTGCGCCCTGAAAAGAATAGATCGACTGCTTTTTATCCCCGACCACAAATATTGTGCGATCCGGGTTGTCGTGGGCACCCTGACCCGAAGTGAATTCCTCTGCCAGTAAGGATATGATTTTCCATTGATCCGGGCTTGTATCTTGAGCCTCATCCACAAGGATATGATCGATCCCTCCATCCAGCTTGTACAATACCCAAGACGCAACAGATGGATTTGAAAGAAGGTTCCGTGTTTTCAGAATAAGATCGTTAAAGTCCAAAAACCCATTGATGGTTTTTTTGTTCTCAAAGCGTTTGAGAAATTCTTTTGCAAACTTTGTGACTATTTCAGTCTTTTGGGCAACTTCTATGGACAATCGATTTTGCCGACATGCAGCCACCCGAAGCATCAATGCATCAAGTTGTTCGGCAAATGGAAACGTTGCCCGCAAGTCTTTGGTTGGAATTTTACCTATTTTTGCCCGTCCATCTTTTTGAACAAGAAATATCTTTTCCAGAACGGGTAAAACACTCGCATCGACGGATTTGAAATTGATTTCTGAAAGAATGTTACCCAACTTGATATCTGTTGATTTGTCAGAGGTCAGCAAAAGGTCTTTTAGTGATCCCAGCATTTCGGGATCGTCTTGGCCCATGCATTCGGTAATCAAATCATTTGCGGATGCGTTCGTTCGAAGGCCCAAACCACGCCAGATATCACGCAGATCAATATCGGAATTAAAGTGCTCTGATTTGTGGGTGATTTCTTGAATTAAAGATTCAAGATTGGCTTCATTCAAATAGGGCAAAACATCATCAAAAAGTTCACATTCAGATGCCATGTCTTCGACAATTTCATTCCAAACTTCGGTTTGTTTGGTTTCATCAATTTCGGTGAACTGTGGGCTTACACCTGCTTCCAATGGAAACTGACGAAGGATGCTTGAACAGAAAGAGTGGATTGTCTGAATTTTCAAACCGCCGGGCGCCTCAATGGCTTGGGCAAACAAAGTTCGTGCGTGGTTTATTTCTTCGTCAGATAGAGAAGAGGACTCACCCAAGAGGTTGAGCCTTTTTCGCAGGTCGTTTGCAGGCAGCATGGTCCAATTTCCAAGAAGCTGAAACAATCTGTTTTGCATCTCGGTGGCTGCTGCTTTGGTATATGTCAGACACAAAATATGCTGGGGCGCCACACCTGACAAAAGAAGCCGAGCAACGCGATCGGTCAATACACGCGTTTTGCCAGAGCCAGCATTGGCCGAAAGCCAAGTGGATAACTTTGGATTGCCGGCCTTTATTTGGGCCATAGAGGCGGGGTGCAATTCCTTGATCATTCAAAAACCTCGGGATTGGCTCTTTGAGTGAGTTCCCATTCCCCATATCGGGAAAGATGATCATATGGTGAGGTTTGGTTTGTGGTGAGCATTGCGCGGCGCGCGGTGAATCCAAATTTCGGATTCTTCATAATTTCCAACAGCTTCAAAAAATCTGACCAAAAAGATTCTTCATGATCGGCGGACGGGATTTCGCCATATGGTTCTGAAAGTTGAATATAAGCGGCCTTTTGTACTGCTTTCGGCACGACTCCCTTGAAAGCACCTCGCATTGCCATTTCCCTAAGTAGTGGGAGTTGCTTATCAAAGTGTTTCTGTTCCTTTGGCCTTGGTGCAAGCCCAGATTTATAGTCAAATATGTCTATCCATCCATTTTCCAGGATATCAATCCGATCAACGGTGCCAGTTAAAAGAAAATCGATACTAGGGATGTATAGTTCACCCGTTTGTTCAAGTGCGCAGGCAATTGGTTTCGAATTTTTTGCATTTTCCTTTGATACAAACCATCCGGCAAATTTTTCGGCTCGTGCCCGCCAAAGCTTGCGTACTGCAATTGATGATATGCTTTTTTCCAGCTCCCTGTCCACGATTTCCAGCAACGTTTTTGATGAGCGTTGGGATTCCGGATCCTCAAAAAAATCATGCAAAGCCTTATGAAATATTATCCCACGCAATGCAGGTCCGGGAGGCAAGCCAACAGGATCTAATGTTTTCAGACCCAAGATGTATTGAGCGTAAATGGCATACGGATCTCGGATTAGTGTCTTGACCCTTGTAACTGATAGGGATTTTGGGCGCGCCACAGTGGGTGGTGCAGGTGCGGGTCGCTGGAATGAATTTGCTTGAATTGGTTTTTCAAATTCCGATGAAATTCTTGTCCAAAGCTTTGCTCTTTCCTTCATCTCACGAAGTGCACTTTTACCCTCTTCTCCTAATCCACCAAGCAAGTTTTCAATTCGGTTTATCCATCGAGATGGCACCGTTTGTGCATCCTCAGATCGCAGAGATCGGGAGATCCAAACCTCTTTTCCTGCGATTGCTTGCTGAAAATCATGAGCAGCAAGACCAATCTTTCTTTCAGGTAACAAAAGCCCCGCCTGCGCGCGCATTGATCGATTTAACCATGGATCTTGTTGAACTGACTCTGGCCAAACGCCTTCGTTTAAACTGGCAAGGATCACCAAATCAGCAGATTGAACGCGTGCTTCAAGCGTTCCCAAAATGATTACCTTAGAATCGGTCGCTTTTTCGTTTCGTGTTTCGCCATCGTTTAAGGCGTGGCGTAAGATTGAAAAAAAATCCCTTTGGTGAATAAGGGTCTCTGTGTCTGACGCTTGTCGAATTTGCTCCAAACAATTAAAAACCGAAGAACCGTCTTCGGAATTCCAAACTTCTGAAGGCTTTGGAAAAATGCCCTCTGAAATGCGATTGGTTGTTTCAACCAAGTTGGAAACCCACTCTTCAAGGGTCTGATGGGTATTTTCAACCTGACTAAAGTATCTTCGTACCCATTCCGACCAATGCACCAATTCATCATGTTCATTAGCCCAATTGGACAGACTTTCAGTATCGATGAAATGAACCCGTCCAGATCTGACAGCAAGTTCAAAATCCCGCGTGTTTTTAAGGTGCGGTCCGCGCCCTTCGGTGGCGTGAGTGAGGGGATGTTTTAACAACGAGATGAGCTTGTCTACTTTTGGATTTGAATTCCAATTGTCGACAATTTGTAAAACAAGACGCCCCGGTGGGCTTAGTGGCAGAGGGATTCCGGCGCTATCATCGACGTTTATACCCCATTTCGAAAGAATGGTTGCGATGCGCCGGGTAAGCATTCTGTCAGGTGTAATAATGGCGGCTGTTTGGCCGTCTGATGCAGATTTCCGCAATCTGTATGCTATTGTTTCCGCCTCTTGTCTTTTGTCAGATGCCTCAAGCCAGCTTAATTTGGAAGTGGCATCTTCTAAACTCTTTCTCAGCTTGGGCCCATCATTCAGCCATTGATGTGTAATTGGCGCTGGGCGCAAAGCCAGCGAAATAAGTTTGTTTCTGAATTGATTGTTTTCTTCGTGATCAGACCACCGCACTACTTGAGATTTCTTCACTCCCAGCTTTTTTAAAAGCACTGCGAATCTGAATTGGGGATGATCTTCTTGGACGCCTCTTTCACCCAAGCCCTCCCAAACGCTATTTGGAAGATCAAAATCAAAACCGGGCAAGATGATTGCACCATTTGGGAGCTTGGCAATTTCTTGAAGAAGAATTGAAGTTGACCCACGCGATCCTGTTGAACCTGCAGCGATCACCGGGTTTTTTGGTGGATTGATTTTCCAGTAATTTTTGAGGTTAATCACTGCATTTCTTTGTGCAGCGTTTAGGTCGACACCTTCTGATGCTTCAAAGACTTTTGCAGCAATTTCCAAAAACTTAAGCGAATCCGCCCAGTGATCTGAAAATTTACTGACATCCAATCCGTCCAAATCATCAAATGTCACCCCCTCAACAAGCATTTCTTCAAACAGTTCCGAAAGGCTGTTGGTTAAATCATAGGTGGCTGACAGAGGCGCCAACCAAGGCCTGCTTTCCAAGAGCTTTTTAACAAGCGGAAACAGTGAAATTCGATTTTCAAAAGGTGTCCTTGTGGGGGTGAACGTGATCAACTCGTTTGACAGGTGCAGATCAGTCATCAAACGAATTTTGGGATGAAGATTTGCAGGTTGTTCTTGCAGTAACCGAGTCATTCGCCTTTGCATGCGGCGCGTATTAACCAGCAAGGTGCTTTTCGCCTTTGTGATTGGATCTGAAATTTGATCATTCAGCCCCTCAACCACGGCTTGAGAAAAATCGACACCCAGCGGGACACCAAAAACCCTTGGGTGATCAATCGGTTCAAACACGGCGATCTCCAAGCAACTCTTCAGCGATCGGGATGTTTTCTGGCCGCCCAACGTCACACCAAACATCCTCATAAACCGCGCCAAACAGGGATCCCGTCTCGATCATGCTGTCCCAAACCGTGTTCAGGGAGAACACCATTTCTGAAACAGAATCTACAAAGCGGCGAGAAATAATTTGAACCCCCAAAAAAACAAAATCTTTCCCTCGGACAATACGACCATCAGTGTCTATGTCAAAATCACCTGTGCCATTTCGACCCTGAACAAGGGCTATTGGGGCACACAGAAGAGTTGCAGATTGATTTGGGTTCCAAGCATTTTTCAATACATCAAATGGATTTTTTCCAACCCATACATTGTCACTGTTTGAGGTGAAAATGAAATCGTTTTTGAAATTGCTTCCGGCGTTTTTTAATCCACCACCTGTGTCTAGTATTGGGTTTTCAACTACAACCGTCGTGTTTGGGGCTGAAGAAAGGTGATCAACAATTTGCTCACTTTTGTAGTGCGCGTTCACAACTATGCTTTCGATAACTGATTGTCGCGCCATCGTGATAGTATGATCAAGCAATGTTGTTCCTGCCACTTCAATTAATGGCTTTGGTCGGTCATTCGTGAGCGGGCGCATACGTGTGCCAAAACCGGCCGCAAAGATCATGCATTCGCTTGGTGTTTTCCGCACAGGCGCCTCAATTCTTCTTGATATTCTACCGTAGGGATCGGCAATGTTTCTTTAACGATCCGGTTCAACTGCGCCAATTTCGGGTGGCTTAGGTCTTGCTGAAGTATGTTCCAAACCTTGGGGATGTAGTCGATATAGTCTGGCTTTGAGTCTCGCCAGCATAGTCGAGCAAATACACCTAATATACGTAAATTGCGTTGCGCACTAAGAGTAGCGAACGCAAGATCAAACTCTTCAATCGAAGAGTATTTTTTTGCCAAAGAGCTTTTCAATTCATTAGCGACACTTGGCGAAACGTCCCGCCTAATGTCATGGATAAGAGAGACGGCATCATAAAGCGGGTGCCCAATCCCGGCATCCTGAAAATCCAATAAACCCACCCGATCAATCCCAATTCGACCTTCACACCAAACCAAGTTCTGTGCATGGAAGTCGCGTAATACCAAACACGATTTGGACCAATCCAAACCGCTTAAAGCAGATCGCATAGCATTAGAAACTTGAGCTGGATCCTTTCCTTGAGCATACCAAATCGAGACTAAACCAGATGCTTCGGCCATTTCCGAAATACCGTATTGAGGGGCATCAACCGGCGCTGAGATTTTTGAAAGCTTATCCAATGACTCAATAGCAGATTGATAGAGTGTAATCTCAGATGTGGGATCATCTTTGATAACACGGTCAAAAAGAGTATCCCCAAAGTCTTCCATTAATATGAAGCCATTTGAAACGTCGCTTTTCCAGATTACCGGGGCGTTCAGGCCGTTTGAACTTAGAAAATTGGCGATATTCAAAAAGGGTTTAATGTCATTTCCTGCTTCGATTGGCGCATCCATCACAACGGCTGAACCACCACTGGAATCTTCAAGGCGAACATATTTCCGGCTAGACGCATCCCCAGCCAAAAGTTTGATTTCTGCACTTGCCCAAGATGTGTCTGAGATAAAATTCTGAATTTCGTCAATTCTTGTCACTTGATATTCTCCAAGCGTTTTTTCCAATTATTCGTATCACTGGCTTGAAAGCGCAACGTTCTTGAACTGTTATCTATTTCTATATCAATCCAAAGGGATGATTTGGGCGCATATGGTCCCAAGCGATCTGGCCACTCGATTAGACATACTTCAGTTTCCAAGGCGTCGTCTAAGCCTAACTCGAAAAGTTGATCTGATGATCCGAGCCGATAAAGGTCGCAATGCCAAATTTCAAACTCTTTGCAGGGATATGTTTGAACAATTGTGAAGGTCGGGGATGGCACTTCTTCAGGTGTGATTTGAAGACTTTGAATGATGGATCTGCAAAGCACAGATTTTCCAGCGCCGATATCTCCTGATAAGCAAATGCAATCGCCTTTCCTTAGCTTTTTGGAAAGTTGTGCACCAACTTTGATCACGTCATTTTCTGAAAGACGCACTAGTTCAAGTAATTCTGCTCGCATCCGCGTTAAGATACTGAGGATCGAGCCTTCATCAAGCTGAATTGATACAATTCACGAACAAAGGCTCTTCAGCAAAACTAATTAGGCTGGATTGAAAAAATTCAACCTGAGTTCTTCGATAAGGAAGTCGCCGAATTTTGACTTTCATATTTTCACCGTTGGACATTGACAGATCTGTCTCAAAACTTTGGGACTGTGATCCGTCACGGATGAAATCTTCGATTTTCGCCCATGCTTCTGCAGTATGGGTTTTCTTTTTCCAAACCTTTACGCAGTCCTGAATGCTTACTGATGCAAAGGTACTTTCAAAGGATTGCCCCCAGAATTTTGAGTAAGCATCATTTGCAAAACTAACGGTGAAATCAGCAGAAAAAACCACGAAAGGTAGGGAGCTGTGTTTACCTATGTCTCGGTACTTCAAGACTTGGCGATTGTAATTTCGAGCGGTTTTTACCTCTTTGCTGACGTCTTCGAATAAAATCGCGATGGATCCATCTGGATGGGGTCGACCCGTGATTTTGTATGTTTCACCAGATGAGAGTGACCAGCATTCTGAATAGGCTTCACCCTGCGCATCGATTTCTAGATTGGCGAGTTTGTTTCGCCAATGAGAATAGTTTTTGGGTTCTGGTACAACTCCACCCCTTCGCAAAAGGTCAAGGAAAGCGGAAAGCGAGGGTCTTTTGGACAATTCTTTGAACGATGTGTTGGTAAGATTGAGCAGCGCTGGGTTGAACAAAACTAGATGACGGTTTTTATCAAAAATGGCTAATCCTGTTGAAAGCTGTGCAAACGTTTTTGTCAAAGTCATTACAAAATCACGCCGGGAGTCCTCCGCAGCAATTTCAAAATCAGCGGGCGTTGCAAACACGGCTTTATGGCCGCGTAAATCCATCTTTTCAAAACGAAACCAACTTTGATTCCCCTCAAAATCTTTTAGCGGCGCACGAATGGACAGCTTTTCATTTTTTGAAATCAAAACCTCTATGGGCCAAGAATCGAATGCATATTTTTCGGCTGATGAATTGCTCCATTTTTTCTCGCCGTTGTTTTTAAGAATTAAGATTGGATACGGGCTTGCCTCACCGAGTTGACTTTCAGGCGAAGTCTCAGTTTTTGCCTGAACTTCACTCTCGAAAGTGCCTTTCTTAGGATTGAAGATAAATATACCAAAAGCTGCGACGCCAATGAAAGCAGTTAAAAATGAAATCAGTTCGCCGCTCATAATACCCCCCCGTCTTAACAGCAGAGTGGGAACTGATAGTTTAATTTTGGATTAACGGATCAGGCTTCGATCACCAAAGGATTGGTTGCAGAGGTCGCGCCGCTTACCTCTAAATCACTTCTTTTCCAGACCATATCCACCACAGCGCCCTTTTTTCGAATTGACTTATTATTTCCGAATGTGATGACGGCACCAGATCTTTCCAACAGAGTTTTTGCGATGAAAAGGCCGAGACCCATTCCTTCGTATGCAGGCCTTTGATCTGGATTATTTTCTGGGCTTCGTTGGCGCACAAATGGATCACCTAGGCGATGGATCACTTGGGGGGAATAACCGTTGCCATCGTCCATTATCTTTAAGAAAAGCTTTTTTTCCGTCCAACCAACATTGATGACAACATTGGTATTCGCGAAATCAACAGCATTTTGCACGATGTTCCGAATACCATGAATAACTTCTGGTTTGCGTTTGACATTCGGGATTGAACCTGGATTTTCAGGATCGGTTTCAAATGAAACATCAATGCCGCGGCTTATGTGCGGTTCGGCTGCTTCTTCCACTACAGCAAGCCAAGGTGCAGACCTCATATGAACATCATCCTTTCCTGCGCGACCCATAGATTGTAGTATTTTTCCGCATCGCTCAGCTTGTTCTCGGATGAGTGTCAGGTCAGACTTTAAGTCATTGTTGTCTAAAGAGTCTTCAATGAGCTCAGAGCTTACCAGCTTTATAGTAGCCAGCGGCGTTCCAAGTTCATGCGCTGTTGCGGCAACAACCCCCCCCAAATCGGTTAATTTTTGTTCCCTGGCCAAAGCCATTTGGGTTGCCAGTAAAGCCTCTGACATTGAAGTCAGTTCAGCAGTTACTCGGCGGGTGTAAAGGGCGATAAAGCTTATCCCAATCACGATTGCCGACCATAATCCGAATTCAAAAATTGTTGGCATGCTCAAAATACGTCCATCCACTGTTTGCAAAGGAATGTGAATGAACGAAATCAAAGTGATCAAAATGATCGCAACCGCACCTAATAAGAACGCTAGACGAGAAGGTAGAACAGAAGCTGCAATCGTGACTGGTGCAAGAACAAGCAATGCGAAGGGATTATCTATTCCTCCGGTCAAAGAAAGCAAAATGCAAAGTTGCAAAATATCAAATTGTAAAACACCCGCGGCTTCAATTTCGGTTAAACGGCGGTTGTCAGGAAAGAAGACAGTGGAAAATACATTTAAAAGAACCGAAAACCCAATGATGAGGGTACAAAACAAGATTGGCAGTTGAAGGTCGAAAACAAGCCACCCAAATAGCAATGCTAGGCTTTGCCCAGCGATTGCAAACCAACGCACTAAAACCAGTGTACGAAGCCTGATCCAGTTACTTCGCGCGGTTTGATCAATGTATCCCACACCGGATTGAGACAATTTTACACGCTCCTGTGATTGTTGCCGTGATGCATGTCGACCATAAGTTGGGATATGAGATAACGCAAAATCGAAGTGGGGTAACATGGCGACTGGAAAATTAGCGATATTAGCGACAACTGCGACCTGTGCGGTATTAGTTGCAAGTTATGTTTTTACGGAAATCTTCCGCCCCCAAAATGATTTTGCAAGTTGCACCGAAGGATCGGTCGCAGGTGGTGCGATAGGGGGACCGTTTGAGCTTTTGGATGAAAACGGAAATTTTAGAACCGAACAGGATGTAATTACCAAACCAACATTGATTTATTTTGGTTATTCGTTTTGTCCTGACGTCTGCCCTTTTGATGTTGCCCGAAATGCAACCGCAATTGACATCTTGAGTGATAATAACCTTGATGTTGGGTCTGTATTTATTTCGGTTGATCCTGAAAGAGATACTCCACAATTTGCTGCCGAATACGCACAAGCCCATCATCCAGATATGATCGGACTATCGGGATCCCCAGAACAAATTGCGAAGGTCACCCGCGCCTATAAGGTTTATTACAAAAAACAGCCAAGTGATGATCCCGATTTCTATATCATGGATCACTCTACCTTTACGTATTTTATGATGCCTGAACACGGATTTGTGGATTTTTTCAGGAATGATGTTTCACCTGATAATCTTGCGGAAAGGATAAGTTGTTTCATGAATGCCGCTTCATAGAAATCTCGAGTTGCCGGGACACAAAAAAAGACCATATTATTGGGTATGTCAGAATTGGTTAAATCAATAGGATCCGATCCCAGTCTTCTTCTTTTGGATGATGACGAGCCATTCCTGCGCCGATTGGCAAAGGCGATGGAAAAACGTGGGTTTCAGGTTGAACAAGCAGGCTCAGTTGCGGCAGGGAAAGCGATTGCTACAGCGCGGCCACCCGCATATGCGGTTGTCGACTTAAGACTTGGGGATGGAAACGGCTTAGATGTTGTCGAGGTTTTGCGAAATAAGCGGCCTGATTGTCGTGTTGTTGTTCTTACCGGATATGGTGCGATCGCAACGGCGGTCGCTGCTGTAAAAATTGGCGCTACAGATTATTTATCAAAGCCTGCCGATGCAACCGACATTATGAACGCTTTGCTTGTCTCAGAAGATGAACTTCCACCGCCACCAGAAAATCCAATGTCAGCGGATCGCGTGCGATGGGAACATATTCAAAGAGTTTATGAACTATGCGATCGCAATGTTTCAGAAACCGCAAGACGGTTGAGTATGCACCGGCGAACTTTGCAAAGGATCTTGGCAAAGCGTTCACCCCGCTAAACGTTTCAAACGTTCTTTTTCAAGTTCTGATTGGTTTTTGAAAAGGTCTGTGTATAGGTTCGCAAGTTGTGTTCCGTGATGTGACCACATGCGGTTCTTACGAATATACTCTAAACCAGCAAATTTTTGTTTTTTCACCTTAATAGGGTCTTTAAGAAGGTCGTTCAAAGCACCCGTCCAACCCTTGGAGTCGCCTACGACAGTAAGAAACTTTCTGGGAACGCTCGTTTGTTGTGCAGTATAGGAAGAACAGATGGGGATAACACCATGGGCAAGGCATTCAATTACTTTCAAATCTGATTTGCACTCATTGAATTCGTTTTCGAAAAGTGGAAGCAATGCAAAATCAGATTGTGCCAACAAGTTTATAAAGTTTTCATATGTTTGGGTGGGGTGAAAAACTGCATCTGCCTTATTGTTCAAGGCCTTAAATAGGCTTGGCTCATGAACAATACTACAAGATATGTCTTCTTTGCGTTTGATTAGAAAATCAACAATATCGGCGCATTCAGACTTCCATTCCTCCTCTCGATTAAGTGCACCAAAGAAAAGGATTGGCTTTTTTTGAGCCGATTTTTCGACATCTTCATCGTCGCTGGTGAAAGGTATTTGATTGTTTACAACGAAGACATTCGGATTCCATTTTTTACAAACCTGAGCCAACGCATCCGTTGAAACGGTGATGGCATGTGCAGATTTGATGGACCAAAAATCGTTTTTCTTTTGTCCGGCCAGGTATTCCGGATGATCGTCAACATCATGGATAAAAAGCCAACCTTCGCGGCATTTTTGATTTATATGCTCTCTTCTCTCGTTACTTTCAGGGTGCAGCCGATAGGTAAGGAAAATACCAGGGTCACCATCAGGAATACTATCAAAATTAGCTATCGAAATGTTGGGGGTAAATTCCCCACTATTTTTAAGAACGTTAAGTGGTTGCATCAGTCTTATTTTAGATAGTGCATCAATTTTGGTTCCAATCCCAATTGCCTTGATTGATATGGGCTTGGGGTTTTCTGATTTCGTTGCAGAAAAAACCCATTGCAATGGCAACATGTTCTGGGCTGCAACATTAGGATCAAAATTCAGTTCCTTTGATATTTTAGCAAAGGCTTTCGCATGCGCTATTCCACGATCCCTGTTGAAGGTTCGGGGCTGTTCAAAATTAACGGTCCAACCGGTGTCTTCCAAAAGTTTTCGTGTTGTATCTCTTGTATAGAAACGCATATGCGTTCGATCCATCAAACCGTTGTCAGCATACGTCCAATCACCCTTCAACAAGCGCATAAGTGTTGACCAATGCGCAATGTTGGGCATGCAAATCTCTGCGCGCCCATTTGGGGACATTCTTTCGTGAATGTTTCGCAAAACTTTTTCAGGTTGCCAAAGGTGTTCAAGCACATCGCCAATAATCAAAAGATCAATTGATCGCCCGTCCAAAAGCTTGTCCAAGCTATGGAAAGTTTCGTCTTCTTCAACGTTGGCGCACAATACGCCATCAAGATGATGCTTGGCTTGGTCAGCCTCAGACTGAACATATTCAATGCCAACATAATATGCGCCAGGGTTTCGGGCCTTATAAGCACGTGCAAAACTTCCTGCGCCACATCCAATTTCCAAAACCGTACTTGCGGTAACATCGGCAAGTGACAAAAGAGTCGGATTAACGTTGTCGTAATAGCCCATTTCATTCACCAAATTTCTTCAAAAGAGTCTGACATCTTTGAACATAGCTATCACGGCTTTCCAAAGGGGATCTCAATTCTATTGGGAAAATTTCAAAATAGCTTTCATCGTGTTTGCCAAAGATTGAATTCGCTTCTTCAAGTGAAAAACCAGCGATCATTTGAGCCTCCAACCAAGCGCTTAGCTTGTCTGCTTTTTTGATTTTTGCCTTTATTTGCGTTGGAATTTCTGCGGGAAGGCCAAAGCGAATATGAATTGCAGCTGTTAACCGCTCATCAAGCTTTTGATAATCGCTTCCAACAGCTGCCTTCACGGGTGAAATCATATCGCCAATGACATACTCTGGCGCATCATGAAGAAGGGCGGCCAGCTGCCATTTTGGATTTGCTCTATTTTCAAAATGCGAAAAAATTTTTTCCACCAGAACGGAGTGTTCGGCGACTGAATAAGCAAACTCGCCTTTTGTTTGGCCATTCCACCTGGCAACAAAGGAAAGACCATGGGCTATATCTGAAAGCTCGATATCAACAGGTGTTGGATCCAAAAGGTCTAAACGGCGCCCTGAAAGCATTCTTTGCCATGCTCTTTTTCCCTTAGGCATTTTTACGTCGCGTCATCGAGTTTTGAATTTCAGTTTTGCTCCAAACTCCCATGATACGTTTCGGAAAGCTTCCAAAATCAGGTGTATCATTTATCGCAATGGCAGGTGGTGGA
The DNA here is from genome assembly GCA_020630015.1 of Planktomarina sp. Lineage (GTDB taxonomy): Bacteria > Pseudomonadota > Alphaproteobacteria > Rhodobacterales > Rhodobacteraceae > Planktomarina. The sequence goes on along the minus strand of JAHDCF010000004.1, from coordinate 1,628 downwards.
AAGTGAAAGGGGGCCACCCGAAGGTTCAAAGGTCGGAAATCTGCAACATGTTCAACGGGTGTGTTAATTTTATTTTCATGGCAGCTGACCAATAAAAACGGGACATTTGAATCGCAAAAGTTTTCAAAAAATGACCAAGAAAGTTCATGTGTTAAGTGAAACAAACAATCTCGAACCATCATTAAATCTGCATCCGGGATTGGATCAGTCGTGATATCGGAATGTTTGAATTCCACCGCACTGTTGCCAAAGTTTTTTTGGTTTTTGTCTACAATTTCTTCCACGATATCCATCCCGATATAGTGCATATTTGATAGATCAACCATTTGCATCCAATTCCAATCGCCGCAGGGTGCATCAAGAAACGTTTTGACGTTCAGAAATGAAAAAACCCTTGGCAAAGCCTGCCGCAGTTTTTGGGTATAGGCTTTCGTTGATCCATCGCCAGATCGGCTTTCTGAACCTCTCACGTTTTCCCAGGTTTTGTTTGTGAACGTGTTTTCTAGGTTGCGGTCCATCGTTTGTCCCTTGGTAAAGATATCTTGGCGGTATTCGTTGCAACTTTGCATTAACTGATTTAACGGGTCGCAGGAATCTTTTTTGGAGAGTACGATGGCGGATTATGCAGTAAAAGACATCTCTCTTGCTGACTTTGGTCGCAAAGAATTGGATATCGCAGAAACAGAAATGCCAGGCTTGATGGCGCTGCGTGATGAATACGGTGACAGTAAACCGCTTTCAGGCGCGCGTATCGTTGGGTCATTGCACATGACCATTCAAACGGCGGTATTGATCGAAACACTTAACCATCTTGGCGCCGATGTGCGCTGGGCCTCATGCAACATTTTCTCAACACAAGATCACGCAGCAGCCGCAATTGCCGCTGGTGGAACACCGGTGTTTGCGGTCAAAGGTCAAACCTTAGAAGAACATTGGGACTATCTGGATAAGTCTTTCATGTTCCCTGAAGGCCCTAACATGATTTTGGACGATGGTGGCGATGCAACGCTTTATATCTTGCTTGGCGCACGGGCCGAAGCAGGTGAAGATATCATCGCAGTCCCGACCTCTGAAGAAGAGGAAGTAATCAAAGCTCAGATCAAAAAACGCATGGAAGCCAGCCCAGGTTGGTTCACGAAAATGCGCGACCAGATCAAAGGCGTTTCAGAAGAAACAACCACCGGTGTTCACCGTTTGTATGATCTTGTGAAACAGGGTCAACTGCCCTTCCCAGCGATCAACGTAAACGACAGTGTGACCAAGTCTAAATTCGACAACAAATACGGCTGTAAAGAATCCCTGGTGGACGGAATCCGCCGCGCCACGGACACAATGATGGCTGGAAAAGTTGCGGTTGTGATGGGTTATGGTGACGTTGGCAAAGGCTCCGCAGCATCTTTGCGTGGAGCCGGTGCACGCGTAAAGGTTACTGAAGTGGATCCGATCTGTGCATTGCAAGCAGCTATGGACGGTTTTGAAGTAACGCTGCTGGAAGATGAAGTTGCCACAGCAGACGTCTTCATCACCACAACAGGCAACAAAGACGTCATCCGGATCGAGCATATGCGCGAGATGAAGGACATGGCCATCGTTGGAAACATCGGACACTTCGACAACGAAATCCAAGT